>NZ_CP071501.1:3015000-3615000 GCF_017354985.1 Shewanella cyperi | reverse complement strand
GCGCCTCTGGATTTAACCGCCAAACTTGGCTGGCAGGGCGCTCCCTACGGTTTTGAGCTTGGCAGTCTCAGCGGTGAGGTCAACTTCAAGCTTGGTAAGGGCCATATGTCGCAGCTCAGCGACAAGGGGGCCCGGATCTTCTCCCTGTTCAGCCTCGACTCCCTGCTGCGCAAGCTGTCGCTGGATTTCTCCGATGTATTTGGCCAGGGCCTGTATTTCGACAGCTTCGGCGGCAATCTGCTGCTGGACAATGGCGTGGTGAAAACCACAGATACAGTGATGGATGCCGTGGCCGGGGAAATGAAGGTGCGGGGCTATACCGACCTCATCAGTCAAAGCCTCAATTACGATATCCGCTTTGCGCCCAAGCTGGCTTCCAGCGTGCCAACAGTGGTGCTGCTCAGTACCAGTGCCTGGACCATGGGCCTGGGGGCGTTTGCCCTGACCAAGGTGCTGGAGCCTGTGATTGAGGTGATTTCCGAGATCCGCTTCCGTTTGACCGGCACCATGGATGAGCCGCTGCTGGAAGAAGTGGAGCGCAAGAGCAAGGAAATTGAGATCCCCGAGTCCGTGCTGCCACGCAGGGAAGAACCCCAGGCCGTCGAGGGGCAGGCGATTGAAGGCATGGAAGATGCTCCCGATATGCCAGCACAAACCGCCCCGACAGAGGTCACTCCGGCGGTGACGCCGGTTCCTGAAAAAGAGCCCGAGCAGCCTGAACCCAAAGCCGTAGAACCCGTACCTGCCGTTGGAAAAGAGCCCAAAGCACTACAGGGCCAGTTGTCCAGTGCGCCACCAAGGCAGTTAACCCCAGTCGTTACAGGAGTTGCAGATGCAAGTCAGTTTGCTGCAATGCCGGAGCAGCCGCGATGTGGCGGCCAATCTCGGCTTTATCGAATCGCAGCTTGAAATCCTGCCCAGGGAGGCAGGCGAGCTACAGCTGGTGGTGCTGCCCGAATGTAGCCTGCTGTTCGGTGGCCACGAGAGCCAACAGCTGGCCTGGGCCGGCGATGGTGAGGACAGCGAGCTGAAGCAGGCCTTGGCGGCACTGGCAAAACGATTTGATGTGTATATGGTGGCCGGTACCATTCCCGCCCGCTGTGCCGATGGCCGGGTCTACAGCCGCAGCTTCCTGTTCGATAATCAGGGCGCCACCCTGGGCCAGTACGACAAGTTGCATCTGTTCGATGTGGACGTCAGCGACGGCACCCGTCACTACCGGGAAAGTGAGACCTTTTGCCCCGGCGATCACATCAGCGTGATAGACACGCCCTTCGGTCGCCTGGGATTGTCCGTGTGCTACGATCTGCGTTTTCCCGATCTGTACCGGGCCATGCGCCTGGCCGGCGCCGAACTTATCGCGGTACCCTCTGCCTTCACCAAGGTCACGGGGCAGGCACATTGGCAGGTGCTGTTGCAGGCAAGGGCCATAGAAACCCAATGTTTTATGCTGGCAGCCGCCCAGTGGGGCCAGCATAATGAGGGCAGCAGAGAAACCTGGGGCCAGAGCATGATAGTAGACCCCTGGGGCCAGATTCTGGTCCAGCTGCCGGAGGGCACGGGTTGGGTGCAGGCGCGGCTCGACAGGGAGGCCCAGGCCGATATTCGTCGCCGCATGCCGGTGATGGGCCATAATAGGTTTGAGCCGCCTGTGCTCAAGCTTGTTGATTAAGCAAGGTACTTAATCTTGGTGCTTAAGCCCTGAGCTGTGACTGATTCCGGTGGCACTTATTGCCCCAAGTTATCGAATTTACAACGGATCCTGAGGGATCAGAGAGAGAGTCAATGCCATTTTTAACTCAAGTCGAACACAGCCTGCTGCAGGGCGGCCTGGATCTTAATGATCTGGCCCACTACCTCAAGCTTATCCACGCCCACAAGGTCGATTTTTCCGACCTTTATTTCCAGGGCAGCCGGCATGAGACCTGGGTACTGGAAGACGGCATCATCAAGGATGGCAGCTTTCATATCGAGCGCGGCGTTGGCGTCCGTGCCATCAGCGGCGAGAAGACCGGCTTTGCCTATGCCGATGAAATCAGCCCCGCGGCGCTGGAAGCCTCTGCCCTGGCCGCCCGCGGCATAGCCGAGAGTGGCAGCCAGTTCAAGGTACGCGCCTGGAAACGTCAGGGAGCCAAGGCCCTGTATGACAGCCTGGATCCCATTGCCGCCATGGAGGAGAGCCGCAAGATTGCCCTGCTCAAGCAGGCCGACGCCTATATCCGCAGTCTCGACAGTCGCATCATCCAGGTGGTTGTCAGTCTGTCGGCGGTGCACGAGGAAATCCTGGTGGCCGCCAGCGATGGCACCCTGGCCGCCGATGTGCGCCCCTTGGTGCGCTTCAACAGCTCGGTGATCCTGGAGGAAAATGGCAAGCGCGAGCGCGGTGCCGCCGGTGGCGGTGGGCGCCATGATTTCGCCCCCCTGTTTGCCGACGATGCCAATGGTCTGCCCGAGTGCTTCGCTTTCTGCCGCGAGGCGGTGCGCCAGGCCCAGGTGAACCTGAACGCCATAGACGCACCGGCCGGGGAAATGCCCGTGGTCCTGGGGCCGGGTTGGCCAGGGGTGCTATTGCATGAGGCCGTGGGCCATGGCCTGGAAGGAGATTTCAACCGCAAGGGCAGCAGTGCCTTCAGCGGCAAGCTCGGCAAGCTGGTGGCCTCGCCCCTGGTGACCGTGGTGGATGACGGCACCCTGGCGGGCCGCCGCGGCTCCCTGACCATAGATGATGAGGGAACCCCCAGCCACCGCACAGTGCTTATCGAGAACGGCGTGCTCAAGGGCTATATGCAGGACAAGCTTAACGCCCGCCTGATGGGAGTTGCGCCCACGGGCAACGGTCGCCGCGAGTCCTATGCCCACCTGCCCATGCCACGGATGACCAACACCTATATGACCGCCGGCCAGTCGAACCCTGCGGATATTATCAAGTCGGTGGAGAAGGGCATCTACGCCCCCAACTTCGGCGGCGGCCAGGTGGACATCACCTCGGGCAAGTTCGTGTTCTCGGCCTCCGAGGCCTACCTGATTGAAAAGGGTGAAATCACCAAGGCCATCAAGGGGGCGACCCTGATAGGCAATGGCCCCGAGGCCATGAGCCAGATTTCCATGGTGGGTAACGATTTGGAGCTGGATAAGGGCGTCGGCGTCTGCGGCAAGGATGGCCAGAGCGTGCCCGTGGGTGTCGGTCAGCCGACCTTGCGTCTCGACCGACTCACGGTCGGCGGCACCGCCTGAGTCGATCACTCCTTACGATAGCTGGAAAAAAACAGGGCTCCTTTGGGAGCCCTGTTTTTTTATTCACCGATTTCATCTCTGAGGTACTTGAACAGTTCCCTTGATGCCTTGGAGTCCGGCCCCTTGGCCAGTTCCTTGTTGGCCTGACGCACCAACTGGCGCAGCTTCTGCCGGTCCAGCTGCGGATGATCCTCCAGCAGCTGCTGGATTTCACTGTCACCCTGGGTCAGCAGCCGTTCGCGGTGCTTCTCGAAAATCTGCGCCTTGGCAGCTTCGTTATTGTTCTTGTTGAGCACCCGATCCAGTGCCGTCTGGATGGGCTCCACATCGACGTTGCGCATCACTTTGCCGACAAATTGCAGCTGGCGGCGATAGGCCTCGGTGTTGACCTTGATTTTCTTGGTCGCCAGCACGGCATCGAGCACGGACTCATCCAGCTCCATCTTGTCCAGTTGGCTCTTGCTCAGGGCCACCAGTTGCTTGCCCAATTCCTGTACCGCATCGCATTCACGCTTATGCTCGGACTTGCTGACGTATTCCTCGTCCCGATCATAGGGCTGCTTGAAGTGCTCGGAATCACCCACGATATTCATTTGAAAAAACCTCTGTTTCAGCTATCCGCCAATAATACCATTGCCCGGACAAAAGCGCCTGCGAAGAATGCGGTCAACAAGGTGCCCGGGCCAATAACAGATGTGAATCCAGCGGCCCTTTGTTATGCTAAAGCCATCTGCGAATTCAACTTAAGAGCAAGACAGTGTCGGCCAACAATATTGAACTGGAATTGAATCACCTCAAGGACGCGGTCGCCATGGCCCTGGACTACGCCGCCAAGCTCGGCACGGGAGCTGCCGAGGTGGCGATCAGCAAGCAGCAGGGCTTGTCTGTCTCCACCCGCCTCAAGGAAGTGGAAACGGTCGAGTTCAATAAGGACGGCGCCCTGGGGATCACCCTGTTCCGCGATGGCTGCAAGGGCAGCTCGTCCACCTCGGATCTCAGCCCCGAGGCCATTCGCCAGGCGGTGAAGGCTGCCGACGATATTGCCCGTTATACCTCGGCCGATCCCTGTAACGGCCTGGCCGACAAGGCGTTGATGGCCACCGAGTTTCCCGAACTGGATCTGTTTCATCCCTGGGAGTTGACCCCGGCGGAGCTGACCGAGCTGGCTGTGCGCGCCGAAACTGCTGCCCTCGATGCCGACCCGCGAATTAAAAATTCCGATGGCGCCAGCGCCAACGCCCACACCGGCATCAAGGTGTATGGCAACAGCCACGGTTTTCTGCACGGCTATTGCAGCTCCAGGTACAGCCTGTCCTGTGTGCTGATCGGCGAGGAAGACAACGGCGACATGCAGCGGGATTATGACTACAGTGTTTCACGGCGCTTCGGTGAGTTATGGGCCCCCGAACTGGTGGGCCAGAAGGCGGCTGCCAAGACTCTCAGTCGCCTCGGCGCCCGCAAGATTACCACGGGCAAGCTGCCGGTGCTGTTTGCCCCCGAAGTGGCCACCGGTCTTATCGGCCATTTGATTGGTGCCATCAGCGGCTCCAGTCTGTACCGCAAATCGAGCTTTTTGCAGGATGCCATCCATACCCGGATTTTTCCCGAGTGGTTCAGCATCAAGGAGCAACCTCACCTGCAAGCGGGACTGGCCAGCGCCGCCTATGATGCCGAAGGTGTGGCGACCCGCGAGCGCGACATCATCCAGGCCGGGGTGTTGGAAACCTACCTGCTGACCGCCTATTCTGCCCGCAAATTGGGGCTGACCGACACGGGCCATGCCGGTGGCATCTATAACTGGACCCTGTCCGACAGCGGCATGGACTTTGATGAGCTGGTGCGCCAGATGGGCACGGGTCTGATAGTGACCGAGGTCATGGGGCAGGGCGTCAACAGCGTCACAGGTGATTATTCCCGCGGCGCCGCCGGTTTCTATGTGGAAAACGGTGAGATCCTCTACCCGGTGGAGGAGATAACCATAGCCGGTAACCTCAAGGACATGTACCGCAACATCCAGGCGGTCAGTTGCGATAGAGATCTGCGCTCGTCCATTCGCACCGGTGGTATCTTGCTGGGTGAGATGAAGATCGCCGGCAATTAATGCCGGCGGCAGTTGAATTGGTTCAGGAGGCCCCGCTTGCGGGGCTTTCTTTTGGCGGCGCTGTCTCAGGTGAGCTGCCAAACCAGTGATAACCCAAGGCCTCAATCAGGCCTTCCTGTTCCATCTGCAGCAGCAGGGTCTGGAACCTGGCGGCTAAACTGTCTGCCTGAATGCGGATGGGCACATTTTCTGGTGCCAGCGGCTTGGTCGGGTCAAAGTCAGGGTTAGCCTCTTCGGTAATATGTTTACTCTTGCGGGAGAAACCCAGATACATGGGGTGGGGCGCCTCACAACACTGGGTCTGCAGCCTGAGTCCGGGCTGTGGATGCTGCTTCAGAAAATACCTCAGGTTGGCTTCGTCATAGACAAAAAAATCCCCTTTGCGCTCCTGCAACAGCGTCAGAGCCTTGGCGATGTCCATGTCCATCAGCTGGCGGATGTTGAGCTTGGGTGGCAGACCGCCAAGATCAAAGCCTCCCAGGGAACGCAGCAATACCATGTTGTGACGCACCAGATCGTCAAGCCGGGTTATGGACGGGGCATCTTCACGGCCGATACCCACATAACGCTCCTTCAAGCCATTGGCGATAAAGTGGACTATTTTCTGCCGTTCCTCGTTGAAGCCCAGTCCGGGATAAAAGTCGATGTCGCCCTTGGTCAGGCCATGCATTATGCGGTTTTTGGGTTCGCGGACCACGGTCAGTTGGCAGCCCAGCCGCTGGGCGGCCAGCTGATACAGTTCGAAATAGAGACCGCTGTTGTCCGGGGCTTCATGGATATAGGGCATGCGCTCACTGGTGCGGTAACCCATCACCAGCTCACAGCCATGGGCCGTCAGCGATGCCATTGCCAGTCCCAGGCAGGCGATTAAGTGGATTTTTTTCATTGTTCTAGTCGTTATGGTGGAGACTTACTCGGGTACTGTTCAAACATATAGCCCTATGCAGCCCGGGGCAAATGAAAAATCTGTCCCTAAGCTGTAGATTTTTTCAGCGCCATGCCTTAGGCTGCGCCCTGAGGCGGCAGCGCCCTGAGGCGGCAGCGCCCTGAGGCGGCAGTTTGGCCGGCCTTGAATCAGCAGCTTTTAATCAGAAGCTTTTAATCAGGAGTGCTTATGAGCAAACAAACCCAGCCCCTGGCCCATGAAACAGGCCGGGGTGAGATCAAGGACAATGCCCTCAAGGCATTGGTCACCAGCACGCTGTTCAGCGCCAGGGTGGAGAAACCGAAAAAAGGCAAAGGGTCCTACAGTCGTAAGGGCCGGAAGATGAAGGGGCAACAGGGCGTTGCCCCTTTTGATTTTTATGGGGGCAATAAAAAAGCGTGCCCGGGGCACGCTTTTTTACACTAACCGAATTGGCTTATTCCGGCAGCTGTACCAGCTCGGCCCACAGGTCGTGCTCGTCGGAATGGGTGATCACGGCACGCACCAGCATACCCGGCTCAAGTTCGGTTTCGCCGTTGATAAACACCATGCCATCGATCTCCGGGGCATCGGCGTAGGAGCGGCCAATGGCGCCTTCCTCGTCCACATCGTCGATCAATATATCCAGCTCACGGCCCACCAGGCGTGCCAGACGCTCGGCACTGATCTCGGCCTGCACCGCCATAAAGCGCTCGTACCTGTCTTCCTTCACTTCTTCGCTGATAAGCTCTGCGAGCGTGTTGGCCACGGCGCCTTCCACTTCCGAGTACTTGAAGCAGCCCACGCGGTCGAGACGCGCTTCACGCAGGAAGTCCAGCAGCAGCTCAAAGTCTTCTTCGGTTTCACCGGGGAAGCCAACGATGAAGGTAGAGCGGATCACCAGCTCGGGACAGATTTCACGCCATTTCTTGATGGCTTCCAACTGCTTGTCGACGCGGCCCGGGCGCTTCATCATCTTCAGCACGCGCGGGCTGGCGTGTTGCAGCGGCATGTCCAGGTAAGGCAAGATCAAACCTTCGGCCATCAGGGGGATCAGGTCATCAACCCAGGGGTAAGGATACACATAGTGCAGACGGATCCAGGCGCCCATCTTGCCAAGCTGACGTGCCAGGCTGACTATGTCCTGTTTCACCGGCATGCCGTTCCAGAAGTCGGTGCGGCCGCCCTTGTCCTTGCCGTAGGCCGAGGTGTCCTGGCTGACCACCAGGATTTCCTGCACGCCGCTTTCCACCAGGCGCTTGGCCTCGTCGAGTACACTGCCGGCGCCGCGACTGTCGAGATCGCCACGCAGAGCCGGGATGATGCAGAAGGTACAGCGGTTGTCGCAGCCTTCGGAGATCTTCAGATAGGCATAGTGCTTGGGCGTCAGCTTGACCCCGGTCTGGGGGATCAGCGAGGTAAAGGGATTGTGCTCGGGCTTGGGCACATACTTGTGTACGTGTTTCAGCACGGCTTCGTAGCTGTGGGGGCCGGTGATTTCCAGCACGTCAGGGTGCACCTCACGGATCTGGTTTTCCTTGGCACCCAGACAGCCGGTGACTATCACCTTGCCGTTTTCTTCCAGGGCCTCGCGCACTGCGTCCAGGGACTCTTCCACCGCAGCGTCGATAAAGCCACAGGTGTTGACTATCACCAGATCGGCATTGTCATAGCTGTTGGTCACTTCGTAGCCGTCGATACGCAGCTGGGTCAGGATCCGCTCGGAATCCACCAGGTTTTTCGGGCAGCCCAGGCTGACAAACCCAATGCGGTTACCAACGGTCTGGCCGTCGGTCGTTGACGCCTGCTGGGCCAGAGTTTTGGCCGGGGTGTCCAGGGTCGTGGTTTGCTTGGGATCAAAGGTTTCAACTGATTTATTCAAGATCTGGGTTCCGAGTGACTGTCCAAACGCGCCCTGCTGCCGAATTGGATTCAGTGTGCGGGACGAAAAAAGTGCGCGCGATTATACCTCAGCCAATAAAAAGGTACAGGCTTGCTGGTTAAAAATTATCCATCAAGCTAAAACCCACAGTGAGCCAAAAAATTTTAACCCTTTTACCGCCCATGGCCGTTACTAGGGGGCAGTGAGAACAGCAAATCAGCAAGCCCTTGGCTTGTAACAAACTTTTGGAGAAGCCCATGAGCAACAGCATTTTTCTTTCCCCCCTGGCCCTGATCCTGGGAAGTGCCCTAATCACGCCCCTGGCCTTGGCCGAGGACAATCTGCCGCTGCTGGAAACCGTCGGCGTTGCCGAGTTGGAGGTGCAGCCGGACATGGCCTGGCTGGAGGTACAGGTGGTCAGCAAGGGGCCGGACGGCGCCTATGTAAAAAAGGCATCCGACAAGGCGGTGGCCGGCTTTATCAGCCGCCTTACTGCGCTGGGGGTAAAAAAGGAAGACATAGAGAGTGCCAATTTATCCCTTCACCCCGAGTACGACTATGAAAAGGGCCGTGAGGTGCAGATCAAGGGCTTCAGTGCCAGCCGGCAAATGACGGTGGCGGTGCGGGATCTGGACAAGCTAAACGCCATTCTCGAACAGGCTCTGGGGGAGGGTATCAACAGTGTCAATCAGATCCGCTTCGCTCTCAGCGATGACAGCGGCTATCGCGCCAAGGTGCGGCAGCTGGCCATCGCCGATGCCCAGGCCAAGGCCAAATCATTGGCGACGGGCTTTGGCGAAAAGCTCGATGGCGTCTGGCGCATCCGCTATTTTGAGCAGGTACCGGTACGCCCCATGCTGTACAAGGCCGCCGCCATGGAAGCCGATGCCGTGGACCGAAGCTACGAGTCATCGGCCATCACCTTGAGCGACAGGGTGGAGGTCAGTTATCGACTGAAGCAATAACCTCAGCGGGTTTGAATGACGCCTTCGCTTTGGGAGGCGCCCCAATGGCTCAATTGTCGCTTGGATATTCCGGGGTAGTTAAGATCAGCTGATACAGGGCCAGATCCAGCCAGCGACCGAACTTGAACCCCACCTGTTTGACAGTGCCGGCATGCTCAAACCCCAGCCTTTGATGCAGGGCAATGCTGGCCTGGTTGCCCGCATCTATGGCGCCCACCAACACGTGCAGCTGCTGCGCCTGCGCGGCCGCAATCAGTTCCCGCATCAGTGCCAGCCCCAGTCCCTTGCCCCTGTGCTGCGGGTGAATATACACAGAGTGCTCCACCGAATACTTGTTGGCCGGAAAGCCCCGGAAGGCACCGTAGCTGGCAAAGCCCATCAGCTCCCCCTCAGCCGTTACTGCGCCTATCACGGGGTAACTGCCTGCCTGCTTGGCCTCGAACCAGGTTTGGATCCGCGCCATGTCCCTTGGCTGGTATTCATAAAGGGCGGTGGAGTGGGCTATGGCATCGTTGAAGATGGCCAGAATGGCCTCACCATGTTGTTCCAAGGTACAGGGGATGAACTGCATCTGCGGCTCCGGTGGGAAAGTTGACCGCAGTATGCCATAAGCTTTGCCCTGCGGGCAGAGACACTGTCAGTGATAATCATGCCGCTCCAAATGGAGGGGCGTGTCTTGTTTCCATTGCCCAATTGCGGCCAGGATGACTAGCTCTTGTGTGTTGCCTGCGATCCCAGCAGCAGGCGGGGATCTTCTTCCGCGCGAAGGGTCAGGACTTCGCAGCCTGTCTCCGTCACCAACAGCGTGTGTTCCCACTGGGCAGACAGCTTTTTATCGCGGGTAACCACTGTCCAGCCATCCTTGAGTAACCTCGTTCTGGCGCTGCCCTGATTCAGCATGGGTTCTATGGTAAAGCACATACCGGGGCGCAACTGCAGTCCTGTTCCGGGACGGCCAAAGTGCAGCACCTGTGGCTCCTCGTGCATTTCCCGGCCTATGCCGTGACCACAATAGTCTTCCACTACCGCATAGCCTTTGGCGCGGGCAAAGCTGTCTATGGCGTGGCCTATATCCCCGAGCCTGGCACCGGGACGCACCTGGTCTATGCCGCGCCACAGTGCCTGATAGCAGGTCTGCACCAGAGCTTTCGCCGCCGGGTTTGCATCCGGCATCAGGTACATCTTACTCGAGTCGCTGATAAAGCCATTCTTTTCCAGGGTAATGTCCAGATTCACTATGTCGGAAGCGCCGAGCACCTGACGGGCGTCGGGAACACCATGGCAGACCACCTCATTGACCGAGCTGTTCAGCACATAGGCATAGCCATACTGGCCCTTGCTGGCGGGGCGCGCCTGTAATTCATTGACGATGAAATCTTCGACCCTGTCGTTGATGGCCATGGTGGACACCCCGGGGCGCACAAAGTCGTCCAACATGGCGAATACCCGGGCGAGCAGGGCGCCTGAGTGGCGCATGGCTGCGGCTTCCTCGCGGGTTTTCAACGGCACCTGTTGCCTGGCATTTCTAGGCATCGACGCTGTGGCTCCCCGGCACTGTCACGGCTTCCTGTCGATAGAGATCCTGGATCAATTCGCCGTAAGTTTTACCGGGATTCAGCTCCGCCAGCATGCCCATCTTTATCCAGAATTCGGCCTGGGCATTGATGGAACGCGCCATCACGCCACTGGCCTTGCGCAGCTCTTCGTGCAGTTCATCGGAAATTTTGACTATACCCATAAAATACAAATCAAATATAAAACATATATGAATTGTATTTGTTTGATAGTTGTGTTGCAAGGGGCTCCTCGGCAGTAGTGCAGCCATCGGCAACCCGGTTATATCCAGGGGAGTAAGTATCAGGATTGCGTTCGGTATTGGTACAAATTTGTACAATACAATGGGTTACACGATGTTAGCTTGGTCATTCAATGCCCTAAAGCCGTAACCGGGCATGGGCTTATACCCAGCCGCTTTTTACAACCAGAGGAACGATATGCGCATCAACCAACCCGTGACCAACAGGGAGAGAACCTTTCCCCAGGACGTAAAACTCATCTCGGTAACGGATCTCAATAGCCATATCACCGACTGTAACCAGGCCTTTGTCGATATCAGTGGCTTCACCAAGGAAGAATTGCTGGGCCAGCCCCATAATCTGGTGCGGCATCCTGACATGCCGCCGGAAGCCTTCAAGGTCATGTGGCAGCATCTGCGCGAGGGCAAGGCCTGGATGGGATTGGTTAAAAATCGCTGTAAAAACGGTGATTTCTATTGGGTGGACGCCTATGTGACCCCGGTGACCGACAAGGGTAAGGTTATAGGCTATGAGTCGGTGCGCTCCAGCCCCAAACCCGCCGACGTCAGGCGTGCCGAGGCCCTGTATCGCCGCATCAACGAGGGCCGTGCCAAGGCGGGGCCTGCATGGGGCAGCCTGGTTGGAGGCCTGTTGCCCTCAGCAGCCGTGCTGGCGGGCATAGGTTTCTGGTTTGCCGGCTGGCCAGTGGTGGCCCTGGCATGGCTCGGTGCCTGGCCGTTGCTGGTACAGGCCCTGGCGGCGACCCGCAGTCAGCGGGTGTTTAAGGAGCTCAACGCCCTGACCTCCGAGTCCTTTTCCCATCCACTGGCGGCCGCCTCCTATACCGAGGAAAAGGGGCCCCTGGGTATGCTCAAGGTGGCTGTGCTCAGCGGCAAGGCCCACCTGGGCACTGTGCTGACCCGCATCGAGAGCGTGGCGGCCGGGGTTAGTCAGGCGTCCAACCGGGGCTTGACTTTGAGCCAGCAGGCCACGGCCAATATTCGTCAGCAACAGGTGGAAACGGATCTGGTGGCCACCGCCATGACGGAAATGACCGCCTCCATTGCCAATGTCTCCAACCACGTCAAGGACAGCGCTCAGGAGGCGGAGCAGGCGGCAACCCTGGCCGGTCAAAGCATGGAAGTGGCCGTGACTACCCGGGGCTCCATCGAGCAGCTGAACAATACAGTGTCGCAGATCAGCCAATCTGTAACCGAATTGGCCCAGCAAACCAATCAGATAGCGGCGGCGGCCGAGATGATCGAACAGATTGCCGAGCAGACCAACCTGCTGGCGCTCAATGCCGCCATCGAAGCGGCCAGGGCCGGTGAGCAGGGACGCGGCTTTGCCGTGGTGGCCGACGAGGTGCGCCACCTGGCCCAACGCACCCAGCAATCGACCCGTGATATCTATGCTGTGGTCAATCATCTGATCCACAGCGCCAAGTCCGCCGAAGAGGTGGCCAAGGTGGGTAAGGCCGAAGCCGAGGCCGGTCTGTCGCAGGTGTTTCGCAACGAGCAGATGCTGCAGGGCATTGCCGAGGCAGTAAACCGCATCGCCGCCATGTCTGAGCAGATGGCCAATGTGATCGATCAGCAGCAGAGCGTGTCGGAGGAGATTAACGAGCAGGTGGTCAATATCTCGGCCAAGGCCCTCGACAGTCTGGAACAGTCGGAATTGGCCTCCAGTCAAATCCAGCAGTTGGAACGGGCCGCCAATGACCTGCATGAACTGGTGAGCCGCTTCAGGCGCTGATCCCAGGCTTGGCTTAACTCAAGCGGGCGTTCTGGATCTCTGCCGACGGTTGAGCCAGAGCCCGGCCAGGAAGGCCAGGGCGTCGCCCAGACTGGTGATGAGCCGCAGCAATAGCGCCAGTGACAGGGCGGCTCCCGGGCCGTAGGCCGGCTCAAGCAAGGTCACCATTATGGTTTCCCGTATGCCGAGGCCGGCCGGTGCCCCCGGGGTGACAAAGCCCGCCACCCATGCCAGGGCAAAACTGCCGGTCAGCAACCAGAAATTTGCCGCAGCGCCACTGCCGAGTTGCATGGCAAGCAGCCAGAGTATGGCCCCCAAAAGCAGAAAGTTTCCCGTGTAAAGCAGCAGACACCACAGCAACTGTGGCAATGGCGGGCGTTTGAGGCTGATGGGGCCTATGGCCGGCATCAAGGAAGCCAGCTTGCGCAGCAGAGGATCAACATACCGCAGCAAGACCAGCAGCGGCAGGCAAACCAGAGCAGTGATCCCCAGGATTTGAGCCAACAGGGAGCTGTTGGGGGCAAAGCTGCTGTTCGCCACTATGGCCATAAGTATGCTCAACATGGCGGCCAGTAAAACCAGCAGCAATTCCAGCACCATGCTGAGCCCTATGGCGGCCTTGCGCCAACCGGCCCGGTGCGCCAGCACAGCCCGGCCCACATGCTGTCCCACATTCCCCGGCAGGTATTTGGCAAATTGCGACAGCAGGCCAATGACCACCGCCTGGGCCAGGGTGGCAGATTCCCCAAAGCCTTTCAGCAGCCGTTGCCAGGCAAAACCCGTTACAACAAAGGTCAGCAGATAACCGCCCGTGGCCCCAAGCAAGGCCGGCAGGAGTGCCGCATGCCACAGGCCGAGGGGTAATGCGGCCCAGTTGTTGATGGCATAGCGCACGAAAAAAGCGCTGGCGGTCAACATCAGCGCCAGGCCAAGCCAGGAATAGAGGCGTTGTCTGTGGGCGGTCTGCATCAGGGGTCAGACCATGGGTTTTTGCGCACTGAGTAACAGGCGGGCCTGAAAGTATTTGCCGACCTTTGGCAGGGCGGAAAGCGGGTGCAGCAGGCGCGCCACGTTATAGTGGGGAATGAAATGAACCCTGATGTTGCTGAAACCCGCCCGGCGCAGAAAGCCGAGGTTTTCTGCGGCATTTCGCACCGCTATGTGCTCGGGAAACTGCCGCAGCAGGACATTGTGTTGTTTCATGATTTCCAAAATGAAATCTGCATTGGGCGTGTGCTGATAGAAGTTGCCCCCCGGCCGCAAGCAATGAAACATGGCATTGACTATGGCTTGCCATTCATCGTCATAGACGTGCTCACTCAAATCCAGACACAGGCCGATATCAAAGTCCTGTGCATGGTTTTGACTGAAATCCGTGATGGCAGCGCACTCAAACTTCAACCGGGAGGCATTCAGCTCGCGTTTTCTGTGGTTGGCGGCGGCAATAAATTCAGCGGAGAAATCCACTCCGGTATAGGCGCCGATCCTGTCCTTGATGGAGCCGATAATGGCCCCATCACCGCAGCCGAAATCGACCACCCTGGCGCCGGAGGGAATGTGGATCTGATCCAGCAAACGGCTCAGTCTGGCCGGTGACTGCCGACTGAAGCGGGCGACATAGTCTGCGCCGTGCAGTGCTTTTCTTTGCCTCTCACTCAATTGTTCCATGTCCCTGTCCTCGACTTGCTCTCTGTTACAGGTTGTGATGAGCCTTGTTGGTATAACCGTCCTGGATTAACGCATCAAACTGCTTTGCAAACTCAGCAGCTGTGTGGGAGCGGGTATAGTGTTGGCTGAGTTCTTTTGCTTGCTTGACCATGTTTTCTGCCAAAGTCTTGTCCGCCATTATTCTCTCTATACTGCTGACTATGTCGTCCGGCGACGCTTCAGGCACGAGTAGCCCGGTCACTTCGTGCTGAACCAGGTCCGTAATCCCGCCTACCGCTGTGGCAATGACAGGAGTTCCCGCGTGCATGGCTTCGATAAATGTCAGCCCCTGAGCTTCGGTGGCTCCATCGGCGGTCTGTCTCGATGGGCCGACAAATATGTCCGCTGCGGCCATGTAGTTGGCAACTGAGTTTGGTGCTATCCAACCGGTAAAGTGTGTTCTTTCAGCAACTGCCAGTGTGGTTGCCAGCAGCCTCAAAGCGTCATACTCAGGTCCATCGCCCACCACCATCAGGCTGGCATTGATGCCTTTGTACTTGAGCGCGGCCAATGCCCGCAACATATCCTCGGCGCCTTTCTGCTTTACCAGGCGCCCCACAAAAATCAGCAAGGGTCCTTCGGCTATTCGGTAGCGATTGCGCAGCTCAGCCTGGACTTGAGGATCAATACTGCTGATGCTGATTCCCATTGGAATCAATTGTGGCTCAGGCAAAGCGCGTGAAATGGTTTGCACTTGCCTTCTGGTTGCATGGCTGTTTACCGTAACAAGGTCAGCATTATTCAGTGTAAAGGCTTTGAATATTTCCATTATTCGGCCTTTCAGGGCAAAAGCATCACTGCCATGAACTGTGATGACATGGGGGACGCGAAATAATTTGGCCGCCAATACCCCGGTAAAACCTTGGGGCAGGATCCAGTGGGAATGCAGCAGATCGTAATTGCCCCGCATTAAACACTTGATAATGGCCAGCCATTCAAACAATACCAATGCCGGTAGCTTAAGGTAGTTCAACTTGTTGCGTTGCAAATTCATCAAGGCACCACCCTGATAGCAAACACTTTCCCAGCGTTCAGGCCACAAATATCTGAAACGTTTGACCGTCACTCCGTCCAGTTGCTCGGCCATAGCCGCTTGGGGAGCGTGTGGTGCCAACACGTCGACTTCCCAACCGAGAGCAATTAAATCCCGGGCAAGGTGATGTATAAATGGTGTGGTGCTGTCTCCTTGCCACCTGGGATAATTGGAACTCACGAGCAGAATTCGTTTTATGTGTTGAGCACGAATGTCATCCTGTGGCTGCATCTACATTATTTATCCTATAAATCACACGCGGCTTTGGGTTATTTAATTCTGCCAATCTTTGGCTGTGGCTTATCTGTGGTGTCTGTCTGTTCGGTCACAATCCCTTGTTTGGACTCACCCTGGCTGGATGCCAATTGCTGCTCAAGTTGATCGATGCGGAGCAACATTTTTTCAATCAATCTGCGATTGAAATTAATTAAATCGGCAATCAAACCGGCCAGTAGGGTGAATACCCCGAGAATGACTAATGTGCCGCCGAGTACCAGTGATTGCACATGCCCATCGCCCTGTCCCAGCCAATAAAAATAGATGAAGCGCACTATGGGGATGCTTCCCGCAATCAGGGCCAGCAGACCCAGGGTAAAGAACACCCGCAGCGGCCGGTACATGGTGTACATCCGCAGCAAGGTGGTGATCGAGAAATACAGGAATTGGGGAATGCTGCGAAAAAGCCGCGAGTCGCGCTGTTTCTCATTGGTGGCCACCGGCACAGAGACCACGCTCAAACGTTTGGCGCTGGCCTGCACCAGCATTTCTATGGTGTAGCTGAATTCGGAGACTATATTGATCTGTTGGGCGGCGTGGCGTGACAGGGCCCTGAAGCCACTGACGGCATCCGTTATGTTCAACTTGGTCATCTTTTTGATGATGAAACTGCCCAATACCTGCAAGGTCTTTTTAAAACAAGAGAAATGGGGATTGCTGAAGCCGCCCCTGTCGCCTATGACTATGTCGGCCTTGGCAGCCAGTATGGGCTGCACCAGACGGCTGATGTCGGCTCCGCAATATTGGTTGTCACCATCGGTGTTGACTATGATGTCTGCGCCCAGTTGCAGGCAGGTTTCTATTCCGGTGTGAAAACTGCGGGCCAGCCCCATATTGCCCGTGTTGGATATAATGTGATTGGCTCCGGCTGCGCGGGCCATGTCGACCGTGGCGTCGGTGGAACCATCATCGATCACCAGTATCTCTATGCTCTCTACCCCAGGGATGTGCTTTGGCACGGCAGCGATGACAGCCCCAATGCTGGCGGCTTCGTTGTAGCAAGGAATTTGCACAATCAGCTTCATCTCAATACCTTATGCCATCTCTGTGAATGTTGGTTGCTGCCCAGTGTTCAAATTCAGAAGCCGTTGAAAATGGAGCGCTCCTCCGGGTCCTTTTCCGGGCGATACAGCTGCTCTCCCCAGCGCAGGCTGAATTTTCCTGCGATCGTCATTGCGCTGATGCTGTGCTGACCGGCATTCAGCTGTACAAGGTCTCCGGGCATGAATTCCTCTCCATCAATCAAGACCTTGCCATGCCCCTCCAGGGTATAGCCTCCATTAATTATGATAGTGAAGTTTTGCTCCCCCGCGGGGGGAGTGAGTACAAACTCCTTGCCTGCCACGTAGAGTTCACCCCAATGGTGAATATAGTTGTCGCTCAGGCTTTGCTTGTCTTCCGCCAGTAGCTGGTAAGCCGCCGGCCCCGCCGAGCGTGCCCGGGAGATATCAAGCGAGTCGAGATTGGCGATAAAAAACGCTGGTTTGTATGACGATATGGCCTTGGTAAGCAGCGGGCTTTGTCTGAGGTGATAGTTCTCCATTCCCCAGGTGCTCATGAAAAAACCGACCTGTTGGAAGGAAGACACCATGCCACAGCGGTCAATGTAGGTGGAAGGCTCGGGGAAGAGCCTGTGCACCAGGGCCAGCAATTGCTGTTGGTTGTCCAGGTTGCGTGCATATGGCATCCAAAATCCATTGAACAGTATGCTGCCGCTAAAACTCAGCAATACCAGGCCCTTGATGGCGTTGGTTTCTGCTTTGCCGGAATGCTGCTCCAGGCCGTCCCAGGCAATGCCACACAGAGGACTGACTGGGGCCAATATAAAGGCGTAATAGTAGGGAAAGGCATTGCGGTAGAACAACAGGGACGTCAGTGGCAGCAGCAATGCCAGCAGCAGCCAGGCTTCCTGCTTCTGGCTTTTGTCTATCGCTTTGTTCAAAGCAATCTTCAAGCCATACAACAGGGTCAGCCAAAATCCCATGTCCACGATGAAGCTATAGCTGAGGTAACGTTTTCTGGGGAAGAGCGTATTCTGCTCAAGTGTTTTGTCCAGACTGTGGGACAGCAGGGATACGTCCGAGAGTCCTGTGATACTTCCCAAACTGGCGTAGTGGTAAAGGTACATGAGGGCGAAACCCATCACTGCTGCCGTAATGAGGGGCGGCCAATGGTGTTGGCCTAACCTGTCGTGCTTGGGTCTCAACAGGGTAATCAAGAGAATAAGCCCTATGGTCGGCAGATAAAGGGCTGACTTTATGCTGAGCATCATGGCCAGTGCCATTGCCAATCCAGCCAACGCCCAGAGGGCCTTGGTTGTCTTTTTTTGCAGTACTACATCCAATGTTGCCATCAGGCAGCAGCTCAGTAAGGGGTCGACCCTGAAACTGTTGCCCATGCGCATATTGTAGGAAAGGGCGGCATACGCCAGTACGCTGAACAGTGCGCCGTTAAGGCTGCTGAAGCGGCGGCAAATGCGGAAGATCAACAGGCAGGTGAGCAACTGCAACAATAACATCAGCAGTCGCAGCGCAATTATCTGCTCTGCTTCATTTTCCGGGAGCCAGGTCACCCAGCTGAACAGGTGCACATGAAAGGTTTGTAGTCCGTAGCTTAGGTCACCTCGCAGATGATCGTAGATCAGTGACAGATAATAGAACTCATCCCAGTTAATTTCGTAGCGGCAGCCAACGTACAGACGCCCTGCCAAAGCGAGGCAAAGCAAGCCGGTCAACCAATGTGTTTGAGTCAGAACTGAGTTCCATACCTTGGTTTGAGTATTTTCAACCAGGGTGTCCATGACTCAATGCTCCTGAGCGTTGGGTGAATTGGCCGCTTCGCTTCCCGTGGCCACGTGGATTTGGCAGCCCTTGAACTTGTTGAACCCGGGATCATCTCGATAATGCCCACAGAGGGCCGAGAGCATTTCCCGCCATGGGGCGTCGCCCTGGTAATTGCCCAGGTAGTGCCAGTCTTTGGTCTGGGTATTGACCAGAACCGGCTCCTTATCATCGGGGAACAGCACCAACTGCCATTGCCTGTGATACACGGCCCGCTGTTTGCGGGCGATGTTCGTGTTGTAGGCCTCAGGCTTCATGACGGCCCGGCCATTTTTCCGGACTTCGTATTGGGATGCTGTTTCGGACAACACTTTCTTTTCATTAATGAAACTGGCATTAACCGAACGTACGGGCAATGAGGATTCGACAAATACCATGCGGTTGTCCTGGTCCGGCCGGGTGTGTTTTGGCAGGGGCTGGCCATCCACTTTTGTGTCCAGGGGGAGGCCCAGTTCGGCATACAGGGTGGGGACTATGTCGACCAATGAAAACAGTCCATCGATCCGCTGTGCCGGGTTGACCGGCTTGCCAAGGCTATATTTCAGGTGTGCCAACAGCACATGGGTTTGCTCCTGGGCCAGCAGATTGGTGCCGTGACCCCAGGCCGACACATTGAGTTCTCGGTCCTCCCCATCTCGGGTTGTGAGCCTGTCTTGCGGCAGCATGAAGCCTTCACCGTGATCAGAAACGATAAATACGTGCGCATTGTCGAGCATGCCTTTGTGTGCCAGCTGCGTCATAAAGTCATCCAATTGGCTATCGACCTTCTTCAGCATGGCCTTGTACATGAAATGGTTATAGTTTCCTTGCCATTGGTTGCTGTCGAGTTCAACAAAGTCCTTGGAGGTGAAGGGCCAATGCAGTTGGCAAAAATGAATGGCCAGAAAGTTGGGCGCTGTGGGTGACAGACTGGTCACGACTCTTTTGTTGAATAATTGCGGGTCGTAGGTTTTGCCGTAGGCGCGATTGATATTGAGATAGGGAAACAAATATTGGCCCACCGAGGTATTGATCAACAGATTAACCAGGGGTAAGTCCGCCAGATTGGCAATAATGGCGTCGGCCGCACCAACCTTGGGGCCCACCACGCTATCGAATCCGTACTCTTCATCAATCTGATTAAAGCGTCGTTCATCCATGGCGTAGGTTGTCTGGTAGCCTCGCTTTGACAGCGCGTCCACCAAGGGGAAGGGCTTTTGCACCAGCTCGGGGGGAGCGAGATTAAAGCGGGCGCCATTATTGGTGGGATACAGGCCCGACAATATGCTCATCCAGGCCACATAGGTTCGACCCAATGGCGTATAGGCTCGGTCATAAAGATTGGCCTGTGCCAGCAAGGCATTCAGTTTGGGAGCCAGGTTGGCATCTGCACCGAGGTAAGCCAGATGATCAGGTCTCAAGGCGTCAATGCCAATGATAAACACGTTCGGGTTGGCCTTGTTGCCCTTGGTTTGGCTGACGGGGGCAGGCGTTATCCAGGCTATTCCCAATCCCAAGAGGATCAGCACTGTGCCCATGGTCACTCCCTTTAACAAAGGGATATGCAGCAGCGTCAACACCCCATAGAGAAAATTGGCCAGCAACAGCAGGCCCAACAGGCCGACAAAGGGCACACTTGCCATGGGACTGCCGCGGAATATCCCCAGCAGGGAGGTGGGGTACAGCAATGAATTGGCTGCCAGTGCCAGTATCAGATGCAGCAGGAGCAGTATGAACCAAATCTGGGTGCGCAGGGTATCGTCAGCTATCCGGTTGAACCAAGGATGGCACGACAGGGTGATTACGGCAGCCCAGAGGCCATGCAGAAACAGTATCGCAGCGATAAATAAGCCAATATCTAGGATGAATCCCCGGCTCAGCAGTTGGCTTGAATCCAGCTGCATCATGGTATCGGCCATGGAAAGGGCTGAGTAATACTGGATCAGGTGTTTGTAATTAAACAAGATGATCAGCAGCAGTATCATCAGTGCCAGGGTTCTGAAGAAGGTGCGCAGCAACGAGACCTGTGCCCCGGAGTGAGTAGAGTGCAATGCTGCTGTTCCTTGGCCCATGCCTTCCCCGTATGCCTAAAATTCTTCCCGGTTTGATTCGGTCAGATACGCATGCCGGTTTGCAACCGGCTCGCGGTTGTCACTCCTGCGGCGCATTTTTTGTAAGCTGTGCTTGGGGGCCGCCAAGTGTTTTATCTGTCAACGCGCCTTTTTGTGCAGTCGTGCTTTCAACTTTGAAATCTTCAACATGTGCCAGCAGGTTTTCGCCATGGCCCGATGGCCAATCGCCAAGCAGAAGATAGCGTTCGGCCAATGTTGCCCCGGATTCTTCGCCGGACTCTAGCGCGTACCTTATCTGCACCACCTGCCAAGCGGGCAGCGCTATGGTGACCAGCAACAGCAAGATAATGAGATTTAAACTGAATTTTGCTGCCAGTATTTTGTTCTTGGCCATTCGCGCTCCGCCTTCCCCATTATTCCCAGATCGCTCAAGAGCATCAGCGCTCCGACTCTGGTCTCTAAAAAGTATAGACAGGAACCAGGCTTACGACGTGGGCTTGAGCCAGTCAAGGACTGGTTAATCGTTGGCGGCCGGCAGGGATGCGCGTCATATTCCGGGTTGTTGTTGCTCAGAAACTATACTAGAGCTTTAGGTGAATGGCTGGAACCTTGTGGGAGTGATGAGTTGATGACGCTTGGCTGGAAGAGGGCGTTTCAGAGGAGAAGCGGGGGCAGGATAAGTCCCGGTCTGGTGTGCTGTGTCGCTTGTTTGTTGTCCTCATCCTTGTTGGCCGGGCAAGTTAACGTGCCTACGGCTACTGAAGTGGAAGACGGTGGCAGTACCTCTTTCCCCGGGCTGATTTGGTTCAACCCTCAGGGTCCCAAGTTCCCGGCACTCAGGTTGCGAAAGCTGGCCATCGATCTCGGCATAATGCTGCCACCCTTGCCACAAACAGCCGTCGAGTTGACCTCAGTCGACGAAGCCTATAGCGCTGTGTATCTGCAATTAGCCCGGAAACTCTCCCAAAACGGTGCAAGAGCACTGGTCACTAGTATTGAATCCTTGCGGCAACGGGCCGGCAATGGGGACCTGGACACCATGGTTGCCGAGCTGACGTCACCCTGGCCACAATTCCAAAATCTCAGACCCATGCTGAGTTATTACCGTGAACTAAGCCGCTATGAGTGGCCGTCATTGACACCCTTTGAATTCAGGTTGGGGCACAGGACGGCTGAGATAGCCAAACTGCGTTGGATGCTGACGCAACTGGGGGACTTGAAACCCAGGAAAACCGACAGCTATCGGGATGCGATTTATGATCCCGGTCTGAAATTGGGGTTACAACATTTCCAGGCCCGCCATGGTCTGGAGCAAAGCGGCAAACTCGATCCCCGCACCTTGGCGGCTTTGAATACGTCACCAGGGGAAAGACTGTTGCAGATACAGACTAACCTGTGGCGAGCCTTGTCTTTACCCGTGGCTTTGCCCGAAGCCTATATCTGGATCAACTTGCCCGAGTTTCAGTTATATGCGCTGGAGCAGGGGAAAAATGTGCTGCAGATGAGGGTTATAGTTGGCTCAGCGTCGACACCCACGCCTTTATTAGAGACCAGCTTGACCCACTTTACTGTGAACCCGGAGTGGAGGCCGCCTGCCAGTATTATCTATCGGGAGTTGTTGCCGAATAACGTCCGTGATCCCGGCCTGCTTGCGCGTCAGGGGTTTGTTTTACACAGTTTGTCATCCGATGGTGTTCCGTCGTTGGCGTTGGGGAGGGAAACCCCGGAACAATTGTCCACACTGTTAAGGCAATATAGCTTGGTACAAGCCCCCGGCCCGGCGAATGCCCTTGGGAAATTGCGCTTTTCCATCCGCAATGATGAAGCCATTTATTTGCACGACACTCCCGTCAAATCGCTGTTCTCCCAAACCGGGCGCGCCTTGAGCCACGGCTGTATTCGCCTGGAGGATCCGAAGGGCTTGTTGGCTTTTCTGCAATCCAAAGCACCAGATCTGGATCCAAAGGCTATCTCCCTGGCCCTGAAGCTCACCGAGCCCAGGGATTTCGTTCTGACTACCCCCATAGCTGTGATAGTCGGCTACCAAACAGCCTGGGTGAACTCAGAAGGGATACTGCAATTCAGGGAAGATATTTATGGTCTGGATCGGCAGCATTCGGTATGGGCTGAACTGGGACTGAACCAAGGAAGTGCTTTATGACGAGGCAGCCTATTGATTTAATGAAGCTGATTCACCAGGAGAAAAATGCCAGAATGCGTCTGCGGCTGCTGGCGCTGCAACATTTTCTTGAAGGTAAGTCGCGTTATCAGATAGCGGCTTACTTAAAGGTCAGTCGAACCAGCGTCAATACCTGGATCAGTAATTATCTATCCCATGGTTTAGCCGGGCTGATGGAAAAAAGACGTCCCGGGCGCCCATCGGCATTGAGTCAAGCCCAGCTTCAGCAACTGTTGTTGCATATAGAAAGGCGCCGCAACGGTGACGGCACTGAGATGAGCGGTCTGGAAATTCAATCCTATATTGCCACTACATTTGGCGTAGACTACGAAATATCTAATATTTACCGTATCTTAGACAGAATACTTCCATCCTGAAGATCCAGAATTATTACTGTCCTCAAGCTTCAGTTGTTTGTCATCCCATATGGCATTGGGAGCACCTGCATCCCGGGTAATGAAATCCCAATCTAAAGTCGCACTTGCATTCTTTTTTCTATGATTAATTAACTGGTCCTATTTAACCATAATTAAACAAATGAGTGAGTTCAGCAGATTAATTAACAATTTTCATTAAAATTAGTATCTTATATTAAATATCTGAAGTTTTATCGATTTAAAGATTAAATAAATTACATTTTAACTGTTTGTTTTTAATGAGTTTGTGTTTTTGTGGTCTTAACCTGCCGACCTGTCCATCCTATGCCAAAAGCAATCAGGTGGACCAATTAATTATTCAGTTAAAAATCGCTCTCCCCCCTTTGCTACCTTTAATTACAGCTGAGAAGTGCTTTTTTGAACGTCGAAGCTGGGGTGAAAGCTGAAGTTGGGAATACCATTTTCAGTTTCTCGCTAAAGGAATGGCGTAAAGAGGTAAAAGTATTTAGGGCATTGATTGAGGGGAGTGACGGGTGAAGCACTGCGTCTTCTCAGCAGCATCAACATATCAGTCGATATGTTCTGTCTGACAAGGCCTTCTTCACACAGATCTTACTGGGTACCTCATACGCGCTGTTTAATATGTGTTCGGAGGAAAGTGGAAATGAAACTTGCAAACCTGATGACTGAATTCATAGAAGATGAGAGCGGTTTGACCGCGGTGGAATATGCCATTGCCGGTGGCTTGGTGGTAGGAGGCATGATTGCTGCGTTTAATCTTTTGGGTGAAAACGCAACGGCTAAAATCGATTGTCTGGCGTCTGCCGTAAACGGCAACAGCCAGGATTGCACTCAATAAGTGTCTTTTATGTCGCTAGCTTTGAGTGCCGGCCTTGACAAGTAGTTGAGGGGGCACTCGAGACCTTTGACTGCACAGGAACGCCAGTAAGAGGAAGAGCTGCCATGAATGACACTCATCAGTTGCTTCAGACCCAATTATTGCTGCAAGTACTGTTGGCGGGCAGCTTCTTTCTCGTGGCTATTGGCCTGGATCTCTATCGGCAACGTATCCCCAACTTGTTATGTTTGGCCGCCATTTTCTGTGGATTTGCCGTTAATGGCTACTTTGCTCAGCTTAACGGCGTGTTGTTGGCGAGCTTGGGGTTTGCATTGGCATTTGCCTTGTTGTTTCCTGTGTTTGCTTTACGGGTTCTTGGGGCCGGTGACGTAAAACTCATGATGGGTATTGGCGCACTGATGGGCCCACAATTGCTGCTTTGGAGCTTGGTATATGGGGTGGTCGCCGGCGCGGTCACCAGCCTGTTGCTTATCTACTGCAAGGTGGGGGGGCGAGGTTTGCTGCAAACCCTGAAACGCTATTGGGACTGCTTGTATTGCCAGACCTATTTTCGACCGGAACCGGGCGAGGCCGCCGGCCAAAAAGTGCCCTATGCACCGGCGTTGGCTTTGGGGTGGATATGGGCTTGTGCACTGGATCCCCAGGTTGCCAACCTGATGGCCGGTCTTCAGCAATGGATTGGCGGAGGCGTCTGATATGTTGCAATCCAATCAGGAGGAGCGGGTCGGCGTTGACAGTCTGGTTACAGCTCAGGCTCAGGGGGCAACGCTAAATACAGATGTACTGGCCAAACGTCCTACCACGGTAGCAGAAACCGGACTTTCCGAAGCCTTGCTATTGGATTTACTTGTAAAGCATATATTTACTTCTGGAGTATTAACCAAGGAAGTCCTGGTTAACAAGATGGCCATCACAGGTGGCATTTTGCAATACCTGCTGGATACGGCCAAGAAACTGGCTTGGGTAGAAAATCGCCAAACCACGGCTGATGGGCAGATGCGCTATGCGCTGAGCCTGGCCGGTGAACTCCATGCCAAACAGGCTTTTGCCCGCAGTGGTTATTTGGGATTGGCACCTATCCCCTTGGCTCAATATGTTCCCATTTGTCGTAAGCAATCCAGTCGCGCCAATCCTATTACCCTGGACATGTTGCAACAGGGACTCAAGGGGTTGGTGTTACCCCGCGACCTTTTGCACAAAGTTGGTCCGGCCATGAATTCCTGTCGTCCGGTACTGATATATGGGCCACCAGGAACGGGGAAAAGTTACCTCTGTCGTCATCTGAATCTTGCCTTGGGGGACGATGTCCTCATTCCCTATGCCTTGGCCATAGGCAATGAAATTATTCAGGTGTTTGACCCCGAGCTTCATCACAGCGTGGAAGTGGCGGTAAATCACAATCCCCTCGACTTGGCTCAGGGCCACGACCCCAGGTGGATTCGATGTCACAGGCCGCTGCGGATAACCGGTGGTGAGTTGACTGCAGAAATGCTGGAGGTTCGTTTTGATAACCACAGCCGAACCTACATGGCACCGCTGCAGTTGAAGGCCAATAACGGCATTCTGTTACTCGATGACCTTGGACGCCAGCGTATCAGTACCAAGCAGTTGTTCAACCGTTGGATTATTCCAATGGAAGAACGGCGTGATTTTTTGGGACTGCAATCGGGTGAACATTTTGAGATCCCCTTTGAGCTGATTCTGCTTTTTTCTACTAACTTGGATCCCAGGGAACTGGTGGATGAAGCCTTTCTCAGGCGTCTGGGCTACAAAATTCATTTCGATGCTTTGGATGAAGATCTTTATCGACAAATTTGGTTTCGGGTGTGTGACGAACTCAAGCTTAGCTGTACAGAGGAAGTATTCAGATATTTGTTGCGTGAATACCATCAAGGTTGCAATAAGCCGTTGATCCCCTGCTATCCAAGGGACTTGCTGGGCATCATCTCTGACCAAGTGCATTTTATGAAACTGGAACCGGTTGTAACCCAGTCTCTCATTGACTCGGCTTGGTCAATTTATTTTGTTTGATTCGGTGCAGCCCATGCGCATGCGGTTAGACAAAGGGAGCTCATTATGAACAACAAAAATGTGCTGTTTATCGTCCTGTCACTGGTGTTCGGTGTTTTGGCCGTATACCTGGCTAAGTCTTGGTTAAACACCAATACGCCCGTGGCTGCGGCAGAGACCCAAACCGTGGTGACCCTGACGGCACAGGTTCCCATGGGGACCATTCTGGAACGCAAACATTTGGCCTTGGCTGCGGTGCCTGAATCTGTGATACCCAATGGTGCTGTGAGAACCATAGAGGATGCCGAAGGCAAGGTGGTGAATCAAAAGCTGTATGAAGGTGAGGTGTTGCGAACCGAACGCCTGACCAAGAAAGGGGAAGGCAGTACCCTGGCGAGTTTGATCCAACCGCAAATGCGTGCCGTGACCATACGCGTCAATGACGTGGTTGGGGTTGCAGGATTCTTGTTGCCGGGTAACCGTGTCGATGTGATCAACCTGTATAAGAGCGATGGTTTTAGGACTGACGTTGTGCTGTCCAATGTGAAGATATTGGCCATTGATCAGCGCGCATCCAACGATGAAAACAAACCCGTGTTGGTGCGTGCCGTGACCCTTGAGCTGAGCCTTGAGCAGGCAGAAATATTGATGATTGCCGAAGGGCGCGGTTCGCTGCAACTGGCCCTGAGAAACCCCAACGATGAGGCCCAGGTAGACATCGCCGACATTAAGAAGCCAGAAGTTGTTGAAAAAACGGTGGCAGAATCCAAGCCTGTTGAGCGGGTGGTTTATATCCCAGCGCCCAAGTCACGGGAAAAAGTCTATTTATTGAAAGGCACAAAAGAGCAGGAAGTGAAGGTGGACAATTAACCCTTACCGAATCTGCCGTGACGGCAGGCCGCAAGGAATTGTTGGGTTGGAATTTAATAACGATAAGTTATACGGGAGTGCACCATGTCGCATTCAATTTATACGCTGATCAGGAGGGGATGCAGTTTGTTGGTTGTTGCGTCCCTGTTTTTGGGGATGCCGGTGCAAGCGGGCGGTCCGGTTGGGGCCAACAGTGACATCAAGCTGATCCCCATATTCAAGTCACGGACACTGAAGTTACCCAAAGCGGTCAACAGGGTTTCAGTGGGTAACCCCGATATCGCCGATATCAAGCTCTTGCCCAACAATGAACTGTATATATTGGGCAACCGCCTGGGTAGTACCAACGTGATGATTTGGAATGAAAACGATGCTCTTATCAGCGTAATGGATATTGAGGTCACCCATGATCTCAATGGCCTGAAGCAAAGACTGCATCAATTTTTACCCGGTGAAAATCTGGGGGTACAAACATCCCAGGGACAGTTGTTGCTCAGTGGCCAAGCGTCCAATTTGCAAAAAATGAACACAGCAGTTGAACTGGCCCAGGCCTATGTTGATGCCGCATCTGTGGGTAAAACCGAGAGCCGGGTGCTGAACATGATGACGGTCGGAGGCGATCACCAGGTGATGCTGGAAGTGGTGGTGGCCGAAGTTCAACGCGAGGTTGCCCGTCAGTTTGATTCCAAATTTTTGATTTATAACGAAGGGTCACGCCTTGCAGGTGGTGTTGTTGGCGGCGGGGGCGGATTCCTTGAGAACACCATCGGTGGTGTAACAAGTAAGGGATTCTTTGCCCAGTATATCAACAAGGAACTGCTGATTAATTTTGCTTTGGATGTGGCGAAGCAAAATGGCTTGGCCAAGGTATTGGCAGAACCCAATGTGACTGCGATGAGCGGTCAAGCCGCAGAGTTTTTATCGGGGGGAGAATTCCCTATTCCGGTGCCAGGCAATAACGGCAACACCACGATTCAATACCGGGATTTTGGTGTGGGCGTCAAGTTTGTGCCCACTGTGTTGGACTCAGGACAAATCAACTTGAATCTTAATGTGGTGGTCAGTGAAATCAGCAATTCCAATGCCCTTACCCTGTCGGCCAGCACCACCACAGCGGTATTAGTGGTGCCATCCCTGGTGAAGCGGCATACCTCCACTACGGTCGAACTGGCGGATGGACAGACTATCGCCATCAGCGGTCTTATCAGTGACACCTTGAGAGAGAATGCCGACAAGATCCCCGGGCTGGGTGATGTCCCAGTGTTGGGGCAACTCTTTTCCAGCAGGAGTTTCCGCAGTGGCCAAAGTGAACTGGTGATATTGGTGACCCCAAGGTTGGTGAGGCCCTTTAATCGCAAGGATGTGAGTTTGCCTACGGATGGCTTTGTCGCACCGTCCGATGTGCAGTTTTACTTGCTTGGTCAAATGTCCAGAAAAGAATCACAGTCTCAGCAACAGGAGCAAAGTCAGAGTACGGCTTTTATTCCGCCACAACCCGATATCAAGCTGGAAGACAGCGGCACCCAGCAAAAATATGGGCATGCCCTATAGAAGGAGATTGGCATCATGTGTTTATCCAAAACGCTATTGCAAAGTTATCGAAGCCTGATTGTCCTGCCTGTTCTGATGCTGTCTGCATGTGCCAATGTGCATGACTTTTCGATGAATGACAGTTATCACCAGGTTAAACGGGTGCAGATATTGGACCCCGAGGCCGCGGAGCGAAATGACGGGCTTATTCTCAGTCTGGAAGGTAATTACGGTCGCAAGGTAATGGTGACTTACCGGGAAAGCAGTGTGGCGCCTGCTTCGGCAGTCACTATGGGTACATCCATTATTTCGAAATAGCCCATGCGGGTTGGAGGCTGACATGAAGAATGTGTCTGCATCCCCGAAATCGCGGCAGCAGGGCACGATTCTGGTGATGTTCACCATAGGCCTGTTTGCCATCATTGCGATGGTGGCTTTGGCTTTGGATGGCAGCGACATGCTGCTGAGTAAGGGGCGGCTGCAAAATGCTGTGGATTCGGCGGCTCTGCATGCCGCCAAATCACTGCAGGATGGCTCGACACTGGCTGAGGCGCGCCAGGCAGCAATCACAATTCTGGCCCAAAATCTTGGCTATGATGAAAACCATGCCCTGGAAGCCAATATCTCTCTTGACTCACCGGACTACAACAGCACTCAAGTGACAGCCAATGTGGCAATTGAGTTTTCGGTATTGCCGGATCCCTTTACGCCAATTCTGGTGGAAGGCAGTGAGTATGTGCGGGTACGGGTGGAGGACGTGCAGCTGGGGAATTACCTGGCTCAGTTATTTAACTTCAACAAAAGGGTCAGGGCCTCAGCAGTTGCCGGCCGCAGTACCAATATTATTTGCAATAACCGCATCGTGCCCATGCTGGTTTGTGCCGTTAACGATGACCCCAACGATCCAGCCGGCCCCTATGGCATAGAGGTCAATGCATTGTATGCCATGAAGACCAGCTCAAAACAGGACAGTCCCATTGGCCCCGGGAATTTTCAGCTACTCGCAATGGACGGAACTGGGGGGGACGTTATTCGTGAAGCCCTGGCTGGTGAATATGCCCCCAATTCATGTATTGGACCCGGCGATATTGTACCCACAGAGCCGGGTGGCAAGGTGGGGCCAGTAGCCCAAGGACTCAACACTCGTTTTGGTGATTGGTCTGGTGGCGGGTTGAATCCGACTGATCATCCGCGAGATTTCAATATCTGCCAAGGCGACAGGGTGGATATTGATGATGAAGGTAATATTATCCCTTTGGCCCCTGGTGAGTCTTTTTATTCCTTCTCTCAATACGTGGCCGAAGATGACATAGCCAGCTGCATTGATAAGACGTCCCCTGCGTCTGCTGGCAGGCGTAATTTACCAATCGTGATAGGACTTTGTGACGGGTTGGCTAACGGCCGCAATGAGATTGAGGTGTTGACGACCGGCTGTTTTTTCCTGATTCAGGAGGTTGTACAGAAAGGGGTTAATTCGTACGTTATTGGTGAGTTTGTTACTGAGTGTGCCGGCGCCGGTAACAGCTCCCTGGACCCCAATGCAACCAGCAATGTCTCCACCATAGTATTGTACCGGGATCCGGACAGTCCAGATTCCTAGGGGGCAACATGCACAAGTCGAATCAGCAAGGGGTTGCGGCGGTTGAATTTACCATCATGCTGCCTTTCTTGTTATTGACTATTTTTGCCACGGCCGAGCTGGGAAGGGCGATTTATCAATACAACACCCTGACCAAACTGGTCAGGGATGCTGCCCGTTACCTTGCCAACACCGCAGATATCCGGGTTACCACTAATCTTCCCGATCCGCTGAGCGATGCCAACTGTGGAAACTGTATTACTGAGACCAAGAATTTATTGGTGTATGGCAATGTCAACGGCAGCGGTTCCCCTTTGCTTTATGGGCTTTCTACCAGCAATGTCAGCATAGCCGTGTCACCTTCGGGGACCCGCAGATTACTGGTCTCGGCCAGTTATAGTTGGCAACCTTTGTTCGGCGACAGTCTGTCAACCTTTGGTTTGGGAGGCAGCATAGATCTCGGCTTCAACCTTAATACCAGTTACGCGGTGACGGCGTTATGAAGAAGCAACGTGGGATCTATGTGGTGGAATTTGCCATTGTGGGCGGCGTGTTTTTTGTGTTGTTGTTCAGCGCTCTGGAAATCGGTCGCCTGTTTTACACTTACAGTGTGTTGCAGGAAGCGTCTCGAAGAGCCGCCAGATTGGCAACGGTTTGTTACCCCACCACGGATATTGACCAACTGGCGCTCTTCAACGGTGCCAATTTGATCCCCAACCTCAGTGCCAGCAATTTGTATTTTCTTTACCTGAAAAAAGATGGCACTGCAGCCACAGCACCGGATGGATCAGACATTGATTTGGTGAAGGCAGAAATTCGCGACTATCGGCATCAATTTTTAGTACCGGGCTTATATCGAACGCTGAACTCTCCCGTCTTTTCCTCCACCCTGCCAAGGGAGAGTTTGGGGGTCTATCCCGGAGGGATCACCGACTGCCAATAAAAACCAATTAACTGCGGATTTCCTACTATATTAAACATAGGGTGTCTAAGCGAAGAGGGTCATAATGGATAAGCCGTTGGAATTACTGATTTCGGATGCCAACGAGGCTAAGTCTCCCATGGACAGGGCTACATTTACCATGCCTTATCCTATTAATGCCCTGTTGTTGGATAGCCAAAAAAAGCTTTTACTCCAATTGGAACGGAATCTGGATCGCTGTATCAACCTCACCTGGGAAAAGACCTCTGATTTTAACCATATCAAGAACAAAGGCGAGTCTGGAAAAGCCTTCAATCTCATCCTTTTAGTATTGCCCGATGATACTCAACAAGCCAAATCGGCACTCCAGTGTGCCGCCGCTTATAACGCCGATATCATCATACTTGGGCAGGATACGCCTCAATCGGTATTGAGGGTGGCATTTCAACATGGTGTCAGCGATTTCATTCCCCTCGACGCCAGTCCTGACGAGTTGTACCTGGCACTGAAAAAGATATCGGTGCAGTTAAGTGATGCCGCTGAGTTAGCTCCTGTGCTGGCGGTTATCAACGGCAAAGGAGGCTCTGGCGCCAGTTTTGTGGCAGCGTGTCTTGCGGTGATTGCAGCCCAAAGGGAGCGCTGTGACCTGGCGTTGTTGGACACGGATCTGCATTACGGCTCCCTGGCACACATACTGGGGGTTGAACCCAGCTATTTTCTTTCCGATGCGCTGCAGGCACTGGATGAAATGGACGAGGTTGCCTTGAAAAGCGCCATGACCAGCAGAGAGCGTTTACATCTTCTGGCCGCCGCCCCCTTTACCCTGCTGAACACCCATGAAGAGATCAAATTGAACAAGATCCACGACCTGATCTGGAAATGTCGGCAGCACTATTCCCAGGTCATCATAGATTTTTCCCGCGGCTTGGAAGGTTGGAACGGAGATTTGCTGCATAACGCCGAATTGCTGGTGGTCACTCAGCAGAACCTGATGATTATCCGCGAAACCAAGGCATTGATACAGCAACTGGTCAATAACATGGGGATCAGCAAAGACAGGATCCACCTGTTGGTTAATCGCTATGACAAATCCAATACCATCATTAAGTTGGCGGACATCAAGAATGCCTTGGGCATTGACTCCATGTCTGTGGTGGCGAACGACTTCAAGGTTGCCAGTGAGTGTGTCGATCTCGGCAGACCCATTACCCAGGTTGCCCGTCGCCAACGGATACTCGGCGATTTGCAGGCTTTGACCAATAAGCTGATCCCGACAAAAGATGCACAGCAAGATCACAAGGTGAGCTTCTGGGCCCGTTTATGGAATTAAGCCACAGGGACGCCAACGATGGAAACAACTACAACTGCGCCATATCAACCCCTCAGTGATGAGGAGCAGGAAATTAAGGTTCAGCTTTACGACAGACTGCTCAATGTCATGGACCTGTCTTTGATTGAAACCATTTCCAAAACCCAGGCAAGACAGCAAATCAGCGATATATGCGAACGTCTTATCAATGACATGCACCTGCCCATCAACATGGTGTCGAGACAGCGGTTAATAAAGCTGATTATCGATGAGGTATTGGGGCTGGGGCCCTTGGAAACCTTGCTGGCGGATCCCACCATTTCAGACATTCTGGTTAACTCCTTCGACCGGGTTTACGTTGAGCGCCGCGGTAAGCTCGAAGAGGTGAATATCAAGTTTCACAGCAATGCTCACCTGCTCAATATTATTGATCGCATTGTTTCCAGTGTCGGTCGCCGCATCGATGAATCCTCACCTATGGTTGATGCCAGATTGGCCGATGGTTCCAGGGTCAATGCCATCATCCCGCCGTTGGCCCTGGATGGCCCGGCACTGTCAATCCGGCGGTTTGCAGTCAGTAAGCTGACCGCCAAGGAGTTGATAGATTACGGCTCAATTACCGAGCCCATGGTCGAATTACTGCGGGGCGCGGTGAAAGGAAAGCTCAATGTCCTGGTGTCGGGCGGGACCGGCAGCGGAAAAACGACCCTGCTGAACATGCTATCCGGCTATATTCCGGCCGATGAACGTATTGTCACCATAGAAGACTCCGCCGAGTTGCAATTGCAGCAACCCCATACAGTGCGCCTGGAGACCCGGCCGCAGAACATTGAGGGACGTGGTGAGGTTACCCAAAGAGATCTGGTTAAAAACTGCCTGCGTATGCGGCCTGACCGCATTGTCATAGGTGAGGTCCGCGGCGGTGAGGCGCTGGACATGCTTACCGCCATGAACACGGGCCACGAGGGGTCATTGACCACACTACACGCCAACAGTCCCAGAGACGCGCTCGGAAGACTGGAGTACATGGTGTGCATGGCAGGATTTGAAATGCCGGTCAGCAATATACGCACTCAAATTGCTTCGGCAATTGACTTGGTCGTGCAGTTGGAACGCCAGGAAGATGGTCGCCGCAGGGTGACCAGTATTCAGGAGATCAACGGCATGGAAGGTGATGTCATTACCATGTCGGAGCTGTTTCACTTTGTTCGCAATGGCGTCGATGCAGATGGCATGATTAAGGGTTCATTTGAGGCCACTGGGGTTATTCCCGGTTTCCATCGGAGACTCAAGCAATACGGCATAGACTTGCCTTATCACCTGTTTAACTGTGATGACCAGTTTGCGAATTTCTAGGAGTATTCCCTATGTTTTCCAACGAGGTGATTTTTCTGGGATTGATATTTGTCGCGGTAATTTTCCTGTCTCAAGCGCTGTTTTTGCCTGTTTACAGTCCACAGCGGGCGAATACGGCACTGGTGCGAAAGCGGTTAAAAAAACTGTCACAGGAGTCCGGCGAAAGCACCTTTGAAACATCACTGTTACGCAAAAATCGCCTCAGTAAAATCGGTGCCTTGGGGCGGGCCTTAGAAAACATCGGTTATATCGAAAGCCTCAGCGACCGGCTTGAGTTGGCCGACTACCGGATGCTGGGACATCAGTACCTGCTTTTATCCGTCAGTACCGCGCTTGTGCTCGGCGTTGGCAGTTGGCTCTGGTCCCGCGAACCCTTGCTGGGCGTGTTTATTTTGCTGATGACCTTGCTGTTATTTCGCTTCAAGCTCAACCGGGACACCACCAAGCGCATGGATGCCATAGAGGCGAGTTTTCCCGATGCGCTCGATGTGCTGCGCCGAGCCCTGCAAGCAGGCTATTCATTCTCGGATGCCGTGAAATTGGTCACCGAGGAGATGGAAGGACCCTTGGCAAAAGAATTCAGCTTGATGTTTGCCAATATCAACTACAGCAAGGATACCAACCGTGCCTTGCTGAACTTTATCGAACGGGTGCCGAGCGTCTCTGCCATGGCCTTTGTCAGCGCAGTGAAGGTGCAAAAAGTCACCGGCGGCAACCTGGCAGAAAATATTGATAACTTGTCCCGGGTAATACGGCAGAGATTTACCTTCAGGCGCAGGGTCAGGACCTTGTCTGCGGAAGGCCGCTTATCGGCATGGATATTGATTTTGTTGCCCTTTGTGCTTTTTGCGGTCATCTATCTGCAGACACCCGGATATGTTGCCGAGTTGACCGGTACCGAGGATGGCAGGAAGCTGCTGATATGGGGGGCCATAGGTATGACAATTGGTGGCCTGTGGATTGGGAAACTCATTCGGATAGACATGTGATATGGACTACTTAAAAGGTTTATTCAGTGCGATATTCGACAATCCCCTGTATGTGGAATGGGCTATTTACGGGCTCGCCGCCATTGCCGGGGTGACCTTGGCAATGTCCATCTCCTTATTAATTACCGGTATTTATTCTCCTGTCCGAAAAAGAATGCAGGGCTTATCCCAAGACACCTCCCTGGATATCAAGGACTCTCAGGAAGTGACCGGCACACTGGAGCATGGGATCAGCAAGCTGGGCAGCAGGCCTTTTCTCAACGTCAGCAATAATGAAACCAGACGCCTGTTAATCCATGCCGGTTTGCATTCCGAGAGCGCTTTGGCGGTATTCAATGCTATCCGCCTGCTATTGCTGTTGCTCAGTGCGGCTGTGTCTATTATCACTTTAAAGTTGTTTCCGGAGCTTTCGGGCGTAGTGGCTTTTTATGTGGTGTGTCTGATTGTTGGTGTGGCTTATCTGGCGCCTTCTCTGGTGTTGGAAACTTTGGCCAAGCGGCGGATGCGGGCATTGAGGGTCGGTTTCCCCGACGCCCTGGATTTGCTGGTGGTTTGCTGCGAGGCGGGGCTGGGGCTGCTCGCGGCATTGCGACGGGTAGCGACGGAACTTGAATTCAGTCATCCCAGCCTGGCCGGCGAATTGGAGTTGGTGTGTTCCAAGGTCCGGGCCGGTTTGACCATCAAGGTGGCGCTGCAGGAATTTACCGATCGCACCGGGCTTGAAGACATTAAAGGCTTGAACTCGGCCATTTCCCAGAGCATCAGATTGGGGACCGGCATTGCGGAAACGCTGCGGGTATTTTCCGATGAGTACCGTAATAAGCGACTGCAGGAAGCCGAAGAAAAGGCAGCCAAACTGGCGGTCAAAATGATCTTTCCCATGATGTTCTGTATCTGGCCTTCATTTTTCATCGTGGCGGTTGGACCTGCGGTGCTCAAGGTGATGAAGGTGTGGGGACAGGCATTTTAATCCTGGGGTACTTGTATACTGCGTCAATGGCATGGAGCGAACACTATGGGATGTGGGCCGAAACTTTCCTCACGCAAATTTAAGATTAAGCTGAAGGGAGTGCTTATCCTCAGCTGTGTCCTGGTGTTTTCGGGTTGTGCGAGTAAGCCCGAGCCCGGGGACAAGGCTCAGTTACCTCAGCGGCAAGATCTGTTTGATGGCCAGTCACTCTTGGTCGGACAGTCGCAAACCCGCCCCCCAAGTGAGCAGCAGGCATTGGAGCTGGCGGTCAAGGAAGAGCAGGCAGGGCGTTTGGACAAGGCGCTGTATCTGTATATTCAAGCCTTGGATTTCAATCCCGTCAATGCCGAAACTTTTTACAAAATAGCCCATATTCATACCCTCAGAGGTCGGGATGATATAGCTTATCGTGCCTATAATGAGGCGCTGACAGTGGACCCCAACTACATGCCTGCCCAAGCCGAATTCGGTATTATCAAAATGGGCCAGCGCGAATATAGCCAGGCGCGATTGCATCTGGAAAAAGCCGTTAGCCTGGATCAACAAAGACTGAAAGAGCAGCGGGGACTGGCGGACAATCAAACCATGATGCCGCTGGACCAACAGTCACCACTGCGGGTCTACAATGCGCTTGGCATATTGGAAGATCTGGAAAATCACCATGACAAGGCCAGGAGTTATTTTTGGCTGGCATTGGACTATCAGCCCTATTCCGCAGTGATAGCCACTAATCTGGGCTATTCCTATTACCTGGGCGGTGAACTGAGCATGGCTGAGCGCTATTTGAAACAAGCCATTCAGTATGATTCCAGTTATGAGCGGGCCTGGTCCAATTTGGGATTGGTATATATCAGAACTGGACAATATTCCAAGGCGCTTTCCACCTTTGAGCAGAATATGAGTAAGGCCGACGCGCTCAATGACCTGGGCTACTTTTTAATGTTGGACGGCAAATACGACCGCGCCATCACCCTGTTCAAACAGGCTATAGATGCCTCACCAAGTTACTTTGAGCAGGCTCAGAAAAACCTGAAAATCGCCGAGTCTGAGCTGCAACTGCATTCAGCACCGCTGGCCAGCCATACAATACAGTAGCAAAAAAACGAATTGACCCCAGCCTGACTGAGTTAATTGATACCAGCGGTCGGACCGATGGGGCTGGCAATCCAGCCGACACGCGGGGTGTGTGTGCGTTTACCTAAGGGCCAAAAACAAAAAAGCCAGCTCAAGGATGACTTTTAAGTTGCTACCAGAATTCGGACCGACGGGGCTGGCAATCCAGCCGACACGCGGGGTGTGTGTGCGTTTACCTAAGGGCCAAAAACAAAAAAGCCAGCTCAAGGCTGACTTTTAAGTTGGTACCTTAAGTTGATACCAGAATTCGGACCGACGGGGCTGGCCATCCAGCCGACACGCGGCGTGTTGGTTCGTTTGTCTGAGATCCCAAAACAAAAAAGCCAGCTCAAGGCTGACTTTTAAGTTGGTACCAGAGGTCGGACTCGAACCGACACGCTTTTAAGGGCGGGGGATTTTGAATCCCCTGTGTCTACCAATTTCACCACTCTGGCACAAATTTTCCGATTGTCATGCTTTTAGCCCGACAATGACGATGGATTATACCCACAGCTTGAGCCTTGGCAAGCCTTTTAACCAGCGAATAGCGTGGCGTGAGTGCGACTGCGCAAAAATCACTCCAACAGTGGTCCTGTATCAACGCTCAAATTGTTTCACCAGGCCAGACATGCGGTCGGCTTGTTTTTGCAGATGGTTGATTTCCTCGAAGCATTGCTGGGCGCTGTCATTGATCTGTCCGGCGGTGTCGGCAATGACATGGGCCGATTCATTGACATGTTCCACCACGCTGGCCTGTTCTTCGGTAGCAGCGGCAACCTGATGATTGCCCTGGTTGATGTCGTCAAATTTTTCCTGGACGGACTTCAGCGAGTTGGTGGCGGTAATGGCTTCTCCCGCCAGCACAGCGCTTTGTTGGGCGGCATCGCCAATGGCACGACGTGTCTGACCCACAGCCTGTTGCAGTTTTTCTATTTGCCCCCGGATTTCCGAGGTGGAATCCTGGGTTCGGCTGGCCAGGGTCCTGACCTCATCGGCGACGACAGCAAATCCACGCCCCATTTCTCCTGCCCGGGCAGCTTCGATGGCCGCATTGAGGGCCAACAGGTTGGTTTGCTCCGAAATACTGCTGATGACCTCCACCACAGAGTTGATGGCTTCGGCCTGCATTGCCAGCTCGTTTACCGTTTCCTGGGTGCCATTCATCGAAGTGGACAGCTGCTCCATGGTGCCGGCCAGATTCAACATCACATCACTGGTGCGGTGAACATCACCTACTGCGGAACTTGTGTCGGCAGCAATCCGGTGAGCCACGGAGGACACCTCGGCTATGGTCTGACCCATTTGATTGATGGCGGTGGCCACCTGCTCTGTTTGTTCTCTTTGGGTGGTGGCATGGGCTACCGTCTGTTGTGACAGGTCGTTAAGCAGGCCAACGCTTGTATTGATGGCTTGGCCCCCTTGCCTGATTTCATCCACCAGGCTGGCTATCTTGCCCATGATGGCGTTAAACCCCTTGGCCAGCATCCCGACTTCATTATTCAGGCTGTCATCGAGTCTGAGCTGCAGGTTGCCCCCCTTGCTGGACATGGTCAGCAGGCTGTTGCTGACGGCGAGGATACTTTTGCTGACATTGCCTGCCAGCAGGAAAGACAGGCCTATGAAGAACAGGGCGATGAGCAGGCTGACACCGACCGAGATGAATATCACTCGGTTAATCTGGCTGCTGATTTCCTCTTTGGGCATGACACCCACCAGGGTCCAATTCATCTGCGGCAACTGGACCGAACCCAAATAGACGGGGTCGCCAAACAGTTCGGAAGAGACGATTTTCTGCCCGCCCTGACCCTTGGCCAACAGTGCTTGTACAGGCTTGAAATCGGCCATGTTATCTATGGGACGATTGAGCAGCGTTCTATCCTTGTGGGCGGCGAATTTTCCTTGTTCATCAAGCATAAACATGTAACCGAATTCGCCCATATTAGCCTGATTGACTATTGCCGATACCTTGGTGGCATCCACCCCGAGGCCTGCAATGGCGATGATCCGTCCTGCGCTGTCACGAACCGAGATATTGATATAGACGGTGAGCTTGCCAATGGATTCATCTGTGTCCAGGGCTGCCTCCCTGTCATTGTTGCGGGCAAGGAAGTCGTAGAACCACTTATCGCGTTCGTTCTGCCGTGACAGAGTCTTTATTACGCCTTCGTTGGTGTAATACTTACCGCTGCTAACCGAAATCCAGAAGGCGGCCAACACCCCCTGTTGATCCATAAAGCCCTTGAGGAAGGTGATTATTTCAGCCTGTTGCGCCTCATCTTCCCCTTGTAATTGCCACTGGCGGACAAAGTGATCCTTGGCCAGGTCTTCCGACATGGTGAGGTACTTGGTGAGCTCGGTATCTATCTCTGCGGTGGCCTTGCCGAGCTGGGCCGGCAACAGCCCTTCTTCGGTGGCGCGATAAAACATGCCGGAGAATTGCCCTATGTAGATCAGGGTTGAAAACAACATGGCTAGGAACAGGGCTCCAGCCATACCAGCCGCGACTACGGTCTTAATCTTCAATCTGTTCAGGTGCAACATGGGGAGCTCCGGGCAATCCGTGCCATCTCGTCCCCTGTGGCTGGATTAATTATGTTTTAGCCGCGATGTCCCCAGTCCTTTGTCAGGGACACTGTCAAGTATAGTGAAAGTCTAGGCTCGTGCTGGTGGCGCCGAGCTGCAGCAAGCCACTCCCTGTCCAGGAACACGGAACGGTTGGGTTAGATTGATGCAGAAGGCTGCACAAAGACTTTTCCTTGCATGGGAGTACCTTTATTTAACAGGCGCTTAGGCAGTCGACATTTTTCAGCTTATAGCGCTCGCAGGCTTTTCTGTAGCACTTGTCTGTACGAAATTGTACAGGCGGATTGGTCGGCCGGTGTTTTTTTAGTATTCAATTAAAATATATTTCAATACAATTGGTTATCTTTCAAGTTGGTATGCCTGTCGGCTAAGGCTGGGACTTGGAAAATCACCATCAATCGCCAAGGGCGATATCAGAATGCGGGAGCTATCAATGGAAGTGAAAGTATTTGACCGGGTCACCACGGACGACCCCATCATCAGCGCTACGGCGTATAATTTGATTATTGGTTTGACCCTGATTTGGGGTTTTGCCGTTAACTGGCTGATGGTCGAAAACATTGACCCCCAAGCCATAGCCAGTGTGAATCCCTGGATCTTTTTCATCGGCTATTTTGCATCCTGTTTTTTGGGTGTGTACCTGTTCAGCAGTTCAAACAAACCCATTGTGAGCTTTATAGGCTACAACCTGGTGGTGGTACCCTTTGGTTTGATTATCAATCTGGTGGTCAGCCGTTATGATCCCACTCTGGTGTTGGAAGCCATTCGTCTGACCGGTTTGGTTACCGTAGGCATGATGTGCCTTGGAGCCCTGTTCCCGGCCTTTTTTGCCGGTATCGGCCGTGCACTGACCATGGCATTACTGCTGGTGATTGTTGTTGAGTTGGTGGAGCTGTTCATTTTCGGCATCCACCACGACATCCTGGATTGGGTGGTTGTGGTCATCTTCTGCGGCTACATTGGCTATGACTGGGGCAGGGCCAATCAGATCCCCAAAACCGTGGACAATGCCATCGACAGTGCCGCTGCACTCTACATGGATATCATCAACCTGTTCCTGCGCCTGTTGCGTATTCTGGGACGCCGTGACTAGCTTTGTAACTGCCCCTGCTCATCCCAGGGGCATCATTGGGCATACTCATGAGCTGCCGTGATTGTGATAATTCAATTTGGCGCCAAAAACTGGGGCGCTGTCGCCGCTGTATCTTGATGCTGGCGGCCATGAGCCTGATCGCCTGGCCCCTGTGGTATTTAGGATTCCGGGATCAACCCACAACTGTTTCGGCCATTGCCCTGCTGTTTTTTGCCGGCGCTTGCAGTGGCCTGTTGGTGCTGCATCTTTTGGTGGCGGGGTATCGTTTCCTGCGGGGTGAATAAGCGGCAAGTTAGCCAAAAGCCTTGCTGTTTTTACAGCGCCAATCAGAGTAACTACACTTCAGTCATCCCCTCTTTTTTCATCAGGATCCGGAATGCAATCATTCCTGCTGCGCTGCATATCCCTGCTGATGGCAGTCTTGCTGCAGATGCATTGCGCTATGGCTGAGGCAGATCTGGCGCGTCTCAACTACCTGACCGAAGATTATCCGCCGTTTAATTATTCCGAAGATGGTCAGCTGAAAGGGATCAGTGTCGACATGTTGATCGCCGCAGCGGCTAAGAGCGGTTACATCATTACACCGGGGCAGATTAAAATCATGCCCTGGACCCGGGCCTATCACCAGGCCATGCAAGGGCCGGATACAGTGCTGTTTTCCACAGTGCGCACTCCGGAGCGGGAGGAGCTGTTTAATTGGGTTGGCCCCATCTCTCCCGTGCGGGTGGTGCTGCTGGCCAGAAAAAAGGATGCCATAGTCATCAACCAGCCCGGGGAGCTGGCGCAGTACAGCATAGGGGTAATGCGTGATGCCATTGGTGAGGTGTTGCTCAAGTCCATGGGTATGGAGTCCAATTTGTACCGTATTACCAGCACGGCCTCCATGGTGCGGATGCTGCAGCGGGGCAGGGTGGAGCTCTGGGCCTATGAAGACACAGTGGCCCGCTGGTTTACCCGGCGTGAGGGATTGAATTTCGATGATTTTGAGGTGGTTTACCTGCTTCAGCAATCGGAGCTCTATTATGCCTTCAGCAAGGATGTGCCACAGCCACTGCTGCAGTCATTGCAATCCGGACTGGATGCTCTCAAGCAAACGGACGACCTGGGGCACAGTGAATGGCAGAATATTCGCGACCTATATCTACAGCAGCCGCCTCAGGAATCCACTTCCCAGAAATAATTATCCCCGGCCTGGACCGGGGATAATGCAGTCAATGATCTAATCCATCAAGGCTCAGTCAATCAGATCGTATTGCTCGCGCAGTATGGCGATGATTTCCGCCTTGGGATTGCCGGACAGTTCTATCTTCTTGCCGGTCACCTTTTCAGCCACTCCGGTATAGGTGCGTGACACGTTCATCATGGCCTCCAGCGGCAGGGCGTTGTCGCGGGCCAGGGCCTCACGCTCGGGCATCCGGTCCTTGTTCAGCAGAATATCCGGATCCGGGAAGTGATTCAGCAGGAACTGACGGAAGCCTTCCTTGGAGTTTTCGACAATTTTGCCGTCGCGGTAGGCGGCGCCGTCCCAGATGCGGGATGAATCTGGGGTGCCCACTTCATCCATGTAGATCAGTTTGGAATTGCCATCCTTGTCATTGACATAGCCAAACTCAAATTTGGTATCGACGAACACCTGATCCAGTTTGGCGAGGGCGTCGGATATGACCTTGAATCCGTCCTTGAGCAGCTTTTCATACAGATCGATATCGGACGGCTTTTCAAAGCCGAAGGCCTCGAAATTGGCTTCGATATCGGCACGGCTGATATTGACGTCATCCTGCTCAGGTACACCTGGAATGCCCGTGAGTATGCCCTTGGTGGATGGGGTGAGTAGCAGTTCCGGCAGCTTCTGATCCTTTTGCAGCCCCTCGGGCAGGGTGATGCCACAGAATACCCGCTCGCCCTTTTGATAAGCGCGCCACATGGAGCCTGTGATGTACTGACGAATAATGGCTTCAACCTTGATGGGGCGGGCCTTTTGCACTATCCACACGAAGGGATGGGGAATGTCGAGAATGTGGCTGTCGGCCAGACCATTTTCCTTGAACAAACCAAACCAGTGATTGGAGATGGCGTTCAGGGCCGCGCCCTTGCCGGGAATGCCATGCAGATCGCCTTCACCGTGGAAGATGCAGTCGAAGGCCGAAATGCGATCGCTGATGACCATGATGGCCAGTGGCGTGTCGGCGGGCACATTGTAGCCTTTTTCGCGGATCAGGCGGGCGCTGTCGGCTTCGGTCAGCCAGTAAACGCTGCGTACCTTGCCGCTGTGCACCGGTTTGTCGGTACGGATCGGCAGATCGTTGTTAACGGCTAATACGGAATCGGCAAGACTCATGACGAGTATTCCTCTGAATGTAGGGGTCAAGGTTAAGTCCGGCAGGCTTATTTTGGTACTTGCCTGTTTCCCGGGGAATAGGATGTTGCTGCGGGCTGAACCAGTCGGCTTCCGGGGAAGCGCGCTTGGCGTTCTGAAGCTGACTGGAGTGGTTCACTGGTGTCTGCCCGCTGGCAAAAGATGGGCTATTTTACAACGATTGGGAAAATTTGCCATTGCGGCAACATATCCCAATGCCAACAGACTGTTCGTTGTCTTAAACAGAGGGCCCTGTCGGGGCCCTCGATGTGGACGGCTGGCGGCTACGCACTCAAGTGAGAGTTTTTAGCTCTCCAGGCCTCAAGTCACTCTCTCAACTCACTCTTTCAATTCAGAAACTGAGATCTTTGAAACTCCGGCAACTTTCACTTTGTCCATGACCGTGACCACCAAACCATGCAGAACTTCTTTGTCCGCCTGGATCAGTACCGCTGCCTCGGGGGACTCGGCAAGCAGGCGTTCGATATTGGCAGTGACACGTTCAATATCGACCTGACGATTATCTATGGTGACCAGGCCTGTTTTACTGACAAATATGGCAATGTTGTTGCTTTGGACTGTGGTGTTAACTGTGGACGCAGGCTTGTTGTAGTCCAAGCCGGACGGTTTGACAAAAGACGTGGTAACAATAAAGAAAATCAACATGATAAAAACGATGTCCAGCATGGGCGTCATATCGACCTGTGCCTCATCGTGTGGCATTGCATGCTTGGTAACTGTCATAGTCATTCCCTCTCTATTGATGCATTAATTGTCCCGCTACTGTTTAAGGTTGGTTCTTTTATGGCGCAAGCCGTCATAATCGTTCTTGGAGATTCTTGATTGCTGCGGCCATGCACAGTGACGCTCCATTATTGACACCGGTTTCCTGTTCTGTCCACAGAATAGATTGCATGAGTGATTGATTTTCAGGCCTTTCAGTTGGCTTCGAGCGTACCTGGCGGCGTTTGCTGATATCGGCTTTGGTGGCTAATGCGAAAGCCTGTGCGACTACAGCGCCATGTGCCTGCTGATAGCGACTAACCGGTATATCGGAGTGAGTTGAACCGTGAATTGACCGGCTTAAAGCATGGGGCCCGATTTTAGCTTCGGGCCCCGAGGTTCAGCTGGCTTGCTGTAGTTTTGCTTTTGTGGCCAGGAAGGCGGCTTGTGTTATCTGGCAGGGGGCCTTTCCAAGATAACTGACCAGCACTATGGCAATGGTACTGACAATAAAGCCGGGGACGATTTCATACATCAGGCTGGATAAGGTTTGGCCGTTTGGCAGCAGTGGCAGTTGGCTCCACACCAGTACGGTCACGGCACCGCTGAGGATACCCGCCACGGCCCCGGCATGAGTCATTCTGGGCCAGAACAAACTCAGCAATACCAAGGGGCCAAAGGCTGCGCCGAATCCCGCCCAGGCATTACTTACCAGGGACAGTATGCTGGCGTTATTGTCCAGCGCCAGCAGGGTGGCCACTGTGGCCACCGCCAGCACGCCGATACGGCCGGCCGTGACCATGGTTTTCTGAGCCATCTCCTTGTGGAATACCGCGCGGTACACATCCTCCGACAGTGAACTGGACGACACCAGCAGCTGTGAGGATATGGTGCTCATGATGGCCGCGAGAATGGCCGCCAGCAAAAAGCCGCTTATCAGGGGATGAAACAGGATCTCGGCAAACAGAATAAAGATGGTCTCGGGGTCGCTGAGACCAGGGGCGAATTTATTCACATAGGCCACGCCGATAAGGCCGGTCGCAAGCGCACCAATGATGGTGACCAACATCCAGCTCATGCCGATATGGCGCGCTACCTTAATGTCCTTCACCGAACGTATGGCCATAAAGCGCACTATGATGTGGGGCTGGCCAAAGTAACCCAGTCCCCAGGCCATACTGGAGATAATGGCCAGCAAGCCCATGTGTTCGAAGGACTCCGATAGGGGCGCTATGCTGCGGCCGGCCTGTTCCAGCATCTCTTCACCGCTGCTGAACTGTTGCAAGGCCACCACGGGCACCAACACCAAGGCGATAAACATGATGCAGCCCTGGACGAAGTCGGTCAGGCTGACCGCCAGGAAGCCACCGAGCAGGGTATAAGCCACCACCACCGAAACCGTGAGCAACAGACCCGTCTCATAGCCCAAACCAAAGGCGGATTCAAAGAATTTGCCACCGGCCACCAGACCGGCGGAGGTGTACAGGGTGAAGAAAAGGATAATCACCGCCGCAGAAATCATGCGTACCGAACCGTTTTGCTTGTTGAAGCGCTTGCTGAAAAAGTCGGGCAGGGTCAGGGCATCGTCGGCTTCTTCGGTAAAGACCCTGAGCCTGGGGGCGACCAACAGGTAATTCAGCAAGGCACCCAGCAGCAACCCCAGGGCAATCCACAGGGCATCAAAACCCATGGTGAACATGGCGCCGGGCAGGCCCATCAACATCCAGCCACTCATATCCGACGCTCCGGCCGAAAGGGCGGTCACCTGGGGGCTGACCTGACGGCCGCCGAGCATGTAGCCGGACAAGTCATCGGTGGAATTGCGGTAGGCAAACAAGCCTATCGCCAGCATGGCAATAAAGTAGATTGCCAGCGAAATATAGCTGGAATGTTCCATGAAATAATTACCTGTTGGTGGATGGAATCATATTTCGGATGCGGGATGAGCACCAAGGGAATATATATGTTGATAGAATCAGCCAGAAACAGGCTAATTGCATAGCGTAAACAAGACGATTTTTAATAAGTTCGACATCCAGAAACGTTCCCGTATCCGGATCCTGAGAGCTGGAGGATGGCATAATGATTTCCTTTCCAAATTGTGTCGTTATTGACTTGAAACTTGGCTTAAAATCATTTGAAAGCTAACTGAAACAATAGGTTGTTTCTAGGCTCAATTAGCGTTCGAATGACTTTTTACCCGGCCATTATTGTCAATTTAACCTTGAATATCAAGGCTGGATGAATATCTGCTGCGAAATTACCTGCTATTTTGTTGTTGCTGTTTAATGGAAATTTCCCATACAGCAGTAGCTTATGGGTAAATAATATTTTTTGGGATTTTTTCTGACGTGCAGGAATATTTTTATCTGAAGGCTGGTGCTATGGCTGAATTATTTCAGCTGCAAAATCTGCTGCTACGGTCCGATATGTTGGAATCCCACCGGGCCGTTTGGGGAGCAAGATGCGACCCAGGACGGCATTTACATATCTGATTTTTCATATATGCTTTTTGGCATATGTGCTGCTGATCCTATGAGGGAGTCATGGATCCCGTCGTTTTTTACAAGTCGCTCGCCGATGACACCCGGCTGCGGACCCTGATGCTGATAGGTCAGGAGGGTGAGCTGTGTGTCTGTGAGCTGACCGAAGCCTTGGGCCTGAGTCAGCCGAAAATATCCCGCCACCTGAAATTATTGCGCGAGGCCGGTTTGCTCAGCGATCGACGTCAGGGGCAATGGGTCTTCTATCGCATCAACGAAGCCCTGCCTGACTGGGCCAAAGCGCAGCTGCAGGCACAACTGCAGGCCACCCCCGACTTTATCCACGCCAATGCACAGCAGCTGGCAACCATGGGCTGTCGCCCCGGTCGCTGTTGCTGATGGCAGGTTAGACAAGTCTTTGGAGACAACAATGAAAATCAAGATAGGTATCAACGGATTTGGTCGCATGGGACGTTTGGCGCTGCGGGCGGCCTGGGACTGGGACGATGTGGAATTTGTTCATATCAATGACCCGGCGGGCGATGCCGCCACCCTGGCACACCTGTTGGAGTTCGATTCTGTCCACGGCCGCTGGGGCCATGGGGTTGCCACTGACGGCGAACAGATACTGATAGATGGCAAGGCCATCAGTACCAGTCGCAACAGCACCATAGCCGCCACCGACTGGTCCGGATGCGATCTGGTGATCGAGGCGTCGGGCAAGATGAAGACCAAGGCCTTGCTGCAGTCTTATCTGGATCAAGGGGTGAAGCGGGTGGTGGTCACGGCGCCGGTTAAGGAAGAGGGGGTGCTCAACATAGTCATGGGCGTCAACCAACAGCTGTACGAGCCCACACTGCATCCCATAGTGACCGCTGCCTCCTGTACCACCAACTGCCTGGCCCCCGTGGTCAAGGTGATCCATGAGGCCATAGGCATCAAGCACGGCTCAATGACCACAATTCATGACATCACCAATACCCAGACCATTCTGGATGCGCCCCACAGCGATCTGCGTCGGGCCCGGGCTTGCGGCCAGAGTCTGATCCCCACCACCACCGGCAGTGCCACCGCCATCACCCATATCTTCCCGGAACTCAAGGGCAAGCTTAATGGTCATGCGGTGCGTGTGCCCCTGGCCAACGCCTCGCTCACCGACTGTGTGTTTGAGTTGGCGCGTCCGGTCACCGAGGCCGAGGTCAATGCCCTGCTGAAGCAGGCGGCCGAAGGTGAACTCAAGGGCATTCTCGGCTTTGAGGAAAGACCCCTGGTGTCGGTGGACTATCGCACCGATCCACGCTCCAGTGTTATCGATGCCCTGTCCACCATGGTGATTAACGGCACCCAGCTCAAGCTGTACTGCTGGTATGACAATGAATGGGGCTATGCCAACCGCACCGCCGAACTGGCGCGTATGGTAGGCCGGCGCGATTTGGGACTTTGATTATGGACAGGCTCAGGCAGCTCAGCCCTGCCCAGCGTCAGTACCTGCTGATCACCGCCAATTACTGGGCCTTTACCCTCACGGACGGCGCCCTGCGGATGCTGGTGGTGCTTTACTTTCATCGCCTGGGATATGGGGCGCTGGCCATTGCCATGCTGTTCCTTTTCTATGAGTTCTTCGGCGTGGTCACCAATTTGGTGGGTGGCTGGCTCGGGGCCCGCATTGGTCTCAACCGCACCATGAACCTGGGTATGGGCATGCAGATTTTGGCCTTGGGCATGTTGCTGGTGCCCGTGGCCTGGCTGACCGTGCCCTGGGTGATGGCCGCCCAGGCACTTTCAGGGATAGCCAAAGATCTCAATAAGATGAGCGCCAAAAGTGCCATCAAGACCTTGGTGCCGCAGGAAGCGGGGCAGGCGGGTCTGTTCAAGTATGTGGCGCTGTTGACCGGCTCCAAGAACGCGCTTAAGGGTGTGGGCTTTTTCATCGGTGGCGCCCTGCTGACACTGGCGGACTTTCGTGGCGCCGTGTTTATCCTGTTGTTAATGCTGGCGCTGGTGTGGCTCGATTCGCTCAAGGGCTTGAACCGGGAGCTCGGCAAGGCCAAGAACAAACCCAAGTTTAAAGACATATTCTCCAAGAGCCGGGCGGTCAATATTCTCTCGGCCGCGCGCCTGTGCCTGTTTGCCGCCCGCGATGTCTGGTTTGTGGTGGCCCTGCCAGTGTACCTGGCGAGCCAGTTTGGCTGGGATCATTGGCAGGTGGGCGGTTTTCTCGCCAGCTGGATCATAGGTTACGGTCTGGTGCAAACCCTGGCGCCAAGGCTGATGGGCAGCACCCCAGGTCGCGGCAGTGCGCTGCTGTGGGCCGGATTGCTGGCCTTGCTGCCTGCCGCTATCGCCTTTGGCTTGCAGGACCAGGCACATCAATCTCTGTGGTTGCTTGGCGGCCTGTTGCTGTTTGGGCTGGTGTTTGCCGTGAATTCATCGCTGCACAGTTTCCTGATTGTCAGTTATGCCAAGGAAGATGGGGTGTCTCTCGATGTGGGCTTCTATTACATGGCCAATGCCATGGGACGCCTGCTGGGAACCGTGCTGTCCGGTTGGATCTTTCAGGTCTACGGCCTTGCCGCCTGTCTGTTGCTGTCGAGTGCGCTGTTGCTGCTGACCACGGCAATTTCCCTGTTCCTGCCCAGGGAACATGGGGTTCAGGTTTGATAAAAGCCTTGTAAGACAAAAAGCTGCATCAAGTGTTCCCGCACGCTGTTTAGTGCTCTTTGTCACAGGCAGGGGCGGGAAATTGGGCCTACACTCAGGCTAAAGACAAAGCCGGGCAGGAGGCACAACAGATGAGCATGACCCTCACTTTTTGGGGAGCCACAGGTGAGGTGACGGGGTCCTGTCACCTTCTGGAGGTCAACGGCAAACAGCTGCTGCTCGATTGCGGCATGATCCAGGGTGGCAAGCAGGACGAGGCCCGCAACCGCTTGCCCTTTGCCTTTGAGCCGCCGGCCATTGTGGCTGTGGTGCTCAGTCATGCCCATATAGATCATTCCGGGCGCTTACCCCTGCTGGCCAAACAGGGATTCAAGGGGCCCATATATACCCACAGGGCCACGGCTGATCTGTGCGCCATTATGCTCAGGGATGCGGCCATGCTGCAGCAGCGGGACGCAGAGCGGCAAAATGTCAAACTCGCCCGCAAGGGGCTGGATCCCATAGAGCCGCTGTTTACCGAGGAAGATGTTGACCGGGTGTTGGAGTTGTTTGTGCCTTTGGAGTACGGCACCGATTTGCAGGTCATGGAGGGGGTTAACGTCCGCTTTCGGGATGCAGGCCATATTCTGGGATCGGCACTGCTGGAGCTGGACATCGATGACGGCAAGCATCGCAAAAAAATGGTGTTTTCCGGTGACTTGGGGCGTGCCGGTATGCCGATCCTTAAGGATCCCGAATTTGTCGACCGGGCCGATCTGGTGCTGATGGAGTCCACCTATGGCAACCGTTTGCACCGCAGTTGGGAGGACACCCTGGCGGAGCTCAAGGCGATTTTTGGCCGCGCCATCAGTGAGAGCCGCGGCAATATTCTGATCCCGGCCTTTTCCGTAGGAAGAGCCCAGGAGCTGTTGTACCTGTTTCACCTGTATGCCAAGGATTGGGATCTGTCCCGTTGGACCGTGTGTCTCGACAGCCCCATGGCCATAGAAGCCACCAAGGTATACATACACCACTACCCACTGATGGACGAGGATTTCAAGCGCTTTGTCCGTATGCATCCGGGTAATCATCCCTTGATGGCCAATGTGCAGTTTATTCAGAGCACAGATGAGTCCATTGCCCTCAATGACATACATCAGGGACTGATCATCATAGCCGGCAGCGGCATGTGTACCGGCGGCCGCATTCGCAGCCATCTGGAGCACAATTTGTGGCGCAGTGAATGCGACATTATTATTTGTGGCTTCCAGGCTCTGGGCACGCCGGGGCGGGCCTTGGTGGATGGGGTTGAAGAACTCACGGTCAACGGCAAATCCCTCAAGGTGGCGGCGACCATCCATACCGTCGGGGGCTTGTCTGCCCATGCAGATCAGGCCGAGCTGATGCGCTGGTACGGACATTTTGTCGATAATCCGCCCCTGGTGCTGGTCCATGGTGAGACCGAGTCCCAGGAGGAACTGCTGCAGTGCCTGCAGGAAGACCCCAATTTCCGGCCCCAGACCATGGCCGCAGCCAAGTTGGGGGATTGCCTGGACCTTGCCGCTTTGCCCGAGTTACGTTGGCTATACCAGGGCAAGCAGGCCCAGTGATGCTATTTTATTGCCGGGTGCTGGTGCCGGCAGTCGCCTTATAGCAAGATAGACGCCTGTTTCCCTTGTGGGCCTTGTCATGTTGCGCCTGGGTTTGCTGTTTGTCGCCGTTGCGGTATTTTTCTGGGGCATGTTGCCCATCGCCCTCAAGCTGTCCGGTGATTTTATCGATCCCGTGACCCTTACCTGGTTTCGTTTCCTGGTGGCCCTGATTGTCAGTGTGCTGGTGCAATGGCTTGCCGGCAGTCTGCGGCAGTTTGCGGCACTGCGCGGCGGCGATTGGTGGCGCTTGTTGGCGGCAGGCGTACTGCTGATGGCTAACTATGTCTCCTTTGTGTTCTCGCTCGATTTTCTCGCCCCAGGTGTGGCCCAGCTGAATTTCCAAACCGCCCCCTTCTTCCTGGCCTTCGGTGGTGTGCTCTTTTTTGGCGAGCGTCTGAAGCCGGTACAATTGGCCTGTTTTGCCGGGTTGGCCATGGGTATGTTGCTGTTTTTCCATCCACAACTGGATTTCAGTGGGCATGCCGACAAACAGGTGATGCTGGGCGTCTTGGTGGTGCAGTTTTCTGCTGCCAGTTGGACCAGTTACGCCCTGCTGCAAAAAGCGCTTATCGGTCGACTGAGCCCGGCCAATGTGCTGCTGTTTATTTACGGCCTTGGTGTTGTACTGATGGCCCCCTTTTGTGACTTCGGCCATTTCAATACCATGGATAAGGGTGACTGGCTGGTGGCCGGATTCTGTGCCATCAATACTCTGGTGGCCTACGGTTGTTTCGGGCAATCGATGAAATACTGGCCCACGGCCCAGGTCAGCGCCATGTTGGCCCTGACCCCTGTGGTCAGTTTCAGCCTGACGGCCCTGGTGGTCGCCCTTGGCTGGTGGCCCGAGGTGATAAAGGGCGACAGCATAGATGGCTTGAGTCTGATGGGAATGCTGCTGATCATTCTCTCAGTGATGACACTGCAGCTATTGCCCCTGTGGCAGAAGCGGCGCCAGGTCACGGCCTGATGACTGCGTGAGTGCTGAATGCGCGAGGCAAGCAAGATGCGATTTCCCGAACTGCAAAGCGGTTTTTCCCTGACGGATATAGATGCCGTGGTGTTCGATCTCGATGGCACCCTGGCCCATTCGAATCCCGATTTTGCCGGATTGAGGGCCGAGCTCGGGATCCCGCCCGGCACGGATATCCTGGCCCACCTCCATAGTCTGCAAGGGAAACCCGAATTTGAGGCGGCGAGCGCCATAGTGCATCGTTACGAAATGGACAGCTCGGCCAAGGCCTGTTGGATAGATGGCGCAAGGGAGCTGGTGCTGCATCTGCAACATCAGGGATTGCCGCTGGGGATCCTGACCCGCAATATCCGCGAAGCGGCGCAGTTAACCCTGAGCCGACTGGAGTTATCCCTGGAGTGGGTACTTACCCGCGAAGATGCCCCGGCCAAACCGGATCCCGCCGGATTAAGGCATATTTGCCAGGCCTGGCAGCTGGCGCCTGCCCGGGTGCTGTACCTGGGGGATTACCTGTTTGATGTGCAAACCGCCACCAATGCCGGTTGTCGCTCCGGGCTGTATTGGCCGGGAGAGGCACCTTTACCCGGCTATGCGACGCAGGCCGATATGCTGGTGCCCTGTTATCACGGATTGAAAGCCTGCTGGCCCGGTAATTAGGCCTGGCGTGTGCCGTCTGTGGTTTGCGAAGGCGCTTTGCGGCCCAGTCGGTAGCCATCAATGATACCCAGCAACCAGGTGCACAGCAGTATCCAGCTGACGCTGCCACCCTTTGCTTCCAGCTCCACCTGACTGGCATCCATGGCCTGTGCAATCTCTGTGGTGTTTGGGGCTATGCTGCCATCAAGGATCCCGCTTGCTATGGTCTGGGCCGAGTCATAGACCAGGGTCATCAGAAACAAAAGGCAGGCGCATGCCACGGCCGCCAGTAAGGCTCCCCGCAAGGTCTTCTTCAGGTACAGGTGACCGCCACCGGGGAACACAAAGGTGGCTATCAGGGCGGCCTTGATTGCTGGTGTCATGCTGTTCTCGTGACTGTGCATCCAGGTTACAGGCTGAGGCCGGGAGCGGCCAATGTCAACGCCAAGCACAATCCAGGTCCGGCGCTGTGGCAGCATTTTTTCAAGCTGTTATGCTGGAACCTGATTTTTAAGGGATTATTTCAGTTGAGGACCTTTCCCATGTCTCAGTCTTATCGCCATATAGCCTTCGAACACAGCGGCGGACCCGAGGTTCTGTGCCTGAGCCAGTCGCCGTTGCCGCAACCCGGCGCCGGACAGGTGTTGATCCGGGTGTGCGCCGCGGGCGTCAATGGTCCGGATCTGGCCCAGCGCCGAGGCGCCTATCCGCCACCAGCGGGCGCGTCACCCATCCTGGGGCTGGAAGTGGCGGGGGAGATCTGCGCCCTCGGGGAAGACACGCCGCGCTGGCAATTGGGGGATCAGGTCTGCGCCCTGGTGCCGGGCGGCGGCTATGGTGAGTATGTGCTTACCCACGGCAGTCACTGCTTACCCGTCCCCAATGGCATGGCGCTGGCGGATACGGCGGCACTGCCGGAAACCTTTTTCACCGTCTGGGGTAATCTGTTTATGCGTGGCGGCCTGAAAGCCGGCGAGACAGTGCTTATCCAGGGGGGCTCGGGCGGCATAGGTTCCACCGCTATCCTGCTGGCCAAGGCCTTTGGTGCCAGGGTATTGGTTACCAGTGGCAGCGAAGAGAAGCGTCACTATTGCCTGACCCTGGGGGCCGATGCTGCGTTTGATTACCGGGATCCCGAGTTGGTGGCCCAGGTGTTGGCGCTGTGCCCCGCCGGCGTCAATCTGGTGCTGGACATGGCCGGTGGCAAGATGATCAACGAAAACCTCAAGCTGCTGGCGGAGGACGGTCGTATGGTGTCGGTAGCCATGCAGTCTGGGCCCAGGGCCGAAGTGGATATTTTCCGCCTGATGGCCAAGCGCATTGTCTGGACCGGTTCGACCTTAAGACCCCAGAGCATAGCGGCGAAGGCGGCTATCGCCTCCGAACTGGAGCAAAACGTCTGGCCCCTGCTCGCCAAGGGACACTGCATACCACCGATTTCGGCCCGTTTTCCGCTGGCCGAGGCCGCCGAGGCCCACAGACTGATGGAGGTGGGGGAGCACAGGGGCAAGGTGATTTTGTTACTGGAATGACAGGTTTGCACTGGGCGAAATTTGGGCTACAGTCCATGTGAAATGGAAATTTGCTGCCAAAGACGATGAATTAATGGCATAAGAGGTAAAAATTCATGGTTTTTGGCATTGATTCTGGGAAAGATTCTGCAAGAATACCCATCGTGAAACGTCCGAGATAATCAGACGGGCAGCCGCGGGGATCAGTACTGCTCCTCCGGCTGTGTTGTAAAGACAAACTCCTAGTGTATGTGTTGATTTAAGGGTATTGGCATATATGTATAACACGGCGAAGAAACAGGTTTGGTACGGCGAGCTGAGAACTTCTCGGGGCAACACTATCGTCGTCCATGACAATCAGTTACCCGAAGCCTCCCCAGGACGTATCTATCTGTACAACACAGAACGTAAAGCCATAGTGGAATACGTTGAGGATATAGTAAAAGTCAATCTGTACGATCTGGATGACGCCGCGGTCAAGGCTGCCGAGGCTCAGTTTGGCGGTGCCTGGAAGGCGGCCCGTGCTGACTTTATGGAAAAGCACCAGGCCAGGATCAATTTGAGCAACGTTAAGGACAGTGCCCCGGCACGTAAGTCCAAGGTTGAGGTGGAGCCTGAAGAAGAAGCCGTTGGCAGCGGTGGTGACGACGACTTCAGTGATGATTGGGGCGACGATTTCGACGATTAATCCGCTCGAACCAAGTCCACTCAGCCAATTCAGCATCAGCCCTGATTTCTCGGGGCTGGGCCGATTTTCCCACATTTAAGCCGTTTTAATTCATTCCCCAAACCATTCTGATATCAGGCCGATGCAGACAGTGACATCAGCCCTCTTTGTTGCCGTCGTGGCGAAGTGACTTTCTCATTGATTGCCGGACCCGGCACCTTAATCCGTGCAGTCGAATCGATAACGGCTGATATGGTGGTATACCTCACCCGCTTGCAGCCAGCCCCGACCCAGATCCGGTTGGTTGGGGGCATCCGGCGCCAGCTGCGGTTCCAGGCATACGGCCTGGTAATCCCGGTAACTTTGCCCGGCACGGCCTGGGGTGCCGCCCAGGAAGTTGGCGCAATAGAGCTGTACCGTGGGTTGGTTGCTGTAAAGGGTCATGCGCCTTCCACTGACAGGGCTGCTGAGGACGGCGCACTTTTTCAGATCTGCGGCGTCATTGTCGAGCCAGAAGGGGTGATCATAGCCCTTGGTGGCAGCGAGGGCCTCGTGGGACAAATGGTCGCCGAGCCGCTGTGGTTGGCGCAGATCGAATACTGACTCTGTCACATCCCGGATACCATTGGGAATGCCGGTCTCATCCAGGGTTAGCACCTTGTCCGCCAGGATCTGGATCCTGTGATCGGCATTGGTCGCCTTGCTGCCTTCGAGGTTGAAATAGCTGTGCTGGGTCAGGCTGACTGGGCAAGCGCTGTCGGTCACCGCCTGCATTTCCACGTAGAGGTTGTGGCCCGCGAGGCGATAATCCAGTTGCACCCGACACTCGCCGGGGAATCCGCCGTCACCATCTGGGCTCACCAGGGTCAGGCGCACCCCATCGCTGAGCATACCCAGCTGCCAGCGGCGGCGATTGAAGCCCTCAAAGCCGCCGTGCAGACAATTGCCCGCCAGGTTGGTGTCCAGTTGGATATTTTTACCCTGGAGGGACAGTTTTCCACCGGCGATGCGGTTGGCATAGCGGCCTGCAATGGCACCCAGATGTGCCTGCTGTTCCAGATAGGCTGTGGCATCTTCGGCGCCCAGCACTATGTTGGCGCGTTCGCCATGCCGGTCCGGCGCCCACAGGGAGCGAATGATCCCGCCCAGACTCAGAACTTCCAGGGCCAGTATGCCATTGTCCAGTCTTACGCGTTCAATTTCCCCACCGCGGGGATCCTGCCAGGGGTCGAGTACGGTAAAACGCACCATGGGAAGCTGTCCTTTTCCAAATTAAAATCAAAGCAATATAAACTAAGCCGCACGCCAGGATAAGGCCTTGCATTCGTATGGATCAGGCGTCAATCCGGCCGGCGCCCGTCGCCGCGGCACACATATAGATATGGGGTTCGCCACCTGTCAGCGCCCGGTATTGCTGCTCCACCGCCTGCACTACGGCGTCCGTCAATTCATGTTCCACCAGGGCGACTATGCAACAACCATCTGTCATTCTGACGCCGCCACGTTCGCCAATCACCTCGCTCATCACCTGCACCAGGGACTCAATCTCCGGCTGACTCAGTTCAAAGTCGTCCCGCAGTGATGCATGGGATTGATTCATCAGCATGCCCAGGCGCCGGATGTCACCGCGCTCCAGCGCCCGGCCGGCACTCTGGGTGCGCTGGTTTTCACTTACCACATGGCGGGCGCGGCGCAGGAGTGTGGGATCGAGTTTGGCCTTGGCCGATTCCAGCTCTGCCTGCTCCAGGTGCCTGAGTGAATCCAGACCAAAGAAGTCGGCGGCCTGTTGGCATTCTTCCCGCCGCTGCCGGTAGGCAGTCGCCATTGCCCCGGGGTCCAGGGGGGAGGAGATGATCATCAGACTGAGGGAGTCCGGGATTTGCAAGGCTTCGCTGTCGAGATCCAGGCAATCTATCACCAGAGCGCAATCGGTTTCGCCCATGGCGCTCACCATCTGGTCCATGATGCCACAGGGATAGCCAAGCATGCGGCTTTCGCCCCGTTGGGCCAGCTGGGCTATGGCCATGGGGGACAGGTGCAACTGGCTGGTATCATTGAGCGCGGTGCCAAAGGCAATTTCCAGCGCTGCCGAGGAGGACAGACCGGCCCCCATGGGCACATTGCTGACCACGGCCAGATCCAGGCCCTTGGCTTGCAGTCCTGAGAACGCCATGGCCTGGGTGAATCCCTTGAGATAGTTAACCCACTCATCGGCATTGAGATCGCCCTCGGTGCCGAATTGCCACTCCATAATTTGCCCGGGAAAACGTTCGGATACCGCCCGGAAGCGCAGATCGTCCCGGCGCTTGGCGGCAATGACAGTGTGGCTGTTGATGGCAGCAGCCAGTACAAAACCTTCGTTATAGTCAGTGTGTTCGCCCACCAGGATCACCCTGCCGGGCGCTTGAAACAAGGCGTCGGCCTTGGTGCCGAAGGTTTTGACAAACAGCTTGGTGGCGCGCTGCGCTGGGTTGGACATGCTCTGGAAACTCTCCCGTGGCCAAGGGAACAGCCTTGTGTCCCAGCGGGCGCCAACTGGCAGCCGCTGGGCGTTTTCCTTGAGTTATACCATGTCTGCGAAAGGGCGGAAACTGAGATTTTTTAGCGTGCCTGGGCCACAGGGGCCGCGGTTTCAGTTGCTGTCGGCTGACGCCTGAGCAACTCCTGACTCACATGGTCGACAAAACCGGCCCCGGCGGCCTCATACATGTTGTAGACGCTGTGAACACCGCTGTCCCGCAGTGACTGAATATCTTCGCCGAACTGTACTATGGCGCTGATCTTGCCCTGATAATCCATTTTTTTCAGCTGTTTGACCGCAAACAGATTACCTGCGTGGTGGGGCATGGCCAGCAATACCAGCTCCAGGTTAGGGGCGCGCTCCACCTTTTCCCAGAAATCGCTGTCGGTGGCGTCGCCCTGAACCACGTTGCGCCCCAGGCGACGGTGTTTGTCCACCAACTCCTGTTTGTGTTCAATGCCGAGGATCTCGCCACCGAACTTATGTTTCAGCTCGTCGTAGGCCCCGCTGCCGATACGGCCCATACCCAGGATCAGGAAGCGGGGATTGCCAAGGGGGATTTGCCTGTCTTCGGGATGCAGCGGGTGGCGCTCCATACGTCTGAGTCGGGTTTGGTGCCTTTGGTAGACACTGCCTACCAACTTGTTCAGCGGCGCCGCCAACAGGAAACTGAAGCTCAGGGCCATGGCGGTGATCACCAGCCATTGGGAGGGCAGCCAGCCCTTGGCGGCGGCCACGGCGGCGACAATCAGGCCGAACTCGCTGTAGTTAGCCAGGTTGAATGACGCCAGCAGCGAGGTGCGGGATCTTAGCCTGAAGCGGGTCAGCAGCAGCAGGAACAGCGCCACCTTGAGCGGGATAAACAGCAACAGCACGGCGGCCAGCGTCAGGTCTTCCCAGGCGGGCAGCCCATTGAGCCCTATGGTGAGGAAGAAGGCCACCAGGAAAAGTTCTTTAAAGTAAAACAGTGACTTGGCGAGTTCGTTGGCCTTGCGGTGTCCCGCCAGCAACAGACCTACCACCAGGGCACCGAGATCCGGCTTCAGGCCCACGGCCTCGAACAGCCAGGCGCCCAGCACCAGCACCATTACCAGACCAAAGAGCACCAGCAATTCACCGTGACCGACCCGGTCGAAGGCGCGGTAAATCAATGGCCGCGCCAAAGGCAGCAACAGCAGCGCCAGGGCCCAGATGCTGGGCATTTCACCCTTGGAAATGGTGAGGAAGGCGACAGCAAAGATATCCTGCATAATGAGGATACCAATGGCCACCCGGCCATAGAGGGATTGAATGTCCCCCTTGTCTTCCAGCACCTTGACCGCAAATACCGTGCTGGAAAAGCTAAGGGCGAAGGCCAGCAGCGCCAGTTGCCCCCAATCCAGGGGTAACAGTTGTGACAGGCCTATGAGTCCGAGCAACTTGAGTACCGGCACAAAAAACAGCATTGAGCCCATCAGATGCAGGCTGGCCCCGGCCCAGACCTCGGCCTTGAACAGGCTGCGGATATCCAGCTTGAGGCCGATGGCGAACAGCAGCAGGGTGACCCCGAGATCCGCCAGTTGCCTGAGCAGTGGCAGGCTGTCTTCTTCGATGCCAAACATAAACAGTACAAATCCGGCCGCCAGATAGCCGATCAGCGGTGGCAATCCCACCCGGCTGACCAATAAACCACAGACTAAGGTGATGACAAGTATGGCGGGCTCCATGGGACTCCTTGCTGTTATTGCTTCTATTGCTTCGCAGTAGGGACTCTGCTGATTGGGACCATTGTATAAAACTTTAAGGAACAGAAAACGGAAAAGGCAAACTTTCTTGCAAAAGTTTGCCTTTTTATTGAGAGACTTGCTCTGATTATTGCTTTAGCAGCAGGTCCAGGTGATCGGCAAACTCCGCCGGCGCCATAAAACCCGTGACCCGCAGGTCATCCCGGCTCACGCCCTTGGCGTCAAACATCAGCAGGGTCGGCAGGCCCAGCACGTCATAGGCCTCCAACAGGGCCACATCTTCGTCATCGGAGCGGGTCACATCGGCCTGCAACAGCACCATGGTATTCATGCGCTCTTTGACCGCCCCATCCTTGAAGGTAATGGCCTCGAATTCCTTGCAGGCCACACACCAGTCGGCGTACAGATCCACCATCACAGGCTTGCCGGCTGCCTTGGCCGCGGCGAGTTCGGTATTGAGCTCCGCCAAGGTCTTGAAGCGTTTGAATTCATGGGCTTCGCCTTGGTTCAATATGCCGTTTACCGGACTGACGGCTCTGGGCATGCTGAATCCCAGAGCGCCCATCACCGCATGGAAACCGTAGGAAAAGCTGGTCAGCAGCGCCAGCAGCAAGATCACCGAGCGCACCGTTTGCTTCCAATTGAATTGGGTCTGTTTGTTCTGGTGCATCAGGTAGGCGATCATGCTGATGCCCCAGATGGACCACAGCAAATCAGACAGGAGTCCGGTCCAGATCCGGCCCAGCATAATGATGGACACTGCCAGCAGCAGGAAGCCAAACAGGGTCTTGATCAGATCCATCCAGGCGCCGGCCTTGGGCAGCAGTTTGCCGCCGGAAGTGCCAATCAGCAGCAGTGGCAAGCCCATGCCCATGCTCAGTACATAGAGGGCCAGGAAACCCAGCAGTAAATCGCCACTTTGGGCCACGTAAATCAGCGCACCGGACAGGGGGGCCGTGGTGCAGGGGGACGCCACCAGACCGGAAATCACCCCCATCAGGAAAACACCCGTCAGCTTGCCACCTTTCTGGGAGCTGGAGGCGCTGTTGAGCTTCTGTTGCCAGGCAGAGGGGAGGCGCAATTCATACAGGCCAAACATGGACAGGCTGAGCACGGCAAACAGCAGCGCCAGAACCACCAATACCGCGGGATGCTGCAAGGCTGCCTGATACTTCATGCCGGCAGAGGCGACCACCAGTCCAAGCAGGGAATAGGTGATGGCCATACCCTGGACATAGACCATCGACAGGCTAAAGGCGCGGGCGGTGGAAAGTTGTTTTCCCTGCCCCACTATGATGCCGGACAGTATGGGGTACATGGGGAATACGCAGGGAGTCAGCGCCAGGCCAACACCAAGGCCAAAGAATATCAACAGGGTCCACAGCAGATTGCTGCCCGCCAGCATGCGGCTGAGTCTGTCCTGCTCGGTCACGGGAGCCTTGGTTACTGCAGCTTCAGTAGTGCCGCTGTCCTGGGCATTGCCCTGAACGTCGGACTTTGGCAGCTGACCGTCGTTATCTGCCACTGCACTCAGCAGCGCGGTACGGGTGGTGGGGGGGTAACAGAGCTTGTCCTCGGCACAACCCATAAAGGTCACCGAAACCGAGCCTGTGTCCAGAGCCGACTTGAGGGCCACGGGCACTTCGACATAGCTGTAGTAGACCTGCTGCTCACCAAAATAATCATCGACATGGGGCTTGCCGGTCGGCAGGCCTATCTCGCCGAGCGTGGCTTGATCGGCGCTGAATTTGAGCTTGTCCCGATACAGGTAGTAGCCGTCGGCTATGACCCAGGAGATTTTCAGAACCGAGCCCTGTTGTTCAAAATCGAACACAAAGGCCTGATCCACGGGCATAAGTTCGGGTTCGTCCTTGAGGAAGTCAAAACCATTTGCCGCGAGGCTTGTATGACTGAGCAAGACCAGCAGCAGGGAAGACAGCAGGGTGGTGAATTTGTTCATGGGTGTGTGGTTTCTTTTATCCAATCCAAATAACCGGGCAGGCCCCGATCCAATTTCAGTGCAATAATCTCAGGCAACTCATAAGGATGCAATGACAACAGCCGTTGTTGTAACGCGTCATAGCCCTCGGTATGGCATTTGATAAACAACTGCACCTCGGTCTCAACGCACACCTTTCCCTGCCAGCGATAGACAGATTGCACCGGGGCGCTGATTTGAACGCAGGCTGCCAACCCCTCCTGCACCAGCGCATCTGCAATGCTAACTGCGGTGTCGTTATCGGGGCAGGTGGTCAGTACCAGCAAAGCGTATTGGTCTTGCATCTGGGTCTCATTCGGCTCCGGTGTCCGGGGTCACACTTTAGCGTTTTTTGCCCGCACAGTGCACCATAATTGATGTTAAACAGTGATGCAGGTACGGCTTATGAGCCCACATCCTTGAAATCAGACCCGCGCAACCCCATTTAATGTTCAACGCGCGAGAAAAAAGAGGCCGGTATGTTTTTATTGTTGTTGCTTGTGTTCATTGTGGTGCCGGTACTGGAACTGTCCGTGCTGATCCGCGTGGGTGAGGTGCTTGGAAGCTGGAATACCGTGGCTCTGGTGCTGCTGACAGCCGTGGTGGGGGTATCCCTGGTGCGCAGTCAGGGGCTCAGCACCCTGATGTCGGCACAGCAAAAGCTGGCCCGGGGAGAAATGCCCGGCAGCGAACTGGTTCAGGGCATGATGCTCGCCATGGCCGGAGTCCTGCTGCTCATTCCTGGCTTTATCACCGACTTTATCGGTCTGCTGTTGTTGACTCCTTTGACCCGTAAACCCCTGGCGGCCCTGCTGCTGAAACGCATTCAGTTAACCGTGGTCAACGGTGGCCCCGGTCCTCACTTCGGTGAACCGCCTTTCCAGCATAAAGATCATCAGGGTGGCCAAACCTTTGATGGCGACTTTGAGCGTCATGATGAGCCCAGGGGGCACCTGGGCGATGACAGCAAGCGCAAGGATCAGGATGACTGAAAATCGGCCGGGCGCGGATCTTTGGGGTAAAAGTTATCGGCCCTGGTTTCCAGCGTGCTGAATCTACGGGTGTTCTTGTAGGGCAGTTTCATAAAACCCGACACCCCATTGCCGGAAATCTTGTCCACGTGATGCAAAATCCGGTCGAGGCTGGCCCGGAAGGCCGCCTGTTTGCGTGGATTGAGCAGTTTTAAATAACTGTGGATCTTGAGGTGGTCGTCCACCGCTTCGAAAATAATGCACCCCGTGTGGTGAATTTGGTTCAGCCAACCCAGTTCGGTCATGATTTCGGCCGGCAGCTCCAGGTTTTCATCGGGATCCTTGCCGTCCTCAAAATAGGAATGCAGCCGGGATTTGTCTTCCAATGTGGGGACATCCCCGACTTCAAAAGGCAGCTGTTGATCGGCCCCGGCGATAAAGGCGGCCCCCGGGCCGCTGCGCTCTATGTGCAGGGTGTCGCGGGCATTGAAGAAACAGGCCTTGAACACCCCCACCTTGCGTATGCCCCTGGCCAGGGTCACCATATTGTTGACCGCCTGGATTAGCGCCGACTTGAGCCCGGGGTCGTGCAAAGCCAGGTTGGAGTCGATAAAAACCCCCTCTTCCTGCCAGTGGATCGCCAAGCCGCCCACTATGGGATAGTGACCCAGACGACCGACCGCGGCAATAAAGCCCTTTTCGGTATCCCCCATGCCTGCCAGAAAGTTACGGTAGTACTTATCCAGCTGGATATCGTCCATATGGGCTATGGGTTCGTGGTAGTTGTGTTCCTTGAGAAACGACTTGCGTGAACTGTAGCTCACAGTTTCCACATCCTTGCCGCGACTCTGGAGCCAGACCGGGATCTCCGCAATGGGCTCCGGCCTTGGCAAATCCACCAGTTTCAATCTGTGGCTTTGGCTCATGGTGCGCAGGAAGTAGTCGCCGCCGCGGTTGCGCAGCTCGGGATCGTCACTGAGCATGGCGTCCAGGGTGCGGGCCAGTTCCACCGGCAGGCCGACGCTGGTGGCGGGGATCACCTTGTGACCAAAACGGCTGGCCTGGCCCGAAGCCAGGGTATAGAGGGTTGCGGCCACCCCCTGTTCATCGAATCTGGGGTTGGACAGGGCGCCGCCCAGTTGCTCCTCACCGATAAAGTACACATCGCCCATGCGGGCATTGGTAAGCTGTTGATCGCTCGACAGCAGGCTCATCACATGTTCTTCCACCGGACGCCCCCGCTCATCGCGCTGGGCAAACACGGCGGAGCCCCAATCAATCAGTGACAAATGGCCACTGTCCAGGTCATAGACCAGATTGGAAGGTTTGATATCGCCGTGAACCAGTGGTCTTCCCCGGCGCAGGTACAGGAGTATATCCGCCAGTTGCCTGGCAATGCTCATCACCATGGATACCGGCAGGGCGCCCAGGCGGCGACAGAGCTGCTCCAGATCTTCGCCCTTGGCGCGCTCCATCACCAATATGCCCTGCTTGCCGACCCTGTCAAACTTGATCACCGGTGGCACATTGGGATGGTTGACATTGGACAGCATGAAGGCCTCTTCCTCCAGCCTGTCCTGCACATGCTGGGGCAGGGTGATGCGGGAGAACTTGAACACATGGGCATCCCCCTGGCTATTGATGCCGGCGAACACGAATCCATAGGCGCCCTTACCGATAAATTCGATGTCGCGGTAGCCCAGTTTGCTCAATTGCTGTTTACACAGCCGCACCCAGGCCTTGTGCTTGCGGGCATCATCTGCTTTCAGCAGATAAATGGATTGCTCTTCCGAGATATAAAAATGTTGCAGCTGGGGGACTTGCACTCTGTTGTGTTCCTGACGGCGGCACAGGTACCCATTTAAATCCATCCGGGCCTTCCCGCGCAAGTCACCAGCGTCTGCCTACCCAAGTTTTTCCTAATTCATTTTGACCTGCATCAAGTGAAGTTCAATCGCTAGACGTTATGCTGTCGGACAAGAGTGAATGGTACCGCCACAGGCGGTTCCGGAGGCGGGGTATGTCTGACCCAATTAAAGAGCAACTTATTGAGTTATATAACTTTGCCCGCAAGCGGGTGATACTTTCCATGGAATTGCGTCATTGCCCCCACGCAGGATTTTACAATCCAACCGATGAGCGTTGTCTGTATTGCCATCAGGATATGGAATGTTTGTGGATGAACCGCAATGATGAACTGGTGGCGCTGGAGCAAAAATCCATTGCCGAGCTCAAGCAACAACTGCTGGTGGCGCTGGACTTTGTTGAGTCCAGTCTGACACCACATCATCTGTCCCGCCGTCAGTGCCAGTGCGAAAATTGCGTTTGGCAAAGACAGGTCATAGAGGTGCTGGACCATCTGAACTCCAGCGATGGCGCCCTCTAGTGGCATTTTGCATAGCCCGGCGTTTGGCGCTAGAGTAGGGCCACTTTTCACCGAACAAGACTTCAGGGCGGCGCATGGAACCGGGATTTTGGCACGATAAATGGCATTCACAACAAATTGGTTTTCATCAGAGCGAGATTAATCCGCTGCTGGTCAAGTATTGGTCCCGTGTGGGATTGACCGAGGGCAGCAAGGTCTTTGTCCCCCTTTGCGGCAAGTCGCTGGATATGCTGTATTTGGCCGAGCAAGGTCTGCAGGTTCTGGGATCGGAGCTGAACAGCCTGGCGGTGGAGCAGTTTTTTTCTGAGAATGGCATGGATGCAGCGACAGAGACCGTCGCCGAGCACAGGCAATATGTCTGTGGTCCCTTCAGCTTGTTGCAAGGGGATTTTTTCACCTTCCCGGCTCAGCTGAGTCAGGCCTGTGAGGGCTTCTATGACAGGGCTGCGCTGATTGCCTGGCCCGAGCAGATGCGCCATGACTATGCCAAGCAGTTGGCCGCTTTGTTGGCCCCCGGCGCCCGCGGTTTGTTGATCACCCTGGATTATCCTCAGGAGGCTCTGGTTGGCCCACCGTTTGCCGTGTCACCGGACTGGGTGAATGATTATCTGTCACCTTTCTTCGACATTGAACCCCTGGAATGCCAAGACGTGCTGGCGGACAACCCTCGCTTTGTCAAAAAGCAGGTGCCCTGGCTCAATGAAGCTGCCTATTTGCTGGTACGTAAATAAAGATATCCCAATAAAAAAGGCGCCACAGGCGCCTTTTTTATTGCATGACGGCTTAAAAGTCGTAACGCACGCCAACGGTGAAGACGTTTTCGTCCTTGAGATCGACCTTGACGCCTTCGACCTGATATTCGCCTTCGTACATGGCGTAGTGACCAAATACCATGGTGGACTTGGATACCCGGTAGTCGGCGCCCAAAATAATGTTTTGCACCTCGGCATCAGCCCCGGCAACGCCACCCAGGCTTTTGAAGTACTTACCGAAACCGGCGTCATCCTGCCCGTATTCGGCCTTGAGGTTAACCCCATTGAGATTGTAAGCCAGGTTGACAATAAAGCTGTCGCCGTCGACGCTGCTGTCGGTGGCCTTTTCTGTGTGCTGATACAGGCCACCAAGTTTGAACTCGCCCAGCTTCACCTGGGCCACACCGCGGTAGGCATCGACGCCGGAAATACCCTTGTTATAGGCCGCCGCTGCATAGAAAGCCTGTTGTTTCAACGCTTTGTCACCCATGGTAATGCTGATGGCGTATTGGTTGTCATCGGTACCATTGTTGTCGTCAAACAGGTAAGTGGCATTGATGGCAAGCAGATCGGCAATCTTGGGTGAGTAATACCAGATACCGTCAGCGCTGCGGGTTTGGCCGGTGAGCAACCTGTCCATATCGCCGTTAGTGTTGCCAAACAGATCCACACCGCCTTCGGACTGCTTGAAGACCGTGTCATTACGGCCCACCAGGACTGTGCCTGCGGCTGACTTCAGGCCCAGGTAGGTGTTGCGGGGCTTAAAGGTGTCACCCTTGGATGAGGTGTTTTCCACCTGAAATTCCATTTGGTACACGGCTTCGATGCCGTCGCTGAGTTTCTCGCTGCCTTTTACGCCCACGTTGGAGAAGTTATTCTCCAGATAGGTGCCGCTGTCTCCGACGCTGGCGTTATTGGTGCCACTCTGCACCGTTGAGCTGGCATCCGTATTGGTCACGGCCAGTTCCAGGCGGCCATAAAAGTTGGGGCCATCGGCCAGCGCACCGAAGGAGGCTAGAGCCAGCACGGCGGTGACGGATGCAGAGGTAAGGGTCTTGTTCATGTTTTTTCCTTAGCAGTGGGTTCCATTGATCATTGTTATTGGTGTTCACCCCACTTCATGGCTTGGGTTGGGAACATGTTTGCCAGGTGAACGCTAAGGCTAAGGCAATTAGCGGGCCACAAAGTATGTGTTAACTAAGTTATTGGTTATTTAAGAATATGTTTAATTGGCCCGGAGGATGGCGGGTGGATATCCACCCAAAGGGGCAGATTGTTTGGGTGGGAATCCGCCCGGGGCGTTTGGGGGCATGTCGCCCATAAAAAAGGCGACCCTGGGGTCGCCTGGAATGAATAGCATAGATTAGAAGTCGTAGCGTACACCGACGGTAAAGACGTTGTCGTCCTTCAGATCCACCTTGGCGCCATCAACCTCATACTCGCCTTCATACATGGCATAGTGGCCAAACAGCAGGGTTGATTTGGAGACGCGATAGTCGGCACCCAGAACTATGTTTTGTACGTCGACATCAGCACCGGATACACCACCCAGGCTCTTGAAGTACTTACCAAAACCGGCATCATCCTGACCGTATTCGGCTTTCAGGTTAACCCCGTTGAGGTCATAGACCAGGTTAATGAAGAAGCTGTCGCCATCAACGCTGCTGTCGGTTGCCTTTTCAGTGTGCTGATATAAACCACCGAGTTTGAATTCACCCAACTTCACCTGGGCTACACCCCGGTAGGCGTCTAAGCCGGAAATGCCCTTGTTGTAGGCCGCAGCGGCATAGAAGTTGTCTTTTTTCAGCGCCTTGTCACCGACGGTCACACTCAGGGCATACTGATTGTCATCGGCACCATTGTTGTCTTCAAACAGATAGGTGGCGTTGATGGTGAACAGATCGGCGATCTTGGGAGAGTAATACCAGACACCATCGGCACTGCGGGTTTGGCCGCCCAGCAGACGGTCGATATCCGCATTGGTGTTACCGAACAGATCGACGCCACCTTCGGACTGCTTGAAGACTGTGTCATTGCGGCCGACCAGAACCGTACCTGCGGCGGTTTTGAAACCCAGGTAGGTGTTGCGGGCCTTGAAGGTGTCGCCGCTGGATGAGGTGTTTTCTACCTGAAACTCCATTTGGTACAGGGCTTCAATACCGTCAGCGATCTTTTCGCTGCCTTTGACACCGACGTTGGAGAAGTTGTTTTCCAGGAAGGTGCCGCTTTCACCGGCGGTGGCGTTGTGGGTGCCACTTTGCAGGGTTGAGCTGGCGTCCGTGTTGGTTACCGCCAGTTCCAGGCGACCGTAAAAATCAGGTCCATCGGCCAGCGCGCCGAATGAGGCCAGGGTCAGCACTGAGGCAACAGATGCAGAGATAAGGGTCTTTTTCATGTTTTCATGCTCCCGTGAACCGAAGTTCATTCCATTTTTATGCTTATGTACCAATGTCCTTGTCAATGACGGCGCGAGACCGGCAATTGAGATGTCGCTGATTCTTACAGTTTTATGTCATTGGAATTGAGGTATTGATCATGTTTTTTCTTTCCCCGCCGGGTAATAGCGACATTTTTACTGCCTCTTAAGCCCAAATTGGGCGCCCGGTGGCAAAAGAATCGCTGAGGATCGGGTATTTTTACCTGATTTTAGGTAGTTGCACCCTAACTTAGCCGCATTAAATTTAGCAGATGCGAATGCAGTGGCAAGATTGCGGCTCAATGACAGCGTGATGACAGCTGTGCAATGCTGCGGCGAATCGACCTTTGGGGTAAAATGCAGCTCTTTGCCTCATATTAAGGATCCCTGTTGTGACTCACCTCTTATCTGAAGCCTATCTGAACCGTTTCGCCGGCATAGGCAGACTCTATGGCCAAAAGGCGCTGCTGAGTTTCAGCCGCGCCCATGTGGTCATAGTGGGGATTGGAGGAGTTGGAACCTGGGTGGCCGAGTCTTTGGCCCGCAGCGGTATAGGTAATATCAGCCTGATTGATCTGGACGATATCTGCGTCACCAATACCAACAGACAGATCCACGCGCTCGCCGGTGCCATAGGTCAGTCCAAGGTGGCCGTAATGGCCGAGCGTATCCGTGCCATCAATCCCGAATGCCGGGTCAACGAGATAGAAGACTTTATTACTCCTGATAACCTGGGGCAGCATTTCGGTCCGGATGCAGCCATAGACTATGTGGTTGATTGCATTGACGCGGTTAAACCCAAAGCCGCCCTCATTGCCTGGTGCAAGCGCCATAAGTTGCCAATAGTGACGGTTGGCGGCGCCGGTGGTCAGCTCGATCCGCAAAAGATCCAGGTAAGCGATTTGTCGCGCACCATACAGGATCCCTTGCTGGCCAAGGTGCGCGGTATTCTGCGCAAGGATTACAACTTCAGCCGTAATCTGGAACGCAAATTTGCCATTGAGGCGGTGTTCTCCACCGAGGCGCTGACCTATCCCGGCAGCGACGGGGAGGCTTGTGCCATCAAGGCCGATGCGGCCCCCGGCAGTATGCGTATGGACTGTTCCTCCGGGTTTGGTGCCGTGACCATGGTAACGGGCACCTTCGGTTTTATGGCCGCCAGCCGGGTCCTCTATAAGTTGCAACAAAAGGCGCAGGCCCAGGGCTGAATGGTTGGGCCTGGATAAAAAATAACGCTTTGTTCATCGACAAGCGGGTGATTGAACTATCCTTGTTTTTATAACAAAACCGAGGATGAATGATGATGAACAAGACCGCGCTTTTTACGGCCATAAGTGCCGTGTTCCTCAGTCAATTTGCGTTCGCCGGCCAGGATTATTTCGAGGCACGCAGCGATGCAATGGGGGGCACAGGAGTGGCTGCTTCCAATATAGAAGGGGCCGCCTTTGCCAACCCGGCCCTGTTGTCCCTGCCATCCATGCGTGATCAAGGGGTCACCTTGTTACTGCCGACCCTGGGGCTTGATGCGGCTGACAAGGACGACATGATAGACAAGATAGATCTGTTGCAGGATGACTACGATGCCTTGCAGACGGCCATTGATAATGCCAATCCCACCGCAGTTGATACCTATCGTAATGCCCTGGTGAGTGATCTGGTCTCACTGCAGGACAACAACGCCTATCTCAGTGGCGGTATTGGCTTAAGCATCAGTATGCCCTCCAAGGGTATGAGTTGGGGCCTGTTGTACAAGACCTATATCGACGGTTTCGGTATTGCCGACATCAGTGATGAGGATATAGTGCTGCTCAGCACCCTGGATCCCGTCAATCCTCCGGAAATTGGGGATTTGACTTCTCAGGGACGGGTTATCGCCGGCGCCATCTCCGATATCGGGGTGGCGGTCAGTATGCCGCTGTCGATTGTCAATATGCCGGTGACAGTGGGGGTTACCCCAAAAATCCAACGCCTCGACAGCTTCAACTATGGCGTCAGTGCCAACAATTTCGATGAAGGGGATTTCGATGGCAGTGACTACAGCAACGATGAAACCGGTTTTAACCTGGATGTGGGGATCGCCATTGAGCCCATGCATGGCATGGTCATAGGTCTTGCCGGCCGCAACCTGATAAAGCGGGAGCTGGACACAGTTGAGTCAGAAGGTATTCAGGCCACCTACAGAGTGGGGCCAACAGTGACCGTCGGCGTGGCCTATCAGTGGGATGGTTTTACCGTCACCACTGATTTGGATCTGCTTGAAAATGAAAAGTTTGTCGGCCTGGAGGGCACCCAGTATTGGCGTGTGGGCGGTGAATACCAGGCCATGGACTGGTTGGCGCTGCGGCTGGGCTACCGCCATGATCTGAATGATGTGACCGCCAACCTTTATTCCCTCGGCACCGGCTTTGTCATAGGCAAGAGTTTTAAGCTGGATCTCAGCGGTATGTTCGGCAATGACAATGCCTATGGCGCGGCACTGCAAACCTCCTATCACTTTTAGCCAAGCAGGCTGGCCAGCGACTTAAAGGTCAGCAGCAGGGCGCTTAAGGAACATAAAACCAGGGTCATGATCCTGGTTTTATTTTTATCTACCCTGTGGATCATTTTCCCGGCCAGCAGGTAGGCCAAAATGACACCGGGCAGCAGTTGCAGCGACCACCACAAGTGTTCAGTGCTCAGCAAGCCCGCCAAGGCCAGAATCACCAAAGCAATCAGGGAGCTGAAGATAAAAAAGGCCGACAGTGCCGCCCGGAATTTACCGGGATCCTTGCCTGCCAGCAACAACGCCATCGGCGGGCCGCCAATGGCGGCTATGGTGCCGAATACCCCGGACAGGGTACCGGCCGCGAACAGGGTCAGGCGGTTCACCGGCAGTTCGAAGCGTTTAAGGCTGAGCAATACGGCGATGGCCACAATAGCGGCTATGGCCAGCCCCAGTACATCCTGTGGAGCCAGGAGTAACAGGGTGGCACCCAGCAGGCCGCCGGGAACCCGTCCCAGCAAGGCATATTGCAGACCCTTGAACTCCAGTTGACCGCGCTCCCGCACCAAGGTCAGCAGGGCAATGGAGAAGCCCATGACTATCACAGGGGCCGGCACCAGTCGCGGCTCCAGCAGATACAACAGCGGACTGGCTACTACAGCCAGACCAAAGCCAATCAGACTTTGGATCAGGGCGCCACTGAAGATGATCAGCAGGGCCAACAACCAGGTAACAGGATCCATCAAAGTACTCCGGGGCCAAAAACAGACAAGGATCGCCGAGCGATCCTTGTCTGTTTATCTTCCATTGACAGGAGTTTACTCCATGTCTTCCCATTCGATTCCCATCTCATCCATCAGGCGCTTGGCTTCGGCGGGGATGCTGTCGGGTTTGTCTTTTGACAGGTCGTCATCATTGGGCAGCGGTTGGCCCGTGTAGGCGTGCAAAAAGGCCTCACACAGCAATTCACTGTTGGTTGCATGACGCAGGTTGCCGACCTGGCGACGGGTGCGCTCATCGGTCAATACTTTCAACACTTTCAAAGGAATGGAAACGGTAATCTTTTTAACCTGCTCATTCTTCTTTCCGTGCTCAGCATAGGGGCTGATGTATTCGCCATTCCATTCAGTCATTGACTCACCTGTGATATCCGAAATTCGGTGCCGATTTTAAACCCTTACAAACTACAGTCAAATAATTGCTGCTAAAACGCCCCATCTGTGGGCTCTTGCCAGCAAGTATAGACGTCTAAAAGTCTGGATGCCTATTGACCTCGGTACATTTGCTGAGTTAATTTAGACGTCCAGACATCCATTGTGATGCGCAAGCGTATTTTGAGGATCCGAGTATGACAGAGCGTCGAGCCGCAACCATAGCAGTACGTCAGGGCATTGAGAGTGACAGCCAGCATGGTGCCGTGGTACCGCCCATCTACCTGTCGACCAATTACAGTTTTGACGGTCACACCCAGCCACGGGCATTCGACTACAGCCGTTCCGGTAATCCCACCCGCTCGCAACTTGGCGAGGCCCTGGCCCAGTTGGAACACGGTTGCAGCGGTATCATTACCTGCACCGGTATGGCTGCCATCACCCTGGTGACCAGTCTGCTCGGACCCGATGATTTATTGGTGGTGCCGCACGATTGTTACGGCGGCAGCTATCGCCTGTTCACCAACCTGGCGAAGAAAGGCCAGTTCCGCCTGCTGGTGGTCGATCAATCTGATACGGCGGCGCTGGATGCGGCCCTGGCTCAAGGACCGGCCATGGTATGGCTGGAGACTCCCTCCAATCCCCTGCTGCGGGTGGTGGACATAGCCGCCATTGCCTATGCCGCCCACAAGGTAGGCGCCAAGGTGGTGGTGGACAACACCTTCCTGTCGCCCATATTGCAGCAACCCCTGTTGCTGGGGGCCGACATAGTGGTGCACTCCACCACCAAGTACATCAATGGCCACAGCGATGTGGTCGGTGGCGCCGTGGTGTGCCGTGATGTCGAGCTGGGGGAACGCCTGCACTGGTGGTCCAATACCCTGGGACTCACAGGCGGCGCCTTTGACAGCTACCTGACCCTGCGCGGGGTGCGCACCCTGGCGGTGCGGGTGCGGCAGCACCAGGCAAACGCCGAGCGTATAGTGGCCCGTTTGGCTGCCAGCGAGCTGGTGCGCAAGGTGTATTACCCCGGGCTCAAGGATCACCCTGGGCACGAGATTGCCGCCCGGCAACAACAGGGCTTTGGCGCTATGCTGAGTTTTGAGCTTGAAGGTGGCCAGGAAGAGCTGGTGGCCTTTCTCGGGGCGCTGCAGTTTTTCAGCATCGCCGAAAGTCTCGGTGGGGTAGAGAGCCTGGTGGCAGTGCCCGCCACCATGACCCACAGGGCCATGGACAGCGATGCCCGCGCCGAGGCCGGGATCAGTGACACTCTGCTGCGTCTGTCGGTGGGGATTGAAGATGTGGAAGATTTGCTGGCCGACATAGAGGCCGGACTCGCCGCCGTTGCGGCCTGCAAGCAATAGGAGCCTGATGTGGCACGATGTCATTTACATAAATTCGGTGGCTCCAGCCTGGCGGATGCGGACTGTTATCGCCGGGTGGCCCATATACTGCTGACCCAGGGGCGTAGCGACGATCTGGTGGTGGTGTCGGCCGCCGGCAAGAGCACCAATTTTCTCTATCGTCTGCTGGAGCTGAGCGACAAAGGTGCCCTGTGGCAGGAAGAGTTGCAGCAGCTGATGGCTTATCAGCAACAACTGATTGAGCAGTTGCTCAGTGCCGAACAGGCCCGCCACCTGCGTGAGCGCCTGGCCACGGACAAGGCCCAGTTGCAGACCCTGCTGGCCCTTGGTGAACGCAACGACTATCAGGTGAATCAGGTGGTCAGTTTCGGTGAGCGCTGGTCGGCTCGTTTGATGGCTGCACTGCTGCGTGAATCCGGCGTGGCGGCAAGCCACGTGGATGCCTGCAGCATACTGGTGGCCGATGAAGGCGCTGTGCCGCAGATCCGCACCGCCGAGTCCCGTGCCAAGGTGCAGGCGCTGCTGGCCGAACATCCGGACGAGCGGTTGGTGATCACCGGCTTTATCTGCGCCAACAGCCGCGGCGATACCCTGCTGCTGGGCCGCAACGGATCGGATTTCAGCGCGACCTTGATTGCCAGCCTGGCCGATATCGACCGGGTCACTATCTGGACCGATGTGGAAGGGGTGTTTAACGCCGATCCCAACAAGATCAATGACGCCAAGTTGCTGGCCAGCATGTCACTGGCCGAGGCCGACCGCCTGGCGCGTCTGGGTTCGCCCGTGCTCCATTCCCGTACCCTGCAACCCCTGTTTGACACCCGGGTCAGCATGGCGGTGCGCTCCAGCTATGCGCCACACACCGCCTTTACCCTGGTGGCGCCCTCAAGCTCCCGCGCCAGCGCCCCCGTGGTGACCAACCTTAACGAGGTGGCCTGTTTCAGCCTGACCCTGGGCGGTGACTGCGACACCCTGCTGAGCCAGCTGGCAGAAGCCGGTGTGGCTCCGCTGGCCTGGTGGCCCGCAGCCAATGGCCGATTGGAACTGGCCTATATGCCCGAGCTGCAACGCCAGGCCCTGAACCAGCTCAATGCCCTGGCGCCGGAGCTGGAGATCAGTGACATCAGCGTCGCCACGGATCTCGGACTGGTGGCCCTGGTCAGCGCCGATGCCCACTTATATCGCCGCGGCTTTGCCCGTTTGCTCAGTCGTGAGGCCAGGCCCCTGTATCAGGACGGTCTCAGCCTGGTGACCCTGGTGCCCAAGAATCAGGTGACCCTGTTGACCCAGAAGGTGCACAGACGCTGCGCCGGGCCGCGCAAACGCATCGGCGTGGTGCTGCTTGGGGTTGGCAACATAGGCGAAGCCTGGCTGGATCTGTTTCGCCGCGCCGCCACTTCTTTGGGGCGGGAATTGGAGGCCAGTATTGAGCTGCTGGGTTTGGTCAGTTCCGGCAAGGCGTTGCTTGATAGTCAGGGCATAGATGCCGGCAACTGGCGCGATCGTTTCGCGGTAGAAGCGCACGACTGGGACTATCCAAGCCTGTTCCAACAGCTGGAGGCCCTGGAGTGCGACGAGCTGGTGGCCCTGGATATCAGCGCCAGCGCCACGCTGACACTGCAATACCCCGAGCTGTTTGCCCGTGGCATTCATCTGGTCAGCGCCAACAAGCTGGCCGGCTCAGGCCCGCTGCCTTTCTACCGCGAGCTGAAACAACAGCTCGGCAACCGCAGGTTGTATTGGCGCTATAACGCCAGCTGTGGTGCGGGATTGCCGGTGCAGCATGCGCTCAACGATCTGCACAACAGTGGCGACACAGTGGAGGCGGTCGGCGGTGTGTTCTCCGGCACCCTGTGCTGGTTGTTCGAACATTATGACGGCAGCCGACCCTTCTCCGAATTGGTACTGGAGGCCAAGACGCTCGGGATCACCGAGCCCGATCCCAGGGACGATCTCTCCGGCCGCGATATGCAGCGCAAGCTGTTGATCCTGGCCCGCGAGATAGGCCTGGAGCTGGAGCTGGACGATATAGAGGTGGAATCGCCGGTGCCAGAGGCGCTGGCCGCCCTGCCGCTGTCCGACTTCCTCGGGCGGATCAGCGAGCTGGATGCCCCCATGTTGGCGGCCCTCAACGCTGCCCGGGACAATGGCAAGGTGCTGCGCTATGTGGCGGCGCTGGATAGGGCCGGCGGGCGCGTGAGTGCCAAGGTGGGGCTGAGCTGGGTTGAGCCGGAGCATCCCTGGGCCAACCTGACACCGGGTGACAATGTGTTTGTGATCCGCAGCGCCTTCTATCAGGGCAATCCGCTGATCATCCGTGGCCCAGGCGCCGGCCGTGAGGTAACAGCGGCCGCGGTGCAGTCCGATCTGGCGCAGATCTGCCACGAGCTGTTACAGGAATAAGCTTGGCTGTGGGTGATAAGGGACGCATTGGCGTCCCTTTTGTTTTTAGGATGGGCAAATTGGCGTTTTTTACGCTTGACTTGAATTGAGATTGCTCTAGTATGTGGACGTATAGACGTCCAAACGCCCGAACGTCCATTTTAGCAGTCGAGGAATATTTAATGGCTTTTCATCACGCACAACATTCTCACTCCCTGAATCAGAGTCTGGCTGAGCTCAATGGCGGGATTAATGTGTCATTCGAATTCTTTCCTCCTGCCACCCCCGAAATGGAAAAGCTGCTGTGGAGCTCCATTCGCCGTTTGGAACCGCTCAAGCCCAAGTTTGTTTCCGTGACCTATGGCGCCAATTCCGGGGTCCGTGACCGCACCCATGGTGTGATTGAGCGCATCCAGCGTGAGACGGACCTGGTGGCGGCACCACACCTGACCCTGGTGGATGCCAGCGATGAGGAGCTGCTGGGGCTGGCCAAGACCTATTGGAACAGCGGTATCCGTAACATAGTGGCGCTGCGGGGCGATCTGCCCGCCGGCAGCCCCAGGCCAACCCGCTTTGCCGCGGATCTGGTGCGTTTGCTGCGCAGTGTCGCCGACTTCGATATTTCCGTGGCCGCCTATCCCGAGGTGCATCCCGAGGCCGCCAATGCCCAGGCGGACCTGATCAACCTCAAGCGCAAAATCGATGCCGGTGCCAGCCGGGCCATCACCCAATTCTTTTTCGATGTGGAGTCTTACCTGAGATTCCGCGACCGCTGCGTCGCCGCCGGCATAGATGTGGAAATAGTGCCCGGAATACTGCCGGTGACCAACTTCGTGCAGCTCAAACGCTTCGCCGCCATGACCAATGTGTCGATCCCCGCCTGGTTGCACAAGCAGTTCGAGGGGCTGGAGGATGACGCCGGTACCCGCCAGCTGGTGGGGGCCAACGTGGCCATCGACATGGTCAAGGTGCTGTCACGGGAAGGGGTTAAGGACTTCCACTTTTACACCCTTAACCGTGCCGAACTCACCTACGCCATCTGCCATACCCTGGGGGTCAGGCCCCAGAGCGAGTAACAGCGGTAAGGCTCCGATACTGGGGCCTTTTGTTTTTGGCGACCATGGGCTAGGCTGTGTAACGGCCCCCGACAGTCAGGTTTGATTCCGACCGTGGGGGGAATGCCGGATCAAAAAGGAAGCCAAGCCATGGATGAGCAAAGCATACACGAATTTCATATGGAAAAATTACCGCTGGACATCAGTAAGTTACTCCTGTCGCTGATGTTAATGTCCAGCCTCTATCTGATGTCTTTCACCACAGAAACCCTGACGGGCCTGTTCCTCTGGATCAGTTGCGGCTGTTATGGCCTGCTGTCGCTGTTCGGCCTGTTGTGGCGCCTCTGGTGCATGGGCCGATCCTGATGCGCGAAACCCTTTGCCCCTTGTGTGGTCAATCCAACCTCTGTGCCCTGACCCAAGGCCAAAGCATTGACCAATGTTGGTGCCTGAACGCCAAGGTGCCCAGGGCGCTGCCAAAGCGCCGGGATGCCTGTTTGTGCCAGGCCTGCCTGCAACGCCTGGCCGAGGAAGAGACCCTGGGGATCAAACGCCTGGATGCTTAATTGGTAACTGCTTGAAAACTGGCTATACTTTTTCAGCAAAATCCAATTCCGTGGCCGCAACCACCTTGGCAATCGGCAACCGATCATGGAGATCCTATGCTGAAAAAAATCCTGCTGTTTTTACTGCTGCTGTGCGCCATCCCCCTGGTGGCGGCCCTCTTTGTCAGAAAAGAGTATGCAGTGACCACGTCCATCGTCATAGACAAGCCGGTTGCCGAAGTTTATGACTATGTCAAGTATCTGAAAAATCAGAACAACTATAGCAAGTGGGCCAAGATGGATCCCAAGGCGAGACTGAGTTTTCGCGGCACGGATGGCACTGTGGGCTTTGTCTCGGCCTGGGACAGCGACAACCCGGATGTGGGCCGCGGTGAGCAGGAAATTACGGCCATGGTGCCGAACAAACGCATCGACTATGAGCTGAGATTCTTAACCCCCTTTGAAGCCACAGATCTGGCCTTTATGACCACTGATGCAACGGCCGAAGGCAAGACTCTGGTGAGTTGGGGCTTTCGCGGCCACATGGATTATCCGATGAACCTGATGTTGGTGCTGATGGATTTTGAAACCATGATTGCCGACGATCTCAACACAGGACTTGGCAACCTCAAAACCCTGCTGGAGCAATAGGCGCTTTCCATGAAAAAGGCCCCGGTCGGGGCCTTTTTTATTGTCAACTGCAGTTACTGACCGCAGCCGCTGCCGAAGATGGCATTGGCCCAGGCCGGATTGTCGATAAAGGGGTTGCGGTTGTGCTGCCACTCATAAACCCGGTTATTGCGGCGCCGCTCCCAATCGCTGACGGGATCCTGGTTGTGCCAGCTGAGCAGGGTGCAGAGGTCACCGAGTTTTGGCTCGTTGGTACCAGTGGTGCCTTGGACCGCGATCAGATCCGGCGTGTTGCTGCTGTCGCCGCCCTGATAGCGGACATCCATGTACAGCACCATACGCGCCACATCGCCCTTGACCGCATCCGCAGGTTCGAAGCTGTCGGCGTCGGTTTTATTTTCCGGTGCTTCAGACAGAGGTGTCCCTCCCATGGCGAAGTCCTTGTTGCCACGGGTGCTGTTGACCGTTACGTCCGCCGGGCGCAGGTGATTGAGATCCGTATAGGCGTACTGGCTGCTGTCGGGGAAGCCATGGCTCTTGGCCCACACGTGCTCCCGGTTCCAGGCATCCAGTGAACTGCTGAGGCCGGCACGATTGGTCTTGGGTTCGGAGCGGCCGGTGTACAGCAGGATCACATTGTCAGGATTGGCGGGATCTTCATCCGTGTAGTTGAGACCATCCCACACCTGGGTGTAGGTGTAGCGGGTGTGGTCGCGGATGATAAGGTTCAGGCTGGTCTTGAGTTCAATACCGCTCTTGCCTATGGCCTGGGCGTAGTAGGTGTCATAGCTGTAACCGGCGGGATCCGGTTCTGTGCCACCGCCTGTTCCAGTGCCAGTGCCTGTTCCAGTGCCGCTGCCCGCATCCGTGTCATAGTCGAGCTGCAGCGAGGCGCCGCTGAAGGCCTCATAGGCCTGCAGTTTGATGTACCAACGACCTTCCTGGGCCGTGGCAATCTGGCATTGCTCGTTGTTGCCGCTCAGATAGGGGGCGCAATCGTATTGGCTGGTACTGGGTTCGCTACCAAAGCGCACATAAAGGTCGGCATCGCCACTGCCACCGGACAGAGTCACAGCCAGATTGCTGCTGCCGGCCGGAATATCGGCGACAAAGTCCAGCGCCTGCCCCTGGGCCGCGCTGAGATTGGTCCTGACTTCGCCCTTGGACAAGAGGTTTTCGGTCGGCAACGGCGCGCTGCAACCGGCGAGTGTGCCAGTGCCCGGCGTACCGGCACTGGCTGCCGCGGTCCAGTCGGCTTCCGTTTGGGTGTTGACTATGGTGGTGCGCTCCAGCGCCACGTCACGCACGTTCAGGTTCCAGCCGCTGACGCCCCCTTCCCAGGCAACCAGATCCACCTGTTGGCCATTGAGGCTGAGTTTGACGAAGTCGCCCGAGTTGCCGAGGCTGAAGGGCAGGGGAGCGAAGTCGGGATCTTTGCCGAACAGATTGTTGAAACCGGCGGCATTGATGGCCAGGCTGTAATACTTGCCCGGCGCCAGGGTACCACTGAGGTTGAGGCTGCTGCTGTTGTCACTGAGCTGATATTGGCTCAGATCCACAGGGTCGCAGCCCGAATTATAGAGTTCAATGAATTCCTCGACGCTGTCGTTGTTGGGCGCATCGTAAAGGACTTCGCTGATGAGCAGCGCACCATGGGCATGGGCGCTGAGACCGGCCAGCAACAGGGCTGCGGTCAGGGTTGGTTTTGTAATCATCCTAGTAGGTCTCGCACTTATAGTTTTGGCATCCTGCGTATTGAATTCCTGCAAGTCCATTTGAGGTGCTTTCGCGGCGGCGAGTATGCCACAATTAAATTACGTGTTAATGCATTGTTTATTTGAAACTTTTATTTCAAATTTGCCATGAGAACGGAGTTTTTCATTATCGGATGGGCGATTTTTCAGCCATTGAATGCAACTTGAGTCTCTATTTGCTCCAGCGGCGAGTCTTGCGGACTTTTTGATTGCATAAACAGCATGGTAGCCAAATAAAGGTTGATGTTTTCATTGGCGCATCTGATATTCAGTAATCCATTATCTGCATAAAAATCTATTTATTTTGGTTTTAAATTCCGCGCTTTGGGTCGTAGACAAGCAAAATCCCACCCTTGATCCTGTCTCGGCTGCCAAGGGGCGGCTGTGGAAAAAATACGTCTGTGGCGCCACGATTCGATTGCTGCTTTTTTGAACTGCCAGGGTGTTCACTTACTATCCAGGGATCTGCATGAGCAGAGTTGGTTTTCAATTGTTAACTTTTCGTTGTACTCTGGGGCTCTTTATGGCCTTGTTCCCAGAGACATGGCCTTTGCCAATAACAATAAATTCGATAATTACCATGAGGTGCGAATGGAAGCCTTAACTGCATTTGTAAATATGATCAATGGTGTGGTGTGGGGCACACCCATGCTGGTCATGATCCTGGGCGTTGGTCTGTTTCTCTCCCTTGGCCTGCGGCTAATGCCGATACTTAAACTGGGCACAGGGTTTCGTCTGCTTTGGTCCGGTCGCACTTCCTCCAAAGAGGGGGAAACCCAAGGTGAGATAAGTCCCTTCAACGCCCTGATGACTTCTCTTTCGGCCACCATAGGTACAGGGAACATTGCCGGTGTGGCCACCGCTATTTTTGTCGGCGGCCCCGGCGCCCTGTTCTGGATGTGGTGTACCGCGCTGGTGGGTATGGCCACCAAGTTTTCCGAGGCGGTATTGGCGGTCAAATACCGCGAGGTGGACGATAACGGCAACCACGTTGGCGGCCCCATGTACTACATCAAGAACGGTCTGGGCAGTAAGTGGGCCTGGCTCGGTACCGCCTTTGCCCTGTTTGGCTCGTTCGCCGGTTTCGGGATCGGCAATACTGTGCAGGCCAACTCGGTCGCTGCCGCCTTGGAAACTAACTTTGGGGTTCAGCCCTGGGTAACGGGCGTGGTGATGATGATCCTGGTTGGCCTGGTGCTGATGGGGGGGATCAAGCGTATCGCCGAAGTGGCGGGCAAGCTGGTGCCCCTGATGACCATTTTCTATATCACTGCCGGTGCGGCCGTGCTGATTGTGTACATAGACCAACTGCCTGCGGCCTTGCTGTTGATAGTCAAGAGTGCCTTCACCCCGGTGGCGGCTCAGGGCGGCTTTGCCGGTTCAGCTGTATGGGCGGCGATCCGCTTTGGGGTAGCACGTGGCGTGTTCTCCAATGAGGCTGGTCTTGGCAGCGCCCCCATAGCCCATGCGGCGGCCCAAACCAAGAATCCCGTGGCTCAGGGCCTGGTGGCCATGCTGGGGACCTTTATCGATACCATTATCGTCTGCTCCATTACCGGCCTGGCGATTGTGGTATCCGGTAGCTGGACCTCAGGCGAGAACGGTTCGGCGCTGACTTCCTACGCCTTCTCCCATGCACTGCCATTTGGTGACTACATAGTGGCGGTGGCGCTGGCTATCTTCGCCTTCACCACCATCCTTGGTTGGAGTTTTTACAGTGAGAAGTGTGTCCAGTACCTGCTGGGCGTGAAAGCCATCAAGCCATTCCGGCTGCTCTGGACCCTGGTGGTGCCACTGGGCGCCATCAGCTCTCTGGACTTCATCTGGTTGCTGGCGGACACGCTCAATGCCATGATGGCTATCCCCAACCTGATTGCCCTGACACTGCTCAGCCCAGTCGTATTCGGACTGACCCGGGAGTACTTCGTGCAGAAGCGTCAACTGGCGGCCCAGGCGCAAGCGGCCAAATAAGCCGGTTTGCCAATAAAAAAGGATGCCATGGCATCCTTTTTTATTATTCGACCGTACTGTCGAATTCCGTCTCTTCCTGCCCTGCATACAGAGGCTCGACATTGGGCAGGATCCTGAACTGGCGCTGGAAGTGACGCTGTACCCCCTTGAGGTTGATGTTGCCAAGTCCGGAGGCGAAGCCAAACCAGGCATAGAGGCCACTGTAGTCTTCGAACATGGGCGGCAGGTAGCGCGGCGCCGTGAGTATACCGTCCCGGTAGGCCAGGTACAGGGTGGGTATGTCCTCGATGGCCAGCTTGCCGAGGAACAGCATGGGGATCAGTTCCGGTAAGCCGGAGGCGATGGCACTGCGGATAAAGTTAACGTTTTCCACGTAACCGCGTACATAGGAGATGTCCTTGGTGAAGCAGCTGCCGCCGGCCACCATACCGCCGCGAAACACCCTTTGGGTCACCCGGTAGCTGTCTTTCTCGCTCAAATCCTGCTCGCGAAAATAACGGAACACCTCGATAAAGTCGGCCCCTTTTTCCGCCATATCGACGGCAGTGACCCTGTCGCTGATGCGCCTGGCACGGCCCGGGGTCGAGCTCAGGGTCAACATTTCCAACAGCACGGCCAGTCCTTCCTGGGCGGCGGCCACCCGGGGCGAGCCAACGCTGAGCCAGGTGGCATGGGGTTGGGCCCGACCATTGAGCGTGGTGCCCACGTGTACCCAACCTTCGTGGACCTCGTACACATTCAAATCGGCCTGGCTGAACATGGCCTTGCTGTTGATCTTGACCGTATCGCCACCCACAGCAGCATCGGACACTATGCCGTCGCTCAACCGTACCCGCATCTCGTCGCTGTGGAAATAGCGGCCAAGCCTTTGGCTTAAGTCTGTCACTGCGGTTGCCGCATCCAGATTTTTGGGATGCTGCTTGTTCATGTGGGATGCCGCGGGCAGGGAAAAAATGTAGGACAGCCGGTCGCCCAGCTGCCTCAGGGTATGGCGATCCCCATGCAGTTTATTGTCTGCGCTGCCGTATAGTTGCTGGCTCAGGCGACCGAAGGTTGGAGTTCCCCTGTGGGTCAGCATGTCTATGACCTGGCGGTATTGCTCGACGTTGGCCACCAACAGACGTCCCAAGGGATCCTGCTTGCCGAGGGTCTTGTGGATGTTTTGCTTGAGCTGCTTTAGCTCCTGTTGCACCTGGTGGGGGGCAAAAGGCAAGGGCAGTGCGTCGTAAAATCCCTTGTCTATGGCCGGCAGCTGGCTGCCACCGGTGGCAAGGAATCGTTGCTCCATTTCCCTCGGCCATTTGATGGCATCGAGAATTTTAATGGGGGTCTGCAATTGCACCAGGGTATCTGAAAACTGGCGTAACTGCTGACAGTAGAGTTGTCTGGCGGCAGACATGGGATCACCGAAAGTCTTAACATCTGAAGGCTTATGATAGCCTGTCACCAGGACCTAAGCTATTAAGTCACTGAAATGGAATGGGCTAACGCGAATAGGATTGGAGCCGCAATAGCGGCTCCGAGGGGTTAGAAATCATCCTCGTCATCCGTGCCCAGCGCTTTGCGCAACTCGGCACGCTCCAGGTAATCCTCCAGGCGCCGTTTCACTTCGCGTTTGTGCTTGAGTGCCTTGGCCGCCTGGGCATTTCTGGGGGAGGTCAGTTCTTCAATTTCAGTATCGTTGGGCACGACTTCTACTATATGAGCCATAACGAATTCCTCATGCTGTCCTAATGGCATTTCTAGCCAATAAATTGAACGTGGAAAAGCAAAAAATTTTGCCTTTAGCAGTAAAAAATTCTGAATACGCTCCAAGAACTTTGCATCCTGAACGAAGGCAATATGTCGGACAGAGCTGTGACTCCTCCTAAAGCATCATAGTTGAGTATTTTGCTTGGTTATAACTTGTAATTTCCTCTGCCCTTGCCAAAACTTATTGTCAGCACTCTCACCTTTGGGCAGGGAAACGCGATTGGCCATTATGGATGATGTCAGGCAAGCGCAACGACTCCAGTTCACCCCGTTTCGGGCTCCCGCTTCGGTGTGGTTAATCATGCTGGGCTCTGCGCTGTTTTGTGTGTCGGCCTGGTACCTGTTTCATCGTTATATCAACGAACGCGGCGAAGAACGTTTCCATGCCCAGGTCGCATCCCTGGCCAGATCCATCGACAGTCGGATGTTGGTGTATGAGCAGGTTCTGCGTAGTGGCATAGGCTTGTTTATGTCATCCCATGAGGTGTCCAGGGACGAATGGCGAATTTATGTCCAGAACGCCAGATTGCAGCAGTATTACCCCGGCATCCAGGGCCTGGGATACAGCGTTATTCTAACCAAAGACCAATTAACTAACTTTATTGAGTCGGTACGGGCCGAAGGTTTCCCCGATTTCAAGGTGTACCCCGAGGGTGACAGGCCCATTTACCATTCCATTCTTTACCTTGAGCCCTTCGATTGGCGTAATCAAAGGGCCTTTGGTTATGACATGTATTCTGAGGCCAGACGTAAAGAAGCCATAGACAGGGCCATTTTGACGGGCAATTCCGCTGTGTCGGCCAAGATAGTGTTGGTGCAGGAAACCGCCCGGGATACCCAGGCTGGTTTTTTGATGTATCTGCCTTTGTACGACAATGTGGCAAGTGTTGAACGTCGCGCCAAGGGCGTGATTTATGCGGCGTTTCGGATGCAGGATCTGATCAATGGCATCATAGGGGAGGATTTTGAACGCCTGGTGCTGAGTATTTATGATGGTGAAGAGCAGACGGCAGCCAATCTGATGTTTACCAATGATCCCGACCCGGATAACCCTCTGAGTTACAGGCAGCTCAGAACCATTAACGTTGGGGGGCACAACTGGTTGTTGCAGGTCGGTAGTCGTACCGATTTTGTGTCCGAGCAGGAATATGTCCAAAGTCTGCTGATGCTCTTTTTAGTGGCAATATTTTTACTTTTGCTGCTCTATTTCCTGCTTAATAACGCCAAGGCCCGGCACCAGGAATCGCTGTTTGCCACCGAAATCTTGTCCAATGAAAAACGCTTTCGCCTGGTGATTGAAGCCTCGCCCTGCGCACTAATCATGACCGATACCCGCGGCCTGATCACCCTGGTGAATGCCCATACGGAACAGTTGTTCGGTTATGCCCGGGATGAGCTTTTGGGGCGCAGTGTCAATGTGCTGCTGCCGGACGTGTTGCAGCAGCAACATGAAGAGCACATGTGTGGCTACCTGGCCAATCCCATTGCGAAGAAGATGTCTTTGCGGGATGAGCTCTTCGGCCGTTCCAAGGATGGTCGGCGGGTGCCCATAGAAGTTGGCTTGACTCCTGTCCACTTTGCCAATGGCATTTCTGTGCTGGCCACCATCAATGACGTGTCGGAACGCCGTCGTATTGAAGAGCAAAAAGCCAAGCATACCAGAGAGTTGGAGCGGATAAACAAGGAGCTCGACAGTTTCGCTTACATAGCCTCACACGATCTCAAATCCCCCCTGCGGGGCATAGAACAACTGGCCGAATGGTTGAATGAAGACCTGGCGGACAATGCCAGCGAAAACGCCCGCAAGTACCTGAAGCTGATCAAGAGCCGCATCCAGCGCATGGCCATGTTGCTTGATGGTTTGCTGGCTTTTTCCCGCATTGGCCGGATAGAGGCTGAGCTTAATCAGGTCAATTGCGCCGACCTTATCAGTGAAACCTTCAATTTGGTGGCGCCCCCGGAGGGCTTTTCTCTGACACTGGAGGGCATGGTGCCGAATTTCATCACCGCCCGGGTGCCGCTGGAAATGGTGTTCCGTAACCTGTTTGCCAATGCCATCAAACACCATGATTTGCCCCAGGGACACATCAATGTGACTTGGGCGCTGGACGGCGAGATGATCCGTTTTTGTGTGACCGATGATGGCCCCGGGATCCAGCCGCAATACCATGACAAGGTCTTTGCGATATTCCAAACTCTTAAACCCAGGGATGAAGTGGAAGGCAGTGGCCTGGGGCTCTCCCTGGTGAAGAAAGCCGTTGAACATTACGGTGGTCGGGTGTGGGTCGAATCCGAAGGCCGAGGCTCAAGCTTTTTCTTCACCTGGCCACTGGTGATTAAGGAGGCGGAATGAGTCCAACCAAACGTTACCGCGAGGTGACTATCTTTCTGATTGATGATGACGATGTTGACTATATGGCGGTTGAGCGGGCGATGCGGCAGCTGAAACTGCTTAACCCCCTGGTTCGGGCCAGGGATGGTGTTGCTGCCCTGGAGATGCTGCGCAGGGGTGAGATTGCCGGTGCGTTTATCATTTTACTGGATCTCAATATGCCGAGAATGAATGGCCTGGAATTTCTCCGGGAGCTGCGTCATGCCCCAGATTTGGCCTCTGCCGTGGTATTTGTGCTGACCACTTCCCGTGCCGATGAGGATAAGGTCGCGGCCTACAGTTACAACGTAGCCGGTTATATGGTCAAAAGTGACATTAAGGATGGGTTTCTGAATATTCTCAATATGCTGGATGGTTACTGGCGGATTGTGGAATTGCCGGAGCTATGAAGGAGCAGGACCATGAGACTCTTGCTGATCGATGATGATGAGGTCGATAGAGAAGCCATAGTGAGGGCGCTGGGCCAATCTGTGCATCGTTTTCACGTGACCGAGGCCAATTGTGCCAAGGAAGGACTGGACATGGCCGCGCGACGTCACTTCGACGGGATTTTGCTGGACTACCTGCTGCCGGATGCCAATGGTCTGGAGGTGTTGACCCATCTTAACCGTACCTCCCTCGATCAGACCGCTGTGGTGATGATCAGCCGTTATGAGGACGAACGTCTGGCCGAGCGTTGCATCGAATTGGGGGCCCAGGATTTTTTGCTCAAGGATGAAGTGACGTCCGGCCGCCTTACCCGCTCCATCCGCAATGCCAAACAGCGCAGTGCCATGGCCCAGGCGCTGCGCATCAGCCATGAAAAATTGAAGGAACTGGCCGAGCACGACTCCCTGACCAAGCTGGTTAACCGCTATGGTTTTGAGCTTTGTCTTAACCGGGCCTTGAGCCAGGTTAAACGTCAGAGAGATATGCTGGCGGTAATCCTGCTCGATCTTGATGATTTTAAGGGTATCAATGACACCCTGGGGCATCAGATGGGCGACATATTGTTGGTGGAAGTGGCCAGCCGTCTCAGCAAGGTGGTACGGGAAAGCGATCTTATTGCCCGCATTGGTGGTGATGAGTTTGTGGTACTGGTAACCGAGCAGGAGGGGCGTTATTTTCCCCTCAGTCTGGCCAAGCGCCTGCTGAAAGCTTTTGAAGATTCCTTCCACATTGGCGAAACCGAAATCATGATCAGCGCCAGCCTGGGGATCGCCATGTACGGGGAGTCCGCAGATTCGGCATCTGAGCTGCTCAAGTGCGCCGATATTGCCATGTATAGAGCGAAAAAGCTGGGCCGCAACCAGGCGCAATTTTACTCTGAAGAGCTGGACAGGGAGGTGCGCCAGCGCAACCGCATTGAGCAAGGGCTTAAAAAAGCAATAAAAAATAATGAATTGCGCCTGTATTACCAAGGTAAGTTTGATGCCGTCAGCGGGCGTTTGATGGGGATGGAGGCGCTGCTGCGCTGGATGCATCCCGAAGATGGCCTCCTGGGCCCCGATGCTTTTCTGCCGGTTGCCGAGGAAATCGGCATGATGGAGGACATAGGCAACTGGGTGCTGTACACGGCGCTGAAACAGACCCGAACCTGGCAGTTGTTGCTCGCTGATTCAGGCCAGGCCTTGCCCGTGGCCATTAACCTGTCGGCATCCCAGATAGGCGGTGAGTCCCTGAGTGACAAAATCAAGGGGGCTTTGGACTTAAGTGGCCTGCCACCACAACTGCTTGAGTTGGAAATCACCGAAAATGCCCTGATAGAAGAGCCCAAGCAATTGGCCAGGGAGCTGGAGCAGGTGGTCGCCCTGGGAGTGACTCTGGCCCTGGATGACTTTGGCACCGGCTTCTCTTCGTTGGAGCATCTGCGGCATTTTCCGATTCAGGTGCTTAAAATTGACAAGAGTTTCGTTGCCACAGTCGGCAAGGACGACAAGGGCTGTCGCTTATTGTCGGCCCTTATCAACTTTGCCCGTGGTTTTGACGTCATTGCCGTGGCCGAAGGCATAGAAACCGAAGAGCAGGCAAAATTCTGCCGTGACAGGGGCTGCGATCTGTTGCAGGGCTATCTGTACAGCAAGCCGCTGACGGTGGAAGAGTTTGAGCAAAATCTGATCCGTCCCCTGCTGTCACAGTCGCGTCACTGAACTTCACTTGCCAAACTCGGGCCGATGGACAAGAATTTGCGTTTGGTGCCCGTAATGGGTCAGGCTTTTCAAACCTTTATTGGTACTCCAAACGATGAAAATAGGCGTGCTGTCGCAGTTTCCCGAGTTGTATTCCACCCGTCGCTTGCTGGAAGCCTGTCACAACCGGGGCCACGAGGCCCTGGTGATCAATCCCCTCAACTGTTACATGAACATCAATTCAATCAAGCCCAGCATTCACCTGGAAGGCCAGGAAGTGCTGGGGCTGGATGCCATTATTCCCAGAATTCATGCCAGCGTGACCTTCTATGGCTGCGCCGTGGTGCGCCAGTTTGAGATGATGGGGGTCTTCGCCGCCAATGACTCCATCTCCATCGCCCGCTCCCGCGACAAACTCAGGGCGTTGCAGTTGCTGTCGCGCAAGGGCATAGGCATGCCTGTGACCGGTTTTGCCAACAAACCCGATGATATTCCCGACTTGATCAACATGGTGGGCGGTACGCCGCTGGTGATTAAATTGCTCGAAGGCACTCAGGGCATTGGGGTGGTGCTGGCCGAGACCCGCAAGGCGGCCGAAAGCGTGATCGAGGCCTTTTTGGGGCTCAAGGCCAACATCATGGTGCAGGAGTTTATCAAGGAGGCCAATGGCAGCGATATCCGCTGCTTTGTGGTCGGCGACAAGGTGGTGGCGGCCATGCAACGCACCGGCCCCGAGGGAGATTTTCGCTCCAACCTGCACCTGGGCGGCAGTGCCCAGAAAGTGAAGATTACCCCACTGGAGCGCAAGACTGCAGTGGCCGCGGTAAAAGCCATGGGCCTGTGTGTGGCCGGGGTGGATATACTGCGTTCCAGCCGTGGGCCCCTGGTGCTGGAGGTGAACTCGGCACCGGGTATTGAGGGCATAGAGCAGACAACGGGTATTCAGGTGGCCGAGCCCATAGTTGAATACATAGAAAAAATGTTGGCCGCCCGTAAAGGCGGCCGAAGTTACGTTGCCTGAGGTTGCCGCCTGGTTTTTGGTTATGTAGGTCAGGCGGCTTGAGTCCTGGGGCGTTACAGCTCGAAGCCGTAAGAGTATTTCAATACCAGCTTGGCATCATCGCCGGGCAGATCTGTGTCCGCCAGGATAAAGCTCACTGTGCCTATGTTGGTTTCCTTGCTCAATGACAGGGAATACTCACTGTAGTGGGATACGGCGTACCAGGCCTGATTGACTTCTCCATCCGCATAGCCGTAATGGGCACCCACTGCCAGGCTGTCGCTCAGGGGAATGCTGACATCGGCGGTCAGGTATTTCATGTCGGTGTTGTCGAGTTCATCGGGAGTTACATCGTCACCGGCGTGGATAAACTGGGCGTATTTCAGGGTGAACCACTTCCAACCCAAAGAGGCGTAGAGTTCACCGAAGTCTATGTCACCCTCGGCATCGGGATAGGCGTACAGCAGGTAGCCCACATCGTAGCTGAAGTCCTCGGCAAAGCTGCCGGCATAGCCACCATAAAGGTCCAGCTCAAAGCTGGTGTCATCACCAAAGTCGACACTGGAAGCCCAAGAGCCAACATAGAAGCCGGACTCATGACTGTAATCCACGCCACCGTCGACGGCGACGCCGTCCTGGGTTTGGGTGACGCCGCGCCACAGGTAATTGGAACTGACGCCTATGTTGCCCTCAAATGTGGCCATGGCTGGTGCCACGGCGAGTGAGGTCAGACCCAGCAAGGCAAATTGGCTCAACAGTTTCTTCATTCTCATCCCCTTCAATTGTTTTGGCGGCCGGACTGCACACCTCTTTGGGTGACGGCACTTGGTGTTTATTACTTTAGTTACGATTGCCAATCTTGTGCCATTTAAATAAAGCTCATTAATACAGAATGTTACAATATTGGCTTTGGATCTGGTTGTGGATATTGCCCCAGTATGACGCAGCTGATGCACGCTTTTTGTGCAGCCAGACTGGATGTCGCAGCAATAAAAAAGCCTCCGGTTGGAGGCTTTTTTAACTGAACTCAGTCTTAGTTCACGCTGTCGCGCAGAGCCTTGCCGGCCTTGAACTTGGGAATGGTTGCCGCTGGGATCTGGATCTCTTTGCCGGTTTGAGGATTGCGACCGGTGCGGGCGGCGCGGGTGGAGGTTTCAAATGAACCAAAACCCACGATGGAGATTTTGTCGCCATTCTTCATGGCTTCGGTTACCGCTTCTTCAAAGGATTTCAGCGCACGTGCCGCGTCGGCCTTGCTCAATTCTGCTTGCTCGGCAATCTTGGCGATCAGTTCAGCTTTGTTCATATGACAGTTCTCTTCTTTCCGTGATTTATTGTTGTAAAACCCGCCTAACATGCCACAGGGATTGGCTTTTGGGAAGTTTTCAAACCGGTCAAAATCCGGTATTGGTGCAAATTTTTTACTTTTTTGACCTCAATGCTGATCTTCGAGCAGGGTATAGAGGATTTTCTTCACCCATTGGGGCTCAAACGGCTTATCGCACAGGGCGTTGACGCCGGCCTGGGCCACGTTGCTCAAATGGGCTTCGTTGGCCTCGGAAGACACCATGAGGATGGGAATGTGCGACTGTTGGCTCTGGTTGCGGATAAATTGGGTCAGGGCCAAACCATCGACGCTGGGCATGTTGTAGTCGGTAATCACCAGATCAAACATCTGCTCCTGCATCAGGGCTATGGCTTCGGCACCGTCTGCGGCTTCGACTATCTGGCGCATGCCCAGATTGCTGATGGTGCGACGGATATGATTACGGGCCATGCGGCTGTCATCCACCACCAGTACCCGCAAGTCCTGCACGTCATAGTGGCTGAGGTCCAGTTCATCGTGGCTGAGCAAATCTATGGTGGCATTGAGGGCCTTGCCCAAGTGGTCCTTGCTGAAGGGCTTGGGCAGGATGGCGACCACACCGGACTGGCGGAAAATCTCCAGCTGTTCCTGCCGCCACTCGCTGGACACCAGCATAAACTGCACATCCTGATATTCACGATTGCCCTTGACCCAGTCGAGCAGTTCCAGAGCATCGCCATCGGCATAATGCATGGCACTGGCAACGAGATCCGGCTTGTGGCGCAACAGGGATTCCCTGGCTTCGGCCAGGGATGCCGCTGTGCTGATGGCGTGCACCCCTTCCTGCTGCAGGCGGGAAATGATGATTTTACGTTGGGTATCTGAAGGTTCCACCAAAAGGATGGACAATTCACTGGGGGACAGGTGGCTCATACTACTGCTTCTGTGTCTGCTGTATCTGGCAGCAAACTACCCCAGAGATAACAATTTGACAACAGAATCTGCCTATTCCTGTTGTGGAACGCGGCGCAAATAGGCTTTGGTTGAGGCCGAAAATGCGACCCAATATTGGTAGGCCAGCAAGCCGATAACGCAGAGAACGACGGCGGCAAATGGCGGTTGATACCCCAGCAGCTCCACTTTTACATCCTGTGGCGTGATTTGCAGTGCCAGGATGGCGGTGACGCCGAAGGCGGCAAAGCCCAGGGTTTGGATGGCAATGTAAAGCTTCAGCACCACCTCAGACCAGGCGGTGCGCAGCAATAAGCCGACCACTACGGGTATGACCCCCAGGGTGAAGAGGTCCAGCGCTCCCGTGCTGATGCTGCGGGCCAGGGCCGCTATGCTCAGTAATAAATACAACAGGATTAACAGGCGTAATGGCAGCGGGGCCTTGAACATGGGACACTTCCGGTCAATTTGCGATGGCCAAGTGTAGAAAAAGCCTGGGGCTGAGTCCAGAGCGGTGTAAAATGGCGCGGTTTAATAACAGGTGACAAGTATGACTGAAGAGCTTTATTGGCAGTGGGTAACCCGGACCACGCCCGGGCAGGACCAGGGCTCGCTGGCGGCACAGTTGCGGACCCGATTGCAGGATTTGGGTAATGAAGAGTTGGCGGCCTTTGATAAATGGTTCGGCCAGCAGATGCGGCGCTGCTACCACTGGGATCTGTGGGGGGCCGCCTATGTGATCACCGGCTGTGACACAGACTACGGCTTTGCCGAGTTCCGTTGTTTTCTGATTTCCCTGGGGCAGGCGCGTTTCGAGGCGGCCCTGGCCGATCCTGACTCCCTGGCGGCGCTTGAGGCCTGGCCCTTGATGGACGAATACGCTTATCCCTTTGTGGAAGATTATGATCTGATTGCCGGTCAACTCTATGAGGAGCGGACCGGTCACGAGCTGCCCTTTGTGCCCTCGGGCCAGGCCAAGCCCGCCGGTAAGCAGTTCAGTAACAGGCCCAAGGATTTGCGGCGGCAATATCCACGTCTGGCGGCCATGTTTCCTTTCTAGCCGGCGCCCCCGTCGAATGCGATGGGTGATACAAATTGTCACCATTGGCGGCTGAACTATTTTCGTTCAATATCAACTAAAATAGTAAGTTGCAATTGCTGTGGCGAATGATTGCTGAACCGGTGTTAAGCAGGGGAACTGCCGGATAACCCGGGTTGAAGGCAGATATTGGTACCCAAGGAGGCTGAGATGCGTAAATTAATGACACTCGTGGCTGGATGCATGCTTGCGGGCGCGGCTGTGGCGGCCGATGAGGCGATGGAAAATCCGGTCACCGAACAGGGAATGGTCAAGATTACCTGGCAGGAACCCAAAAAATTCAGGGATATAGAGTCCAGTGGTGAGTTGCAGTCCCGCTTTGAACAGCGGCTGTTCGAGACCTTGACCAAGGAATTGGACAAGAGTGCCCAGAAGCGTTTCAAACCGGAACAGAAGCTGGAGCTGACGGTGACTGACGTGGACATGGCCGGTGATATGCGCCCGACCTTTGGTGCCACCACCACGGATTTGCGCATAGTCAAAGAGGTGTATCCACCGCGGATCAGCTTCAGTTACCGCTTGCTGGATAAGGACCAGGTGATCGCCGCCGGCGATGAAAAGCTCACCAATATGAATTTCATGAATGACATCCGCAATTACAACGACCGGCCTTTCATGCATGAGGTGCGGCTGTTGACCCAGTGGGTCTCCAAGGATCTGGTTCTGCCCGAGTAACTGTTAGGCACTCAGCAGCGCCGGTCTGTCATCCAGCAGGCAAAACCCGTCCCTGGCGAGTTTTGCCTGTTTTTTTGCCCTGGCACTCAGCAGCGACAGTTCGTGCTCGCTGGCATTGAAGCTGTGCCTGGGGCTGAGAATGCCAACGCTGAGACTGATCAAAGGCAGTTGCCCCGGCGTGCCATCCCTGTCTTGTCCTGGCATGGCCTGGGAATGCCAGTGCTCCGCCTGGTAGAAGGATTCCCGCCTGCCATTAAACGCCAGTAATACTTCCCTCGACCAGTCGAGCATGCGCGGGTCTGTGGCTATCATCACAAAGTCATCGCCGCCAATATGGCCAATAAAACAATCCGGTCCCTGGAAACGAGATAACAGACTGGCCACCTCACAAATCACCTCATCGCCGCGGCAAAAACCATAGACATCGTTGTAGGGCTTGAAATGGTTCAGGTCGAAATAACCCAGATAAAAAGGCCTGCGCTGCCGTTGCAAGCGCTGCAACTCCTCCTGAATGGGTACATTGCCGGGCAAATCGGTCAGGGGGTTGGCATGACGGGCCATCTTGATGCGGTACTCGGTGATCCTCGCCAGCAGATCCTTGGTATGGCCTATACCCAATAACTCACCCTGGCGCATGATGATAAATTGCTGGGCCATCTGGGATTCGCTGTCGGCGGTCAGCAATTGACTGACCATTGACAGTGGCGCGCCGGCTTCAATGCGCGGCACCTGGGTATCCATGACTTCGGACACCCTGTGGTTTTCGTGCAGCGCCCGGCCATAGGGTGTGCTGAACAGCTCCAGCAGGCTGGCGCGGCTGATAATACCTACGGGTTTATCCTGCGCCTGCACCACCACGGCCTGCAGTGTCGGTTCGGCGCTGAAACGCTCACCCACAAGCTTGAGGCGGGTTTCGGCGCTCACAGTGACCGCGTTGCAGCACAAACTCTCGGCGGTTTCACTGTACCTGTGGGGTGCAGGTTGATGGGAGGGGAGCAGCCGGCTTTGCAAACTGCGATTGGGGTGCAGTTCAGGTTTGCCCAGCAGGAAGCCCTGGCAATAAATGATCCCCAGTTGCTTGAGGATCAGCAGTTCCTGCTCTGTCTCTATGCCTTCGGCGATCACCTTGCAGGTCAGACTCTGGCACAGCTCGACTATGGAGCGGACAAACTCCTGTTTGACCGGGTACTTATCTATTTCGTGGATAAAGTGGCGGTCGATTTTGACATAGTCGGGCGCCAGTTCGGACCAGAGCCTGAGGCCGGAATAGCCGGCACCCAGGTCGTCGATGGCGGTCAGAAATCCCTGATCCCTGTACCTGTGCAGGCAGGCCTTAAGCAGATCTATGTCGTCTGCTGGGTGTTGCTCCGATAATTCAATCACCACCTCTGAGGGCGGGATCCCCAGCTGCTGCAGCAGCGCCAGGGTTTTGCCCTTGGGATGATCGGGATCCAGCAGCGCCTTGGGTGAGATATTGATAAACAGCTTGCCGGGCAACTGGCGCCGGGCAAACTGTTCCACCGAAATTTGCCGGCACAGGGTTTCCAGTTCACTGAGGCGACCGCACAGCTCTGCGGTGCGAAACAGCTCTACCGGGGAGTGCAGACAGGAGTCCCTGGGACCGCGGGTCAGTGCTTCATACCCGTGCACCTTGTTGGCGGCAATATCGAAAATTGGCTGAAACAAGGCATTGATAGTGCGTTGCTCGACAATCTGCGCCAGTGCTGTCTGTTGTGCCGCTGCGGCCATGGAATGCTCCTACGAAAGTTTGGGGCAGTCTATGGCGAAACGATGACACTAATATGACGCTTACTTATTGTGGCTTTTGAGGGCCTGCAGGGTTTGCAGCAGCAGTCCCAGCTTGCGCACCATGGATTCCAGTCGCTCCGGGGTGGGGGCCTGCTTGAGGGTATTCAGCTCTTCCGCCAGTTCCTGGATATAGGGCTGAAAACGGTTGCTGCGGGTGCTGAAGCCTTCCTCTGCGGTAAACACATAGGAGAATTTGCCGTGGCCGGCCTTCTTTAACTCATCCAGAGTATTGTCTGCATCTATGGCCTGGCGATAAGCCAGTTGCAGATTATCGGTCAGTTGCTCAATCACCTTGGTGTATGGCATAAGGGCTATCCAATGAAAATTTTTCAGGATTATAAGAGGCAAGGATGATGGCAACAAGTCGCTTGGTCTGGGGTTTTGTCTTGATGTTGCTGACGGGGCACACAGCGTGGGCAGCCGTCGACGACAAACCGCCGTTTTTCAGTTTCAGCTTTCAGGGCAAGACGGTACACCTGCTCGGATCCATCCATGTGGGCCAGGCGGATTTTTATCCCTTACCCAAGGCTGTGTCGCTGGCCTTTGAGCAGGCCGGGGCCCTGGTGGTGGAAGCCGATATCACCAATCCACGGACAGAAATGGCGGCGCTGCTGCGTCAATACGCCATGCACCCGACGCCTCCAGATAAGGCAACCGATGCCGCCTTGGCGTTATTCTGCCGGGACAAGGCCCAGGTGTGCAGTCAGCTGGCGGCCATGAGTCCCTGGTTGCAGGCAACCCAGATCACCCTGATGCGTTTTGCGGCGGCGGGGCTGGAAGCCCAGTATGGTGTCGACCAGTATCTGCTTGAGCGCCACGGCGACAAGCAAATCCTCGAGCTGGAAAGCATCGACTTCCAGTTCAAACTGATGCATGGCCTGCCGCCGGAGACCCAGTGGTCCATGGTCGATGAGGCCCTGGCCATGGGGGATGAGCAAATCAGCACCATGATTGCCAGTTGGCGCCGGGGGGATACCCAAACCCTGCAAGCCCTGCTGGATGAGGGCATGGGCGCGGATGACGCCAGGCTGCATCAGCTGCTGCTGACCGACCGCAATCGCAACATGGCCGACACCCTGATGGGGATGCTAGCTGCGGAGGATACCCCGGAGCATTTGTTTGTGGTGGTGGGTGCCGCGCATTTGTTGGGGGATGAGAGCCTGCCCTATTGGCTGGCCAGACAGGGCATAGCACTTGAGGGGCATTTCGATATCTGCGCCGCCAACCCCTGCCGCATAATGCCGGGTACCATGCAGCTGCAATAGGTCCGGCTATACTGGGGGAAGCAAGTCAGCCAAGGAGGCGGGATGGTGCTGGATTCTCGACAGCAGGCATACCCCGGCTTTGAACGCACCCCCAGATATTGGGACAATGAGCAGCAGTCCTGGGTGGCGCGGGTCGATCCCGGGGAGTACTACATCAGCAATCAGGATGAACTCATCTATACCCGCCTGGGTTCCTGTGTGGCGGCCTGTATCTGGGATCCGCTGATGGGCATAGGCGGCCTCAATCATTTTTTGTTACCCGAGCGCGCCCTGCATGAGGATTGGCACCAGCTGACCAGTTACTCCTGTCGCTATGGCAACTGGGCCATGGAGCAGCTGATCAACAGCATACTCAGTGTCGGTGGCCTCAAGAGTCGCTTGCAGGCCAAAATTTTCGGTGGCGCCAGCCTGGGGCGCATGTCAGTGCTCAATGTGGGCCAGTCCAACATCGATTTTGTTCGCAATTATCTGGCCATGGAGGGAATCGAGGTGCAGGCCGAAGATCTCGGTGGTCCCTGGCCGCGCAAGGTGCTGCTGCATCCCCAAAGCGGCAAGGTCAGGATCAAGCGTTTGGCCATAGAAGGTATCCGCCAAATCGAGACCGAAGAAGCCAGATACCTGCGCGGCGTGACCCGCAAGGCGGCCGAACCGGCGCCGGACAGCGTGGAGCTGTTCGATTAGTCCTGTGGTTTTTGGCCGATGAAATGCACGTAACGGCCGAGTGGCACATAGAGTGGCTCGGTGGAATAGCGCAGTTCCATTTCCAGCAAGTCCTGCTGGCTGAACTCCGGCGGCAGGCTTTTCTTCAGATAATCATGTATCACCCGCACCCCGGATTCGCTTTGGGTTTGCAGCTGCCATTCGCTGAACCAGTCCCGTACTTGGGCCACAGGCAGGGGATGGGTGGGGGTCAGGCGCACTTTTTTCTTAATCTTGAAGTCGGCCCGCACATAATCGAAATTGCCGGACACCAGGGCATGGAAACGCATGGCATCGAGATTGAAAAACATCAGCGACAGCAACCCGGCCGGCTTCAGCAATTGCAGCAGGCCTTCAAGGGCGCTCTTGGCATCCGCCAACCACTCCACCACTGCGTGGCACAAAATGAGGTCAAACTGGCCGTGATCCGTCAGGTTGAGGGCCTGCAATGGGCCGTGAACCAGACGTATGTTGAGCGGCACCGAACTCGCGGCTATCTGCGCCTCGGCACTTGCCAGCATCTCGGCGGAAATGTCGCACAGCACCACTTCATGGCCCTGAGCCGCCAGCTTTTGGCTGAAAAAGCCAAAGCCGCCGCCGGCATCGAGTATCCGCAATTTGCGGTCGCCATAGGGCGTCAGCACCGCTTGCAAGTCACGCCACAACACGGCGGCGCGGATCTCCCCCTTGGGGGTGCCGTAAATGTTTTTGGCGAACTTGCCCGCCAGTGAGTCGAAGTTTTTATCCTGCATTGAAAGTACGCAAAGCCAGGTTTGGGGCGCTAGTGTGGCATAAGTACCCGAATTTGGCATCTGCCTCTGATATCAGTGGCTATTGGGAGCGGGTAATTGGCTGCAGGCATTTAAAAAATTCATTTGATAACAAGCATGTGCAACATGAAAATGGCTGGGGATACAAAGCCGCATGAATCAGGGTATAATTCCCGGCTTCCTTCGGGGCCTTTGTGACTTTTGGATGCTGTTTAACAGGTGTTATTTAACTATGGGTAAGCTATGAAACACAGTGTGGAATTGAAAGCGATGCCATCGCTGTTTTCTCTGTACCGCAAGATTTTTTTCGGCCGCAAGCCGGGCTGGGATGGTCAAAGCCTGCCACAGATTGAGGTGAGCTGTGCGCCCCAAACCCTGTCCGCCGACAAGGTGGCCCAGTATGCCGAGGTTTGCGGTTTCGAATTTGATGGTGAACATCTGCCGCTCACCTACCTGTATGTGATGGCCTTCCGTCTGCATGCGGTGATCTTTACCCACCAGGCCATTACCTTCCCGCTGCTGGGAATGATCCACCTGAAAAACCGCATCAGCCGTTATCGCCCCTTGAAGATCAGCGAGGCCTATCGTCTCGACTGTGCCCTGACCCACAGCGAGCTGACCGATGCCGGTCTGGAGTTTGAGCTGGTGTCCAAGGCCTATGTGGGTGATGAGCTGGTGTGGGAAGCCCATTCGGTATACCTGTACCGCATGGAGTCAGCCGGTCGCCGCGCCCGTCCGCCCAAGGGCAATGACATGGCCTGGGATCAGCCCCAGCACTGGCAGCTCGGCGAAGATCTCGGTCGTCGCTATGCCAAGGCTTCCGGCGATTACAACTTGATCCACCTGCATCCGCTGTTGTCCAAGCGCTTCGGCTTCGATCGCGTGCTGGCACACGGCATGTGGTCCAAGGCACGCTGCACCGCTGCCCTGATGGACAAGATAGGTCAGCGCCCCTGCACATTGGATGTGAGCTTCAAGCTGCCGCTGTTTATGCCCGCCGAGGTCAGTTTTGCCGCCGAGCCCATGGCCGAAGGGGTTAGGTTTGAACTCAGGGATCAGAAGGGCCGCAGGCCACATCTGAGCGGTGAGCTGCACTTTCTCGATTAATCCGGAGTTAGCGACCGCATTAAAAAAGCCGGCATCATTGCCGGCTTTTTTATGCCTTGCCTAAATTGGCATTGAGGCACTCTTATTTAACCCAAGGCAATCTTACTTGGCCTAAGGCGCTCTTGCTCTAAGGTACCTTGTGGCCCATGGCCGCCTGCCAGATGCTGAACCACTGCTGGCGGTCCAGCTGAATCGCCGTTGAGGCCAGGGCCGAGCGGATCCGCTCAATATTGCCGCTGCCTATGATGGGGATGGGGCGGCTGGGGTGCATGCGCACCCAGGCATAGATGAGCTGGGCCATGTCCCTGGCGCCGGTTTCCTGCATCAGGCGCTGCAGCTCCACCCGCAAGCGTCCGGCCTTGGGGCTGTCACCGCTGAACAGGGCGCCGCCACCCAGGCAGGACCAGGCCATGGGGCGAATGCGTCTTTGCTGGCATAAATCCAGGGTGCCGTCGGAGAGGGTATGCATCATCAGCGGCGACAGTTCCACCTGGTTGGTCTGCAGTGGGAACGCCAGCCGCGATTGCAATAACTCAAACTGGGCCGGGGTGAAGTTGGATACCCCGAAATGGCGCACCTTGCCACTGTCCCTGAGCTGCACAAAGGCCTCGGCCATCTCGTCGGCATCCATCAGGGGATCGGGTCTGTGGATCAGCAACAGATCCAGCCAATCGGTTCCCAGCAACTGCAGCGAGCGCTCGGCGCTGGCGATGATGTGTGCCTTTGAGGTGTCATAGTGATTGACATAGCGGTTGCTGTCGCCGGCCAGCGCCGGTTTGATGCCACACTTGCTTACCAGCTGCAGCTTGCTCCTCAGGCCCGGTGCCAGGGCCAGGGCCTCACCGAACAGGCGCTCGCAGCTGTAGTTGCCATAGATGTCGGCGTGATCCATGGTCACCACCCCCAGCTCCAGGTACTGCTCAATCAGGGTCAGACGGGCTTGCCTGTCCAGGCCCCAATCGGCGAGGCGCCAAAAGCCGGCGGCAAAGTCGGACATGCTCAGAGAGGTGTGTGACATAGATGACTCCTGTTGGTTGATGGCATGGTTTTGCCCTTGCTGACCAAGTGCAAGCACCGAACTTAATTATCAAGAATAATTGCTGAGAAATTGACCTGGATTCAGGAAACGCTGTTTAAGCCATTTCCCCCTCTGCCACAGGTTCCCGAGATCCCCTAGGATGAGGCATCGCTGTACCCCAATACAAAAAAATAATAATCCGGAGATCCCGATATGCGCTCAGACATGGATATTTCGCGCTCAGCAAGCCTGCAACCCCTGGCCGATATTGCCGCCCGCCTGGGGCTGACACCAAACCAGTGGCGCCTCTATGGTAGCCATAAAGCCAAAGTTTCCCTATCCGCAATCCCAGAACAGACTGATCGCCCCCGTGGCAAATTGGTGGTGGTTACCGCCGTCACGCCAACGCCCTTTGGTGAGGGCAAGACGGTCACCACCATAGGTGTGACCCAGGGGCTGCAACACCTGGGACAGAAAGTGTGCGCCTGCATCCGCCAGCCGAGCTTGGGGCCCGTATTCGGGGTCAAGGGCGGTGCCGCCGGTGGCGGTTTCTCCCAGGTGGTGCCCATGGAGGATTTGAACCTGCACATGACAGGGGATATCCATGCCGTCACCAGCGCCCACAACCTGGCGGCTGCGGCCATCGATGCCCGCCTGCACCACGAGACCCGCATGGGCGAGCGCTTTGAACGTCAGACCGGTTTGAAGCGCCTGAACATAGACCCCGAGCGGATCCTGTGGCGCCGGGTGGTGGATCACAACGACAGGGCGCTCAGACAAATTCAGGTGGGCCTGGGGCAGGGTAACGGCCCGGAGCACGAGAACGGCTTTGATATCACGGCGGCCTCCGAACTGATGGCGATTCTGGCCCTGTGCCGGGATCTCAAGGATATGCGTAAGCGCATAGGTCAGGTGCTGCTGTCGCTCGATGTCGACGGCAAGCCCGTCAACGCCGAGGATTTGGGCGTCGCCGGTGCCATGACTGCCATCATGCGTGATGCCATTGAACCTACCCTGATGCAAACCCTCAGCGGCGCGCCCTGCCTGGTCCATGCCGGTCCCTTCGCCAACATAGCCCATGGTAACTCCTCCATCATTGCCGACCGCATCGCCCTGGCCCACGCCGATTTTGTGGTTACAGAGGGGGGCTTTGGCTCGGACATGGGATTCGAAAAATTCTGCAACATCAAGTGTCGCCAGTCCGGCGAACGTCCCGCTGCTGCCGTGCTGGTGGTGACCTTGAGGGCGCTCAAGGCCAACTCGGGTCTGGGGGATGAGGCCTCATCCCAGGAAAAACTTGAGGCCGGTTTTGCCAATCTGGCTTGGCACATCAGTAACGTGCAGGGCTATGGCATTCCTGCTGTGGTGGCCATCAACCATTTTGCCGAGGATGCCCAGCAAGAACTGCTGTGGCTCAAGGAGCAAGCCCTGGCGGCCGGCGCCTTCGGCTGTGAAATCAGCGATGCCTTCAGCCTCGGCGCCGAAGGGGCCGCGGCCCTGGCTACCGTGGTGCTCAAGGCCACAGCGCAACAGTCTGAATTCAAGCAACTTTACAGCGTCGATGACAGTTTCGGTGCCAAGCTGATGACCCTGGCCGAGCGCTACGGGGCCGCCGGGGTACTCATGTCTCCCGAGGCTGATGCGGATCTTGCCGAGTTGACTCGTCTGGGACTCGATAAATTACCCCTGTGCATGGCGAAGACCCCCCTGTCCATCAGCCACGACCCGGCGCTCAAGGGCGCTCCCCGCGGTTTTGAGCTGCCGGTGAGAAGGCTGCGTGTCAGTGCCGGTGCCGGCTTTATCACTGTGCTGACCGGCAACGTCATGACCATGCCGGGACTGGGGCCCAAGCCCGGCTACCTGGCCATAGACATAGATGATGACGGCCAGATAGTGGGTCTGGCCTGAGGAAAAAACAAGGCACCCTGTGGGTGCCTTGTTGCTTAATAGCGTCGAGCTTGTTTGCTGCTGTTTTTTCGCTGCGATGCTATTTGCTGCGATGCTATTTGTTGCGATGCTATTTATTTCTGTAAAAATGCACATCGCGCTGGGGGAAGGGGATGGTAATGCCCTCGGCGTCGAAGCGCATCTTCACCGCCTTGGTAATGTCCCAGTAGACCTCCCAGTAATCGTCCGGTTTTACCCATGGCCGCACCACGAAATCCACAGAAGATTCACCCAACAGATGCAGCCGCACCGTGGGTCCCGGGGTGTCCAGCACCTTGGGATGGTGCTGCACTATGTCGCTGAGTATGGTTTCGGCGTGTTCAATGTTGTCGCTGTAGCTGATACCAAAGGTCATGTCGATACGGCGGTGCTGCTCGGCGGTGATGTTGTTGATGGTGTCACCCCAAATCTTGTTATTGGGGATGATCAGTCGCTGGTTGTCGAGGGTTTTGACCGTGGTGGACACCAGGCTCATATGGCTGACCCGGCCCGTGACACCGGCGGCCGTGATGAGGTCGCCCACATCATAGGGACGGTAAATCAGGATCATCATCCCCGAGGCGAAGTTGGACAGGGTGTCCTGCAGTGCAAAACCTATGATGACACCGGCGATCCCGAAACCCGCCAGCAAGGGGCCCAGTTCGAAACCCAGCTGCGACAGGGCGATCAGCAGACCCAGGGTAAATACCGCCTTGGACGACAGGGAGGTAAAGAAGTCCTGCAACAGGCGGCTGAAGTTGAGCTTGGAATTACTGACGGTGCGGCGCACCGCCTGTTTTACCAGCTTGCCGGCGAGGCTGGCAATGGCCAGGATAAGCACGAAGATAAACAGCTTAAACATCAGCCTGGGGCCGTTTTCCAACAGTTGGGATTCGGCATTGCCAAGCCATTGTCGGGCCAGTCCCGAGGCCACGTCGAGATTGAGCACATCCTGGGTGATGTCGCCGGAGACACTGAACAGGGTCTTCTTCAGCTCCGCACTGTCCATGCCCAACTCATCAATCAGGGCCACAGTGGCATTGAGACTGGCGCTGTTTTCGGCCAGACGCTGGCGCAATTCTGCCAGTCTGGCCGTTTGTTCGGCACTGACATCCTTGCCGGCGGCCCGGGCTTCCGCCGTGGCTTGCTGCAGGGCTTCCTGAGTGTATTTCAGCAGGCTGTCCAAGCGGTCGCCGCGATCGCTGAGCCTTTGTCCCAGCTCCGCCACTTGAGATGAGGTGTCCATGCCCAACTGTTTGCCCCAGCCCAGCAGCTGCCACTCACGCTGCAGCAGTTCATCCCGTTGGCTTTCACGCCGGGCGATAGCCAGCAAGGCCTGAGCCCCCTGTTCCTTTCCCAGGTTTTGCCCCAGCTGTTTTATTTGGCTGTCCAAATAATCCTGGCTGCGCTTGGCCAATACCAGCTGTTGACGGATAAGGGGCAACAGCCAGGGCTTTTCTTCGGCACCCTGTTCCATCTCCCTGGCCAGTTGGGCAAACAGCGCCTGGGTCTTGGTGGATATCCGGTATTCGCCTATGGCCAGTAACTCACCTTTGGCCTGTTTCAGCTCCTGCAGTTCGGTTTCTATGCCGCTTTGCAGGATTTGCAGTTGTTGTTGGCTATCCGCGGTGTCGGCCAATGCGCCAAGGCTCAAGCCAAGCAGGAGTAAAGAGGACAAAATGCGCTTCATTTTCAATAATCTTCTCCATGAAGTAGTCAGCAGATCATAAGCCGCAATCTGCTCTTGTGTAAAACTTGCGGTAGAAATCGGGCGGAATTTTTGCGCCCAAAGGGGAATGGGCCTAGAATCGGCACTCTTTTATCGTTACGGCCCCAAGAGTGATTCAATGATCTGCAGTCATTGCCATAAAGCCCTGCGCATCAGCGCCATCAGTCATCAGCGCGGAAAGGGACTCAAGGCCCAGATCCAATGCCCACACTGCGGTGCCTGGCTGGGACGCAGTCCTGTGATGGCCAGCCTGAAGCTGGGCAGTTTCTATCTGGGCTTGTTGTCGGCCTCCGTGGCCTGGTGGCAGGAGTCCTGGCGTCAGGGGGGGACATTGCTGGCGATAATGTGTCTGATAGCCCTGCTGTGCGTTCACCTGATGGATCAACTCAAGGTGGTGGAGGCGCCGCCCGCCAAGCCCGATGACAGCCACGAACGGCAAAAATACCGCTAGGGCCAACGGCCGGGGCGCGGCAGAGGGAAGGGCGCTTTAATCCAGCACCCTTTCCTGGGACTCCAGGCTGTGCTCCACATACCAGATGCCACCGCAGATCCCGCCGAAAATCAGCGCGGTCACCAGGATCAGCCCCAGATTGTTTTTAATAAATTGCCCCATTCTTGATGCTCCTATGGCAAAGTGCCCCTTGGTTATGACCCTATCCTAAGTCGAAGGCCTTAAGGCAAGATTAACCCCGCTAATCACATTCTGTAACCAAAGCCGAGGTAATTGCCCGGTTGTCTGCGACGCCATGCTGCCTTACACTCTAGGCGATTTTCCGCAGTACGGGACGGATTACGGGAGTTCCTTGGGTGAACATGGCACTTAAAAACAACAGATTAATAGCGTTGTGGCTGGCAGTCACATTGGCGCTGTTGTCCGTTTTTGCCGCCGTTCACAGCCTGCAACATATGGACGGTGGTATCAACAACCACTGTACCTTGTGTGTTCACCAGCAGCAGCTGAATAAACTCTTGCCTGGCAAGTTCCCCGAACTGCCGGTAAGCCATTTTGTTCCCGTGCGCCACAGCTGCCTTACCCCGGGATTGCATGCCGTCCCAGGTTACTTCAACTTTGGCCAGGGGCCACCGCGACACGCCTGAAAGCTTGAATTCATCATGATTTTCTGCCGGATGCACTTTTGCAGCCGGCGCGACAGCATTCAGGAGTTTGTATGCGTTTTGCTATTGCCCACGCGGGGCTGTTAACCACAGGTGTTATCTCTTCGGCCGCATTGGCGGCGGATCCTTCTTTATCCAACCCGGCACTGAGCCTGGTACTCGACGGCTATTATCAGACCGCCGAGCGCCCCATGGCCGAGCGCGCTGAGGGTTTTGGTCTGGGCGAAACCGAGTTGGCAATAAGTGCCAGCATAGATGACATGTTCTATGGCAAGGCCACCGCCGTGTTTGAAGACGGTGAGGTTAACCTGGAAGAAGCCTTTATCCAGACCCTGGCACTGCCCGAGGGCTTTTCGGTCCGTGCCGGTCGTTTCATGTCGGACATTGGCTATCTGAACAACCAGCATCTGCACACGGACAGCTTCAGCGACAGACCCGTGGCCTATCGTGCCTTCCTCGGCGGTCACTATTTTGATGACGGTGTGCGTCTGGATTATCTGGCGCCAACCGAACTTTACTGGAGCATGGGCCTGGAGGCCTTCAAGGGTGAGAGCCTGAGGGCGGAAGATGAAACCGGTCTGCGGGAATTTGATGAGCTGGGGGTGTTGACCGCGTTCACCAAGCTGGGGGGCGACTTTGACGAATCCAGCTCCTGGCTGCTGGGGCTGAGCTATCTGCATAACCGCAATGGCAGCGCCGGACCACACCAAGAAGAGGCCGTCGCCGAAGATGACCATGGCGGCCATCAGCACAATGCCGGTTACACAGGGGAAAATACCCTGAGTGCCGCCTTTGTTTACAAGTGGGCTCCCCAAGGGAACTACAAGTACCGCCATCTGACCCTGAGCGGTGAATACTTCCGCGTCAGCGGTATTCAGGATGCAGAGCCGGATCTCAGGGACTACCATCAGGGCTGGTATCTGAGCGGTGCCTACCAGTTGAGTCCAAGCTGGTCAGTGGCGGCCCGTTATGGCGAGCTGGATGCGGTGGATCTGGAGGCGGAGCAGTTGCAAAAGCTCAAGGAAACCGAGCTGAGCCTGGCCTGGCACCACAGCCATTTCTCCACTGTGAGGTTGCAATACACCCATCAGCAAGGAACCCACTTCGACGCGTTAAGCGACGATAATATTCTCACTTTGCAATATGTTATGTCTCTGGGGGCCCACGGTGCGCATCAATTCTAAACTGCTTGGGGCCCTGCTGGCCCTGTCATTCGGCCACAGCTCAATGGCGATGGCCGCCCTGAATATCTTTGCCTGTGAACCCGAGTATGGAGCCCTGGCCAAGGAGCTGGCGCCCGGCGCCAAGATCTATACCGCCACCACAGCGATGCAGGATCCCCATCAGGTGCAGGCACGTCCCAGCCTGATTGCCAAGATGCGCCAGGCGGATCTGGTTGCCTGTGCCGGTGCCGATCTGGAAATTGGCTGGCTGCCCATGTTGCAGATGAAATCCGCCAATGCCGCGGTGCGCGAAGGTAGCGATGGTCTGTTCTTCGGTGCCGATCAGGTGGAGCCCCTGGACAAGCTGGCCAGTGTCGACCGCAGCATGGGCGACGTCCATGCCAAGGGCAATCCTCACCTGCAATTCGATCCCGAGCGTATGTTGAGGGTGGCGCGTGCCTTCAGTGACAGGCTCAAGCAGCTCGACCCGGAAGCGGCCGCCGACTACGAGGCCGCCCATGCCGACTTCGCCGCCCGCTGGCAGGCCGCCACCACGCGCTGGCAGGCCCAGGCCGAGCCGCTCAAGGGCAAGAAGGTGATCGCCTACCACACCACCTTTCGCTACCTGTTCAACTGGCTGGGTATAAGCCAGGAGGCCGATCTGGAGCCCAAGCCCGGATTGCCTCCCACAAGTGGTCACCTGGCAAGCCTGGTGGAGCGGGCCAAGGCCGGTGACATCCTGGCCATAGTGGTGGCTTCCTATCAGGACGAGCGCGGTGCCCGCTGGTTGTCCGACAAAACAGGTGTGCCTGTGTTGATCTTGCCCGCGTCTGTGGGCGCCAACGACCAGAGTCAGGACCTTTTCGGTCTCTACGACAACGTCCTGGCGCAACTGCTGGGAGGCAAGTGACATGGATATGGAATTGCTCGGCATATTGTTGCCGGCACTGGCGGCGGGGGTGTTGGTTATCTCCACCCACGTGGTGCTCGGCAAGCAGGTGCTCAAGCGCGGCATCATCTTTATCGATCTGGCCATAGCCCAGGTGGCGGCCCTTGGCGCCATAGTGGCCCATCTCAATGAAGATCTGGAACACTTACCCTTTGTCCACATGTGGATGCCGGCGCTGTTTGCCCTGGCCGGCGCCGGGCTGATAGCCTGGCTGTCGAAACGCCTGGTGGGTGAGCTTGAGGCCATGATAGGTTGCTTTTACGTGTTGGCGGCGGTGGCGGCCATGTTGCTGCTGTCCAACGATCCCCACGGCGCCGAGTTGCTCAAGCAGCTGATGTCCGGGCAAATTCTCTGGGTCAGCTGGGAGCAGTTGTTGCTGCCGGCGCTGGTGTCTGTGCTGGTGCTGGCGCTGATTGCTGCCAAACCCAGGGTGCTCGATGGCGCAGCCTTCTACCTGCTGTTTGCCCTGGTGATTACCCTGTCGGTGGAGCTGGTGGGGGTATATCTGGTGTTCAGCACCCTGATACTGCCGGCCCTGGCCCTTAACCGTTACCAGGGGCGCTATGCCCTGGCGCTGGCCTATGGTGTCGGCCTGGCGGGTTACCTGTTGGGGCTGGTGTTGTCTGCCAGTTTGGATCTGCCCAGCGGTGCTGCCATAGTGGCGACCTTGGCCCTGTGTGCCTTCGTTTTCCGCATCGCCAGCCATGGCAGGCGGGGCTCCCCCGGCACTGAAAATATCATCGACTAGGACAAGTTGTTGATAGATAGATGGATTAAAAATTACGGCGTACAAGTGTAAACATAGTGTTTGAGCTGCAGCAGCGCTGTAGCTATACTGTCGCCGTTATTTTCACCGGAGTGCGTCGTGCTGTTAATCGCCAGATCCCTGTTGTTGGCCCTGTTGTTGCTGTTGGTTTTTGTGGTCGGCAGCCTCGCCTGTTTACTGCGCCCCCGTCACCGTGACAATGTACATATGTTCGCCAGGTGGTTCTCCGCCGCGGCGCCGATATTGGGGGTGAAACTTATTGTTCGCCGTTCAACGGCTGCTGGCAGCGAACCCTGCATCTATCTCGCCAACCATCAGAATAATTACGATATTTTTACCCATACCGCCGCCGTGCCCCGTGGCACTGTGAGTCTGGGCAAGAAGAGCCTGGCCTGGATGCCGCTGTTTGGCCAAATCTATTGGCTGTCCGGCAATATTCTGATTGAGCGCAACAACCGTAGCCGGGCTTTCGAGACCATGGCCAACACGGTACGCAAGATAAAAGACAAATGCCTGTCGGTGTGGATTTTCCCCGAGGGTACCCGCTCCCGCGGCCGCGGTTTGCTGCCCTTCAAGGCCGGCGCTTTCCACACGGCCATCGCCGCCGGTGTGCCCATGGTGCCGGTGCTGGCCTCCAATCAGTGCCATATAAATCTCAATCGTTGGGATAATGGCGTGGTCATCATCGAAATGATGGACCCCATTGAGACCCAGGGACTCGACCGTTCCCATGTGAAGGCGCTGTCGGAGCGCATCCATGCGGCCATGGCGGCCAAACTGGAAGCACTCAATCAGGAGGCGGCCAGCCTGATGCAGCGCGCCTGAAAAGGGCATGTTATACTCGCGCACTATCAGGGGCAGCACTGTGCCCGTAAGCCCAGCCAAGGTGGAGACAGCCAATGTCGATTGAACGTCAGTTAAAGGAGCAGTTGGAAGAGAATCGCGAGATAGTCAAAGCGCTGCTCGATGATGGTTCCGATCCAGACGCCGAGTATGTGATTGAACATCATTTTTCCAGCACCAATTTTGACCGCCTGGAAAAGGCCGCCGTGGATGCCTTCAAACTGGGCTTCGAGGTGAACGATGCCGAAGAAATGGAGCTGGATGACGGCATGACCATCTTCTGCTTCGATGCCATCGCCAGCCACAAGCTGGACCTGGCGCTGCTGGACAAGGCCAGCGAGCAATTGCTGCAGTTGGCCGATAAGCAAAAGGTGGAATACGATGGTTGGGGCACCTATTTTATGGGTGACGAAGATGACCTCGATGAAGAAGACGAGGATGATCTGGACGACGACGGTTTCCCCCGCGACTGATAGACAAAATTCAATAAAAAAAGCCCATCTTTGATGGGCTTTTTTTATGGTTCTTCGCAGCTGGCCGTCAGCCGGCTATTCCTCAAAGCTGCTATTCCTCAAAGCTGCTATTCCTCAAAGATGATAGAGCGGTTACGCCCTTCCTGCTTGGCCTGGTACAGGGCATGGTCGGCATTGGACAGCCACATGGAGGCACTCTCCACGGGATCCCCCACCTCGGCTATGCCCAGGCTGATGGTGACCTGTATGCTCTGGCCTTCGAACTGGATGGGGCTGGCGGCGATGCGGGTCCGCAGCCGCTCGGTGAAATGCCAGGCATCCCGGGCGCGGGTGTTGGACATCACCACCGCAAATTCTTCGCCGCCATAACGGCCGGCGCAATCGGTTTCCCGCAGCGACTGGCTGAGGATATGGGCTATGTGCTGGATGACCTTGTCACCGGCCATATGGCCATAGGTGTCATTGACCCGCTTGAAATGATCTATGTCGAACATCACCAGACTGGCGGAATCGCCGTAGCGGGAGAAGCGCTCATACTCGTGGTTCATGCACTGCTGCCAGTGGCGCCGGTTAAACAGCTGGGTCAGGCCGTCGGTCTGACTCAGGTGTTCCAGTTGGGTGTTGGCGGCCTTGAGTTGCAGCTTGTTGATGGCGATGTCGGTCACGTCATAAACAATCATGCTCAGGTGAGTCACTTGACCCGTCAGCGATGCCAGCGGCAACAGGGTAACGTTCTGGTACATGAACTCGGCCCGACCTGTGATGGGGCGATAGTTTTTGAACTTGAACACAAAGGGCCTTTGCTCCCAGCTGATAAAGGCGCGGTTTTTCAGCAGGAACACAGACTCCATCTTCTGCTTCAGCCAGTTGGCGGGCAGATTGGGAAATTGTTCGAACAGGTTGCAACCCTTGATGGCATTGGGGGAGATGCCACTGTGGTTTTCCATAAAACCGTTCCACAGCTGGATATTGAAATTTCTGTCCAGCACCACCAGCCCCACCTCTATGGTTTGCACCATATCGATGAGCCAGTGAAGTTCGTTCATTGCATCTGCATTTTGCGCCATGGCTGGGATTTCTACTCCGGATCCAGAAGGTAACCGAGCTTATAGCTCAGGGTGGGCAGCGAGTCTTCGGTAAACAACAGCAGCAGATCGCACTCAATGTTGTGATCTTCGATGCGATAGTTGATCTCCATCGCCAGGGTGCGTTGCCATTTTTCGGCATTGTCGTGGATCAGATCATTGACAGTGCAGTGGCGCCCGAGCACCACTGGGTGGCCCTGGCTGAACTGCATGTCCAGCTGCTCGGAAATACCGTTGAGGAAGGCGCCAATCAGCACATTGCCTGTGTCGATTAACATTTCGACCTCGGTATTGGCATCGTCGGGGTTGTTGAGCCCCATGAGCTTGGCCATGTCGGCGAAGCTGGAGTCATGGAACAGCAGCAGGGCCTCGCCGGCAATCCCGGCGCCGATAAAGCCCTGGCACAGAGCGGAGATCTTCTTCGACGACTCGGTGGCCTTGAGGGCCATGGTCAGCTCGCTGACTTCCAGCACATTGACGTTGGGGATTGGCAACAACACGAACACATCCAGCAGCTTGGCCAGCAGATCCGCCGCTCGGCCCATGGCCACGTTGGCGATTTCCTGGCAGGCATCGCGCAGGTCCACCTTGACCATGTCACTTTGCAAGGCAGGATCCTGTGTGCCCAATTCGCTGAGAATACCGTAGTCCTGCAAAATGGCGGCAATGGCATCGGCACTGACGGGCTTTTGGATAAAGTCCAGCGCCCCCAGGGCCTTAACCCGCTCGTGTGCCTTAATCTGAATATCGCCCGACACCACTATTACCAGTGCCGGCAGATCCTGCTGCTGTATGGTTTGCAGCACCTCATAACCGTCCATTACCGGCATATTGAGGTCGAGAAACACCACCTCGCCCTTGCCGGCACGGATCGCTTCCAGGCCCTCGGCGCCGTTGGCAGCATAGGTTATCTCCACATCCCAGTCCTTGGGCAGGGTGCGGGCCATCTGCTTTCTGGCCATGGCCGAATCGTCGCAAATCAGTACCGGAAGCGCCATAGGGGGTCGGGATCCTCACTTATTCTTATTATTGAAGATAACACCAAAAATTCTGGGGCGCGGAAAAATGGTGTTGGTCAGCGGTTTAGCCCGGTAATGTCGTGGCATGGGGCCAAGGTCAAAGGTGTTTGGCGTCAATAAAATGTCGGACGTCAAAACTTCCGCGTATGTTAGCCCTATTAGGTGAATATGCCAAATGTGTTAACATTTAATCTGGACAGACCAGTAAGGAATGATTTCATGGATTGGCATACCCTCAGCGTAGAGCGCCGCGGCCCCCTGGCCCTGGTCAGCCTCAATAGACCGGAGAAGCTAAACGCAGTTAATTTTCAAATGTTTCAAGAGCTTGATAAGTTAATCAAGCAGCTTGGCCGCGACAGCAGCCTGAGGGCCGTGGTGCTGAAGGGGGCCGGTGGCAGCTTCAGTTCCGGTCTCGACGTCAAAAGCGTGATGGCCTCGCCCTGGCAGGCTGTGCGCTTGCTGTTCAAGGGCTTACCCGGCAATGCCAACCTGGCACAGCGGGTGTCATTGGGCTGGCAGCGCTTGCCCGTCCCTGTGATTGCCGTGCTTGAGGGGCGTTGTTACGGTGCCGGCATGCAGATAGCCCTGGGGGCGGATTTCCGCCTGGCGGCACCGGATGCGGAACTGTCCATTATGGAGGCCAAATGGGGTCTGGTACCGGACATGGCCGGATTGGTGGCCCTGCGGCAAATTCTGCCCAAGGACAAGGCCATGGAATTGACCATGACCGCAGAATGCCTGCCTGCGGCCAAAGCGGCTGAATTGGGGTTGGTGACCCGGGTGGAGGCCGAACCCTTGGCGGCGGCCCTGGCCCTGGCAGAGCGCCTGTGTGAGCGGTCGCCGGACGCATTGGCGGCCATCAAGCTCAGCACCAATCGCAGCTGGAGCGCGGGCTTAAGATCCCTGTTGTCGCGGGAAAGTCGCTATCAGATAAGATTGCTGCTCGGTGCCAATGCCAAAATCGCCGCCAAGCGCCAGCTCAAGGATGCCGATGCGCCCTACCGGCCAAGGCAGAGGTTTTGGTAGCCCGGATGAAAAGCTAGGGCTGGCTCAGGCGCCAGGCAAAACCCCTGATCTCCTGCAAGGCATCGGCCCAGGCGCTGGGGCTGTGCAGATCCAGTGCCAGTAATTGCTGGCGATATTCCAGCCCCGACTTGGCTGCCGAAGCCGAACGCCTGGCCTCGGCGGCCTTCTGGGCCGCAGCATGGGCGTCCGGTGACACCAGATCCAGCACAGGCACACTCAGGCCCGCCAGCATGGGCGGCAGCTGCACATGCAGCGGCGCCGCATCGCTGTAGGGATTGATCACCACCAGCAGATCCGGCGGTGACAGCTTGTTGTCCGCCAGCAGTTTGATCACCAATGCCGCACTCCTGTTTTGAGCCAGCAACACCCGCTTGCCGGGAAAATCACTGCCTATACCGTCGAGGGCGGTCAGTTCTCCCTCAAGCCAGCTCAGCTGCGCCCCGAGCTGGGCCTCAAGCTGCTGCTCGGTGTATTTTTCCGTGGCCTTGTCCCTTGGCAGCCGGGTTTCACCGTCACCGGCCTGGGCTATCTCGGCCGGATCCGTGGCAAAGTTGGGGTAGGGGGGATTGCCCGGCGGAGTGACGCTGATGCTGGCCCAGCCCAAGGGGGCCAACTCACTGTGCAGGTAGGCTATCAGTCCCTGGCTGTCCGCCTGCTGCCCGGTGTCGGCCACCAGGATCACAGCGCCGTGGCGCTGTTTGCCTTCCCAGGCTTGCACCAGGGGCGGTTTGGGGGCGGGGTTGTTCAGCACCTGTTGGTCGGTTTCCGCCAAAGCGAGCGGTGACAGCAGCGAGGTAAGGAGTATCGGCAGTAGGGGGCGCATGGATGGCACGGGAGTCATGGGCTATGGCCCAAGCTTAACCCAGGGTGGCTGCCAATGCACGGCCACCCTGGGCTTGTCGCTCAAAACCCGGATCAGGTTCAATTAACGGCTCAGGCGTGACTCACCAGCACCAGACGAATGGCATCGAGCTGCAACTGGGTGTCGCCGAGGTAGCCGGACAACTCCTGCATCTGGTTGCGGATAAAGCTCAGTTCCTCGTCACGGATATTGGGGTTGACCGCCTTGAGGGCTTCCAGACGGGCCAGTTCGCCGCCCAGTTGCTGATCCATCCTCTGTCCTGCCTGCTTTACCAGGTCGGCCAGAGCCTCGGCGGCCATGGCCTCGCCCTTGGCAAACAGCGGATGCAGCAGGGTTTGGGAAGCGTTCACCAGCTTGCTGGCGATATGGCGGTTCACCGCACTCAACTGCTTGTCGAAGCTCTCGTAATCCACCTTGGCCGACAGGTTGTTGCCGCCCTTGTCCATCAGCACCCGGATAGGTGTCGGGGGCAGATAGCGGTATAGCTGGCTCGACTTGGGCGCCGTGGTTTCGGCCATATAGATCAGCTCCAGGAACAGGGTGCCCGCCGGCAGAGCCTTGTTCTTGAGCACGGCCACGCTGGTGCTGCCGGTGTCAGAACCTGTGATCAGATCCAGGCCCGTCTGCACCAAGGGGTGCTCCAGGGTGATCAGGGCAATATCGTCCCGTGACAGGGCGGTATCCCGGTCGAAAGTGACGGTCACCCCATCTTCGCTGAGACCTGGATAGGTGGGGAACATCATGTGCTCGCTGGGGCGCAGCACTATGCAGTTCTCGCCCCTGTCTTCCTGATCGAGACCTATGATGTCCCACAGGCGGATCACGGCGGCAATCAGCGCAGTGTCACCGTCTGCGGCCGCCAGGCGCGCCACCAGGGCATTGGCCTTGCTGCCGCCATGGCTGTTGAGCTCCAGCAGCTTGTCGCGGCCGTGCTCCATGGCATCCTTGAGTTCCTTGTAACGGGCACGGGTGGCCGACAGCAGGTGCGCCGCATCGTCCTCGTCGGCATCGCCGGCCAGCACCTGCAGCAGGGCTTCGCGGAATTCACCGAACAGTATGTGGCCGCCGGGGCAGGTGAGTTCGAAGGCGTTCAGGCCCTCATGGTACCAGTGCAGCAGTTTTTCCTGGGCCGTGTCCTCAAGGAAGGGTAGGTGAATTTGTACATCGTGCTTCTGGCCGATACGGTCGAGACGGCCGATGCGCTGTTCCAGCAGGTCCGGGTTCAGCGGCAGATCGAACAGCACCAGATGGCTGGCGAACTGGAAGTTACGGCCCTCTGAGCCGATTTCGGAGCAGATCAGCGCCTGGGCACCGCCCTCTTCCTGGGCAAAGTAAGCCCCGGCCTTGTCCCGTTCAATGATAGACATGCCCTCGTGGAACACCGTGGCGGCTATACCTTCGCGGGTGCGCAGCGCTTCTTCCAATGCCAGCGCCGTTTCGGCACGGCTGGCGATCACCAGCACCTTCTTGCTGCGGTGGTTCTTGAGGAAATCCAGCAACCAGTTGACCCTGGGGTCAAACTTCCACCAGCTGGCGTTGTTGTCATCGAATTCCTGGTACAGCTTTTCCGGGCTCAGGGCCTGGGCCGCCTTGGCCTCCAGGGTGCGGGCGCCGCCCATCATGGCGTTGACCCGGCTGGCGGTGGCGTATTGCTCCGGCATGGGGTAGCCGTAGCTGTGGAAGATACGCTTGGGGAAGCCCTTGACCGAGGCGCGGCTGTTGCGGAACAACACCCGGCCGGTGCCGTGGCGGTCCAGCAGCTCCTGCAGCAGTTCTTCGCGGGCGGCGACGTGCAGTTCATCGTCCAGGTTGGGGGCCTGGATCTGGCGTATGGCCGGCGCTATGTCTTTCTCCGACAGCAGTTCGGTCAGGCTGTTGATGGCGGCATCGCTTAATGGCTTGTCACCGGCCAGGGCCTCGGCAGCCTCGGCCACGGCGCGGTAGCCGGCCTCTTCCTGGATGAAGGCGTCGTAATCAAAGAAACGGTCGGGATCCAGCAGGCGCAGACGGGCGAAGTGGCTCTGGTGACCCAGCTGGTCTGGGGTAGCGGTCAGCAGCAGCACACCGGGCACCACGGCCGCCAGGGCTTCAACCACCTGGTAGGCGCGGCTCGGTTCGTCTTCGCTCCACTCCAGGTGATGGGCTTCGTCCACCACCAGCAGATCCCAGTCGGCGTCGAGGGCCTGGTCGAGGCGGCGCTTCTTGCGCAGCAGCTCCAGGGAGCAGATCACCAGCTGTTCCGTGTAGAAGGGGTTATCGTGATCGGCAAAGGCCTCAACACAGCGGTCCTCGTCAAAGACAGAGAAGCGCAGGTTAAAGCGGCGCAGCATTTCCACCAGCCATTGGTGCCTCAGGGTGTCGGGCACTATCACCAGTACCCGCTCGGCGCGGCCGGTTTGCAGCTGTTGATGGATAATCAGACCGGCCTCAATGGTTTTACCCAGGCCCACCTCGTCCGCCAGCAATACCCTCGGCGCGTGACGGCGACCCACCTCGTGGGCAATCCACAACTGATGGGCAATCAGGCCCACCCTGGGGCCCTGCAGGCCCAGCAGATCCGAGCTGGCCAGTTGGTGGCGCAGCAGTTGGCTCTTATAGCGCACCCCGAAGCGGTCGAGCCTGTCGATTTGGCCGGCAAACAGCCTGTCCTGGGGCTTGTTGAAGCGAATATTGTGCTCCAGCAGGGTTTCCCGCAGGCTGGTGATTTCCCCTGTGTCGCAGTGCTCGCCGTGGTAGATCACCAGGCCATTTTTTTCTTCCACATGGCTGACCTTGAGGCTCCAGCCATCGGCACTGGTGATGACGTCTCCGGGATTGAAGATCACCCGGGTAAGGGGCGCATCGGCCTGGGCAAACATACGGTTTTCGCCGGTGGCAGGAAACAGCAGGCCCACCATGCGACCTTCCACCTGTACAACGGTTCCCAAACCTAATTCCGACTCGCTGTCACTGATCCAGCGTTGCCCTAATGCGAACGACATCTTAACACTCTCAACTATGGGGGTATGCTCAAAGGGCGCGTATGTTATACCAAGCGCCGGGAGATTTAAATCATCCCTGAGCCTAGTCTGAGCCGGGATAGAATACAAATTGACCAGGGGGGAGGCGCTGTCACCCGGGCGTCATAAAAGGCGCATTACACTGGCTTGGGGTTATTTACTTCCGCCTGTGGCCTGTATTAAGTTAAAGACAGGGCTTGAAATAACTTTCATGTCCCTCACCCGCCACTGAAAAGGAGCCCTCAGACGTAACCATACACCCTATGTCACGCAACCCCGGAGGCGCCATGGAACAAGACGACAGAAAGTTGTTTGTATTGGATACCAATGTCTTATTGCACGAACCCTTAGCCATATATTCCTTTAAAGAACACGATGTCGTAGTACCTATGACGGTACTGGAAGAACTGGACCAGATTAAGGACAGAAAACGCGATGTCAGCCGCGACGCCAGAGTCGCCATCCGCGCCCTGGAAGACACCCTCGGTGGCAAGACCACCCCGGAAGAGATAGTCAAGGGCGTACCCCTCCCGGCCCGCGAAGGTCACGGCGATGCCACAGGCACCCTGGCCATATTCCCCGACCACCAGCTGGAATTCAGCACGGAGAACCTGCCCGGCGATCACAACGACAACCGCATTATCAATACCGCGCTGCACCTGCAAAAACTCCATGCCCCCAGAACCGTGGTGCTGGTTACCAAGGACATCAATATGCGTCTCAAGGCCAAGGGCGCAGGCATCAAGATAGTGGAGGACTATCGCACCGACCAGCTGATCGACGATATTCGCTTTTTGACCAAGGGATTCCATCAGTTTGACGGCAACTTCTGGGAACACCTGAACAAGGTGTCCACCACCCGCCACGGTCGCAATACTGTGCACGAAGTGCCGCTCAAGGATCTGGAAAGCGACCACTTGTACATCAACCAATACCTGATAGACGAAGAGTCGGACTTCTGTGGCCGGGTATCGGCCCGGGACGATTCCCACCTGCATATCCTCGACCTCGGCCGTGCCCGGCTGCTGAACCAGGAGGCCTGGGGCATCAGGCCGAAGAACATCTACCAGGGCATGGCGCTGCAGGCGCTGCTGGATCCGGAAATCGACATGGTGATACTGACCGGCCCAGCCGGTTGCGGTAAGACCCTGCTGGCGATGGCGGCGGCGCTGGAGCTGGTGGTGGAGCGCAACCAGTACGACAAGATTATCGTCACCCGCAACACCCCGGAAATTGCCGAATCCATCGGCTTTTTGCCCGGCACAGAGGAAGAAAAGATGGCACCCTGGTTGGCTGCGGTTACCGATACTCTGGAGGTGCTGCACAAGAATGACGTCAACCCACACGGCTCCATGAATTACATCATGGAAAAGGCCAATATCCAGTTCAAATCCATCAACTTTATGCGTGGCCGTTCCATCCAGAATGCCGTGGTGCTGCTGGATGAATGTCAAAACCTCACCGCCTCGCAGATCAAAACCATGATCACCCGCATGGGCGAGGGCACCAAGCTTATCTGCAGCGGCAACCTGTCGCAGATAGACTCCAACTACCTGACGGCCGTGACCTCGGGCCTGACCTACATAGTGGAGCGCTTCAAAAACTTCGAGGGCAGTGCCAACGTTTACCTCAACGGCGTGGTGCGTTCGCGCCTGGCGGAGTTCGCCGAGGAACACCTCTGACCCCTGAGAAAACGGCCCCGTGGGGCCGTTTTTTATTGCCAAGTGCATGTATTTAAAGCGCTAATGAAAAGGCTGCCCGCCGAATAAAATTTTGGGACAGTGGCCTGCTTCCTGCTACTATATCCCATCGGACAAGACCCGGGCGGCCCAGGGTCGCTGCAAAGGTACCCCATGAAATCGAGCGAGCCGGATCTCCAGCTGAAATCACCCATCCAGCGCAACTACAACAGGGCTGTGTTCTACACCTACATAGGGGTGATAGTGCTCGCCTGCCTGACCGCCTGGGTATTCTTCGACAGGCAGAAGACCCAGCTGATGGAACAGCGCGAAGAGCAGATTGCCCGCCATGTGCTGCAAATCGACCTGCTGCTGGAATCCAGCATCCGTGCGGTCAAGAGTATGCGCGACGTGGCCGTGGACCATTTGCGTCTGGGGGAGTCCGTGCTCAAGCAGCGCCTGCCCAGGTACGGCAAATTCAATGAAAGCGGCCAGTACTTTACGCTGGAACCCACATATGCCGAGAACGGCAAACCCTTCACCAACATGGGGCGGATCACGGGCACAGGTTCACTGGAAGGCCGCAGCGACAAGTTTTACCAGGAGCTGGAGATGCTGTTTGAGCTGTCTCTGGCCTTCCCGGTGGCCAAGGAGGCGGCGCCCAAGGCCTCGGCCATCTACTACGTCTCCAAGCGGCGGATGATGTCCTATTATCCATGGCCCTCCGACGAGCAGCGATTCCGCGATGAATTGCTGAACAAAAAACAGTTCCAGTACGCCACCCCGGCCATGAACCCCCAGCGCAGCGTGTTCTGGAGTGAAGCCTATGTGGACTCCAGCGACAAGGGCCTGCTGACCACGCTCGGTGTGCCCATCTACCTTGGGGATGAGTTCATCGGCTCCATCAACCTGGACATGACCCTGGCGTCCCTGGCCAAGCAAATCCGCCTTTATTTCAAGATGCCGGGCACTGTTATCCTGCTGGACCAGACCAACAATATCCTGTCGCACTCGGATATAGAGGGCGATGACATCAACCGGGTGTACCACATCAGCCAGCGTATTCCCTCTGAGCTGCATTCCCTGCCGGAATCCGAGCTGTTCGATGCCCACGACGGCATGATCCGCAACGGCTACTACATCCACTCGGTGGCGCTGCACAACGCCCCCTGGCGGTTGCTGTATATCCAGGATGTGGACGAGCTGTTCCAGGACTCCTGGGAAAAGCTGCAGATGACCTTTATTTTGGTGGTGCTGGCCCTGTCTGTGCTGGTGACCATAGTGCACTGGCAGACCCGCCGCTCCTTCGTGAATCCAGCCTCGCGGCTGCTGTCGCACCTGGAAGGCTGCTCGGTGCAGCCGCGCAAGGTGCCGCAGAAGATCACCCCCGGCTGGGAGCCATGGTTCCAACTTGTCAGCCGTATTTTTGAAGAAAACCAGCAATATACCCGTCACCTGGCGGAGCAGAACAAGCGCCTCGACAAACTGGTGGGCCGCCGTACCGAACGTCTGCGGGAAGCTACAGAGCGGCGCGAGCGGGAATACGCCCTGCTGCGATCGCTTTTGGACTCCATCCCCGAGGCCATTGTGTTCAAGGACAAGGAAGGCCACTACCTGGGCTGTAACAAGGCGGCCGAGCGCATGTTGGGTTACACCGAAAGCGAGATGATAGGCCTGTCGCCGGAGGAACTCACCAGTCCGGAGCAGGGCCGCCGTATCCGCGCCGAGGACGAGCGGGTGCTGAGCGAGCGCGCGCCGCTGCGCTATCAGGAAAAGGTGGAGCTGGCCGGCAAGCCCGTGCTGCTGGACACCCTCAAGTTGCCCTTCTATAACCGCCGCGGCGAACTGCAGGGCCTGATTGCCGTGTGGCGTGACGTGACCCGCGAATTCGAGTCCGCCGAGCAGCTGCGGCTGTCGGAGGAACGCTATCACCTGGCCATGGACGCGGTGGAAGACGGCCTGTGGGACTGGTATCTGGATTCGGAGCAGATCATCTGCAACGCCGCTTACTTCTCCATGCTGGGCTACAAGGCCGATGAATTCCCGGCGCTGCTGAGCACCATAGACGAGCTTATTCACCCTGACGATCGTATCCGGGTGCAGGAATACCGCGAGCAATACCTCAAGGATCCCGTCAGCACCTATGAAATTGAATTCCGTATGCGCGCTGCCGGCGGCGACTACCTCTGGGTGCTGAGCCGGGGCCGGCTGGTGGAATTTACCCAGGACGGCCAACCCAAGCGTATGGTGGGTACCCACAAGGACATCACCCGCTCCAAGAGCAACGAAGTGGCGCTGTTGGAAGCCAAGCAGGACGCGGAACTGGCCAACCTGTACAAGAGTGAATTCCTGGCCAACATGAGCCATGAAATCCGCACCCCGATGAACGCCATTATCGGTATGTTGCAGCTGGCGGGCCGCACCGCCCTGACCGAGCAGCAGCGGGACTACCTCGACAAGGCCGGTTTCTCGGCCCAGTCGCTGCTGCGGATCATCAATGACATCCTCGACTTCTCCAAGATTGAGGCCGGTAAGCTGGAGCTGGAACGGGTTGCCTTCCCGCTGGACAAGGTGCTCGACCATGCCCTTGACCTCAACGCCCTCAAGGCCCAGGAGAAGGGCGTCGAGTTGCTGCTGTATGCGCCGGTCACCGCCGGCTTGATGTTGCAGGGCGACCCCCTGCGTCTGGGACAGGTGCTGATCAACCTGCTGTCGAACGCGGTCAAGTTTACCCAGAGCGGTGAAATCGAGCTGGGCTGCGAGGACGTGGGCGAGCGCGATCACCGCATCACCCTCAAATTCTGGGTCCGCGACACCGGCATAGGTATCAGCCGCGATCAGCAGGACAAGCTGTTCGACGCCTTCGCCCAGGCCGATGGTTCCACCACCCGCAAGTACGGCGGTACCGGCCTGGGGCTGTCCATCAGCAAACATCTGGTGTCCATGATGGGCGGCAAGATGCAGGTCCACAGCGAGCCCGGTGTCGGCAGTACCTTCAGCTTTACCCTGAGCTTCGAGATTGCCGCCGAGGCCAAGGTCACGCCCCTGGTGGTGCCGGAGCGGCTCAACAGCCTGCGCACCCTGGTGGTGGACGATAACCCCACGGCGCTGCAGATTTATTCCTCCCTGCTCAAGGACTTCCACTTTGTGGTGGACACGGCCACCACGGGTGCCGAGGCCCTGTTCAAGCTGGAGCAGAATCCTGTGGATCTCTTGCTGCTGGACTGGATGATGCCTGAGATGGACGGCCAGCACGTGCTCGATGCCATAGATGAAATGGTCGCAGACGGACGCCTCGCGGTGCGGCCGGTGATCATCATGATGACGGCCTATGCCGCCGAGCCGCTGCAAAGCGACATCGACGGCGAGCGGGTGTTTGCCCTGTTGCAGAAGCCCTTCAAGGCCTCGGCGCTGTTCGATCAGATCATCGCCGCCTTCGCCGGTCCCAAGCCGGCGGTGTTGCCGCCGGAAGAAAAGGCCGAGGAAGAGGGTGAACACAAGGGCCTGGTGCTGCTGGTGGAAGACAACTTTATCAACCAGCAGGTGGCCACCGAGCTGCTCAAGAGCGCAGGTTACGAGGTGGACGTGGCCGACAACGGCCAGGTGGCGCTGGACATGGTGGACAAGCGTGCCTACGACGCCGTGCTGATGGACATTCAGATGCCGGTGATGGACGGGCTCACCGCCGCCGGTGAGCTGCGCAAGCGATACAGCAGCGAAGCGCTGCCGATCATCGCCATGACGGCCCACGCCATGTCCGGCGACCGGGAAAAGAGCCTGGCGGCGGGCATGAACGCCCATATCACCAAGCCCATAGTCTTGACTGAGCTGTTCGATACCTTAAGTCACTGGATTGGCTACAAGGAAAAGCACAACAAAGCTTGAGTCAGGTTTTAACTGAATCAGGTTTTAACATGGGTGCTGACCGGCATTATGGCCGACACCTTGATCAACATCCTGAGCCACTGGATTGGCTACAAGGAAAAGCACAGTAAAGCCTGACGGGGCAGCAGAAAGTGGTAAAAGCGCAAAATCAGTCAAGTATGGGAATAACTTGAGCTATTTGCGCTTGCCTGTGGCCGGGGATGGGGTAGTCTGGATGGCAAACTGCAACCAGAACAAGCATAACAAGGAGTTTGCATGCGTCCCTACAGCCTCGCCCTGGCGTTGTTGCTGGCCCTCGGCGCCGCCGCGCCCCAATCCCAGGCCGCCCCAGATGCCACTGTTATCAGCCAACAAAGCAAAAAGGCCGCCGGTTTCCTCGATTTCTATTACCACAACGACGGCCAGCTATACCTGAGTCCGACCCGGCTCAAGAAACCCTTTCTGCTGCTGACCAGCCTGCCCCAGGGTGTGGGCTCCAATGACATAGGTCTCGACCGTGGCCAGCTGGGCCGCACCCGTCTGGTGCAGTTTGAACGCCTGGGGCCCGACATCATATTGCGGGAACTCAACAGCCGTTACCGCGCCGACAGCGATTCGGCCCCCGAACGCCGCGCCGTGCGGGAGGCCTTTGCCGAATCCGTGCTCTGGCGTGCCGCCCTGGTGCCCGGCAAACAGCCGCTGGTGCCACTGAACGAACTCTTGATCCAGGACTTGCACGGGGTGGCCGACAGCCTCAAGGCCGCAGGTCAGGGCGAATTCCAGCTCGATAAACAGCGCTCGCTGATTATCCCTGAAGGGGTTAAATCCTTTGAGCGCAACAGCGATGTGGATGTGCTGCTGACCTTTTCCTCCGCCAAGCCCGGCGCCTATGTGGCCCAGGTGACGCCGGATCCCAAGTCCGTGTCAATCCGTACCCGGGTGTCCTTTATCGCCCTGCCTGAGGCGGGTTATGAACCCAGGGACTATCTGGCCTACAGCGGTTACCTGATGGATGAATACCTGGACTATGGCACCGCCGTGGACCAGAGCGTGGTGCGCCGCCACATATTGCGTCACCGGCTGCAGAAAAAGGTTCCGGGCCCCGCCCCCTCTGAGGTGGTCAAGCCCATAGTCTATTATCTGGATCCCGGTGTGCCCGAGCCTATCCGCAGCGCACTGCTGGACGGTGGCCGCTGGTGGAGTGAAGCCTTTGATGCCGCAGGTTTTATCGGCGGCTTCAAAATGGAACTGCTGCCGGAGGACGCCGATCCCCAGGATGTGCGCTACAACGTGGTCCAGTGGGTGCACAGGGCCAGCCGCGGCTGGTCCTATGGCTCGGCGGTGGCCGATCCGCGCACCGGCGAGATCATCAAGGGCCATGTGACTCTGGGCAGCCTGAGGGTCAGGCAGGATCATCTGATAGCCCGCGGCCTCACCGCCGGCTGGGATGACAGACAGGCCGCCGCCGATGCGGCCATGGGCTTGTCCCTCGCCCGTATCCGCCAGCTGGCGGCCCACGAGATAGGCCATACCCTGGGGCTGGAGCACAACTTTGCCGCCTCCAGCAATGACAACAGCTCTGTGATGGACTATCCCCATCCGCAAATCGGCATCCAGGCGGGACAGATAGACATAAGCCAGGCCTATGGCACGGGTGTCGGCGCCTGGGACAAGTTTGCCATCGCCTACGGTTACGGCGATTTCGGCAAGGGTGAGGCCGGGCGTCAGGCCCTGGCCGAACTGGTGCGTCAGGCCCAAAGCCAGGGACTCAGATACATAGGTGAGGCCGACTCCCGTCGTGCCGATGCCAGCCACGCCTACGCCAGTTTGTGGGATAACGGCAGCGATCCCGTGGCCGAACTCAACCGCCTGCAACAGGTGCGCCGTTTGGCGCTGGACAAGTTCGGCCCCGAGGCCCTGCTGCCCGGCGACCCCCAGGGCGAGCTGGCTGATGCCCTGGTGCCTTTGTACCTGCTTAGCCGCTATCAGATAGAGGCCGCGGCCAAGTTTATCGGCGGCACAGACTACAGCTACCAGGACCGCAATGGCAGTTGGCAATACATAGCCCCCGAGCTGCAACGCCAGGCCCTCAGTGCCGTACTGGCCACCCTGGCACCCGAGTCTTTGACCCTGCCACGGGAACTGACCGAACTGCTGGTGCCCAAGGCCGGCAGTTACGGCGATACCAGGGAAAGCTTCGCCCGTGGTACCGGGGTCATCAGCGACCCTCTGGCCATGGCCGAGGTGCTGGGGCGCCACAGCGTCCACAGCCTGCTGTGGCCAAGGCGCCTGAACCGGGTGGCGGAGGCGGCGCTTAATGATCGCGAGCAGTTGGGTATAGCCGAGCTGGTGGACAGCCTGCTGGCCAAGACCCTGTATCTGGATAACCCCACAGGGCCGGAGCGCGGCCCCTGGCTCAGGGTCAATGCCGTGGTGGTGGATGAACTGTTGCAGGCACTGCACAGCCCCGATTGCAGCACAGAGGTTCGGGCGCAGTTGGCGGCACGTCTTGATGATCTGCAACAGCAGCTCAAGCGCCGCGCCAGTAGGGGCAGCGCGGATCTCGCCGCCCATTACAACTTCCTCGCTGGCGCGATTGGCAAGGGCATGGACGACAGCCAGTATCGTCTGATCCCCAATCCCATGGCCATGCCGCCGGGTTCGCCCATTTAAGCATTTGAATTAAAAGGCGCCTACGGGCGCCTTTTTGATTCACTTCAGCGGCCAAAGTCAGTCTTTCGACTGCTGTTCGCAATAGCCTGTGACCAGTAGCTTATGCAACACCACAGCCATGACTGAAACAGACATTGCAGGACAGCAATGGCCAACACATAAAAGGATAAAAGGGACTGCTATGTTAAGGATAATAGTGCTGCTCGGCGCCCTCGCCGGGGCCATCTTCGGCTACCGCCATTATTACTCACCCCTGCCGCTGCAAAGCCACTTTATGGCCACTGTGCCGGTCAAGCTCAAGCTGCTGCCGGACCCCAAGGTCAGATCCGAAGGCTCGGATCAAATCAGCCTGGAAGAAGTGACCACCCAGAAAAACAGCAAGGACCCCCTGGTGCTCACCGCCATCAGCCTCAGCACCGCCTTCGATACCTATGATGAGCAGGATATCCTGGAACTGGCGCTGGAAGACATGGACAAGTTGGGCGCCATCATTGGCCAGGCCAGCCGCAATAAAGCCCGCGTGGTGCGTCGTGGTTTTATCGACTATCAGGGCCACAAGGGCTATGAGGTGGTGTATGAACTGAATAAGGACAGTGGCAAGGAGCAGATGATCCAGCGGGTCTTTACCCACGACAACCATATGTTGATGCTGATCGCCAGCTATGAGCCCTCGGCCCAGCGCGAAGCCACGGTGGAAAACTTCTTTGCTTCGTTGGAATTCCTCTAACTTATTCGAACGCTCCCTTTGGGAGCCATGAGCCCTCGGCACTGTTTCAACCCGAACAGGAAGCCAGGGTAGAAAACTTCTTTGCCTCGCTGGAATTCCTTTGAACCACTCAATGGGTTCATGAGCCCTCGGCACTCTTTCAACCCGAACAGGAAGCCAGGGTGGAAAACTTCTTTGCTTCGCTGGAATTCCTCTAATACTCTTTATCGCCGAGCGCTTTAGCGGCCCAAAAAAGAAATGACCGAACGCTTGTGTCCGTTCGGTCGCGCCGGGAAGCGTTTTTTCATGCCGCGGACCAAGGCCCGCGACCTTAAAGCCGGGTTATGTCTGTGGTTCACCTCCCGGGACGACCCTGAAGAACAGGCTGTAGATCAACGGCAGCACTATCAGGGTCAGCAGTGAGGCGAACCCCAGACCAAAGATGATGGTGATCGCCATGGAGCCGAAGAAGGCGTCGGAAATCAGCGGCAGCATCCCCAGCATTGTGGTGATGGCCGCCATCATGACCGGCCTGACCCGGCTGACACAGGAGTCCACCAGGGCGGCGTAGGCGGGCTTGCCTTGGCTCAGTTCCAGGTTTATCTGATCCACCAGCACTATACCGTTCTTAATCACCATACCCGACAGGCTCAGCAGCCCCAGCAGCGCCATAAAGCTGAAGGGCGCATCGAACAGCAACAGGCCCGCGGTGACCCCAATCAGGGCCAGCGGCACTGTCAGCCAGATCACCAGCGGCTGGCGCACCGAGTTGAACAGGAACACAGTGATCAGGAACATCACCAAATAGCCCATGGGGATGGAGCTGAACACCGCGGCCTGGGCCTCGCCCGAGGCCTCGAACTCGCCGCCCCATTCCAGGCTGTAGCCCGCCGGCAAGGGTATGGCCTCCACCTTGGCCTTGACCTTGCGCAGCACCGAGTCTGCTGTTTCGTTCGAGCCCAATTTAGGATCGGCCATAACTGTCAGCACCCGCTTGCGGTCGCGGCGCATCACCAGCGGATTTTCCCACTCGGTCGCAAACTCGCTCACCAGCTGGGACACGGGCACAAAGCTGTTGTACTCAGAGCTCCAGATCTGCAGCTTCCACAGGTTGTCGGCCTGCAGCCGTTCGTCCGCCGGTGCCCTGGCTATGATGGGCAGCGAGTGGCTCGCCTCCCGGTACAGGCCTATCTGCTTGCCGCTGAAGTTCAGCAGCAGGGCATCGTCGAGATCCTGCTTGCTGAGGCCGCTCTCCCGCGCCCGGGCGTTTTGCAGCTGGGGCCGGATCAGCGTCACCTGGTTGCGCCAGTTGTGGTGTACATCATCCATGGTCGGTTCGGCGGCAAAGATGGCTTGCGCCTGGGCCGCCAGGTTGCGCAGCACCCCGGGGTCGTCACCGTAGAAGCGGGCCTCTATCTTGGCGGCGGGTGAGGGGCCGTTTTCCAGGTTCTTGAGCCTGTACCTGGCCTGGGGAAACTCCTGGTTCAGCCATTGCTGCAGCTTGGGCATATAGGCCTCGAGCGACTCCAGATCCCGCATCTCCACTATCAGTTGGGCATAGGCAGGATAGGCCTCCTCCGGCTGGTAGGGCAGCACGAAGCGCTGTGCCCCCTGGCCTATTACCGTGGTGATCCGCTCAAGGCCCATGTCCCGACTGTCGCCGCCGCTCAGCAGCGCCGCCTCTATGTCGGCGGTAAAGCGCTCGGTGGCCTTGATATCCGTGCCCTCCGGCAGCCAGACATCGACGAAGAAGATAGGCGTGTTCGAGGCCGGGAAGAACACATTCTTGATGTGGCCAAAGCCCATCACGGCCGACACCAGCATGGCGAACACCAACAAGAGGCTCGGCAGGCGAAAGCGCAGGGTGAAGTTCAGCGCGGCGCGGTACAGGGTAAAGAACCAGCCCCGGTAGGGATCGGCGGCCTCATCCTCCAGGCTTGTCCCATCCCTGAACAGCAGATGGCAGAAGAAGGGCGTGAGGGTGATGGCCGTTATCCAGCTGATAAACAGGGAGATCAGCAGCACCTGGAACAGGGAGCGGCAGAACTCGCCGGCGGCGTTTTGGGACAGGCCTATGGGGGCAAAGGCGATAATGGCGATAACGGTCGCCCCCAGCAGCGGCCACTGGGTCTGGGTCACTATCTGGCTGGCGGCCTCAAGCCGGCTCTTGCCGCGGCGCAGGCCTATGATGATGCCCTCGGTGACCACAATGGCGTTATCCACCAGCATGCCGAGGGCGATGATCAGCGCCCCAAGGGAAATCAGCTGCAGGTCGATGTTGAGCAGCTTCATCACGATAAAGGTGCCCAAAATGGTCAGCAGCAGTATAAGCCCCATCAGCAGGCCGGATCTCAGTCCCATGAACAGCAGCAATACGGCTATGACTATGGCGATGGACTCGAGCACGTTGAGCAGGAAGCCGCTGACAGTGTCGTCGACCGCCAGGCTTTGGTTGTAGACTGTGTCCAACGTCATGCCCAGGGGCTGCTCGGACTCCAGCTCCGCCAGTCGCCGGGTTATCCTGCTGCCCACTTCCACCACGTTGACGCCACTGGAGAAGGCAATGCCCAGTGACAGCGCCGTTTGCCCCTGGTTGTGGTACAGCAGGGTGGGTGTCTCGTCAAAGACCCTGTCAATTGTGGCTATGTCCCCCAGATGAATAAGCTCAGTGCTGCCCGGCGGGCTGACAATCAACCGCGCCAGATCCTGCACGCTGGCGAACTCGCCGGTGGGATGGATGCGGATGCGGTTATCGCCCAGCAGCAGGCTGCCGGCGTTGGACACCACGTTTTGATTCTTGATAAGGCCATAGATATAGCTCTGGTCCAGTCCCAGGGCCGACAGCTTTTGCTGGGAGATCTCAATTACCACCTGCTCGGTCACGGCACCGGCCACTGAGACCTTTTTCACCCCGGGAACCAGCACCAGTTCCCGGCGCAGCAGATCGGCATAGTTGTTCAGTTCACGGCTGCTGTAGTCCGCCCCGGACAGGTTCAGCAGTATGCCGAAGACGTCGCCGAAGTCGTCCATCACCTTGGGGGTGCCTGTGCCCGGCGGCAATTGCCCGGCTGTGTCATTGACCTTGCGGCGCACCTCGTCCCACACCTGGGGCAGGCTGTGTTTGTCGTACTTGTCTTTGATCTCTATGCGGATCTGCGACAGACCGGCGCTGTTGATCGAGGTGATGTGCTTGATGCCGTCGAGCTGCTGCAAGGCATCTTCCAGCGGCAGTGTCACTTCCTCTTCCACCTGCTCCGGTGAGGCACCGGGGTAGGCGGTGATCACCAGGGCTTCCTTGATGGTGAACTCGGGAAACTCCAGCTGGCCCAGGCCAAAGAAGGCCAGGCTGCCGCCGAGCAGCAACAGCAGGGCAAACATCCAGCTGATGACCCTGTGGCGAATCGAATATTCAGCAAGATTCATCTTAAACCCCACGCTGCCAGTGCAATGGCTTGACCTTCATGCCGACGCTGAGTTGGGCCACGCCGGCGCTGACGATTTGATCCCCGGGCTTCAGGCCGGCGAGGATCTCTATGCCCTGGCTGCTGACCCGCCCCAGGGTGACGGGTACCGGGGCCACCAGGCCGGAATTGGCCTGATAGCGCCACACCTGCACCAAACCATCGCTGTCACTCTTGTCCAGAGCCGACACGGGCACTATGGCCAGAGGTTGGGTCTTGCCATCACCCAAGCGCAGGCTCAGTTCGGCGCTCATGCCCGGCAGCAATTGCACGGCCTCGGGCTGGGGCAGGGAGAACACCAGCTCATAGGCCTGGGTGCCCGGGGTTATCTGGGTGGAATACTCCTTGAACCTGGCCTTGAAGCTGTGGCCGGGGAAGGCGCTGAAGCTGACGCTGGCATCGAGCTCCTTGAGCCCGCTCGCCTGTTTCAGCGTCGCCAGCAGGGATTCGGGCACCTGAATGCTCACATCCAGCAGGCGGTTGTTCTGCAGCGTCAGCACAGTCTGGTTGGGCTGCACTTGCTGGTGGTTGTCCACCAGGCGCTTGGCGACAGTGCCTGAAAAGGGTGCGGTCAGGCGGGTGTAGCTCAGCTGATCTTTGGCCGCCGCCAGCGCCGCGGTGGCGGATTTCAACTGGGCCTGGGTGGCATCAAAGTCGGCCTGGGAAATCAGCTTTTGTTCCAGCAGCGCCGCCTTGCGCTGATGGTCGGCGGACAGCAGCTCGTGCTCGGCCTCGCGGGTCATCAGGTTATTGCGGGCATCCCTGTCATCGAGCCTGGCCAGCAGGCTACCCTCGGTGACGCTTTGGCCTTCCACCAGGGCCAGCTCGGTCAGCTGGCCGGAGATCCGAAACGACAGATCGGCACGGCTGTTGGCCGTCACCCGGGCGGGAAAGCTGCGTTGGCTTTGGGCGGCGAGATCCTCAATGGTGAAGAGTTTCACCGGGCGGATCACAGGTGCTTGCATGGCGCTCTCGGCCGGCGTGCAGCCGGAGATGAGCAGGGGCACTGTGAGTGCGAGTGGCAGTATCAAGGCAGATTTCATCGGCGCTGTTCCTGGGTTGTGGCGGGAAAATTCAACAGGCGCGAAGATAGCAGTTTAGGAGGTTGCACTAAACGGGATTGTTTGGAACTATAGGTTTCATAATTTGAGACTATCGCTGACATGGATAATGAAAACCGAAGATCTGGCCCTGTTCCACCGCATAGTTGAGAGCGGCAGTCTGGTGACAGCCGCAGACTTGCTCAACCTGCCCAAGTCAACCGTGAGCCGCCGCCTGCAAAGCCTGGAGGAGGAGCTGAACGTCAAGCTGTTCCACCGCCAGAGCCGGGCCATCAGCCTGACCGCGGCCGGCAGCCTGTTCTACCAGCGGTCACTGGGAATATTGTCACAGCTGGATGAGACCCTGATTGAGATGACAGGGGACGATGCCGAGCTCAGCGGTCACTTAAGGATCCAGATGTTTCCGCTGCCGGAAACCGTGGTGCTGAACCGCTTGATCTTCCGCTTTATGGCCCTGCATCCCAAATTGACCGTGGAGGTGATAGACAGCACCGAAGTGGTCGACATGGTGAAACATAATCTCGACGTGGCCTTTCTGATCGAGCAATCCATAGAGGGGCAGGACGTGGTGGCCAAGCCGGTGCTGACCACAGAGCTGGGTTTTTTCGCCAGCCCGGACTACCTGGCACACCACGACGAGCCCCGCACCCTGGAGGATATCGCCGCTCACAATGTCGCCCTGTATCGCCTTATCAACGGCAAGGTATTCAACGAGGTGGAGGTGGGCACAGGGCCCGATACCCTCAAGGTCAGGGTCCAGGGTAACTTCTGTACCAACAACCTGATCATGGCGCGGGAGTTTGCTCTGCAGGGCAAGGGCATAACCTATCTGCCGACGGAGATGTGCGATACCTATCTGGTCAGTGGCCAGTTGCGGCAGCTGTTAACCGGTTACCAGTCCCATAAGGGCGAGTGTTTTCTGGTGTACCCGTCCCGGCGGTTCGTCAGTCTGGCCTGTCGCCGCTTCGTCGACTTTATCCTGCAGGAACTGACCCCGGACGGCAAACCCCTGCCAATGCGAGTGGCCACAGGTGCCGAGCCGATTTAAACCTGTGCCTAAGAGCATCCAGGGCTGAGCAGCCCTAGTCCTGGGCACTGCCGCTCAGTTGTCCCGCACTTATGGCCGCGCCGGGCTCGCTCACCCTGCCGGCCAAAATAAAGCAGGCCAGGCCCATCAGGGCATTGGTCAGCGGCAGCGCCAGCATCAGGCCCTGCACCCCGTAAAGGTAGGAGCCCAGCGCCGCCAGCGGCAGCATCAGCAGGAACAGGCGGCAGACGTTGATCACCAAGGACGCCATGGACCTGTGGTAGGCGTTGAGCGAGGTGGCGACGATAATCACCACCCCAAGTGGGCCGTAGGCGGCGGGCAGGGCGATAAGGTAAAAGCTGAGCCAGTCCACCACCTTGGGATCGCTGCTGAACAGGGCGGCAATGGGGTCCGCCAGCAGCAACAGCGGCAGGTACAGCAGGGTCTGGAAAAATAACACAAACTTGAGCGCCAGCATCAAGGCTTCGCGGGCCCGCGCCGGCTGACCCGCCCCCAGGTTCTGGGCGATAAAGGGCATAAGGCTGGAAGAGAGCGCCATCACCACCATCAAGAGCACGGATTCGATGCGGGTACCGGCGCCAAAGGCCGCCACGGCGCCGTGATCGACCCGGGCCAGCATGGCCATGATCACCGCATTGGCAATGGGATTCATCAGATTCATCAGCGCCGCCGGTTGGGCGATGCGCGCCAGGCGGCGCCAGTTGTCTTTGAGCCTGGACCAATCGGCGTCGGCGAACACTATCATGTTGCGTTTGACTATCAGCAGGTAGCCCGACAGAAATGCCGCCAGCAACCAGGACAGCAGCGAGGCGATTGCTGCCCCCTGGATTTCCAGCCGCGGGAAGGGACCTATGCCGAAGATCAGCAAGGGATCCAAAATCAGATTAATCACCGCCGCCAGGGCCATGATCTTGGCCGGTGAGTGGGTATCACCGGTGGAGCGCAGCCCCTGGTTGCCCACCATCACCATCACCAAGAGCGGTGCGCCGAGAAACCAGACAAACATATAGTCGTGCACCAGGCTCAGGCTTTCGCCACGGGCGCCGAGCAGGCTGAACAGCGGGCCAGTAAACAGGCTGCCGAGGGCGCAGATCAGGCTCACCAGGGCAAAGGTCAGCAGCAGGGTGTCGTGCAGGAATACCTTGGCCTCGCCGCTGTGGCCGCCGCCAATCAGGCGCCCCAGCAGGGTCGAGACCCCGGCGCCTATGCCGACGGCTATGCTGGACACCACCAGGGTGACGGGAAAGGTAAAACTGATGGCCGCCAGCGCCTCGGTGCCGAGCTGGCTGACAAAGAAGGTATCCACCAGGCTGAATCCCAGAATCGTCAAAATCCCCACCAGGTTCGGCAGGGTCATTTTCAACAATACTGCGGCAATGGGTGCGTGCAGCAGCCCGTGCTTGTCTCTCATGGCCTGGATGTGTCTCTTATCACCTGGAAGTGTCTGGCATGGTGTGGCTGGCGCGACTTGGCGCTTTCATCGCGTGGCAGCGCAATTCGCGCGCCGATCTTAACAGGAATGGCAGGCAATAAAAAATTCACCGCAAAAAAATCCAAAAATTTTTTGGTCCCCGGACTTGTATCCCAAAGCAGCCATCCCCATATAGTTTCCATCCTGCAGCCTGGCTGCACATGTAAACATAACCGCCTTGATATTGGGCAAAAATCATTAGGAGACTCCATAGATGAATATTCGTCCATTACATGACCGCGTCATAGTTAAACGTCTCGAAGTGGAATCCACTTCTGCCGGTGGCATCGTCCTGACCGGCAGCGCGGCCGAAAAATCTACCCGTGGTGAGGTTCTGGCCGTGGGCAATGGTCGGATCCTGGAAAACGGCACAGTACGTCCGCTGGACGTGAAGGTCGGTGACAAGGTGATCTTCAACGAAGGTTACGGCGTCAAGAAAGAAAAAATCGACGGTCAGGAAGTGTTGATCCTCTCCGAATCTGACCTGATGGCTGTGGTGGAATAATCCCCTCTCCATAGTGACATTTCAGTTTAACGCAAAGAATTTAAAGGAAATTAAACATGGCAGCTAAAGAAGTTAAATTTGGCAATGACGCTCGCGTGAAAATGCTCGCCGGTGTGAACGTACTGGCCAACGCGGTAAAAGTGACCCTGGGTCCCAAGGGCCGCAACGTGGTGCTGGAAAAGAGCTTCGGCGCGCCGCTGATCACCAAAGACGGTGTATCCGTGGCCAAGGAAATCGAACTGGAAGACAAGTTCGAGAACATGGGCGCCCAGATGGTGAAGGAAGTGGCTTCCAAGGCCAACGACGCCGCCGGTGACGGTACCACCACTGCGACCGTACTGGCTCAAGCCATTGTTAACGAAGGTCTGAAGGCCGTTGCCGCCGGCATGAACCCAATGGATCTGAAGCGCGGTATCGACAAAGCCGTTATCGCCGCCGTGGAAGAACTCAAAGCCCTGTCCCAGGAATGTGCCGACTCCAAGGCCATTGCCCAGGTAGGTACCATCTCCGCCAACTCTGACGAGTCCATCGGTCAGATCATCGCCACCGCCATGGAAAAAGTGGGCAAGGAAGGCGTGATTACCGTTGAAGAAGGTCAGGCGCTGGAAAACGAACTGGACGTGGTTGAAGGTATGCAGTTCGACCGTGGCTACCTGTCTCCTTACTTCATCAACAAGCCAGAAACCGGCTCAGTGGAACTGGACCACCCCTTCGTGCTGCTGGTGGACAAGAAGATCTCCAACATCCGCGAACTGCTGCCTATCCTCGAAGGTCTGGCCAAAACCGGCAAGCCGCTGCTGATCGTGGCCGAAGACGTGGAAGGCGAAGCCCTGGCGACTCTGGTTGTGAACAACATGCGCGGTATAGTGAAAGTTGCCGCCGTTAAGGCCCCTGGCTTCGGTGACCGTCGCAAGGCCATGCTGCAGGATATCGCTATCCTCACCGGTGGTACTGTGATCGCCGAGGAAATCGGTCTGGAACTGGAAAAAGCCACCCTGGAAGACCTGGGTACCGCCAAGCGTGTGGTCATCACCAAGGACAACACCACCATCATAGATGGTAACGGCGAGCAAGAGCAGATCAAGGCTCGCGTGGGTCAGATCAAGCAACAGATCGAAGAAACCACTTCCGACTACGACAAGGAAAAACTGCAAGAGCGTATGGCCAAGCTGGCCGGCGGTGTTGCCGTGATCAAGGTTGGCGCTGCCACCGAAGTGGAAATGAAAGAGAAGAAAGCCCGCGTTGAAGACGCCCTGCACGCTACCCGCGCCGCCGTTGAGGAAGGTGTGGTACCAGGCGGCGGTGTGGCCCTGGTGCGCGTTGCTTCCAAGATTGCCAACGTTGAAGTGGCCAACGAAGATCAGAAGCACGGTGTGGTTATCGCCCTGCGCGCCATGGAAGCGCCACTGCGTCAAATCGCTACCAACGCCGGCGAAGAGGCCTCTGTGGTTGCCAACAACGTCAAGAACGGCTCTGGTAACTACGGTTACAACGCCGGTAACGACACCTACGGCGACATGCTGGAAATGGGTATCCTGGACCCAACCAAGGTAACCCGCTCTGCACTGCAGTTCGCTTCTTCCGTGGCCGGTCTGATGATCACCACAGAAGCCATGGTAGCCGAGCTGCCAAAGCCTGAAGCCGGTCCAGATATGGGCGGCATGGGTGGTATGGGTGGTATGGGAGGAATGATGTGATAACTCACATCATTTGACCGACGCCTAACGGCTCAAAGAAAAACCCAGCTTCGGCTGGGTTTTTCTTTACATGGATGTAATTATCCCCGATTGCCATGGATGGTAATTGAGGGGGAGTTTATTTACCGTGTAGGAAAAGGCCCGCGCATCGAACGCGGGCCTTTTCCATTTAAGGGGTATCTGCCGGGGGCGGGAGTTGTTAAATGTGATTGGCATGGCTGCCGGGGGATGGTGTGGCTAATTGCCTGCCGCAGGCCTTCGCACAGGCACCCCAGTGACACGCTGTGAATACGTCCCTGTACGCTCAACGGCGACGTCCTGTCGCCGATGGTCACTGGTGCGCCTGTGCTGGGAGTGGGTGTCCCTCTTTGGCCTTGGGGTGCTGTGTGCAGGTCTTTATTGAGTATCCAGATACTTATGGAGAGCATTTAAAATGCTCTGTTCTCTGTTGTTCATAGGGTTAAATACGCCTTGAATCCAAAGGGGGTTTTATTCATGTTTTTGTTACTAATGAATTTTATAAAGTCTTAAGTTGTGCGCGTATTCATTAGGAGTGAACTCTTTGAGAATCTGCCAAATTGTGCCACAATCTATATACTGTACAAAAAACCAGTTATTGTTATGACCAGCACAGCACAAGAAATCATACCGAGTGCATCCGAACAGCTTCAGCAGCAAGTAGATGCAATCAGAGAACACGCTAACACTCTACTTGATGAAAGTACTAGAGGTAGCAAGGGACAATTTATGACTCCTAGCTCAGTAGCTAAGTTATTGGCTGGTCAGTTTGATAATCTCTCTGGGGAACTATCGATACTTGATGCTGGTGCTGGCATTGGCTCCCTCACCACTGCTTTGATTGCTAGAAGTATTGCCGAATTTAGTCCAATCAGTGTTACCGCTAACACTTGGGAGCTTGAGCCTGTTCTACTTGATTATCTTGGTCAATCTTTAGCCTTGAATCAAACATTGTGCGAGCAAGAACAGATCCAGTTTGAATCAAATGTACATCCCGAAGACTTTATTTCCTCAGCAGTGGAGCTGTTACAAGCAAGACAACGAGGTGAGCAAACGGTCATTTTCAACAAAGCGATTTTGAATCCTCCTTATCTGAAAATTGCGGCATCAGGGAGAGAGCGTAATCTATTGCGTAATGTTGGGGTTGAAACCGGAAATCTTTATTCGTGTTTTGTTGCGCTGGCTCTAATGCTGTTGGAAGATGGAGGGGAGCTGGTTGCAATCACACCAAGAAGTTTCTGTAACGGTCCTTACTTTAACGATTTCAGAAGAGTTCTGCTTGATCAAAACGCTTTGTGTAAGCTCCATGTATTCGAAAGTCGAACCCGCGCTTTCAAGGGGGATAAAGTACTACAAGAAAATATAATTTTTCATGTAGTTAAAGGGAGATCTCAAGGTGATGTCGAAATTACTTCTAGTACATGTGCGGATGACCCTGAACCACAGATTAGAATTGCGCCGTTCAATGAGGTAGTTAGTCCTAGCAACCCTGACAGATTCATTCATGTAGTGACTAATGACTTTGAAGCGCAGATAGCAAAGCGTATTGGTGGTTTGCCTTGTTCATTGGACGATTTAGGTATTAACACGAGCACAGGCAAGGTTGTTGATTTCAGAACACGTGAAAATCTACGTCAGGATCCTGATGAAAATTCTGTCCCTCTAATATTTCCGGTTCATTTTGACAATGGCTCAATTGATTGGCCGCAAAAAGGTATCAAGAAGCCAAACGCTTTAGCTAGGAATAGAGATACTGAAAAACAGCTAGTGCCAAACGGCCATTATGTCCTAACGAAGCGTTTATCAGCTAAAGAAGAGAATCGTCGTATTGTCGCTTCCATGTATACCCCCGATATTGCTGACGTAGAAATGGTTGGCTTTGAGAATAAGACCAACTATTTTCATGCTAACGGCGGACCTTTAGAGCCTTATTTTGCTAAAGGGTTATGCGCTTATCTTAATAGTACTTTAGTTGACCAGTATTTCCGTCAGTTCAACGGACATACTCAAGTTAATGCGGCAGATTTAAGAGTCTTACGTTATCCAAATACCTTGACGCTTGTGAGGTTAGGGCAAGCTGTTCAAAGCTATGACCAAAAACACATTGATGAGCTTATTCAGGTGCTAATTGATGACCACTATGCGAGCTAGCTTAAGAGGCTTAATTGGCCCCAATCTGGCAGGCGCCTACCAAATTGAGTAACTGCCAAGTCTGGTTTGAAACAGTACATAGGAGGATGTTCAAAGTCTAAATAGTAATTCCGTATTTTAGGTCGCTGCGCTATCGTTACCTCTACATGAGATATTGAGCACGCATCTTGATCTGGGCATTGTCACAGCAGACTTTGCCATTAATGGTTGAAATGTCTTAAACGGCAAGGCTTGCGGCAAAATGTAGAACCATTAGGATCAGTTGGTTAGAGTCATTTCCTTTTGTTTTAAGCTGTATAGATGTTAGATTTCCAGATGGTTACGTCACAACCGTGGCTTTCTTTTTGCCTCGTTGGTTGGACACGCCCAGTCTTTTCGATAATGCCCTCACGCTTTACAGCATTCATAACAGGTCCCAACCAACGCGCTTCCAGAGGCTTTGGCAATCCAGCATCCCAAATGTCGTCTGGCGTAAATTCCTCTTTCGACTCCGCGACTTTAACTACCGTTTCAAAGGCAGCTTTTTTCCACGCTTCTTTATCCATTAATACGACCTTGTGATTTAATTATTACTCATTGTTTGATGTGAATGCTTCGCGATGCATCTTCCTGAATCCACATGTAAGTATCATCAGCCAAGTTCTTGAACTGAGACTGACGCTCAGCAGCTTTCTTCCACGTAGGGTACGTAGTAGTAAATCCGATACCTGCTTTCCCGTGTCGATTAGCAAACTCAGTTAAACTATTCTTTTTATGCGTATCTACTTCACCATCGCTTATTACGGCTTCAATAACCCAAAGCATATCAATTTTAGGATTCCACAACAGAACATCAGGCATCGAGTCAGACAAGTCAATTGTAAGTCCAGCCTCTGCTAATACGGCTCGTTGCTCATCAGTGGTTCTTTCCCCATCACCATCATCAATATATACAACGTGATAGCCTTCTAGAAAGCGAGGTGCATAGATCTCATGCGAGGCGCGAATTAAACGACTGTGACCACTCTTTATCAATTGACTTGTTTCCTCTGCTTGCGAGGCTTGCAAAGACAGTCTTTCTCGTAAAACATCTTCCTGAATCCAATTAGTAGCCATGCATTGCCATTCGCCTTCTTCGGCTTCGAGAATGTCAATAAACCTCTGTTCTAGGCGATAAGCAGAATTAGGTGATTTGGCTATAGGATGACCAGGTAAGAACACAGTAGAGTCTGAGTCGAAATAGACTTTTTCAATAGCACCGATTTCCCACAATGGCTTTAGCCAGTAGTCGCGTCCCTCTCTATCAAGTTTGTCACGGTTACCGCGCTGAAGGATACCCACGTGAGTTCCGACATGAGCAGTTGTTGCTCCGTGTCTGAATTGCAATCCATTTGTTGCTGCTTTGTTGAACCAGTTGGCTTCAGTGGACAAAAGAGCAAAAACGCCCTCTACCATGCTGTTCGTACATCTATCAATCTGAGTCAGGACTTGTCTAATTCTATCGACGGTTACGCCGTTATAGTTGTCAGGTAGAATTGGCTCACCAGCTTTCATGCATTGATTACGTCTATTAATCGCGTCATCTACAACACCCATGAACACTTCCCTATTCAGCTTCTGGTAACAGCATGTTAATCATAGGTAGGAATTTTATCAATAAATTAGCGGCTTAGCGTATTTATGAATCCAAAACAGAAAAATTAAAGGGGCCAGAGCCGTTTTATTTACTGACAAAAACGAAGGTTATCAACATTCTGCCCCAGTGCTCCAAGCCCTGATCCCACGACGTTAGCCAAGCACGGCTTCAGTTCTGTTCTGTCGTTTTAGCCGTCTTATCAGCAGCTAAGTGCATCTCTTTGGCAATGCTGGCTATAGTGGCATCCATGCGCTCGTTGTTGTCCATATGAGGGGCCCAGTATTTCTCTATGTAAGGAGTGGAAGAGCTGAAATATCCCTCGGTAAATATTCCCTGTTTCGAGCCGTACTGAATGTACTGGATATGGTCCTGTGCCAGCGTCTGCTCGACTATGGTGCCCACGGTATAAAACATGATTGGGTGCCAGATGGCGGTCGAATTTTCCACGCCCTCTTGCTTGAAGGTCGCCATGACTTTATCGAACAGGGTGTCTGTGGCCGATGAGTGGGACACTTCATGAAATATCATTTCAAGGGAGGCGAGGCCGCTGTAGTCGCTGCGAAAACTGTTGATTGCCGTATAGGGGATTTCCAGGGTGAAGGCACCATTTTTATGGCCAGGACGGTAAACGATATCGACCTTGTGTTGCTTGGCTGAAAACAGCGGGTGTTCCAGCTTGGCTTCTACCCTGGCTTGAATTGAGTTGCCATATTTTTCCAGCAGGGGGAGCAGGTTGCTCAGCCACAGCTTGTTACTTGCGTCATCCCGTTGCCAGAGCAAGTCTGCATAGATGGGGAAGGATTTCTCAAATAACGCTTGGTAATCAGGATTTTCAAATCGCAGTGTGCGGCCTGGGGTGTATTGCGTCAGCTCGCGGGAGATGGCCAATGACTCGGGATCTGTTCGCATCGCCGAACGGCCTCGGGTGATCAGGTGCTCTTTATAATAAGCAACTATGCTGCTGAGCCGGTCCAATTCGTCTTTGGAGAGATCTCGCTTCCATCCCTGGGTCTTGAGGTCTTCCCCGGTTCGGGCCATTTCAAACAGGAAATGGTGGAAGTTGACCGCCGGGTTACTGTTGAAGTGAATTTCATGCCACTGGCCAATTTCCTCGGCTTGAGCCTGTTGCAGGCCATGAACCAGGAAACAACCGCAAATAACCAATGCTTTTACCGCTAACCTCATCCCTAATCCCCACAGCCTGTGAATTCCATCTGCCTACCCGGCAATCCTGCCCGCCATATCCGGGCGGGGTAAAACATTAGCAAACTATTGAGACTAATGACAATAAAAGGCCTTGCGCCGTTTTACCTACTGACAAAAAAAGAGGTTTTCTACCCTATTGCGCCAAACCTACAGGGTGCACCTGTAGTGGTCAACAATTTCCGGACTGTAAGTTAGGTTGATTTTCTGCTCGCGCAGGGGGCAACCAAGCGTTGTAGCTGTGGGGCCGTCGCCGGTTGTAGTAGTCCATCAGGTAAAAACTGATATCTTTCATTGCTTCTCCCCTGGAGCTATATCCGGTCACGGGTACCCACTCGGTTTTCAAACTGCGGAACAAGCGCTCCATCGGTGCATTGTCCCAGCAGTTGCCGCGGCGACTCATGCTTTGGGTCATACGATAACGCCACAGATGTTGCCGAAACTGGCGGCTGGTGTATTGGCTGCCCTGATCGGAGTGGAACATTACACCCTGTGGTCGTCCCCGTTGTTCATACGCCATGGTCAGCGCTTTGGTTGCCAATGTCGCATCGGGTTTATCCGACAGCGCCCAGCCGACCACGCGACGCCGGTACAGGTCGAGCACGACCGCCAGATAGCACCAGCAACTGCCCGCCCAGATGTAGGTGATATCCCCACACCAGACGTGATTGGGGCCACTCACCTTGAACTGACGGCTCAGGCGATTTGGGATATCGAGTCGTTCAACCGTGGCCTGTCTGTAGGCGTGAGCTCCGGGCTGCTTGCTTATCAACTGGGCTTCCTGCATCAATCTTCTGATCTTGAAGCGACCGATACGATACCCCAGCTCCCGCATCATCCGGACCAGGGTACGGCTGCCGGCAGCACCGCGGCTGAGCCGGAACAGCCGCTTGATGTCGCTGCGCAGCGCCATGCGCTCAGGGTCAGGGCCTTGTTGCCGTTGCCTGTATTCGTAGTAACTGGATAGAGCGATATCGAACACTGAACAGACCAATTCGACTGCACCATGCTCCCTCAACTGGTCTATCAGCGCGTACGTTCGAGTTCGTCCGACATTAAGAGAGCTGTGGCCTTTTTTAAAATTGCCTTTTCTCGCTCAAGGCGGTTAATCCGGGCCTCCAATTCCTGAATTTTCTGCTGCTCCGGTGTCAGCGCTTTGGAACTTGGCGTCAGCCCGCCACGCTCCGCTCTCAACTGCTCAACCCAGCGGCGCATGGCGGTTTCACCCACATCAACTGCACGGCAGGCTTCCGGAACTGAATAATTCTGGTCGAGTACCAGGCAAGCAGCCTCATGCTTGAACTCTGGCGAATAAGTACGACGATTTCTGGTCATTGAACACCTCTTTTAGTGTGGCAATTTTACCACCTTAATGGGTGTCCGGAATTATTAGACCACTACAACCGTAACCCGCTTGAAGCGGCCGAGGGCGTTGGTGAAAATGGCGTGGCGAGGCATGGATGCCGAAGCCGCGTCAGTCGAATCATGGATGAGCGTCTGGCGCGTTAGCCAATTTTCACCATAAGACCGAAGGGGCTTTCCGCTTCGTCGCGGGCGTCCTTTGGGTTGCAAGGGGCTTTGGACGAGCAAAGCCCCTTGCCCGGAGGCGGGCTGGAAGGCCGCGATTTTTAGTCGCTTGAAAAGCGACACAAGCACTTGTCCTTGGGGGACTGTTACCTGCCCCCATGTGCCGACCCATTGGGTGTTGCAGCCAAAATTCACAGCAGCGACTTGGTATATTCAACGACTTCGGAGACCGATTCCGCATTGGCATTTTTAATTTGCTGCAATAGCTGTTTAGCCTGCACTGCATCACCCGCAGCAGCAAACTCCAACGCCGACCATGCCAAGGCATTGTCATCACCAACGGAAGTTAAATATTGGCGCCATTGGGGATTATCTACAGCCAATTGACGCTGGGCCTCAAGATTGCCGTTTAGTGCCGCTTGCTCGAGCCAATATTTTTCAAACAAATTGCTCGGCAAGGATTTAACGGGAAAAAGGCGAACCTCAGCTTTATCGGCCATAGCCCAAAAACGATACTGTCCGTCTGCAAAGGATTGTTTGAATAGTGGCTCACCAAGCTTCACATACTGTCCAACCGGCTTGGCATTTAAGTCGTGTTTGTTACCACCGTATTCGGCTTTAACCACTTTGCCGGCAGATAACTCCACTAACAGCGGCATGGATTCACCCAAGGGCGTCAATAAGGTTGCGGAGCTGACTTTGCCAAAGAGCGATTGACTCGGTAAATCCTCGGCTAAGGGCAATTGTTTGTCTTCTTGCAGATGAACAGCCAGTTTACCTTGTGCCAAAGAGAACCATTCCGCCAATGCCAGTTGATGTTGGTCGTAGTCGGCATTGGCGCCCAGCCACAACTTATTTTCCTCAGCATATTTATACATTTTTTTGATGATTTGACTGTCTGAACCCTTGGACTCTACTTTAAAGTCCAATTGGACCGACAGCAGCTGCGGCCGCTCAGATTTGCTATATCGCCATTTTTTAATGGCTTTGAGGCTTTCCTTATCAAAGACTTTACTCGGACGGCTTACAACCACTTGCACAAATATCGGCTCTCCTTCGGGTGAGACAATAAATTGCATGCGCGTAAAACCACTTATCCCAGCCCTGGCCGCCTCAATGGGGTACTGTGGTTCAACACGAAACAATGGCAGGATGGCTGCGTCAGCCGCTTCCGAACCCATCTGCTCATCTTGGGCAATAATCTGTTGTTGCTGTTGTAGCTGCCCTAAAATGACGTTGGCTTGCTCAAGTTGTTGTGGCGTTAGGCCTTGGCTCACCTCAGCAACTGCGGCACCGGCCCGCGAATGCTGCAGGACTTGGGCATAACGAAAATAACCCAGGGCTTTCACGGCATCTGCGGGTTCCCCCTGTCCTTGGTACGCCATCACTCCAAGGTTGAATGCGGCGTTTGCGTTACCCAGCTCGCGCAAGTGTTCAAATTCCTGTTGTGCTTGCGGGTATTGCTGAGTTTGGTAGGCATTCAGTGCCTCCAAATACGTAGCCTGTGCTGTAAATACCGTAAACAAACTCAGCGGGATAAGTGACTTGGCAAAAAGTTTCATCCGTAAAATCCTTGTAATTATGTTCTTTGGGTAGCCCTGTAGTCATTTCTCCATCAGACTACACCAATGGCGCCAGATATAAATAACAAAAATCAGTGTGTTAAGTCAGTTTGGAGTTATATGAATACGAGGTCGTTGATTGGGCAGATTTACTGCTGAAGACAGGCATTTGGCTCACTGAATAAACTGCAATTTGCGTAATTAATGACATTTACCCGGCGCTCTGCTAACCCGCACTCTTTTAATTCCCGGACTGGTGCGTAAGTTGTTGACCACAACCCCTGCTTTATATGGCAAAGGCGGGGCCTCCGCAGTGGCGGCGGAGGTTCCCCTTTGCTGTGGGTTTTGGTTCAGGGCACTGGTTCAGGGCTTGGGCGGCAGGTTGGGGAAGGCGTCTTTGCCAAGCTGTGTGTCGTCCTGGGTGGTGCCGTAGTAGCAGTCATGTTTGTGGTACCTGGCCTTGGTTTGCTCCAAATTACCCTCAAAGCGGGGATCCTGGGGGCGCTCCTTGGAGGTGATAAAGGCGGCAACGTCCCAGGCCTGCTGGTTGCTGACCTGGATGCTTTTACCCAGAGGCATGTTTTCATGGATAAAAAATGCCGCCGTGTTCACCCTGTGCATGCCCGCGCCCCAGTTGAAGCTCTGTGGGCCCCACAGGGGCGGCAGGTTATAGACGCCGCCCATGGCCTGGCCCTGACCGTCGCTGCCGTGACAGTTTTGGCAATGGGCCTCGTAGACCAGTGCGCCGCGGGCCGGATCGTAGGGGAGTTCGGGTTTGGGGATGGCGGGATAACCCCTGCCGGGCAGATTGGCGCGCTGCTCGGTCGTCAAGGCGGCGCTGATGGCGGCAGGTACGGGGAAGTCGTCTCGTTTGCCACCCTGGAGCAGCTCGGCATCGGCAAGTTCTGGCACCTCACCTGTCACTCCGTATTGGTCCATCAGGCCACCCATGCCCAGCCAGTAGGCATAGGCGGAGAGAGCCACCAGTTCAGGGTTGCCGCTTGGCGGGGCCTTGCCGTTCATTGAATAGGTAAAGCAGCCCTGGATCCGTTCCTCAAAGCTGTTCACCTTGTCGTTTTTCTTGCGGTAGGCAGGGTAGGCGAAAAAGGCTCCCCAAAACGGTGAGGCGTTGGGTTTGCGACCGGCATCCATATGGCAGTTGACGCAGTTGAGTTCGTTGCCGACGTACTTGTCCCGCAGTTGTTGGCTGTTCACAAACAATTGATAGCCGAGGCGCACCTTGTCACCAAAGGCCCCCTGGGGGATGGTGTTCAGGGGCCTTGGGCTCAAATAGTGCTGGTCCTCAAGCTTGGGCGACGAGGGCAACTGGGTCTGACGGTCTGGCAGCTGGGCTTCCTTGGTCGGCGGCTCGGCCCAAGCCATGGGAACAGCCAAGGGAATGACGGTAGCGCCCAGGATAAGCAGTGTATGTTTCATTGCGGGCGTCCTTATTTGAGGGTGGCAAAATAGTGGCTGATGGCATCCACCTCGGCTGCTGTCAGCTTCTGGGCGATATTGGCCATCACGCCATCGGGATCGCCCTTGCGGCTACCGGTTTGCCATGCCTGTAGCTGGGACTTGAGGTAGCCGGCTTGTTGCCCGGCAAGGCGGGGGAACAGGCCGCCGCCTATCCCCGAGGGGCCGTGGCAGGTGACGCAGGCCGGTAGCTCCCGTGACCAATCCCCCTGGAACGCCAGCTGCCCGGCGTTGTCACTGAACACCAGCTGTTCACCGCGATGCTGCACTTCCATTGGGGCCGGTTCCTGGGCTGCAAAAAACACTGCCACCTGGGCTATGAGTTCAGCGCCCTGCAGGGTCATGGCCATGGGCGTCATGCTGGAGTTTTGTCGGTTTCCTGTCTGAAAGTCTTTGATTTGTTTTTGAATGTATTCGCTCGAAAGCCCGGCAAGGCGGGGGGCAATCGGCTCAACGCCCTGACCCTGGGGGCCGTGGCAGCTGCCGCAAAGGGCGGCCTGGGGCGGCATGGCGGGCATCTCGGCTGCCTGGGCCCCTAAACCTGCGGCGGCCAGCCACAGAGCGGCCGCGGTGACAGTTATGGATTTCATCCGGTATTCCTTCACTTTATGTCCCTCACTTATGTCCCTCAATTGGGGCCCTCAATTTGGATACGATTGACAGCATAGACCCAAAAGCCCTTAAAACCGAACCCTTTAGCCGCTAAAGCTACCACCGGCCAAGGCGGCAAACTCTGGTGGTCACAGCCCAAGCCAAAGCCAAAGCGATAGTCACCACAGCAGTCACAACCCTGGCCATAACCTCAGCTGTGTTGGGGGAGGTGCGCCTGACAGGCGCATTCAAGCAGTTCCACCAGCATCCGCTCCACATGGCTGCCGCCGATACCGATACGGACTTCGGGGGAGAGGCTGGCGAGAATATCGGCGGCGCCCTGGAAGTCTCCGCTGCTGAAGCGGTCGAGGGCCCGCACCAGGGCTAGGGACAGGTCGCGGTTGGGGCTGTCCGGCAATGCTGCCAGAGCCTCCTCACAGTATTGCAGGCCGTTGATATCCCCGGCGCTGGCGTAGAGGGCGGCCACGTGCAGGGCGATAAAGGGATGGCCCAGCATTGGCCAAACGCTTTCTATGTGTTTGAGCACATCATTATTGAGTGGCCGGGTTTGACCGGTTTTCAGGAAATCCCGCAGCAAAAAGCCGCCGCAATCGGCCAGGGTTAAAATGGGGCCGCAACTGGTGGTGGCCGGGGCGCAGTAGCTCTGGTAGCGGGCCATGGCGGCGTCCCGCTGACCCAGTTGCCACTCGGACAGGGCCAGATGCCACTGCACATGGCCATACATCTGGCCTTCGCGGGCCCCCGCTTCATATTGCTTAAGCCAGTTTTGCAGCAGTTCGGAGGACTCGGCCGCCGCGCCTTCATCGTGCAGCAGATGGGCCATGCCGTGGATGCTGTACAAGGATTGTGGCCTGAGAGTCAGCGCCCGTTGCAGCAGCTCGCGTCCCCTTGGTCTTTGTCCGGCCTCACTGGCGGCAAAACCCAGGCGTGCCAGCAGCGCCCAGTCGTCACCAAGCGCCGGTGCCACAGACTCAAACAGTGCCAGCACAGTTTCCAGTTTTTTCGGGCCATCGAAAAAGAACATACGTCCCGCCAGTTGCGACACTATCAACAGATCCGCCGGGTTCTGCTCAACATAGGCCATGGCCAGATCGCGACTGCTACCGGGGGCCTCAATCAAGTCCAGCAGCACTTCCACATGCTGCTGTTCCCAATCGCTGGCATCCTTGGCGGCGGTTTGTGCCAGGTCCCGAAAGCGCTCGGCATCGGGCTCACCCGCATCCATGGCAATGCAATAGCGCGCCGCTGCCGCCAGAGCAAAGTGATGGTCGAGGGTAAGGGCCCTGTCTAAAGTCTCGGCGGCACCGGATTCGGACCCCAGGATCAGATCCACCCCCTCTTGGTAGAGTGTCGCCGCTTCAACGGAGCGGGTGCTGAGCGGTTTGCCGGTACGTGCTTCAAGCATAGAGGGATCCTTATGCCGACCCGAGTCGATTGCGGGAGTGTTTTGAAACTCTAGCAGCTGGGATGGGTGATTGCCCTTTGGCAGGGCGAATGGGCACCGCAGGGGGAGCCAGTCAGATGAATCTGTTAATCCGACTGGCTGAAGATAGGCTTACCTCTGATCTTTACTGTTCAATTGCTTGAGGAAGTCATTGATGTTCATGTCATCGGGGGGAATTGCAACGCCTGACTGCATGATTACCATACGTTCGGTGACTTTGACGGGAGTAAGTTCTTTATTATTAATGGCCACATTCCAGTGTGCGTCGACCAGCTTGGCTTTAATAAGATCCTCTGCCGTCACGGCTCCCTCCGGGACGGATTGGATAAGATTAAGCTCCCAAAGCTGACCCGTTGAATCAATTTTGTATTCGTAAATCGCCACCACCACGCCCTTTGCGGCGAGCTGCTTTCTGACTTTTTCGGCACCAATATCCAGCCTGGATTGGGTTCTTTGCGGCTGCCAATAGCCATATTTGTCGAAGTAACCTACATCGATAAGTTCACCCTGATAACTGGGTGCCGATGGCGCCTGAGGTGTTGATTGACAACCAACGAGGACCAGACCGAGCAGAAAAGCGAATTTGCGCATTTAGGTTCCTTTATTTCTGAGTTATCCCTTGGCCTCAGCTCGTCAAATGGAGGCGATATCTACTTTGTCTGAGTTTTATTTCTCAGCTCGTGGTACAGCCAGGCAAATATGCAGCTGGTGCAGAGGAGTGACAGGCACAACAGTTGTAAACCTATGGCTTCCTTTTCAAAAATCCAGCGTATTAAGGCGGCAGATAGCATAAAGGCTGTCATATAGCCATTTCGTAACTTGGTCATTGAATCCTCTGCATATGCCCAAGGGCGGATTGGAACGGCCTCACAACTTTGCTGTAAGGCTGACAGGTTAATGTAATTTACAGTTTGTGATACCAAGGGCGCGTGCGGCTTTGCGCCGGGTAGCGACCAAACCCAGTAGCAGGATGGACAGGCCGATGGCGCCACCACTATAACCATGGCGTTTTTCAACCTTGGCGATCTTTTCTTCCTTCACCCGGGTTTTAAATCTGGCCAGCTCGGCGTCGAGATTGGTGGTCATGTCGGCGACGGCGAGATTGAAGCCTTCGAGTGACTTCTCGGATAAGGTTTCATCGACCCCGACCGCTGTGGTGCGTTTGTCAAGCTTGCTGATGCCGGGGGCCCTGAACAGCATTTTCTGGCTTTTGATATCGAACACTGCAGTATCAACGAAGGTCTGGACCGAGTTTTCGTTGCCTGGGATGACATACATGCCGACTATGGTCCAATACAAAAGGGCGGCATTGTTTTCAACCGATTGAGTGACTTGATCGTAGGAAACCAAAGCCATCACATCCACGTCATACAGGCGGCCAACCTGTTCCAGAGTGGCGAAGCCCTTGCCGTTTTTCAGATAGGTGCTGGGGATGACTTCGATGCGATCGATATAGTCGTATTGGGTAAAAGCGGCTTTGACCTTCTCCAGCAGTTCAAGTTGGTCCTTGGCGTGAATACCCTCTTGCCATCCTGAGGAAGGGACAAAAGCCAAGCCCACTTTCACCGGCAGGCTTAACAAGGGAATTTCCGGCTGTTGTCGGGTCCTGCTGTCTTTATCCGGGTACAGATAATCCATCATGCTGCTTGAGAGCGTGCGCTTGCCCGTATTCTGGCTGACGAAGGCACTGCAGGACGTGAGCAAAGCCAAGCCGATTAAAATAATGACTATCCTTGATTTCATATTCACGTCCTCACTTTGTGCTGTTGTTGGCTCTTGAGCTGCGCTGTGTCATAGATGCGCTGACATGGAGCAGGGCTGCTTCAACTCATGAACACACGATTCTTCCGGGATATGTAAGCTTTAACGTATCCAGTACGCATTTGTTTTAAATTGGAAATTCGCCCGAGCTTATAAGATGAAGCTGGCGGCGGCAACCGCATTTTTTCTGCATTGCAAGTTGGATTTTTCGTTGGGATTCTTTCTCCCGGGCCGGAGTGAAATACCCACTTAGGCACTGCCGCACCAGCGACCATCGGTGACAGGGACGTCGCCGGCGAGCCTCCAGGGAAGGACTTGCGGCGTGTCGCGGGTGCGGCAGTGCGAAAGTTCGCTCCTTCGCATCTGACCACCATGGATGGAGGGAATGCCTGTTTTGTCTGGAACAAAACAGGCCATGCGATCGCGACATTGGCGCATCCATGCGCGGCACCCACGGCAGGGGGATAAGCGTGTCGCCAGACAGTGAGATGAACAGTTTCATCTCGTGAGCGTTCCCCGAAGGCCTGTGGCCGCCACGCGGGGATTAATGGCATCCGATGGTTGACGTTGTGCAGCAGCAAAAGATAGCCGCTTTGCCTGCGGCCAGACTTAAACAAGGTCCCCATTGTTGACCTGGGCAACAAATTTCCCCACGACTTCACGGTTTCTTGATCAATGCTATTGTTTTAACAGTTATAAAACAGTTAAAAAAGAACCGTAGGCGGTTGCTTTTTGTTCAGCGACCGTGCCGTCCTGCAAACCCAGGCACCTGGCCGGCCAGGTGCGCCCCGCTGCCCGGTGGGCAGCGTCCAGATCAGGATGATGACCTTGAACAAGACCGACATCTCAGGCGTGCAGTACTTCCACAAGGTGGTGGACTGCCAATATGCCTGTCCGGCACACACCCCGGTGCCCGAATACATACGTCTCATCGCCGAACGCCGTTACACCGAAGCCTATATGGTCAACTGGCGCTCCAATGTGTTTCCCGGCATCCTCGGCCGGGTCTGCGACCGCCCCTGTGAACCCGCCTGCCGCCGTGGCCGGGTGGAAGAGCAGCCGGTGGCCATCTGCCGCCTCAAGCGGGTGACCGCAGATTACAAAGATGAAATCACCGGACTGTTGCCCAAGATCCCGACCCAGAAAAATGGCCGCCATATTGCCCTGATTGGTGCCGGGCCCGCCTCTTTGACTGTGGCTAGGGATCTCCTGCCTTTGGGCTATGAGATCACCCTGTTCGACCGGGATCCCAAGGCCGGCGGCATGATGCGCTCGCAAATTCCCGCCTTCCGCCTGCCGGTCGAAGTGCTCGACGAGGAAACCGACCTGGTCCTCAATATGGGCCTCAATTGTTGCTTCGGGGTGGAAATGACCAGCCTGGCCAGCCTGTTGGAGCAGCCCTTCGATGCCATCTTTGTCGGCACCGGCGCCCCCAAGGGCAAGGACATGCGCATTCCGGGGCGGGACGAGGCCGATGAGTGGGTACACATAGGCATAGACTGGCTCGCCGGGGTCAGCTTTGGCCATATAGACAGCATAGGCAAGAAGGTGCTGGTGCTCGGTGGCGGCAACACAGCCATGGATTGCTGCCGCACCGCCAAACGTCTCGGCGGCGAAGACGTCAAGGTGGTGGTGCGTTCCACCTTCGAGGCCATGAAGGCTTCGCCCTGGGAGAAGGAAGATGCCGCCGCCGAAGGGGTGGAGATCATCTGCGAGCATACCCCGCGGGAGTTTGTGCTGGAGGACGGCAAGCTCAAAGGGGTGTTGTTTGACGAGGTCAAGTCCGTGTACGACAGCCGTGGTCAGCGGGAGCTGGTGCCAAGCGGCAAAACCCTGATGCTGGAGTGCGACGCCGTGCTCTGCGCCGTGGGCCAGGACAATGCCTTCCCCTGGATAGAGCGGGATCTTGGCATAGAGTTCAACCGCTGGGATCTGCCCAAGCTCAACAAGCTCAGCCTGCAATCCACCCTGCCGCGGGTGTTCTTTGGCGGCGATGCCGCCTTTGGACCGAAAAATATCATCACCGCCGTGGCCCACGGCCACCAGGCGGCGATCTCCATCGACCTTTATTGCCAGGGGGAAGATCCCGCGGTGCGCCCGGGAAGCGACTACCAGCTGGTGAGCCAGAAGATGGGCATTCACGAGTGGAGCTACCAGAGCGCCATCGATCACGGCGCCCGCAAGGCCGTGCCCCATCTGGACTGGCAACAGGCGGTGGCGCAACTCAGTGCCGAGGTGGAACTGGGCTATGACGAACGCCTGGCGCTGCAGGAGGCACACCGCTGCCTCAACTGCGATGTGCAGACGGTATTCGAGGAGGCCCGCTGCATCGAGTGCAGCGCCTGTGAGGACATCTGTCCCATGGACTGCATCAACTTTGTCGACAATGGCCCCGACGAGCAGGTGAAGGCCGCGCTGCGGGTGCCCGAGCTCAATCCCGAGCAGGCCCTGTATGTGTCGGGGGCGCTGAAAACCGGGCAGATCATGGTCAAGGACGAGGACGTGTGTCTGCACTGTGGCCTGTGCGCCGAGCGTTGCCCCACAGGCGCCTGGGATATGCAGAAATTCAGTATCGACAACCTGGAGGCCGTGATTAAATGAACCAGAAAATCAATGATTTCGTTGTGAGGTTCGCCAACACCAACGGCACGGGTTCCGCCAGCGCCAACAACATGTTTGCCAAGGCGATTTTCCGCATGGGCATACCCGTCAGCGCCAAGAACATCTTCCCCTCCAACATCCAGGGCATGCCCACCTGGTACGAGGTCAGGGTCAGCGACAAGGGCTATCTTGGCCGTCGCGGTGGCCGCGCCGATCTGCTGGTGGCCATGAATGCCCAGAGTCTGACGGCGGATATCCAGAGCGTCGAGAGCGGCGGCTACCTGTTTTACGACTCATCCAAACCCCTGGACGAGGCCGTGCTGCGGGACGACATCCATATGCTGGGGATGCCGATTTCGATGATCTGCGTGAAGGAGTACAGCGATCCGCGTCAGCGGCAGCTGTTTAAAAACGTCATCTACATAGGCGCCCTGGCGGCGCTGCTGGAGATAGAGTTTCAGGTGCTCAAGGATCTGATCTCCGATCAGTTCAAGGGCAAGGAAAAGCTCATCACCCCCAATATTCACGCCCTGGAAATCGGCTTCCAGTTCGCCACCAGTCACTTTGAGTGCCCGCTGCCGTTTCGGGTGGAGCGGCGGGAATTCAACCGCGGCAAGATAATGATGGACGGCAACACTGCCACCGCCTTGGGGGCCCTGTACGGCGGCGCCACTGTGGTGGGCTGGTATCCCATCACCCCCTCCACCTCTGTGGTGGAGAAGTTCGCCGCCTACTGCCAAAGGCTGCGGATCGATCCCGCCAGCGGCAACAAGAACTTTGCCATAGTCCAGGCCGAGGATGAGCTGGCGGCCATGGGCATGGTGCTGGGGGCCACCTGGAACGGTGCCCGGGCCTTTACCGCAACCAGCGGTCCCGGGGTGTCGCTGATGACCGAATTTTTGGGGCTGGGCTATTTTGCCGAGCTGCCGGCTGTGCTGATCAATGTGCAGCGGGCCGGTCCCTCAACCGGCATGCCGACCCGCACCCAGCAGGCGGATCTGCTGGCCTGCGCCTATGCCTCCCACGGCGACACCAAGCATGTGCTGCTGTTTCCCGCCGATCCCGAGGAGTGTTTCAGCCTTACGGCCCGGGCGTTCGATATTGCCGATCAGCTGCAGACCCCGGTGATCCTGATGAGCGATCTGGAGATCGGCATGAACGATCATCTGTGCTGCGAGCTGGAATGGCAGGATGACTACCAGTACCAGCGCGGCAAGGTGCTGAGTGCTGCCGAGCTCGACGAGCTGGAGCGCTACGGCCGCTACCTAGATGTGGACGGCGACGGCATCTGCTACCGGGTATTGCCGGGGGAGCATCCCCAGAAGGGCGCCTTCTTTACCCGCGGCACCTCCAGGGATCGCTTTGCTGTCTACACAGAGAAGGGCGATGAGTATGTGCAGAACATGAACCGGCTGGCGGAGAAATTCCGCACCGCGGTGCGTTACCTGCCCAGACCCGAATGCCGCGAGGGTGACAAGAGCGCCGCCATTGGCCTCATCTATTACGGCAGCACCACTGCGGCCATAGAGGAGGCCCAAGATCTGCTGCGGGATCAGGGACTGAGTTCCGATTGCCTGCGGATCCGCGCCTTTCCCTTCCATAGCGAGGTGCAAGACTTTATCGAGCGCCATCAGCAGGTGTTTGTGATAGAGCAAAACCGCGACGGCCAGATGCGCACCCTGCTGACCATGGAACTGGAGCAGGATCCGCAGCAGTTGCAAAGCGTGCTCCACTTCGATGGCTTGCCCATCAGCGGCCGATTTATTGCCGCCGAGATAGTGGCCAGACTGGCCCGTGAAGCCCAAACCCAGGAGGCAGGCTGATGAGTTTCCAGAAATCCAAGTTCCACCACCCCAGGTTACCGCTCAACGAGCTGGGGCTCAGCTACCGTGACTACGAGGGCAGCCTGTCGACCCTGTGTGCCGGTTGTGGTCACGATGCCATCAGCGCCGCGGTGATCCAGGCCTGCCATGAGCTGTCTATTCCGCCCCACAGGGTGGCCAAGATGTCCGGCATTGGCTGTTCCTCCAAGGCGCCGAACTACTTTATGAACCGGGCTCACGGCTTCAATACCGTCCATGGCCGCATGCCGTCGGTGACCACGGGGGCCAACATGGCCAACCGCGAGCTGATCTATATCGGCATGTCCGGTGACGGCGATACCGCCTCCATCGGCCTGGGGCAATTTGCCCACGTGGTGCGCCGCCGCCTCAACATGCTGTACATGGTGGCCAACAACGGCGTCTACGGCCTGACCAAGGGCCAGACCGCGGCCACCGCCGATCTCGGCAGCCACAGCAAGAGCGGCGAAGCCAATCTGTTTGCCGATATCGACCTGTGCGTGATGGCGCTGCAACTGGGGGCCAGCATGGTGGGCCGCAGCTTTTCCGGCGACAAGAAGCAGCTGGTGCCGCTGATCAAGGCCGCACTGTCGCACCGGGGTTTTGCCTTCCTCGACATTATCTCCCCCTGCGTGACTTTCAACAATCACGCCACTTCGACCCGCTCCTATGACTATGTCCACGAGCATATCAAGGCCGCCGGGGTGGTGGATTTTGTGCCGGCGCGCACCGAAATCGTCAGCAAGTTCGACAACCAGAAGCTGGAGGACATCTGTCTTCACGATGGCTCGATTCTGCGCATCCGCCGGACCGACGATGACTATGACACCCACGACAGCCGCAAGGCGGTGGCGGCCATAGAGGAGCACAAGGCCAAGGGAGAGATACTCACAGGGCTGCTGTACATAGACCCGACGCCCCAGGAGTACCATGAAATGGCGGGCACTTCGGCCACGCCGCTTTCGCGCCTGAGTCAGGAGGATCTCTGTCCCGGCAGTCGGGTGCTGGCCAATATCAATGCCAGCTTCCGCTGACGCCAAAGCCAAAACATAAGAAAACGCCGGGATTATCCCGGCGTTTTTTATGACAGCTTAACTTGAGCCCCGGTTATTCCAGGGGGCGAAAACGGGCGGTAAAGTGGCGCAGCACCGGCGGCTCATAGTCAAAGACCAGGCCCTTGATTTGGCCGGCACGGCTTTTCAGCGCGATCAGGCAGTCGGCGATATAGTCCATATGGTCATTGGTATAGACACGTCTGGGTATGGTCAGGCGCAGCAGCTCCAGCGGCGAAGCCTTTTGCTCACCTGTCTTGGCATCGCGCCCCAGCAGCAGTGAGCCAATTTCCACCCCGCGAATGCCACCCTCCAGATACAGGGCGTTGGCCAGGGCCTGGGCCGGGAACTGCTGGGCGGGAATGTGCGGCAGCAACCGCGCCGCATCGACAAACACTGCATGGCCGCCGGTGGGATACTGGATCGGAATACCGCCTTCCAGCAGGCGGCTGCCGAGGTATTCCACCTGGGCGATGCGGTACTGCAGGTAGTCGAGATCCGTGCCTTCCTTCAGGCCTATGGCCAGGGCCTCCATGTCGCGTCCGGCCATGCCGCCGTAGGTGACAAAACCTTCCATCGGCACACACAGGCACTGCACCTGGCGGAACAGCTCCTCATCATCCTTGAAGCAGCACAGGCCGCCGATATTTACCAGGCCATCCTTCTTGGCCGACATGGTGAACATGTCGCCGTAGCTGAACATCTCCAGAATGATGTCGCGGATAGGGGTATCCTGATAGCCGCTCTCCCGCTGGCGGATGAAGAAGGCATTTTCGCTGAAGCGGGCGGCGTCTATCACCACGGGAATGCCATGGGACTTGGCCAGCTGGTAGACGGCGCGCATATTGGCCATGGACACGGGCTGGCCGCCGGAGCTGTTGCAGGTGATGGTGGTGATCACAGCCGCTATGTTGGACGCACCATGTTCCTTGATGGTGCGCTCCAGCGCCTCGAGGTCGAAATCCCCCTTCCACTCGTAATAGTGGTGGGTATCGAAGGCCCTGGGGGTCACCAGATTCAGCGGCGTGGCACCGTTGAGTTCCACATGGGCGGCGGTGGTGTCGAAGTGGTAGTTGGACAGAAATACCGGGGCGCTGGAGTTCAGGCGCTTGATAAGACAGGGAAACAGGATCTGCTCGGCGCCGCGGCCCTGGTGCACCGGCAGGGTATAGCGGTAGTTGAACAGCTCTGTGACAGTGTCCTGCAGATGGCGGAAGTTGCGGCTGCCGGCATAGGATTCATCCCCCAGCATCAGGCCGCTCCATTGGCGGTCGCTCATGGCACCCGTGCCGCTGTCGGTCAGCAGGTCGATGTAAACCTCGTCGCTGTTGAGCAAAAAGGGATTGTAACCGGCCCGGGTCAGGGCGGCCTGGCGCTCCTCTGGGGTGCAAATACGTATTGGTTCCACCATCTTGATGCGGAAGGGTTCGGGAATTCGACGCATGAAAAATACTCGCTCTTAATAAACGCTTGAATACACTGGCGCTCTGCCAGCAATGTCAGATTGAATCGCCCTTATGTGTGAGGGCTGGGTTAAGGGCGTGGTTCAGCGGCGAGGAAAGTCATAAGCAAGGCGGATATCCTGCGTATACCAGGCAGGGATCAGACAGGGCATACCTGAATCTGGGTTCATTTGGCTCTCCTGTTGCTTATGGGGGATGGTTCGATACTAGGACTTGCTCGGGGAACAAGTAAAGCCCGGGCCCTTTGGCGTGGGGCAGCTCCCTGTCACGAAAAGTCTCCAGCCTGGCTCCGGGCGCTTGCTCCCGCGGGCGAAATCGTCAACTATGGTGCCAGTCAGTAATGCGGAGCCCCCATGTCCAATCCCTATTCCCGCCAGGAATGGCAACGCCTCAATCTCGCCTGCCAGGGCCTGCTTGATCCCCCCACAGATGTGGCCGATGCCGTTAATCGCTTGGGCTATGTGCAAATCGATTCCATCCATGTGGCCGCCCGGGCCCATCACCATGTGCTGCACAGCCGCTTGCCACACTATAGTCAGGCCGATCTCGATGCCGCCCAGGCCCGGGGGGAGATTTTCGAATACTGGTCCCATGCCGCCGCCTATCTGCCGATGGCGGATTATCGCTTCAGTCTGCAGCGCAAGCTGGCGCTGAAAAACGGCGATCGCCACTGGTTCGAGCGCGACAGCCAGGAGATGCGTGAGGTGCTGGCAAGGATCCGCGCCGAGGGACCGCTGAGGGCGGCGGATTTTGAGTCGGCCAAGGGCCGCAATAATGGCTGGTGGGATTGGAAACCGGCCAAGAAGGCGCTGGAGCAGCTGTTTATGGAAGGGGATTTGATGGTGCTGCGCCGGGACAAGTTCCAGAAGGTCTACGACCTGACGGAACGGGTGTTACCGGCCCATGTCGATTGCCGGGAGCCCGGTGAGCAGGAGTTTGCCGGCTATCTTATCGACCGTTTCCTCGGTGCCCATGGGGTTGGCACAGTGAAACAGATGGCCTATCTAAGACGCAATGTACAAGCCGCGCTGACCCGGGAGCTGGCTGAGCGCCGGGAGCAGGGGCGACTGCAAAGCTTTAAAGCCGACGGTCAGGAGCACTGGTTCGATCCGGCCCGGGTGCCGCCTGCGGCGCTGCCGGATAAGGTCTGGCTGCTCAATCCCTTCGATAACCTCATCATCCAGCGGGAGCGTCTGCGCCATTGGTTCGATTTTGATTACCTGCTGGAGGTCTACGTGCCCGAGGCCAAGCGGCGCTTCGGTTACTACACCCTGGCGGTGCTGTGGCAGGACTGCTTTATCGCCCGCCTCGATGTGAAGGCCGACAGGGACAAAAAACTTCTGCTGTTGCGGCAACTGACCCTGGAGCCCCAGGCCTATGACGCCGCAGGAAACCTCAAGCCCTTCCTGCCCGCGCTGGAGCAGGCCGTTGCCGACTATGCCCGCTTCAACGGCTGCGAGCGCTGGAAGCTGGAACTGTGCAGCGACAAGCAGCTGAAAAGCCACTACCGCCGTCAGCAGTGGCTCCAGCCTTAAGCCATCCGGCTCTGCCTTGAGCCATCTGGATCGGTATCAGGCCCATTGGGTAAAATGCGCCTTTTTGGCAAGCAGGAAGATGGCATGACCGACATTCGCCTTGAAGTCACGGCCGATGGCTCTCACACTCTGGTCAACACGGCGCTGGAAGAGAGCTATCACGCCTTTAACGGTGCCCTGACCGAATCCCTTTATGTCTATATCGACTCGGGTCTCTGCGCCCTGGCCGAACATACTCAGGAAGTTCGCATTCTCGAGGTGGGGTTCGGCACCGGGCTGAACGTGTTGCTGACCCTGCAAAAGGCCCGCGAGCTGGGGCTCAGGGTGCACTACACCAGCCTGGAGCCTTATCCTGTGGCGGAAGCGCTGCTAGCCCACCTCAATTATCCGGCGCAGTTGGCCTCCCTGTATCCGGCGGCGCCGCTGGCGGACGATTTTGCCGCCATTCACCAAGCCCCCTGGGATGCGCCGGTGAAGCTGAACGGGGATTTTGTGCTGCACAAGCGCAACCTGGGGCTTGAATCTCTGCCCGTGGCCGCTGCCGCTGCCAATCTGATCTATTTCGATGGTTTTGCCCCCTCAAAGCAGCCGGAGCTTTGGGGGGCGGACAATTGTCGCAAATGTTTTGCGCTGCTGGACGTACCGGGCCTGTTGGTGACCTATTGCGCCAATGGCCAGTTCAAGCGGGATCTCAGGGCGGCGGGCTTTCGGGTCCAGCCCCACCCCGGCGCTTTGGGGCGCCGGGAAATGACCCGCGCCTGGAAGGACTGACGCCAGGGCTCGCAAGCAGCATATGCTTCAGCCTTACGATCAGGCCAAAAGGCTCTCTCAAAAGACCAGGCCAAAAGATTAAGCCCAATGGCTCAGCAGAAAACACCCCAGCAGCAACAGGGTAAGGCAGACAAAGGATCCCAGGCTGAAGCGCTGCGGCCAACGGGCCGCCAGGCATTGCAGGCCCAGGGTCAGGGCCAGTAGCAGCAGGGCATTTTTCCAATCGGGCAGCGCAGGCAAGCACAGGGGCAACATCAGCGCCGTTTGGGCCAACAGCAAGCCCTTGGCCTGGCGCGGCTTGGGCAGGCTCGCCAGCCACAGCTTGAGCGCGGCAAGCTCACGATTGAGCACGAATTGCCAGGAGGCCGCTATGCAGGCCAATAACCAGATGAGCATTAGCTGGCCATAGGGTTGCAACTCGCTGGGCAGGGATGCGATGGGCGCCAGGCGCGCCAGCCCCAGACACAAAAGGGCCCGCAGCAGCAAGCCGCGGCCTTTGTGCAGCAGCAGCGACGCGCTGAGCGCCAGGGCTGGAGGGAGCTTGAATGTTTGCCATCGACCCTTGGGCTGTTTGGTATGCAGTTTTCCGGCCGCCGTTGCCATTCGGGGCAGGATTGTGAGAAACGCCAGCAGAGCAACTTGCCCGCTCGTGGACATCAGCCAGGAAGGCGGCAGGGTCAGCAGCGGCAGCGGCAGGAGCAATAACCAGGGCAGGCAATGGCGTCTGTGCAGCAGCAGGCGACTCAGTTGCGCCAGATTGGCCAACAGCAGAAACTGCGCCGCCAGTTCGGGCCAGCGGCCAGGCGGAATCGACAGCAGGATCAGCGCCGGCAACAGCCATAGCGGGCTCAGCAGCGCCAGCAGCAATTCCAGCCCTTGGTGCCAGCTGTGGTGGGATCGGGATTGGACCAATAGCAACTGAAATTCACTGGCCTTGAGCAGCGGCGCCATGGTCCAGATCCCCAGCCCCTGCAGCAACAATATCGCTTGCCAAATCTGCAGGCGTTCAGCTGCAGCCAGTTTGGGATCCAGCAATATGCCAAAGGCGTAAATGAGCGCAAACAGGGCGGCGGGTAAGGCACTGCCGAGCAGGGGCAGGGTCAAAAGACCGCTCTGGCGCAGGGCACTGAGCTGGACCTTAAGTTGCTCCGCCAGCAGCAATAATCTCAGTTGCAGATAACTCATGGGGGGCTCAGCCTCAAGCTCGGCTCGAAGCCGCGTTCGATGAATTCTTCAGCTTCATGGCTGGTGGCAATGATCTGCCCCGGATAGTCGTCCAGCAGCTGCCAGAATACCTCCCTACTTGTCTGGTCCATGGCGCTGTTGGCCTCGTCGAGCAACAAGAGTTCGCTGGGGCGTGCCAGGGCCATCAGGAGCTGCAGCTTCTGCAGATTGCCGCTGGACAGATGGCTGATGCTTTGCCCCAGGTGGATCTCCAGGCCGAGACGCTGGGCCAGCGTCGCCATGGGCTCGGGCGCCAGCTGCCATTGTCCTCGCCAGTACTCCAGTAGAGCGCGGGCACTCATGAATCCCGGCAGTGTGACCAGTGCCGAGCACAGACTGGCCCGATTGGGGGCTTGCGGCAGGGGCTTTCCCTGCCACAGCAACTGACCGGCATCGGGGCGGTAAAGCCCGGCGATCAGGGCCAGCAGGCTGGATTTCCCTATACCGTTGGGCCCCAGCAACAGGCATCTTGGCGCCTCGAAGCTATGGTTGAGACCAAGGAAGAGTTGCCTCTGGCCCAGCTGGAAATGCAAATCAGAAATGGTAAGCATGTTAGGTATAACTGCGGTGACATGAGCTGTTAGGCGGGCAGTAAATCGAAAAGTTCCCTGTAATTCAACGGGATTAAGGCCCCGAAACGGGGCCCTATATGAACAAACCCGTCACGCCGGACGGACGTCCAGTTCCTGACTGAGGGCGCGGATCCGCCGCTGCAGCAGGGCAATTTCACTGTGCAGAGCCTGTTCTCTTTGCCAGGGCTGCTGCTCGCTCTGGCGCACCCATTGGTAAAGGGTTTTGCTGGAAATGCCATATTCCTTGGCCACATCCGACAGCAGGCGACCCCGGGCCTTGACCTCGGCTATCAGCAGGAGTTTGAGATTATCCTGATCGAGATTCATGTCTCAGCCCTCCCTTATGGCATCCAGTACCGGATCCAGCTCCCATTGGCTGCATCCCACCCGGCTGAGATAGAGCCACTCGCAATGGCACAGGGTTATCAGTCGTTGCAGTTGATTCATGGGTCACTCCTTGGTTGCTAACTTCGCCGCAGTCAGCCATGACAAAAGCGTGCCAGATTAGAGCTTTTATTTTTATTGAATAATATCAATATGATATTAGTGCTGTGTGAATGGTGGCTTGTCAGGGCTGAGATCCTCATGGTGCACAATGCCCCGATTTAGTGCCTGGACAGCTGTTTACTCCCTCGCCGCTTGCCATTTCTGCCATTGCCAGATTGCCTCAGGTCACTATACTGGCGGAAACACTAATATGAGGTGAAGCATGAAAATTAAAGCTATTTGCGCTGCGCTGGCGCTGAGCGTCGGCGTTTCCGCCTGTACCACGGTCAATCCCTATACCAATGAAGAACAAACTTCCAAGGCCACCAGTGGCGCCATCATAGGTGCCATCGCCGGTGCTGCAGTGGGTGTGGCATCTTCCAGCAAGAAAGATCGCGGCAAGGGTGCCCTGATAGGCGCAGCCTCCGGCGCCGCAGTGGGTGGTGGTATCGGTTATTACATGGATGTGCAGGAAGCCAAACTGCGTGAACAGCTCAAGTCCACCGGTGTCAGCGTGACCCGTGAAGGCGATAACATAGTGCTGAACATGCCCAATGAAGTGACCTTCGAAGTCAACAAAACCGAACTGAACCCGGGCGCCAAGCGGGTGTTGGATTCAGTGGTGCTGGTGGCCAAGGAGTACGACAAGACCCTGCTCAATGTGGAAGGTCATACCGACAGCAGCGGCAGCGACAGTTACAACCTGCGTCTGTCCCAGGTGCGCGCCAGTGAAGTGGGCAATTACCTGTTGGCCAAGGGCCTGCCCGCCAAACGTGTTGCGACCGAGGGTAAAGGCGAGATGGAACCCATAGCATCCAACGCCGATGCCGCCGGACGGGCCCAGAACCGCCGGGTGGAAATCATTCTCTCGCCACTGCAATAAGCGCCGGACGGGCCCAGGGCCCGCAAGCGAATCCAAGGCGCTGCCATCCGGCGGCGCTGTTTTTTCCCCGTCAACAATCCTTGGCACAATTTCGTCCTGTTTATCAGTCGGATAAAGCTTGCCTGAAGTTCAGATTCATTTTTTAATGGAACGACCTGCTGTAAAAATCAAATGAGGGTGGCATGAGTGATCCCAAAGGCCTGCCTATTGCCGTCGAGTGCCTCGGTGATGAGGTGTACCTGCAATCACTGCATTATGATCTGGATGGCCTGTCCCTGTGCCTGAAGGTGGAAAATCGCCTGGTGGAAGTCTGCTTTCACTCCATTCAGGGACTGCGGATGCTTAACGAAGGCGACCTGTTGGAGTTTTGGGCCGAGTTCAGCCTGTCAAATGGCTGGCTGTATCAGCTGTCGGACGGCGGTTGGTTTGCGCTCGAGTCCAACCGCGGCGGCTTTATGGCCAGCGGTGGCAAGGCGCTCAATGAATTTCTGATTGTGACCCGCAAGGAATGTGTTTCCGTGCTGTCTGCCGAGTCCATGCCCTCGGTGCGCTGGGGCTGATTGCTTAATCAGTGCAGTAGGAACAGGGTCGCCAGTCCCAGAAAGGCAAACAGGCCGATGACGTCGGTCACTGTGGTCAACAGCATGCCGCCGGCCAGTGCCGGATCCACCTTGAGCTTCTTCAGTAGCAAGGGAATGGCGGCCCCCGCCAGACCGGCAACCGTCATATTGATTAACATGGCGCCGCCAATCAGGGCCCCCAGCTGCCATTCGCCCTTCCAGACCCAGATGGCCAAGCACACCAGGCTTGACCACAGCAAACCGTTGAGAAATCCAATGGCCAGTTCCTTGCCTAGCAGCCAGCGGGAGTTGCTCTGGCCTATGTGGCCCAGGGCGATACCGCGGATCACCAGCGCCAGGGTTTGATTGCCGGCCACACCACCCATGCTTGGCACTATGGTCATCAGAATGGCTATGGTGGCAAATTGCTCCAGGGTGTTTTCAAACAGGTTGCTGACCGAGGCCGCCAGCAGGGCCGCGAACAGGTTGATGGTCAGCCACATGGAGCGGCGCAGGGTGCTTCTAAGTACGGGGCCGAAGGTATCTTCGTCCTCGTCCATACCGGCCATGCCCATCATGGTGTGATCGGCATCTTCGCGGATCACGTCCACCACATCATCAATGGTGATCCGCCCCAGCAGGCGGCCGTCCTGATCTATGACCGGCGCCGATAGCCAGTCGTGGCGTTCAAACAGCTGCGCCACCTCGGAATCGGTCATGGTGACGGGAATCGCCTCCAGATCCGCATCCATCAGTTCCCGTACCGGGGTGCTGGGATCCCGGGTCAGCAGGGTGGCGATATTGACGCCGCCGAGCAGTATGTCGCGCCTGTCGACCACATACAGGGTATCTGTGGCCTCCGGCAGGCTGCCGCGCTGCCTCAGGTAGCGCAGGATCACGTCCAGATTCACATCGGGTCTGATGGTGACAGTGTCGGTGTTCATCAGGCCGCCGGCGCTCTCTTCCGGATAGGCCAGGGCCTGCTCGGCCCGGCTGCGATCCTGGCTGCCCATGGATTGCAGCACTTGCTTGTAGAGGCTATCCGGTAGGCTGCGCAGTATGTAGGCCAGATCGTCGGTATCCAGACCGGCGGCGGCCCGGGCCAGGCGTTCGGGGCTCATTTGGCGGATCAGCTGATCTTTCAGCTCTTCCCCCAATTCTTCCAACACTTCGCCGGTTTGTTCCTGATCTATCAGTTGCCACAATATCTGGCGGGTGCGCGGCGGCGAGGATTCCAGTACCAGGGCTATGTCGGAGGCGGCCATATTGAGCAACATCTGCCGCACATGGACAAACATACCGCTGCCCAGTGCCTGGTTGAGCTGGCTGAGCCTGAGTTCCGTTTGTTCATTGTCCAGCAGTTCTACCGCCATGGCATCTTCCCCCAAGAATAGAAGGGCTTATGGTAACAAATTTATTGATACAGCAGGAGGGGAAGCGTTGCGGTCTAATGCCGCAGTGAGTGAGCTGACTCAGCAGTCTTCGTCGAAGCGGGCCTTGACCAGGTTGCACAGGGCGTCCATGGCCTGCTCGGCATCATCACCTTCGGCCACTATGCGCATGGTTTTGCCCATGCCGGATTCCAGCATCAGCAGTCCCAACACACTGGACGCCGGTGCCTGTTTGTCGCCTTGGATCAGGGTCACGCTGGCCTTGAATTCGGAGGCCAGTATCGCCATTTTGGTGGCGGCGCGGGCGTGCAGGCCCAGTTTATTGACTATGGTGATATCACGTTCAAGTCTTGGCAAGATTAAGCTCCCTGTGGCGTGCCTCGACCTTGTGTTTGGTGTTGCTGAAGCGTTTGGCCAATTGTTCTGCGACATATACCGAGCGGTGCTGACCGCCGGTACAGCCTATGGCTATGGTGAGGTAACTGCGGTTGTTGCGCTCCAGATGGGGCAACCAGGTTTCCAGCAGGTTCTCTATCTGCCAGATAAATTTGTTCACCAGTACCTGGCGTTCCAAGAACTGTTGTACCGGCTCATCGAGGCCTGTCAGGGGTCTCAGCTGTGGCTCCCAATGGGGGTTGGGCAGAAACCGGGCATCGAACATAAAGTCGGCTTCCGCCGGCATACCGTGTTTGAAGCCAAAGGACTCAAAAATGATCACCAGCTCCTTCTCGCTGCGGCCGAGGAGGATTTCACGCACCTGGTCACTGAGTTCATAGACATTGAGTTTGGAGGTGTCTATGTAGTGATCCATCAATTGTGACAGGGGTTCAAGCAGCTTGCCCTCGAGTTTGATGGCATCCGCCAGGGACATCTTGCTTTTGGACAGGGGGTGCAGTCTGCGGGTTTCGCTGTAGCGCTTGAGCAGCACCTTGTCGCTGGCATTGAGAAACAGGCTGATCAGCTCCGTGCCTGCAGGCAGGGCGGCCAACTGTTGTTCCAACACCTTGTGCTGTTCCGGCAGGTTGCGGACATCGACGCTGATGGCCACCAGTTCATTGCTGCTTTTCAGTTGCGCCAGCAAGGGCCCAATCAGTGGCAGTGGCAGGTTGTCGACGCAGTAATAGCCCAGGTCTTCCAAGACCCTCAGGGCAACGGTTTTGCCCGAGCCCGATCGACCTGAGACTATGACCAGTTTCATCCGGTGATCACCTGATAGAGTTCAGCGTCATCCTGGCTTTTGCGCAGTTGCTTGAGGATTTGCTTGTCGTTGAGCTTTTCTGCCATGGCGGCGAGTGTGCTCAGGTGCTGCTGGCATTGGTCCGATGGCACCAGTAGGGCAAACAGTATGTCAACCGGCTGTTTGTCTATGGCGTCAAAACTGATGGCCTCTTCACATTTGACCAGCACGGCGATCGGGGTCTCTATGCTGTTCAAGCGGCCATGGGGGATGGCAATACCATTGCCTATGCCTGTGCTTCCCATTTTTTCTCGGGCCAATAGGCTTTCGAAGATCTCTTGAGAAGAGAGGGTGGGGTACTGGGCGCTGGCGATATCGCTGATCAGTTCCAGTACCTTTTTCTTACTGCCCGGAGTGGCACAGGTGGTGCACTCCGGCCTCAGGATGGTACTCAGTTCCATCTTTTAGTGCTTAGTCAGTTTCTCTTTGTGTTTGATGACCTGACGATCCAATTTATCAATCAGAGCGTCGATGGCGGCGTACATGTCTTCATGCTCAGACGTGGCAAACACTTCACCACCATTGAGGTGCAGCTTGGCTTCTGCAATCTGCTGCATTTTTTGAACATTGAGCACAACGTGCACATTATTGATCTGTTCGAAGTGGCGTTCAAGCTTGGTAAATTTGCTCTCTACATAGTTACGCAGTGAATCTGTAATTTCGATATGGTGCCCAGTCAGATTGATTTGCATAGACACTTTCCTCCAGTTTTTACAGTGAGTTATAAGCTTTTACGCTGGTTTGACGGCGGGATCAGCATTGCTTCACGGTACTTTGCAATGGTACGTCTAGCAACGTTGATTCCCTGTTCCGCCAGAAGTTCCGCCATTTTGCTGTCGCTCAATGGTTTCTTCTGATTTTCTGCAGCCACCAGTTTCTTGATAAAGGCGCGGATGGCCGTAGACGAGCATTCTCCACCGTCTTCCGTACTGACATGGCTGGAGAAGAAATACTTCAATTCGAAAATACCCCGCGGGGTATGCATGTACTTTTGGGTGGTCACCCTGGAAATGGTGGACTCATGCATTTCCACCGCTTCGGCTATGTCGTTCAGCACCATGGGCTTCATGGCTTCTTCACCGTACTCAAAGAAACCTTGCTGGAACTGCACTATGCAATTGGCCACCTTGAGCAGGGTGTCGTTGCGGCTCTCCAGGCTCTTGATAAACCACTTGGCTTCCTGCAAATGGCCACGGATAAACTGGCTGTCAGCCTGACTGCGACTGGTGCGGGCCATGGCGGCGTAATGCTGATTGACGTTGAGCTTGGGCATGCAATCGGGATTGAGTTCCACCACCCAGCGGCCATTTTTCTTGCTCACAGAGACGTCGGGGATAACGTACTCGTCCTTGCCGGACGTGACCTGTTCACCCGGACGGGGATTGAGGCTCTGGATCAGCACTATGGCTTCACGCAGCTCATCTTCCTTCAGACGGGTTTTGCGCATCAGGGTGCGGAAGTCCCTGGCGGCAATCAGATCCAGATGGTCGCGGATCAGCAGTTTGGCGTTTTCCAGGTGTGGCGTATCGGCGGCAAAGTGGGCCAGCTGGATCAGCAGGCATTCACTGAGGTCCCTTGCGGCCACCCCTATGGGGTCGAAGTGCTGGATGCGCTTGAGCACGGCTTCCACTTCGTCCAGCTCCACTTCATCGTCGCCCATGGCTTCGAGTATGTCTTCCGTGGTCTGGGTCAGGTAACCGCGTTCATCTATGGCGTCTATGATGGCGGTGGCTATGGCCATGTCGGTGTCTGAGAAAGGGGTGAGGTTCTTTTGCCATTCCAGGTGTTCATAAAGCCCGTCGCTGGTCTCTCCCTGGAAGGGCATATCATCATCGCGCATCATGGAGCCGCTGCCGGAAGCAGGGGCGGCGGTGAACACTTCGTCCCAGGTGGTATCCATGGGCAATTCATCGGGCATGGACTGCTGGGTCAGGGCGTCGGAGGTTTCCAGGGTGGAGCTGTCATCGTTACTGCTGGCCGTGACGGGCTCGGAGAAGTCGTCCTGCTCCCTGTGATCTGAATCGCTGCGCTCCTGGCTGTCGAATTGGTCATCGTCCAGCTCCAACAAAGGGTTGGAATCCAGCGCTTGTTGAATTTCCTGTTGCAGTTCAAGTGAAGAAAGTTGCAACAGCCTGATGGCCTGTTGCAATTGCGGCGTCATGGTCAGTTGTTGGCCCAGCTTGAGCTGGAGTGACGCTTTCATCTACTGCGGATCCTTGACTGTTATTGTTATCAGAAAGCTGTTTTCTATCAGTTTTGTGAACTGCTGGCCAGTTGCACTCTTCCTTAATGAGATAGAGATCAGGCTAAATTTAACTATAGCCTGAATTGCTCACCCAAGTACACCGCCCGCACCTGCTGATTGTCCAGAATCTCGGCAGGGGTGCCTTCGGCGATGAGGTTGCCATGGCTGACTATGTAGGCTTTTTCACAGACATCAAGGGTTTCTCTGACGTTGTGATCCGTGATTAATATGCCGAGGCCGCGACTCTTGAGCTGCTCAATTATTTTCTTGATGTCTATGACCGAAATGGGGTCGACACCGGCGAAGGGTTCATCGAGCAGAATAAAGCGCGGATTGGCGGCCAGAGCACGGGCGATTTCGACCCGGCGCCGCTCACCACCGGACAAAGACATGCCCATGTTGTCGCGGATATGGGTGATGTGGAACTCTTCCAGCAGCTGCTCCAGTTCCTCTTCACGCTGATCCTGGTCCAGATCCTTGCGGGTTTGCAGTACCGCCATGATGTTGTCGTGCACGGACAGCTTACGGAAAATGCTTGCTTCCTGGGGCAGGTAGCCTATGCCCTTGCGAGCCCTCAGATGCATGGGGTCCAGGGTCAGGTCATCTTCGTTGATATGGATGCTGCCCTTGTCACTTTTCACCAGCCCCACCACCATGTAGAAGGTGGTGGTTTTGCCGGCGCCATTGGGGCCCAGCAGACCGACCACCTGGCCGGTGCGCACGCTGAGACTGACGTCCTTGACCACGGTGCGGTTTTTGTAGCTTTTGGCCAGATTGCTGGCCTTAAGGATCAGTTCCGTCATTGGCGAACCGGCTCCTTATCCTGCTCTTGTTCTTCGGGCTTGGGAGCCAACTGTTCCTGATAGTTTTCCGGCTTGATGATGGTGATCACCCGTTCATCGCCTTTTTGGCTGCTGTCGGCCTTCAGTTGCTGCTTTTCAATGTCATAAATGATTTTGTCGGCGTTGACCTGGCTGCCATCCTGTTCAATTTTGGCATTGCCCGTGAGCGTCATGGTGCGATTGTCCATGTTGTAGCTGATCTCATTGGCACTGGCGCTGGCCTGGCGGCCGTCATCCAGGGTCTGACTGTAGGTGGCGGGCTTGCCCTTGGCCACCAATACCCTTTGTCCTGAGGCTTCATCGGTATAGGCACTGAGTTCCTGAGCGGTGATCTTCAGGCTGCCCTGGGTCAGCAGTACCGGCCCACCATAGACCACCCGCTTGTTCTTGATGTCGGCAAATTGGGTGGCGGCAGCAATTTTCAATTCCTGCAGCAGGTCGTTGTTTTTGGCTGTGGCCATGGTGCTGCACAGGCACAGTGCCAGTGCCAGCAGGGTTTTACTTGGGTTCATAGCTTCCTTTTACCTGACTGAGCAGTTTGACTTCCTGGGCATTGAGATCGGCATACAGGCCCTGGCCGGTGACATTGAATCCTTTGCCGAAGACCAAAATTGGCCTGTTCGAAGTCATTATCATAGTGTTCAAATCCAGCTCCAGATAGCTGGTGGATAGATTTTGCAGCGGTTCCTGTTGGCTGATTGCCTGGATTTGCACATCCTGTTCCAGTACCACCTTGCCGCTGTTTTTGCTGAGCTTGCCGCGACTGGCAGACAGACGCCATTGGGCCGCGCCTTCATTGGGATAGATCAGATACACGGGCTCGGTGAATTCGGTAATGTTGCTGGCCTGGAAATGCTCCATGTAGCTGGCACTCACCTTGCTGCTGACCTGGCCTTTGTCATTGTACTCGACACTGCGCAGTTCGGTGGCGACAAAGTCCGGCAGCAGCTGGGATGAGGTTTGCTTGCCTTCGCCCGCATTCTGTTTCGACTGCACTTGCCAGTAGAGCAGCAGCGCGGTGCCGAAGAAGGCGATGATGGCCAGGGTCACCCGGTTCATACGCTCATCCCGTGGGCGCTATCAAACTTGTCCTGAGCCATCAGCAGCAGATCGGCCAGCTCCCGCAGAGCGCCAAATCCACCACCCTGATAAGTGACCAGGTCCGCATGGCGTCTGACCCAGGGATGACCATCGGCAACACAAACCGACAGGCCAACCGCCTGCATGACGGGCAAGTCCACCATGTCATCGCCTATATAAGCTGTCTGTGCGGGGGTAACGCCGTAGAGCTTCAGCAGCTCCTCATAGGGTTCGAACTTGTTGTCCACGCCCTGATAGATGTGCTTGATGCCGAGCGCCTTCATGCGGTTCTCAACAATCTGTGACTTGCGGCCTGTGATCACCGCTACCTGGATACCTGCGCCGAGCAGGGCCTTGACCCCAAAACCGTCGCGGGTGTGGAAAGCCTTGAGTTCTTCGCCCTGGTTACCCAGGTAAATACGACCGTCGGAGAATACCCCGTCTACGTCGCAGATCAGCAGTTTTATCTGTTCGGCTTTCTGCCAGTTGGCCTCTGATACCGGGCCATAGAGTGCTTCTCTCATCAGATCACCCCTGCCTTGACCATATCCAGCATATTGAGGGCGCCTATGGGACGCTTGTCGGCATCGACCACTATCAGGCCGTTGATGTTTTTGTCTTCCATCTGTTTCAGGGCCTGGGCCGCCAGAATGTCTGCGCTGGTGGTGATGCAGTTACGGGTCATGACCTCGGCAATCCGGGTTTGTCTCAGATTAATCTGGGCGTCTATCACCCGTCTGAGATCACCGTCGGTAAAGATCCCTTCCAGACGGCCGTCTTCATCAACAATGGCGGTCATACCCAGGCCTTTTTTGGAGATTTCGTAGAGGGCCTCGGTAATACAGATATCGTGTCCCACCAAAGGCAGGCCGTCACCCTTGTGCATCACATCACTGACCTTGAGCAGTAACTTGCGCCCCAGGGCGCCGCCCGGGTGAGACAGGGCAAAGTCGTCCTTGGTAAAGCCCTTGGCCTGCAGCAGGGCCACGGCCAGTGCATCGCCCATCACCAAAGTGGCTGTGGTACTGGAGGTGGGTGCCAAGCCGAGGGGGCAGGCTTCTTCCTGCACCTTGATACAAAGGTGCAATTGCGCCAGTTTGGCCATGGTGGATTCGGGCTTGCCTGTCATGGCTATCATGGGAATGCCCTGGCGCTTGATGACAGGCATCAGGGTCAGGATTTCGCTCGATTCACCGGAATTGGAGATGGCCAGCACTATGTCATTGCTGCTCAGTACACCCAGATCGCCATGGCTGGCTTCACCGGGGTGCACGAAAAATGCCGGTGTACCCGTACTGGCCAGGGTGGCGGATATCTTGTTGCCAATGTGCCCGGATTTCCCCATGCCCATGACTATCACCTTACCGGTGCATTGCAGTATCAGTTCGCAGGCGTCGGCAAACTCATCGCTGTCGACGAACTGGTACAGGTTGTCCAGCGCCGCTTTTTCTATATCGATGACTTTTCTGCCCCATTGGCGCAGCTGCTTTCTGTCTAGCATAAAACTCTCTCTCGTTATTGCCTGGTGCCTATGCGTGGCTTTGGAACAACAGGTATTGGTAGGCGCCAAAGAGCAGCAGTAGAACGACGCCATGCCAGCGTTGCAACTGACGCTTGCGACCCGTGGTCAATACCAGCAGTGCCAGGGCTGCGCTGGTGGCCAGTACCATGTAAAAGTCACGTCCGGCAGCCTGGGCGTCAATGGCGCCGGGCGCTATCAAGCCCGGTAACGCCAGCACTGCCAGAATATTGAATATGTTGGAACCGACGATATTGCCTATGGCGAGATCGTCTTCCTTTTTCAGCACCCCGGCAACGCAGGCCGCCAGTTCCGGCAGACTGGTGCCAACGGCGATGATGGTGAGGCCAATGACCAGATCAGACAGTCCGAATATCCGGGCAATACCAACGGCGCCTTCCACCATCCAGTTGGCAGCCAGTGGCAGCAGCACTATACCCACAACCAGCCACATCAGCGCCTTGGGTGTAGGCACATCCTTGGGGATCTCACTGTCGGCTTCATCGGCCAAAGGATCCTGCTCCTTGCTGGTCAAGGCGTGCCAGATGAGGTAAGCCATCAGGGCCAGGAAAACCGCCAGCAGCATCATTCCTTCACTGCGGCTCAAAATCTTGTCATGGAGAAAGACGCCTGCGAGCACTGTGCCGCCCAGCATCATGGGAATTTCCCGTTTGAGAGTCTGGGAACTGACACCTATGGCACCCAGCAAGGCCGTCAGGCCCAGGATCAGGGTGATATTGGCGATGTTGGAGCCCAGTACGTTACCAATGGCCGTGTCCATCATACCTTCCATGGAGGCGGTGGCGGCGACAAACATCTCAGGCGCAGAGGTTCCCATACCCACAATGGTTATACCAATAAGAATGGGCGGGAGCCCTAAATTACGGGCAAAAGCGGCGGCACCATAAACAAATTTATCGGCACTCCACACCAAAACGGCCAAGCCTGTAACCAACAGGAAAATATTGAATAACATTTATTCACAATAATACGGGTGATAAAGGCGCATTTTCGCTGGAAATCAGGCAAATTGAAAGTATCAGTAGGAAGTTAGTATGCAGGCGGTTGTAGCCTGCTGTGCAATTCCGTACAATTTGCCCCTCTTCAGCACAGCGCCAGGAAGGCCTATGTCACCCCATTTCAGTTACCGGAATCCACTATGAATCAAACTGCCAGTACGCTGGTCGAAATCCGTAATCTGGGATTTAGCCGCGGCGAGCGGATTATTTATGACGATATCAGTTTACGCATTCCCAGGGGCAAGGTGACGGCCATCATGGGGCCCAGTGGCATAGGTAAAACCACGCTGCTGAAACTGATAGGGGGTCAATTGACTCCGGATCAGGGCCAGGTGCTGTTTGATGGTGTCGATGTGCATCAGGCCAGCCGCAGCGAACTGTTTGAACTGCGCAAGCGCATGAGCATGCTGTTCCAAAGCGGTGCCCTGTTTACCGATATGAATGTGTTTGATAACACAGCATTTCCACTGCGGGAGCACTCGGGGCTGCCGGAATCCATCATCCGCCGCATAGTGCTGATGAAGCTGGAGGCCGTGGGACTGCGCGGTGCTGCTTTCCTGATGCCCAATGAATTGTCCGGCGGTATGCAAAGGCGGGCGGCTTTGGCCCGCGCCATAGCGCTGGAGCCGGAAATGGTGATGTACGATGAGCCCTTTGCCGGCCAGGATCCCATTTCCATGGGGGTGCTGGTTAAGCTCATCAGGGAGTTATCCGATGCCCTCAATTTGACCTCGGTAGTGGTTTCCCACGATGTGGATGAGGTGCTTGGCATTGCCGACTATGTGTATGTGATAGCCGACCGCAAAGTCATAGCTCACGGTACGCCGGCCGAGCTGAAGCAGGCGGACAATCCGCAATTGAAGCAATTTATCGGTGGTGAGCCGGACGGTCCGGTGCCGTTTCATTATCCGGCCGCGGATTATAAGAAGGAGCTACTGGGTGTTGATTGATTTAATCGCCCGCCTGGGTGCCGGAGCCATAGAACTGGTGACCGGCCTCGGTCGGGCCGGGGTTATGCTGTGGCGCTCAGTCATGCGGGTGCCAAGACCAGCCAAGGGCACGCCACTGCTGATCAAACAGCTTTACGTTGTAGGTGTGCAGTCCATGGTGATCATCCTGGTGTCCGGGTTGTTTATCGGCATGGTACTGGCATTGCAGGGCTACACGATTTTGGTGGATTTTGGCACCGAGGACAGCCTGGGCCCCATGGTGTCCCTGAGTCTGTTGCGGGAGCTGGGGCCTGTGGTAACGGCGCTGCTGTTTGCCGGTCGCGCCGGTTCGGCGCTGACGGCAGAAATTGGCCTGATGAAAACCACTGAACAGCTTTCCAGCCTGGAAATGATGGCCATAGATCCCCTGCGGCAGATAATCGCACCCAGATTCTGGGCCGGGGTGATCAGTATGCCGCTGCTGGCCTTGCTGTTCACCACTGTGGGTATTTGGGGGGGGCATTTGGTGGGCGTGGAATGGAAGGGCATCGACAGTGGCTCCTTCTGGTCCATTATGCAGGCCGCCGTTGAATGGCGGCAGGATATAGCCAACTGCCTGATTAAGAGCGTGGTCTTTGCCGTGGTAGTGACCTGGATAGCCCTGTATCGGGGTTACGAAGTGGTGCCCAATCCCGAGGGGATCAGCAAGGCCACCACCTCAACCGTGGTGCAGTCCAGCCTGGCGGTGTTGGCCCTGGATTTTTTGCTTACCGCTATCATGTTTGGTTAATGCATCCGTTGCTGAAGGATTTGCTACAAGGGTTTAAGAGATGTCGACACGTAAAATAGAGATTTGGGTTGGAACCTTCCTGCTGGCCGGTATCGCTGCTTTTTTGGTGCTGGTGTTCAAGGTCGCCAATGTGGAAGTTAAAACAAACGAGGGCACTTATACCCTCTATGCCCGATTCGCCAATGTGGGCGGCCTTAAGGTGCGTTCACCTGTGAAGGTCGGTGGCGTGGTGGTGGGTCGTGTCAGTGCCATTAACCTGGATCCTGACAAGCTGGAACCCGTTGTGACTTTGACCATGGACAAGCGTTATGCCGGCTTTCCCGAAACCAGCAGCCTGGCGATACTGACCTCGGGCTTGTTGGGGGAGCAATTCCTTGGCCTGGTTCCCGGTTTTGTTGATGATGATGTCGCCATCCTGACCGATGGCGATCGTATTGAAGACACCCGTTCTGCACTGGTACTGGAGGATCTGATAGGTCAGTTCCTGTACAGTATGGGTTCCAAGGATAAATAGGAGAGCGTGCCATGTTTAAAGTCGTACTTGGCCTGATAATGAGTCTGTGGCTGGGCCTGGCCCAGGCCGCTGAGGTCAACACCATGGACCCCTACGCCATGGTGCGTGAGGTATCCAACAATACTTTTGATCGTTTCAACCGCGATCACGATCTGATTGAGGCAAATCAGGATCACCTCAAGGTGATAGTGCGTGAAGAGCTGATGCCCTACATTGATTACAAGTATGCGTCATACAAGGTGCTGGGTCAGTATCTGAAAGAGACCACCGAAGACCAGCGCAATCGTTTCGTGGCGGCGTTCGAGGAATACCTGGTGGCAACCTATGCCCAGGCCTTCACCGAATACACCAATCAGGCGGTGGAGTTTTCCCCGACTGCCGACTTTGCCGCCGAGAAAATGGTTGAGGTCAATGTGCAGATCATTGAGAAAGGCCGTCCGCCAATCAAGCTGCTGTTCAAGGTACGTCGCTTGAAGGATGACAGCTGGAAGGCATTTGACCTGGTGGCCGAAGGCGTCAGCCTGCTGTCTTCCAAGCAATCCGAAATAGGCAATATCATCCGTCAGCAAGGCATAGAAGCCGTGATTAACATGCTTAAGGAAAAAGCCATTGCCAAAGTGACCCGCAAAGACAAAGTCGAAAAGGTGGCTGCCCAGTGATCGAGTTTATCTGTGACGGTGACAGCTGCCGGATCAGGGGACGCCTGGATAGCGCTGAGGTCAGGCGTCTGAGTGACCAAAAAGGGGACTTGCTTGCTGCAAGCACAGGTTGCCTCGATTTGAGTGAACTCGAATACAGTGACAGTGCCGGCATCGCATTTTTGCTGGAATTGTGGCAAGGTGCCGCAAGTCGTGGCCAAGCCCTGACGCTGGTCAATCCTGCGCCACAGATCAGCAAGCTGATCGCTCTGTACGATTTAGACGTCTTTTTCAATGAAAAGACCAGTAAATGAAGGTTAAGCCATCCATGGATTGCAAACAGATTGAAGAGATTTTGAAAGCCGCCCTGCAACTGGAAGAAGTGCGGGTGACCACCGACGGCAGCCATTACCAGGTTTTGGCCGTGGGTGAGTGCTTTGAAGGCATGAGCCGAATCAAACAACAACAGGCCATTTATGCCCCTCTGATGGAACAGATCACCAGCGGTGCCCTGCACGCCCTGTCAATCAAGACCTTCACGCCCACCCAGTGGAAGCGTGAAAAAGTCTTCAACATGTAAGCGAGCCGTAGTGGATAAATTAAAGATTCAGGCAAGCGGAGCGCTTGCCGGCGATGTGGTGATCTCCGGTGCCAAGAATGCGGCCTTGCCGATTCTGATGGCCGGTGTACTAGCCGAAGGTGAGTTTGTGGTAACCAACGTACCGCAGCTCAAGGATGTGGACACCAGCTGCAAGTTATTGCAATGCCTGGGTGCCAGGGTAGAGCAGCAGGATGGCACAGTGCGCATCGACTGCGCCGATATCAACCATTTTGTGGCCCCCTATGAATTGGTGAAAACCATGCGGGCCTCGATCCTGATCCTGGGCCCCCTGTTGGCGCGCTACGGCAAGGCCGACGTATCCCTGCCCGGCGGCTGCGCCATAGGTGCCCGCCCGGTTAACCTGCACTTGCAGGGGCTGGAGCAAATGGGCGCCAAAATTGAGGTCAAGGAAGGCTATATCAAGGCGCGGGTTGATGGTCGCCTCAAGGGCGCCCACATCTTTATGGATATGGTCAGCGTCGGTGCCACCGAGAACCTGCTGATGGCCGCGGCCCTGGCAGACGGCGAGACCGTGATTGAGAACGCCGCCCGTGAACCTGAAGTCATAGATCTGGCTCACTGCCTGCAGGCCATGGGAGCCAAGATTTCCGGCATAGGCACAGCCACACTGAAAATTACCGGTGTTGAAAAGCTGAGCGGCTGCCACTACCGGGTCATGCCTGACAGAATTGAGACAGGTACCTTCCTGGTGGCTGCGGCCGTGACCCGCGGCAGCATTCGTTGCCTGTCGGCGGACCCGGGCTCCATGGAGGCGGTATTGGCCAAGTTGGAAGATGCAGGCGCCGAGATAACCACAGGGCCAGACTGGATAGCACTAGATATGAAAGGTCAGAGACCCAAGGCAGTTAACATCAAAACGGCGCCTTATCCCGCCTTTCCAACCGATATGCAGGCGCAGTTCTGTGTGCTCAACAGCTTGGCAGAGGGTTCTGCCAATGTGACCGAGACCATTTTTGAAAACCGCTTTATGCACGTGCCCGAGCTGATGCGCATGGGGGCGGATATGGAGCTGGAAGGTCATACCTGCATTATTCACGGAGTTGAGCGCTTGAGCGGTGCCCAGGTGATGGCCACCGATCTGCGCGCCTCAGCCAGCCTGGTGATCGCGGGTCTGATGGCCGATGGTGTGACCATAGTGGACCGCATCTATCACCTGGATCGCGGCTATGAACACATAGAGTCCAAATTTTCCGGTCTTGGCGGTTCGGTAGAAAGGATCCGCTGATTATTTTTTGGAATATGATGCTTAAAAAACCACCTTGACCGGTGGTTTTTTTGTTATAGGATGGTTACAAATCTCGGTTGGCATTGGGAGCCATGGACATGATGAAGATTGCAAGGTGGGCGGTACCGGCACTGTTGCTGCTTGCCGCGGCGGTGAGTTATCTCGCCGGTGCAAAAATGCCATCCATGGTGCTGCTGGCCCTGGGGGTGTGTTTGGAAATGGCATTTTGGGTCCGGCTGGTGGATTTGGCCAGCCCTACGGATAAGCGCTGATAGCCTACTCAACAAACACCTCAATAAAATGCCCGGACACGCCGGGCATTTTTTCAGTATTTACCGAAGGGATGCGGGCTAATTGTACTGGCTGACCTTCTCACCAATTACCACGGGAACGGTATAGGACTCTCCCTGACGGATTATGGTCATAGTGATCTCGGTCCCGGGGGCCGTTTCGGCAATCCTGTCCATCAGCATATCCACGCCGGGTACATCTTCGCCGGCATACTGAATTATCACATCCCTTGGCATTAACTTGGCTTGGGCGGCCGGTCCCGCGGCATCAATATCGGTAATGATAACGCCACGCAGATCGGGCAGCTTGAGGATCTGAGCCATCACGGGCACCACGGGCATGCCAGAGAAACCCATGGCACCGCGGATAACCCGTCCATTTTCAATCAGCTTGCCCATGATGGAATAGGCCAACTTGATTGGAATCGCGAAGTTGATGCCATGGCCGCCACCTTCGCCACCAATCTGGTATGCGGCAGTATTGATACCCACCAGTACCCCCGCGGTATCAACCAGGGCGCCGCCCGAATTACCGGCGTTAATCGCGGCATCGGTTTGCAGGAAGTCCTGGTAGCCAGAACTCAAACCATTGCGACCTGTGGCGCTGATAATGCCCTGGGTGATGGTTTGCCCCAGGTTATAGGGGTTGCCAATGGCCAGCACCACATCCCCCACCTGGGGCAGGGAATTGAGATTGAGTGGTACCACAGGCAGGTTGTCGCCTTCAATCTTGAGCACCGACAGATCGGTTTCCGGATCCGAACCGACCACCTCACCGCTGAACCTGCGTCCATCCTGCAGCGCCACCACTATTTCATCGGCCTTTTTGATCACGTGGTAATTGGTCAGTACATAGCCCTGTTTACTCATGATCACGCCCGAGCCCAGTCCCTGCAGGGCGCCGGAATTGAGTGGCTGGCGCTGGTCTATGCTGAGACTGTAAATATTCACCACCGCGGGAGCCGCCCGGCGAACCGCCTTGGCAAAAGACAGTTCAGCGGTATTGTCATCGCGCACCCGGAACAGATTATTGGCCTGATTGCCCAGCAAGTGATTGACCAGCAGGAACACCGCAGCCATCAAGAGACCGAAGACTATGGCTTTGGTGAAATAGAGCAGTGTGTGTTTCATCATCAGGGACAGTGAACGGTAAAAAGTTGAGCTAGATTAGCATGGTTATCAAGAAGAAGCCCAGCATGGGAGCTGGGCTTCTGGGCTTAACGCAGTACCAGATACAATTGGGTTCTGCCACGGAGTATTTTCAGCGCTGCGGCACCGTCCTGCTCCTTGAGCCTTTCACGCAACTGCTTGAGATCTTTAATCGGGGAGCGATTGACGCCGACAATCAGGTCGCCTTTTTGCAGGCCACTGAGTGCTGCTGGAGAGCCCTGTTCAAGTTCGGTGATCTCCACCCCTTTATCGGCATTTTCCAGCTTGGCACCCGAGAGTTGCGGGTGTACTTCACCTGCTGCGGCCGTGGTTTGACTGGCTTCGCCCAGAGTGACTTCCACGGTTTTTTCATCACCGTCGCGGATAATACCCAGCTCCACCTTGGCACCGGCACCCAGGGTGGCCACCTTGGCCCTCAGCTCCTGGAAGGATTTAATCTTGCGGCCATTGACGCTGACTATGATATCGCCCGCCTTGATACCGGCTTTTTCGGCGGCGCTGTCGGCGAGGACTTCATTGACGAAGCCGCCGTGCTGGGTATCAAGACCAAAGCCCTGAGCCAGTTGGTTGTCGAGATCCCGTCCGGAGATCCCCAACACGCCGCGGCGCACTTCGCCGTGCTCAATTATTTGTTGCACCAGGGCATGCACCATGTTGGCGGGTATGGCAAAACCAATCCCCACGTTACCACCTCCGGGGGCCACAATGGCGGTGTTGATGCCTATCAATTCGCCGCGCAGGTTCACCAATGCTCCGCCCGAGTTACCACTGTTGATGGCGGCGTCCGTCTGGATAAAGTTTTCCAGCATCTCGATGCCGAGGCCGCTGCGCCCCAAGGCCGAGACGATTCCCGAGGTAACCGTTTGTCCCAGGCCAAAGGGATTGCCTATGGCCACTGCAAAGTCACCTACCCGCAGCTTATCTGAGTCGGCGGCCTTGATGGCGGTGAGGTTCTTGGCTTCGATTTGCAACAAGGCGATATCGGACTCGCTGTCGGTGCCAATTAACTTGGCTTCCACTTCCCGACCATCGTGTAAACCGATTTTGATCTCGTCGGCGCCATCGATCACATGGTTGTTGGTGACTATGTAGCCCTTGTCGGCATCGATAATCACCCCCGAGCCCAGGCCTCGGAAGGGCTGTTCCTGAACCTGCTCGCGGGGGGCGTTGGGACCAAAGAAATAGCGGAACACATCCGGAACTCTTTGTTTGGACACATGGGTGCCGGAAACGGCGACCGACACCACTGCCGGGGTGGTTTGCTCCAGCATGGGGGCCAAACTCGGCATGGTTTGACCTTCAAAGACTTGCGGTAAGGCTGCCTGGGATACGGCGGGTACCAGGGTCAGACTGGCACTGAGAATGGCGGCAGAAACTAGACTGAGTTTGGTTTTCATGGCTGTTAGGCTCCAAATCTGGGTATCGGATTATCTGGAATTGGCTCCAGTTTAATTCCTCCGACTCGGGGGTTGTATCAAAGTTCGTGTTGATTAACAAAGGTTAATCAATCCTTTAAGTCCAACTGCCAGCCCCGGTGTCGGAACGACACCCTGCGGTCTGGCCGCTGCTATACCTTAGCCGTGCCGGCCATGGTAACATGCTGCGATTTTCATATAAGGCTAGAAGAGAAGAATTCAAGTGTCGCATCTGAGTCCCTGGCAGCATTACCAACAGGATTTGACCCGCGAAGGTTTTTCCCACGACCTCGCCCAGGAGCAGGCGGTCAAAGCCCTGCAACGGGTCTACGAGGCTTTGCTTGAGGCTCAGGCCCCCAAGGGCTTGCTCAGCCGCCTCGGCAGCCGCATTGGCTTTGGCAAGAGCGATGAATTTGTTCTGGGCTTGTACCTGTGGGGTGGGGTGGGCCGTGGCAAGACCTACCTGATGGATACCTTCTATGAGGCACTGCCCGGTCAGCGCAAGCTCAGGGCGCATTTTCACCGTTTCATGCATCAGGTGCATCTGGATCTGGACCGGCTCAAGGGCACCCGGGATCCGCTGTTGGTCATTGCCAAACAAATGGCCGAACGTTATCAGGTCATTTGCTTTGATGAATTTTTTGTCTCTGATATCACGGATGCCATGCTGCTCGGCACCCTGTTTGAGGCCCTGTTCAAGGAAGGAGTTGTGCTGGTAGCCACCTCCAATATTATTCCCGATGACCTTTACCGTAACGGGTTGCAGCGGGCGCGCTTTTTGCCGGCCATTGCCCTCATCAACAAGCATTGTCAGGTATTGAACGTGGACTCGGGCATTGACTATCGTCTGCGTACCCTGGAGCAGGCGGAGATTTACCATTACCCGCTCGATCCCCAGGCAGATACCAACCTGTTGAGCTATTTTGCCCAGTTGGCGCCAGAGTCTGAAATCAGTCGGGACAGCATCGAAATTGAAGGACGGGATATAGTGATTCGCCAGCAGGCCCAGGGGGTGTTACTGGCGGACTTCCGCGCCCTGTGTGACGGCCCCCGCAGCCAGCGTGACTATATGGAGTTGGCTCGCCTGTATCATACCGTGCTGCTAAGTGGTCTGGAGCAGATGGGGGCGCAGCAGACCGGCGATGACATTGCCCGCCGTTTCCTGGCCCTGGTGGATGAGTTCTATGAGCGCCATGTGAAGCTGATTATTTCGGCCGCGGTACCCCTGGAGCAGATTTATACCGACGGTCAGTTAAGCTTCGAGTTCCGCCGTTGCCGCTCTCGCTTGATTGAAATGCAATCCCACGATTACCTGGCACTGGAACACTTGCCCTGATAGTCGCGGATTTTTATTTTCAATGTGAAAAAGCAGGTGATTTTTAACCAGGTCTTGGCTATAATCCGCCACCTGCCCACGTTACTCCGCCAATTGGGCGGATTTTAATAGCCAATTTCTCTGCTCGAAGGGGCACGGGAAAGGCAATTTTGTGTTATCTGACAACAGGTAACATGTGAGACAGAATTTAACTTTGGGTTTTTGTAATAATGAAGACTTTTACTGCTAAGCCAGAAACTGTAACTCGTGACTGGTACGTTGTTGACGCCGAAGGCAAGACCCTCGGTCGTATCGCTACTGAAATTGCTCGTCGCCTGCGTGGTAAGCACAAGGCTGAGTACACTCCTCACGTTGATACCGGTGATTACATCATCGTTGTTAATGCCGAGAAAGTGACTGTGACCGGCAACAAAGCAGCTGGCAAAATGTACTACTCGCACTCAGGCTTCCCTGGTGGCATCAAGCAAATCAGCTTCGAGAAGCTGCAAGCTCACAAGCCAGAAATGATCATCGAGAAAGCAGTTAAGGGTATGTTGCCAAAAGGCCCTCTGGGTCGTGAAATGTTCCGCAAGCTGAAAGTTTATGCTGGCGCTGAACACAACCACGCTGCACAACAACCTCAAGTTCTTGATATCTAAACGGGATTAAGCAAATGGCTGCAACACAGTACTACGGCACTGGCCGTCGCAAAACTTCTACCGCTCGCGTATTCGCTAAAGTAGGCAGTGGTAACATCATCGTTAACCAACGTCCTCTGGATGTTTACTTCGGTCGTGAAACCGCTCGTATGGTTGTTCGTCAACCTCTCGAACTGGTTGAAATGACTGAGAAGCTGGACATCTATGTAACCGTTAAAGGCGGTGGTATCACTGGTCAAGCCGGTGCTATCCGTCACGGTATCACCCGTGCTCTGATGCAACTGGATGAGGCTCTGCGTCCTACTCTGCGTGCTGCTGGTTTCGTTACCCGTGACGCTCGTGAAGTTGAGCGTAAGAAAGTGGGTCTGCGTAAAGCACGTCGTAAGCCACAGTTCTCCAAGCGTTAATATCGCGACGAGAGGTTTGTGCATCAAAAAACCCGGCCTGTGCCGGGTTTTTTATTGCCCTTAAATTGTCTGAAAGCGGTGAAAGTCTGGGTTTACTGGTTAGCTTTTCTCTGGATGAAGGATGTCTCATCCTGGGGGCTGTTACGAGGCAGAACATCTTGAACGACTTTAAAGTGCCTTTGAAATAAAGACTTGCGATTGACTTGCCAGTTTTTGGTTGTCGGGGCACACTGAAAACTCAGAAAAAGGAGGGAAAGATGTCGCTGCAACTCATGATGCTGTCTCTGGCGCTGGTATTGATTTTAGAAGGTTTGGGTCCATTATTATTCCCAAATCGTTGGAAGCAATATTTGAACGAAATTTCCAATCAAAATCAGTATGTTTTGCGTCGAATTGGTGGTGGTTTGGTCACTGCAGGCCTGGTTTTGCTGATTATTTTTTCATAAATATCTTGCTTGTCCCCCCTGTTGGTCTGTTAAAATTCCACTTTAACCGCAACCTTGCAGCAAACAATGGGCAAAAACGTAGTTGTTCTCGGCACTCAATGGGGTGACGAGGGAAAAGGTAAGATTGTCGACCTTCTGACAGAACAGGCAAAATACGTAGTTCGTTACCAAGGTGGCCATAACGCTGGTCATACTCTGGTTATCGACGGTGAGAAAACCATTCTTCATCTGATCCCTTCAGGCATATTGCGTGATAATGTGAAATGCATTATCGGCAACGGTGTGGTTTTGGCCCCCGACGCCCTGATGAAAGAGATCAACATGCTCAAAGAGCGTGGCGTTCCCGTTGAAGAACGTCTGCTGATCTCCGAGGCCTGTCCTCTGATCCTGCCATTCCACTGTGCACTGGATATCGCCCGTGAAAAGGCCCGTGGCAACAAGGCCATTGGTACTACCGGTCGTGGTATCGGTCCAGCCTATGAAGACAAGATTTCCCGTCGCGGTTTGCGCGTGGGTGATCTGTTCAATGCCGAGCTGTTCGCCGAAAAGCTGAAGGAAGTGATGAAGTATCACAACTTCATGCTGACCGAATACTATGGTGTTGAGGCTGTTGACTACCAGAAGACCCTTGAGGATGCGCTGGCCATGGCCGACTACCTCAAGAGCATGTGCGTCGATGTGACCGACCTGCTGGACACCGCCCGTAAGAATGGTGAAAACATTCTGTTCGAAGGCGCCCAGGGTACTCTGCTGGACATAGACCACGGTACTTATCCGTTCGTGACCTCGTCCAACACCACAGCCGGTGGCGTGGCCACAGGCAGCGGTTTCGGTCCACGTCATCTGGACTATGTACTGGGTATCATGAAGGCCTATGCCACCCGTGTGGGTGCAGGTCCATTCCCGACTGAACTCCTGTGTGAAATCGGTGATCACCTGGGCACCAAGGGCCATGAATTCGGTGCGACCACAGGTCGTAAGCGTCGTCCCGGTTGGTTGGACGCCGTGGCCATGCGCCGCGCCATTCAGATCAACAGTCTGAGCGGCATCTGCATGACCAAGCTGGACGTGCTGGACGGTCTGAAAGAAGTGAAGATTTGTGTGGGTTATCAGTTGCCTGATGGCACTGTGACCAAGGTAACGCCGCTGGCGGCAGAAGGTTATGAGCAGGTTACTCCTGTTTATGAGACCATGCCTGGCTGGAGCGAAAACACCTTTGGTGCCACCTCCATGGATCAGCTGCCACAGGCGGCCATCAACTACATCAAGCGTATCGAAGAGATCCTCGAAACTCCAATCGACATCATCTCTACCGGTCCTGATCGGAACGAAACCTTTATCCGGGTGAGTCCGTTCAACTGATGTTGTGATAAGGCCGCGTAAAGCGGCCTTTTTATTGGCATCTTCCAACTCAAGAATTGAGTTATACTGCCGATGTATTGGTCATTGCTTCTTTGTTGGAAACCGATATGTTGCGTTCAGTCTCTGCATTGATTTTCAGTCTGTCAGTTGCCGGCCTGGCCCACGCCGAAACCAAGGCTGTGGATGTCTATACCCAGGAACAGTTGCTGGACATGATCCGCGGTGGTTATTACCTTACCAAGGTGAAGAACGACGAATGCCAGCTGGTTCAGGATATTGAAGCCAGGGCCGAAGTGCTTAAGCAGCCCCTTTACCAGTTTCTGTGGGGGGAAATGTTTATTCACGGTGTGTGCCTTAAGGCCGACCCCGCCCGCGGCGTTTCCATGTTGAAGGAAGCGGCGGAACAGGGAAGTGCCGAGGCCATGCTGAAAATTGCCCGCTATTATGAAGAGGGCAAATACGTGTTCAAGGACAAGAACCGCGCCGTCATGTACGTATTGCCGGCGGCGGCCAACGGTGATCTCCTGGCTCGTATGGCGCTGGTGCGCCTCTATAACGAAGGCTACGGTAGCCCCCGTGACTATGAACTTGCCTATCACTGGCTCTATAACGAAGTGTTCGGTGATGAAAAAATGAAGCAGGACGCCTGGAAACTGCTGCAAAAACTTGAATCCAAAATGCCCGCCAGTTCCGTGGCCAGAGCCCGGGGTGAGCATATGTGGAGTTATTGAACGCCCTCGGGAATGAGGGCAGAAAACAATGGAATTTGAATGATTAAAGACCCTCATTTTGAGCGTGAACAAGATAAGTACGACAACCCGATCCCCAGCCGGGAATATATCCTCGATTACCTGAGATCCCAGACCTCGCCCCTGACACGCGATCATATCGCTGACGCCCTCAATATTCATGATGAAGAAAGGCTTGAAGCCCTGCGTCGGCGTCTGCGTGCCATGGAGCGTGATGGCGAGCTGGTGTTCACCCGTGGCCAGAGCTATGGCCTGCCCGAGCGTATGGATCTGATGTGTGGCACTGTACTGGGTCACAGAGATGGTTACGGCTTTTTCCGCCCAGACGAGGGCGGTGATGACCTGTTTATCAACGAACGCGATATGCAACTGTATTTCCACGGCGACAAGGTGCTGGCCCAGAAGGCCGGTGTAGATCGCCGCGGCCGCCGCGACGCCCGCATAGTGCGCCTGGTGACCGAACGCAGCGCCCCTCTGGTGGGGCGCATGGTGGTGGATGCCGGTATGGCCTTTGTGGTGCCCAACGACAAACGCATCACCCAGGAAATCCAGATAGCCAATGAAGATAAGGCCGGTGCCCGCCACGGTGATGTGGTGGTGGTGGAACTGACCCGTCGTCCCGGTCGCTATGTGCGTGCCGGAGGCAAGATCACCGAGGTGCTGGGCAAGGACATGGCACCCGGCATGGAGATTGAAATTGCCCTGCGCAATTACGATCTGCCCCATACCTGGTCGGCATCCATAGAGAAAAAGCTCAAGCGCATTCCCGATGAAGTCACCGAAGAAGACAAGGCCGGCCGTGTTGATCTGCGCCAGTTGCCGCTGGTGACCATAGATGGTGAAGATGCCCGTGACTTTGACGATGCGGTGTATGCCGAGCGCAAGAAGGGCGGCGGTTGGCGCCTGTGGGTGGCCATTGCCGACGTCAGTCACTATGTCCGCACAGGCTCGGCCCTGGATACCGAGGCCCGAGCCCGCGGTAACTCGGTGTACTTCCCGTCCCAGGTGATCCCCATGTTGCCTGAGAAGCTGTCCAACGGCCTGTGCTCCCTCAATCCCGGTGTGGACAGATTGTGCATGGTGGCCGAGATGACGGTATCCGCCAAGGGGGCGCTGTCCGGCTACAAGTTTTTCCCGGCTGTGATGCATTCCCATGCACGCTTTACCTATACCCAGGTGGCGGCCATGCTGGAAGGCGGAGACATCAAGCCCGAGCATCAGACGCTGTTCCCGCACCTTAAGGTGTTGCAGGAGCTGTATCTGGCGCTGGATGAGCAGCGTGCCGGTCGTGGTGCCATTGCCTTCGAAACCCTGGAAACCCAGTTTATTTTCAACGATCAGCGCAAGATTGAACGCATAGTGCCCAGGGCCCGCAACCAGGCGCACAAGATCATTGAAGAGTGCATGATCCTGGCAAACGTGGCCGCGGCCAAGTTTGTCAAAAAACACAAGGGTGAGGTGCTATACCGGGTACACGAATCACCGTCAGAGCAAAAGCTGACCCAGTTCAAGGACTTTCTCGCCGAGCGTGGCCTGAGCATGGGCGGTGGTCTGGAACCGCAACCCAGCGACTATCAAGCGCTGATGGAGCAGGTCACGGGGCGTCCCGATGCCGAGCTTATCCAGGTGATGCTGCTGCGCTCCATGCGTCAGGCCATTTATACCCCGGATAACGAGGGGCACTTCGGCCTGGCGTTGGAGGAATACTCCCACTTTACCTCGCCGATACGCCGTTATCCCGATTTGGTATTGCATAGGGTGATCCGTTACCTGTTGAGCAAGGAGCAGGGCGAGGCCACTGAAAAATGGACCGCAGACGGTGGTTTCCATTACCAACTGGATGAGCTGGATTTACTCGGGGAAGAGTGTTCCAATACCGAGCGCCGCGCCGATGAGGCCACCCGTGATGTGTCTGACTGGCTCAAGTGTGAGTTCATGCAGGATCACGTGGGGGATACCTTCAGTGCCGTGATTGCCTCTGTCACCAGTTTTGGTTTGTTTGTGCGCCTTGATGAGCTGTTTATTGATGGCTTGGTGCACATCTCCAGCCTGGGCAATGACTACTACCAATACGATCCCAATCGCCAGCGTCTGATTGGCGAAAATTCGGGCCAGATCTACCAGATAGGCGATCCGGTCACGGTCAAGGTGGCAGCGGTGAATCTGGACGACAGGCAAATCGACCTGCTGATGGTGGGAGACGATGGCGGTCGACGCAAGGGAGCCAAACGTCCCATGAGCGCCCGTGAGCGGGTAAATCTGGAAGGGGCCAAGCTGGCGAAAGGCGAGCGTGATGCCAAGGGCGGCAAATCGCGCCGCGGCAAGCCTGCAGCCAAATCAGCAGCGGCCAAGAAAGATGCCCCTAAAAAGCCCAAGGCAGCGAAAAGAGTCAAGAGAAAGAAGTAAATGAAAAAACAGGAATTGGTATTTGGTATTCATGCGGTCGAGTCCTTGCTGAAGCATGCCCCCGAACGTGTGCTGGAAATGTGGTTGCTCAGTGGCCGTCAGGACGAGCGCATAGTGCCGCTGCTGGACATAGCCCAGACCTGGGGGGTCAAGCCCCAGGCGGCATCCCGCAAGACTCTGGATGATAAGGCCGAGAGTCCACAGCACCAGGGCATTATTGTGCGGGTCCGGCCTGCAAAGGTGCTGACAGAGAACGATCTTGAGGCGCTGCTCGACAAGACAGAAATGCCATTTTTGCTGATCCTTGATGGCGTAACCGATCCCCATAACCTGGGGGCCTGTCTGCGCAATGCCGATGCCGCAGGTGTCCATGGCGTCATAGTACCCAAGGACAATTCCACCGGGCTGACGCCCACCGTCAGCAAGGTGGCCTGTGGTGCCGCCGAAACTGTGCCGCTGTTCCAGGTCACCAATCTGGCGCGCACCATGAAGCGCTTGCAGGAGCGCGGCGTGTGGATTGCCGGCGCTGCCGGTGAAGCGGACAGCGACCTGTTCAAGGCGGATCTTAAAGGCGCGCTGGCCATTGCCATGGGGGCCGAAGGCAAGGGGCTGAGACGCCTGACCCGTGAGTGTTGCGACAGTCTGATTTCCATTCCCATGGCGGGCAGTGTCTCCAGCCTCAACGTGTCTGTGGCGACCGGCATATGCCTGTTTGAGGTGGTACGCCAACGTTTGGCATAACCGCAAGTCAATAAAAAAGGGATTGCAGTGCAATCCCTTTTTTTGTTTTCAGCCCTAAACCACCTACTTCAGTAGGTGGTTATCATCAATTTAGGCTTTGCCTGTAATGAACATTGAGGCTCAGGCATTGTGACTTATCGAGTTGGGTTGTGTGACCTCTCACACAGCTCCACAAGTGGGCTAAACAACTAAGAAAGTAGGTAAGGTAAACAATAGTCGCTTTTGGCCCCCTTCTAGGGGGCTTAGGCAAAGCCACCTTCTTCAGAAGGTGGATTATTTACTCCCTGCGGCTTAGAACACCAGCTCTACACCGGCAAAGAAGCCCTTGAATTCCATGTTGCTGCTGACATCTGAGAAGTTGTTGACGTCGAAATTGAAGTCACGGTAACCGCCGCGCACCCGGGTATCCAGGGCCACACCATCGAATTCCCACCCCAGACCAACGGCATAGTCATAGACGCTGGTCTCATCTATGCCGGTCAGCACGTCGGCAAAGCCATACAGGCCCAGGCCGGGTACGCCGATGCTGGCACTGGCATAACCCATGATGATACCGCTGTCGATATTCATCTGGCCGGGCAGGCCGTTTTGTTCAACCCGGATGGCGCCGTCCATCAGCTTGTAGGCAGCACCGAGATCCAGTGATACCAGATCGTTGTCCAATAATTCGTAATAGAGCACGAAATCGGTATTGGTCAGATCGCTGTTGGCGCTCAGGGGACCGTTGAAGTCACGGCCGCCGAAGCTGAACTCGCCGTTAAGCTCACCGTCGGCATCGAGGCTGTTCTGACGGATCATCACATTGGGCAGTGCCGGTACCGGATGCTCCATCGCCACCCACAGACTGGTCTGGGCTGAGCTGTCATAGTCAAAGCCCTGGTACTGGCCGCTGCCATCAGCAAAAGTACCGCTGACATCTGTGTACCAGTAGTCGGCTCCCAATTTGAAGCCAATGACGGTGGCGCCCTGTGCCGAAGAAACAGAAGTGGCAAGCAAAGCGGTCGCCAGTATAGCTTTTTTCATAATTAACCCTGTGAAAGCAAGTTGGTTAAATCTATCACCGCGGCATTGGCGCGGGACACGTAGTTGGCCATGACCAGGGAATGGTTGGCCACCAGGCCAAAGCCGCTGCCATTGAGGATCATCGGACTCCACACCGTTTGCTGGGTGGATTCCAGTTCGCGGATGATCTGCCGCAAGCTGACTTCGGCGTTCTTCTTCTTCAACACGTCGGCAAAATCCACTTCCACCGCGCGCATGAAATTAAGCAGTGCCCAGCAGGAACCGCGAGCCTCATAAAAGACGTCATCTATCTGCCACCAACCGGTTTTAATGTGCTGGCTGGCGAGATTGGGCGTGGATTGGCGAGCGGCGGTATCGCCGGCCAGATCCGTATTCAGCCTTTCCTGTCCCACACTGGCCGACAGGCGCTGGGACATGCTGCCCAGGCGCTTCTGCACTTCCTTGAGCCATTCGTTGAGATTGTCGGCCCGGGCGTAGAACTGGGCATTTTGGTTGTGGCTGTCGGCAATCCGGGCGCGGTACAGCTTGAGCAGTTTAATTGCATCACCATACTGGCTTTCGGCACTGGGGATCAGCCAGTTGCTGTGGGCTATGTTGAGCTTGGAGTGGGCTTCGAACAGGTCGTTGTCGGCGGTGGACTGGGACTGGGAGCGGCTGAATTCCTTGCGCATGATCAGTGCCAGATCCCGCGCTTGCTCCAAAGCGCCGAATTCAAAGGCCGGCATGTTGTCCATCAGCACCGACGGCGGGGCCACGTCGTTCGATAACCAACCACCGGGTTTGCTGAGCAAGGTATCCAGGGTATTTATCAGGGCACTGGTAGTGGCGTAACCGGTAATGATTTCGCCGGTTTCCGTGTTCAGTACTTCGGGTTCAAGGACATCGGGTTCACTGCTCCACCAGATGCTGACACCGTACAGTATCAGTATGACTGTGGCAGCCAGGGCCAGGATCTTCTTCCATGTGATTTGCATCTAACATACTCCCTAGTGGTGATGTTCGTGTGGCGCTGCATTGGCCCCTTGTTTGGAGACCGGCAAAGTGATCTCCAGGCTTTGACCATCGGCAAAGGTCAGGGTCAGGGCGATCTTCTGTCCTTCCTGCAGCGGTGCTTTCAATCCCAGCAACATGATGTGGTTGCCGGTTTCACTGAGGCTGACTGTGCCATGCTCGGGTAACTCCAGGCTGTCGAGTCGGCGCATTTTAACCAGCTCATTTTCGGTGATCAGGGTATGCAACTGTGCCTCGTCGGCGGCCGGCGAGGAGACTGACACCAGCTTGGTGGCCGGGCCGTGGTTCATGAGGGTGAAATAGGCGGCACTGTTGGGCACTGAGGGCGGCATGGCGCGTACATAACCGTCCATCACCATGACTTGGGCCTGGGCCGACAGGTCGAAAGCGGCCAGCAGACTGGCTTTAAACAGTTGTTTGAATATCTGTCTCAATGTCATAAACTCCATGTAAAACCATCATGTCTATGAGGACACAACGCATGAGTACCATTCAGGTTCAGGATGATCAGGGAGTGCGGGTTATTCGTTTTAACCGCCCGGATAAGCGCAATGCACTCGATCTTGATATGTACCGGCAGCTCACAGAATACCTTATGCAAGGTGAGAGCGACAACGACATTCGTGCCTTTCTCATCACCGGCGAGGGCCATTGTTTCACCTCGGGTAATGATGTCGCAGATTTTTTAAAAAATAATGACTTAGGTGCCAATCATCCTGCCGTTCGCTTTCTCTATTGCTTGCTGGAACTGAAGAAACCCCTGGTGGCTGCGGTTTCAGGCGCCGCCGTCGGTATCGGCACCACCTTGCTGCTGCACTGCGATCTGGTCTATGCCGACGAAACCGCCCGCTTCCAATTACCCTTCGTTAACCTGGCCCTGGTACCCGAGGCCGGTGCCAGTATGCTGTTGCCTGAGTTGGTGGGTTACCAGAAGGCGGCCGAGCTGTTATTGCTCGGAGAGTCTTTTGGCGCCGACGATGCCCTGTGCATGAGGCTGCTCAACGATGTGGTCCCCATGGACGAATTGCAGGCATTTGCCCTGGCCAAGGCCCACAAACTGGCAGAGCAACCTCCCGAGGCTTTGGGGATCACCCGACAACTGATGCGACCCCATAAGCACAGGGTGCAGCATCAGATGCATCTGGAGCTGGAAGCCTTCTCCGAACGGCTCAAGAGTGATGAGGCCAAAAACCGCTTTGCTGCCTTCCTTGGCAAGAGCCGCTGATCCCCTCCTCCTGCGACAGGCTCTGTGACAAAACCTGTTGCAGGAGGAGCGCTTGTCCGGCGATTTACCAGAGATCAGCGCTCCCACTTGTCCATGACCAGCGCCAGGGCAAAGTAACAGAGCAGCGCCATGGCCGGATTGAGTATCACCAACACGGCTGTGACTATCCGGGTCCAGAAACAGGACCAGCCAAACTTGTGTGCCAGTGAGGCGGCCACGCCACACACCAGGCGGCGGGGATTGTGCATACGGGACTCGATTGACATTCAGCGTCTCCTAATCAACTTTTCAATATCAGAATCTGTGCCAGCGCATCAGGCAGATGAGCCAGGAGCAGAAGGCGAAGGTGACCACCGGCAGCATAAGTACAGCGGCGGTCATCAGCGATAATCCTGCTGTCAGCCACATACCCCTTACTCCTTGGCTTGAGTCAGCTGAGTGTCGGTGCTGTCGGCTTGCTCATCGCTCTGGGGCGCAGCTTCGACCATTTCATACCAGGTGTTGGCGACTTCGGCCTGCAATTGCAACTGCAATTCGGTGGCAAAGGCTTTCAGTGCTTCCTGGGTATTGGCGCTTACGGTTTGTTCAACAGCGCTCAACAGATCTGTGCTGCTCACCTCGGCGGCATTGGCGGCGGTACTTCCCAGTCCCAACATCATCAAGACAGCTATCGGGGCAGAGAACTTGCGTATTTGACGATTCAACATGATGGCATTCCTTTGTAGTTACCAGTGACATACAGGTGATTACAAATGGCGTGCCAACTTTTCGACTCTTGTTAAGCTGATGATAAGTAATGGATTTATTTATTTTTGGCTGATGTGGGACAGGATGAGTAGTTGCCCTTTGGTGAAATTTACCACAAGTGTGGTGATTTTCACCAAAGGGGATACTGAATGTGCTTCAGTCGTTGCCGGCCATGGCTTTGATGGCGGCTTCCACCACTTCAATCCCGGCACCCGGCTTGTGGGCATTCTCGCTAAGATAACGCCTCCAGGCCCGTGAACCTGGAAGTCCTTGGTATAAGCCTATGATATGACGGGTAATATGGTTCAGCCGTCCGCCCTCTGCCAGATGTTTCCCTATATAGGGAAGTAGTTTCCCGATAACCTCATCCCGGGTGATGACGGGAGAGGTGCGGTTACAGAGTTCGGTATCAACCCCGGCGAGTATATAGGGGTTTTGGTAGGCTTCCCGACCCACCATCACGCCATCCAGATGTTGCAGATGTTCCTTGGCCTGTTCCAGGCTGGTGACGCCACCATTGATGCTGATGGACAGCTGCGAAAAATCGCGCTTGAGTTGATACACCCGGTCGTAATCCAGCGGCGGGATTTCACGGTTTTCCTTCGGGCTCAGGCCCTGTAACCAGGCCTTGCGCGCGTGGATGATAAAGGTATCGCAGCCGGCCGCCTCGACTTTGGAAATGAAGTCGGTCAGGAATTCATAGCTGTCCTGCTCGTCAATGCCAATGCGGGTCTTGACCGTCACAGGAATGCTGACCTGTTGCCGCATGGCATCGACACACTCGGCCACCAGTGTGGGTTCGGCCATCAGACAAGCGCCGAAACGACCATTTTGTACCCTGTCTGAAGGGCAACCCACGTTGAGGTTGATTTCATCGTAGCCACGGGCTTCAGCCAGCCTGGCACAGGCGGCGAGATCCTTGGGATCCGAGCCTCCGAGTTGCAGTGCCAGCGGATGCTCCTCTTCGTTATAGGCCAGGTAATCTCCGCGGCCATAAAGGATGGCGCCCGTGGTCACCATCTCGGTATAGAGCAGGGCTTCTTTGGACATCAGTCTGGCAAAATAGCGGTAATGGCGATCTGTCCAGTCCAGCATGGGGGCGACCGAAAAGGTGCGGTTGAGTGCCGCGCTAGCCAAGTCGCCTGATTTTAAAGGGGTTTCACTGAGCTGTTTCAGAGTCATTTAACGCGTTTTCCAGTCTTGATTGATTGCACTACCCCCTGGCTGCCCTAGAGCTTGAGGGACAGGTCAATTCCGAGAGGTCAGGAAGGGCGGTTACCGGATAGATAAACGCAATAGCAGTAGGCTATCGCTGACCGTCAGGGTTCATGGGAGTGGGGCGCCAGTATACAGTGATTTACGCTGCTTTGGCAGACCGGGGCTGTCCATGACGGCAAAGCGCGCAAGCTATGCCGCTTGTCGGCTCAACCAGGCTTCGATGTGGCCTAATAAAGGTTACTGCAAGCCACTGGCGTCATCTGCCGATGGCGTTTCCAGTTTTTCTATATACAGCAGTACCTCACCGACCCGGAAACCCCACTTCTGGATTTCGGCGCGGTTAATCAGTCGCTGCTGATCCAGCAGATACATCCAGTTATCAAAATCGACCTTCACCTGCTCACCGTCCGGCAGCCTGAGGTTAAGGGTATAGCGCCAATTGAGCGCAAACCCCTGGGTGTGGCCCGAAGCTTCACCTACAACGTCATCGGCACGACCTCGCCAACTGCCGTCGGCTGACTGCTCCAGTATCCAGGTGCGCGTTTCACGGCGACCATCGTCAAAGTAGAATTGTTCGAACAGACGGCCTTTACCGTTCTGCCAATCCCCCTGCAAGGTGGCGGTAAAGCGGCTGCCTACGCTACCCGAGCGGTCAAGCACTATGCCGTGGGCCACCAGCGGGCCGTTAAAAAAGTTCGCCAAATCCCAATTTGGGCTAGAGCCCCGATACTCCTCGATGCGATTGCCACAGCCACCGATAACTAATGCCATCAGGCTGGCCCACACGATACAAAACCTGTTGCTCATGGTTTACTCTCTCCTCGCAGTTGCCGGGTCAGGGCCGGGTTGCGGCTGCGTTCATCCAGCCAGATGGCCAGAAAGGCCGGGGCGAAATCAGGGGGCAGCAGCTGACCAAGCGCATGCTCCCCATGCCAAAACTGGCTGTGTCCTTCCTTATCGACATAGAGGGTCAGCCTGTCGCCGGCCTGTATGTCCGGCCAGGTGGCTGCCAGCTGTGAAAGCCACTTTTCCTGCAGGTCTCTTGGTTCCTGCAACAGGCGCTGCCATTCCTCACGGGTTGCTGCCAGCAAATCCTCTCGTTCAATATCACGGGCATAGAGGATGCTCAGCGCCAGGGGCCTGGCATCCTTGTGGTATCGTCCATTGGGGCTGTAGAGCGTGGCGTCATAGAGTTTGAACCAGAGCCAATGCATTTCGCCCTGGCCGACGGGCTGAAGCTCTGCCAGCATGGGGGCCCCAGCGGCAGGCAAGCCCAGCAACAGGCTGGCGGTAAGGATCATGGCTTTCATTTTCTCTCCTTGGCATGGGGTGCGGCATGGGATGCGCTGGCCGGGGGCCTGCTCCGCTGTTTGACTATTGCTACCAGCACGGGCAGCAGAACAGCCCAGATAAGCGCCAGCACAACCGCAGACCAAGGCGCACCAAAGGGCAGTGCCACACCGCCGAACTTGGCTCCGACCAGATAGGCCAGCGGGCCGACAATGGCACCAAGCAGTGCCACCCACAGCGGGGACCATTGCTCAAGCCATCCCATGCCGTGGGGCAGGGTCCAAACAAAGCCGACCCAAAGCCCCAGCAGCCATAGGGGAAATGCATCAAACGCCAGCACTCCCTGGCCCCAGAGCAGCAGGTCTATGCTGAAGCCGCCTGCCGACAGCGGCAGCAGCCACAGGTCCCGCTGCCGTGACGGGGTTAGCCACAGATGCAGTGCCAACATTGGCAGCAGGGGCCAGGGCGAGCGGAGCACCACCGCTAGGGTCCAGTAGATATCGAACCCAAGTAATTGGCCCCAGCGCCATGCAATCTGACGTCTCATGGATATTGCCAGGAGCCGGCCCCGGGTTTGGCCGCTTCAAAGTGCACCAGGCTGATGCTGCGCTCGCGGAAACCACCCTCGCAGTAGGCAAAATAGAAGTGCCAAAGTCGGATGAAATCATCACTGTAGCCCTGGCGTCGCAATTCAGGTGCCATGGCGAGGAAGCGCTGGCTCCAGTCGCGCAGTGTCTGGGCGTAATGCAGTCCGTGATCATGGAGTCGCACCAGGGTCATGTCGGTGTTGCGGGCCAGCAGGTTGGTCATGTGGGACACACTGGGCAGGCAACCTCCGGGGAAAATGTAGCGTTGAATAAAGTCCACGCCTTTCAGGTACTGCTCAAAGCGCTGATCGGCTATGGTGATGGCCTGCAGCAACAGACGGCCTCCGGGTTTGAGCAGATTCGACAGCCGCTGGAAATAATCGGGTAAGAAGGCATGGCCCACGGCCTCAATCATCTCTATGGAGACCAGCTTGTCGAATTGGCCCTCCAGCGCCCGGTAATCTTCCAGCAAGAGGGTGATGCGATCTCCCAGGCCTTCGTGCTCGATCCAGATCCTGGCATAGTCGTGCTGGGCCCGGGATATGGTGGTGGTGGTGACGTGGCAGCCGTAGTGCTTGGCCGCATGTATGGCAAGGCCGCCCCAGCCTGTACCTATCTCAAGCAAATGATCTCCCGGCTGCAGCGCCAGGCGTTGGCAAATCAGATCCAGTTTATGTCGCTGCGCTTCATCCAGAGATGCGCCGCCATGGGGGTAGATTGCCGAAGAGTACTGCATGTTAGGGTCGAGAAAACCCTGGTACATGGCGTTGCCGAGATCATAGTGGGCTGCGATATTGGCCCGCGAGCCTGTGAGTGTGTTGCGGTTGGCCAGATGACGCAGCCGATTGAACGGAAATGTGAGCCAGCCAAGGCGCCTCTCCAGGGTATCCAGCAGGCTCATATTACGGGCCAGCAGGCGCACCAGAGCAACCGGATCCGGGCTCTGCCACAGTCCCTCGACCCAGGTTTCTCCGGCGGCGATACTGCCTCCCAGCAGCAGGCGGCGCCAGAAGCGGCCATCGCTGACACACAGTTCGGCATAAAGCTCGCCGGCAGTGCCGAAACGATGGATTTGGCAATCGCCGTCACTCTCATCAATCAGCGTCAACTGACCGTCCCGCAGACGGGGCAGCAGGCGAAGCACAATATTGCGGGCCATGCGATCAAGCTGGCTCAAGGGGCGGGAAGGGGCTACAAGTTCCATTCAGAGTCTCTCCGGATGAGAATAAAAAGGGGTGCGTTTCAGCCACAGTCTGAGGGCATGCCAGTAGATGCCAAGCAGTACCGTCAGTGTCATGCTTGGCCAGCGTCGCAGCAGCTGCCCCACTCCCGCGTTGTCGAGGGGCCGGGGGGTCAGAACCAGGGTGACATCAAACAGCTTGCTGTCAGCCTGTTGTGGATGGGTTTCGATGTGCACGTTCAGATCGCCACGGCCCGCCTGCGGTGGTCGTACCCGCCAGTGGTAGTCCATGTTCAGGTGCATAAAGGGCGAAACATGGAATGCCTTGCCTTGGGGGCGAGGTGCATCGAGATCGATGAGATAGTGAAAACGCTCGTTCCAGGGGGTATTGGAGACTTCAGCAAGCAACCAGCGAGCATGCTCACCCTCATAGCAGAAGTAGAAATTGACCGGGCTGAAGTAAAGCCCCAGACAGCGGCCATGGCCGACAAACAGGACGCGCCCGTCGCCCTTGCCTCCCAGCTCATGCACCCGTTTCCACACGGCATCCTTGAGAGGCGCCGCCGGGTCGCCGAGGTAGTCCTTGCGATGAAACGCCAGCAGTGCCGGCCGATCAACACCGAATCGCGATCCGCCCTGGTCGAGCAGTGGCAACTCGTCAAGATCCAGGGCGAGCATATAAAGATCATAGGAAAAATGGTGTGCCCGCGGCGCAAAGCGGCGATGGCGCACCTGACCTGTCAGCAGGGCACTGTTCACAGCCGTCCCCCCAGGCGTTCCACCACATCGAGTGCGCTCCGTACGCCGTCCTCATGAAAGCCGTTGTACCAGTATGCACCGCAAAAATGGGTGCGCCCTGTGCCGCAGATTTCGTCACGCCGCCCCTGGGCTGCCAGGGAAGCCTGGTTGAATACCGGATGATCATAGACAAAGCGGCGCAGCACACAGCGCTGGTCCACCGCGTCGCCGGGATTGAGGGTAACGCAGAAGGTGTGGGGTGCTTCGATACCCTGCAGTATGTTCATGTTGTAGGTGACCAGTGGCCGTGATGCGTCGTCCCCCTTGAGGCGATAGTTCCAGCTGGCCCATGCCTTGGGCCGGCGTGGCAACAAGCGGGTGTCGGTGTGCAACCAGACCTCGTTGGCTTGGTAGGTCATGGCGCCGAGCACCTCGCGCTCCGCGTCACTGGCATCATCGAGAAGGGCAAGCGCCTGATCGCTGTGGCAGGCGAAAATCACTTCATCAAAGGCCTCTTCACCGACCTTGCTGCGCACCACGACACCATCGCCGTTGCGGCTGACCCCAAGCACAGGGGTGGCCAGGCGGATCCCACTTTCCCAGCCTTGGGTGAGCGGGGCTATATACTCCCTCGAGCCGCCGGGAATGACATACCACTGGGGTCGATTGGCCACCTCAAGCAAGCCATGATGGGCGAAAAAACGCAGGAAAAAACCGAGCGGAAAGGCGCGCATGTCGGTCAGGGTTGACGACCAGATGGCTGCGCCCATCGGCAGTATATAGTGACGGGCGAAATGTTCAGAGAAGCCTTCCCGGAGCAAAAAGTCTCCCAGGGTCAGTCCAAAGGCGTCGCCCTGGGCCAAGGCCTCTTTCCCCAGACGGTTGAAGCGCAGGATTTCGCGGATGAAGTTCCAGAACCTTGGGCGCAGCAGATTGCGTCGCTGGGCAAACAGGGTATCGAGATTATGGCCGTTGTATTCGAATCCCTCCGGCGTACTCACCGAAAAACTCATCTCGGTTGGTTGCGCCCCCAGGCCTGTGCGCGCCAGCAGGCGCTGAAACCTGGGGTAGGTGCGATCGTTAAAAACAATAAAGCCGGTGTCTATGGCATAAGTGCGCCCGTCGAGGGTCACATCCACTGTGGCTGTGTGGCCCCCAAGAGAGGGCGCCGCTTCAAACAGGGTGACGGCATGGTGGCGGTGTAGCAGATGGCCTGCGGTTAATCCTGAGATTCCGGATCCTATGATGGCGATTTTTTTCATGCGGTCGCGTCCTTGGAACGGGTGATAAAGCGTGACAGTCGCAGCCACAGACCGCTTGGCAAAGCGCCCAGCAGACGCAGCGGCCAAATCAGCCGGCGCGGGAAATGTACCTCGTGTTGGCCGCGCGCAAGACCATGGCGGATCAGGCGAGAGGCTCGCTCCACTGTTTGCAGGGCCGGCATGGGAAAATCGTTACGTGCCGTCAGGGGCGTAGCCACGAACCCTGGCCTGACCAAGGTTACCCCTATGCCTGCTGCTGCAAGATCCAGGCGCAGGGTCGCTGCCAGGTAATCAAGGGCCGCCTTGGAGGCGCCATAGGCTTCGGCCCGTGGCAGTGGCAGCCAGGTTACCGAGGAGCTGACCAGGGCCAAACGGCCTCCGCGCTGCAGTCGGGGCAGGAATGCCGCCAATACATGGGCCGTGGCAATCAGGTTGGTTTCTATAACCCGGGCAAACAGCAGGCTGTCAAACTCGCGGGCATTGTCTATGTACTCGCAGCTCCCGGCATTGAGGATCAGCAAATCCAAGTCTGTAACCTGGTCGGCAGCCTGATGACAGGCTTGAGGGTTACGTCCGTCAAAGCACATCACATTGGCTCCGAGTGCCTGTAGCTGCGCCAGTCGCCCGGCATCGCGCCCGCAGGCCCATACCTGGTGACCTTCCTTTAGGTAATCCATGGCCAGCTGGCGTCCTATGCCTGAGCTGGCGCCAGTAATGAGCACCCGCATCATGCACCAAATCTCCTTTTCAGCGCCCTGACCACGGGACCGAGCAAGGGCAGGTGCTCGTAGAGCAATGCCCCGAGATCAAAGTAATCCCTGTGATGCAATACCATGCCGTGTTCGTCAAAATTGAGCCGGCTTGCGCCGCTGACAGTCACTGATTTGCCGGACGCAAGCCTTGGGTGACTCAGGATCATTGTCCAGCTCAACCAGGCATACTGATCCGCCATGGTGGCTGATTCAATCTCAAAATGAATCGAATCAAGCTCCTTGTAGAGTGCTGAAAAATAGCGCTCAAGTGCCATCCTTCCTTGTATGCGGTGCGCCGGATCTTCAAACAGGATCCCATCGGCATAGACTTCGGCAAGCAAATGAAGCTTGTCCTTGTCCAAGGTCCGGTAGAGCTCTATAACGCGCACCAGGCGCTGATCCTGTTTCATGTTTCACTCCAAGGGTTTCAACATGTCATTGCATGCACTTAAGGTAAAATTAATCTTGTACACAATTATTGATTTTGTACAACTATGTATAGTTATAGCACTTATACAAAAAAATGGAAGTTGTACAAGTTGGGAAAGTGCACTTATCAGTGTCAAATGGTTGTAAGTATTTGTATTTTAATAATATGCAGAATGAAAATACCGTTAGTCTGCTTTGTGAGGCCAAGGGCAGCAGGATGTTGTGAGTAATGGCGGGCGCTGACTTTGGGCAGATGGGCATTTGCTGAGGGGGAATGCTGACGGTAATAAGGGGATGCCTGCCAGGTTGTTAGCCCTCAAAGACAAACCGGCATGGCAGCTCTTTGTAAGCAACAAGGCGCATAGGATTAATCTGTTGCAGCGCCTTATTCACCATTGCCGCAATTAATATAAACCCGGACCTTCATTCCGCTTTGCCAGTTGTGAACATTTGTCACAATCACGGGCACTGCAGTATGGCTTGTCGGGAAAATGACTTATGCTTTAGAGAATTGTGAACCTTTACTTGGAAAAAGTTTTGCTGTTGGTTCACCATAAAAGCAGAGGCTTGGGGTTCTGGGCAGGTTATATCTCAGGATGTGGGGCTCTGGTTTGTACTTCTTTTGATTTGTCTAAGGGTGTCCCGAGATATGAACGTAGAATTCATCAATCCTTTTCTTCAGTCGCTGTTGAATGTCATTTCCACCATGGCATCAATGCAGTTGAATCCGGGTAAACCCAAACTCAAAACCGATAACCTGGCCAAGGGAGATGTCTCGGGGCTGATTGGTATGGTGGGGCCCCAAACCAGGGGTTCGATGTCCATTACCTTTGAGCAGGGACTTATTCTGGAAATCATGCAGAACATGCTGGGAGAAAACCCCGGTACCATCAATGATGAGGTGACAGATCTGGTGGGGGAGATCACCAACATGGTGACCGGCGGCGCCAAGAACCTGTTGGGGGAGAAGGGCTATAACTTTGAAATGGCAACCCCAATGGTGGTGGCGGGCCTGGGCCACAGGATCTCCCACAAGGCCGATGGCAAGAAGATCATCATGCCTTTTACCAGCCCACACGGCACCGCCTACATTGAAATCTGCTTCGAAAACTAACTGCCTCAGGCGAGGCAGACAGCTACCCTCGGGGTTAATTTGGTCACCAGTTCATAGGCGATAGTGCCTATGTGCTGGGCCACTTCTTCCACCGGTAAGTCCCGGCCCCACAGCAAGGCTGAGTCTCCCACTTTGTCCGTGGCATCCAACCCCAAATCCACCGTCAGCATATCCATGGACACCCGGCCCACTATGGGCACCCGGCGACCATTGATAAGTACCGGGGTACCTTCGGGCGCATTGCGCGGATAGCCGTCGCCATAGCCTATGGCCACCACACCCAGCTTGGTGTCCTTGGGGGCTGTCCAGGCAGCGCCATAGCCCACGGGTTCGCCGGCGCTGTGATCACGTACCGCAATCAATTGCGATACCAGCTCCATGGCGGGAATAAGGCCATGGTTGCTGCCAAGATCGCCGCAGACAGGGGATACACCGTACAGAGCAATGCCCGTGCGGATCCAGTCTCCCTGACTTTCGGGCCAGTAAAGAGCACCGGCGGAATTGGCCAGGGTACGCTGTCCGGGCAGATCCCGGGTCAGGTCGTTGAATACCTTGATTTGCCTGGCGGTAAAGTCGTTGTCCGGTTCATCCGAGCAGGCAAAATGGGTCATTAAATGGATTGGCTTGGCCACATTGGGGCAGGCCAGCAATCTTTGATACAGCTCGTGAAACCGCTCCGGCGTAACCCCCAACCTGTGCATGCCCGAATCCAGCTTGAGCCAGACTGTCACCGGGCGGCTGAGGGTGCAGGATTCCAGCATTTGCAGCTGAGACTCGTGATGCACCACGGTTTCAATGTCGTGTTCTATCAGTAATGGCAGGTCTTCCTGGCGGAAAAATCCTTCCAATAGCAACAGTTTGGCTTTCACTTTACCGGCTCTGAGTTCCAGAGCTTCCTCCAGGCGCGCCAGGCCAAAACCGTCGGCATCGGCAACGCACTGGGCCACGTTGAGCAGCCCGTGGCCATAGCCATTGGCCTTGACCACGGCCATGACCCGGCTGTCCGGGGCCAATTGTCTGAGTCTGGCAAGATTGTGTTTCAGGGCGCTACTGCTGATTTCTGCGCGGGGAAAGGGTTTCAATCCATCAACCTTGTGTTGCGAATGCCTGTTGCCGGATCAGTCTTCTTCAAACTGAGGACCAGCGTAATTGTCAAAACGGGAAAATTGTCCCTGGAAGGTCAGGCGCACCCGGCCAATGGGGCCGTTACGCTGCTTACCAATAATGATTTCCGCCGTGCCCTTGTCCGGTGAGTCATCGTGATACACCTCATCCCGGTAAATAAACATGATGAGATCCGCGTCCTGCTCGATAGATCCCGATTCACGCAGATCCGAGTTCACCGGGCGCTTATCGGCCCTTTGCTCCAGCGAGCGGTTCAGCTGCGACAGGGCGATAACCGGGATTTCCAACTCCTTGGCCAGGGCCTTGAGCGAGCGGGAGATCTCGGCAATTTCCAGGGTCCGGTTGTCGGCCAGGGCCGGCACCTGCATCAATTGCAGGTAGTCGACCATGATCATCGACAGGCCGCCGTATTCACGGGCGATACGACGGGCACGGCTGCGCACTTCGGTGGGGGTCAGACCCGAACTATCGTCTATATACATCTTGCCCTGTTCGAGCATGATACCCATGGTGGACGACACCCGAGCCCAATCGTCGTCGTCGAGCTGACCGGTACGTATCTTGGTCTGATCGACCCGGCCCAGTGAGGCCAGCATACGCATCATGATCTGTTCCGAGGGCATCTCGAGACTGAAGATCAGTACGGGTTTGTCTTCGTTCAGCGCCGCCTGTTCACACAGGTTCATGGCGAAAGTGGTCTTACCCATGGAGGGACGGGCCGCGACTATGATGAGATCCCCGGACTGGAAGCCGGCGGTCATACGATCGAGATCCGAGAAGCCACTGGACACACCGGTCACACCGTTGTGTGGGTTGTTGTACAGTTGCTCAATCTTGTCGACGGTTTTTTCGAGAATGGTCTTGATGCCTTCAGGACCCTCGTTGGCATTGGCCCGCTGCTCGGCAATCTTGAAAACCTTGGTTTCAGCCAGGTCCAGCAGGGCGCTGGAGTCCCGACCTTCCGGGTTGTAGCCCGCGTCGGCAATCTCGTGGGCGACGCGGATCATTTCCCGCACCACGGCCCGCTCACGGACAATTTCGGCATAGGAGAGTATGTTGCCGGCACTGGGGGTGTTCTTGGCAATTTCACCCAGGTAGGCGAAACCGCCGGCATCTTCCAGTTCGTCGTTCAGCTCCAGTCGTTCTGATACTGTGATCAGATCGATAGGCTGGCCGACTTCCACCAGCTTCTGCATGGCGCTAAAGATCATCCTGTGGGAACGGGAGTAAAAATCTTCCCGTACCACGGCCTCGGCCACCTTGTCCCAGGCCTCTGAGTCCAGCATCAGGCCGCCGAGTACCGACTGCTCGGCCTCGATAGAGTGAGGTGGCATTTTGATCGCATCCAGCTGGGCGTCCCGCGTGGGCGGCTTAGACTTAAATGCGGCTTGTTGAGACATTGATGCTCCCGATTTCCAACGACTTTGCAAAATATGATATAAACCCGGGGCACCGAACGGGCGCCCCTAACCTGCCTGTTTTCCATCCACAAGGACATAAAAACATTAAGGAATGCACATGCGTAATGCTCTGGCGGTAACCTTGTTGCTGTCTTCCGGCATCGCCATGGCCGACGAAGGTCAGTGGCAACCATATCAGATGCCGTCCATCGCCGACAAACTCCAATCCCGTGGCATTGAGATCCCAGCCAAGCAGCTGGCAGACTTAAGCCAATACCCGATGAACGCTGTGGTGGGTCTGGGCTATTGTACCGCCAGTTTCGTATCCCCCCAAGGGTTGGCGGTAACAAATCATCACTGTGCTTATCGAGCCATTCAATTTAACAGTGATGCCCAGCACAATTACCTGGAACAGGGCTTCCTGGCAGCCAGTCTTGAGCAGGAACCATCGGCCGGCCCCAATGAGCGCCTGTATGTGACCGAAGCCGTAACTGATGTGACCGCAGAGGTGACGGCGAAACTCAGTGACGATCCGCTCACCCGTTATGAGCAGATAGACGCCAACCAGAAAGCGCTGATCAAGGCCTGCGAGGCCGACGACAATTACCGTTGCTCGGTGCGCAGTTTCCACAATGGATTGGAATACTACCTGATTAAGCAGCTCATCATCCGCGATGTGCGTCTGGTGTATGCTCCGCCTGAGAGTGTCGGCGCCTACGGTGGCGACATAGATAACTATGAGTTCCCCCGCCACAGTGGCGATTTCAGTTTTCTGCGGGCCTATGTGGGCAAAGACGGCAAGCCGGCGTCCTATGCCAAGGACAACGTGCCCTATCAGCCCAAGAGTTTCCTTAAGATCAATGCCGGCGGCGTTAAAGCCGGTGAGGGCGTCTTTGTGGCCGGTTATCCCGGTACCACCAACAGATATAGACTGACCTCGGAGCTCAAATTTGCCAGCGATTGGCTGTACCCGACCCAGGCCAAACGCTTTCAGTCCCGTATCGACACCATCAATGCCATGGGTGCTGAGGATGAGGCGCTGGCCATCAAGTATTCCGGCACCAAGGCGGGCATGGCCAACCGCATGAAAAAGCTCAATGGTTTGTTGGATGGTTTCAGGGCCACAGACATAGCCACCATCAAGCAGCAGCGGGAAGATGAATTCCGCGCCTGGTATGCCAACCAGCAGGGAGATAACACCCTGGTCGCGAGCCTGGATGCCCTGGTAGCCGAGCAAGTTCAACAGATCCAGACCCGCTACTATTTTGATAACGCCCAGTCCAGTGACCTGCTGCAGGCGGCTATCGCCTTGTATCGTTTGGCCAAGGAGCAACAAAAGCCAGATGAAGCGCGGGAGCAGGGCTTCCAGGAACGAGACATGAAGCTGTTTGCGGCCAAGCTCACGCGTTTGGATGCCAGCTTCGACAAGCGGGTCGATAAGACGCTGTGGCTGGCCGATCTGCAGGCTTACCTGGCCCAAAGCAATAGGGTGGCGACATTGGATGCCTTCTTTGGGGATAAAGGTCCTGAGGCGCTCGCGGCCGAGCTGGAGGGTTTCTATGCTGCCAGTGAGTTGGGCACGCAGGATAAGCGTTTGGCCTGGATGGGTAAAACGCCGGCGGAGTTTGAAGCCAGTCAGGATCCTTTTATCCGCCTCGCAGTCGCCTTGTTCGATACCAATATGGCATTGGAAAAAACCGATAAGACTCTGGAAGGCAAACTCAGCATAGCACGCCCGGCCTACATGCAGGCGCTCATTGATTACAACAAGGTCAAGGGCTTGCCGGTTTATCCGGATGCCAATGGCACCCTCCGGATCAGCTATGGCATGGTGGATGGCTACCAATCCCGTGACGCCCTGTACAAGCAACCCTTTACCAAGCTTGACGGTATAGTTGCCAAACACACAGGGGTGGAACCATACAAGGCGCCGCAGAAATTGTTGGCTGCGATTAAGGCCGATGATCTGGGACAGCACAGGGTTGCTTCCGTGTATCAGGATCCCCGCAGTTGGTTGTGTCGCTTGTTTTCCTGCCTGGATAAACCCGAGGACTTCAACTCGGTGCCGGTGAATTTCCTCTCCAGTGTCGACACCACGGGTGGCAACTCTGGATCACCGGTATTCAACGGCCGTGGCGAATTGGTGGGACTGAACTTTGACTCCACCTATGAGGCCATTACCAAGGACTGGTTCTTCAACCCTGAAATTACCCGTGCCGTGCATGTGGATATCCGCTACATACTCTGGATGATGGACAAGGTTGACCATGCCCAGAACCTTTTGGACGAGCTTGAGCTGGTTAATTGAGTATCTAGGTGAGCCTCGGCATGAGGCTAATTTATCGTGCAAAAGGTGCCCACTAGCAAATGAGGCGCCTTTTTTTTATCTGAAACACAATGCTACGCTTGTGTAAAAAAATAACACCTTGTAACAAGTATTAAACATATGAGAGACTTGGAACGCCAGCCTGCAATATAAGCAGGTAAGCGATCAATAATAATGAATATTCAAAGGAATGCTAAATCATGATGAAGACTAACTTTCGCCGCTCGCTAGTAGCAGCGTCCGTATCAGCTTTGCTAGCTGTTAGCGGTGCGGCATTAGCTGCCAGCAACACCGATGGTTCTATTTACGGTAAAGCTAACGCAGGTAGTGCTATCACATATAAAAACGTGAATACGGGTGTAACCCGAACTATATATGCCGATGATAAAGGGCGTTTTAACGTGAGTAGCGTCCCTGCCGGTACCTATGAAATTGTCAATGACAAGGGGATAAAGCAAACTATTCAGGTCGTTGTAGGTACAGGTACCAACGTTAGTTTCGATAGTACAGAAGTTATTCAGGTTATGGGTTCTCGTATTCAGCGAATCGATACATCTTCTGTTGAATCGAGTACTGTGTATGATATGGATTCCATATTTGAGTTGCCAATCCCAAGGGATACAGTTGCTGTTGCATTGCTGACTCCTGGTGCCGTGCAGGGCGGCAGCAATTTTGGTCGTAACCTGCCTGTGTTTGGTGGGTCTTCCATTGCCGAAAACGGTTATTACATCGACGGTATGGATGTGACTAACCTGCGTACCATGTTGAGTTTTGCCAACCTTCCACAGGATGCTGTTGCTCAGACTCAGGTTAAGTCTGGTGGTTATGGTGTGGAATACGGTCGTTCTCTTGGTGGTATTGTTAATATTGTAACCCGCTCGGGAAGCAACGATTTTAATTTTGGCGGTTCAGTGTATTGGACTCCTGATTCTCTCAGGGCATCCGACAAAGACGTTACTACCGTACAGCTTGATGGTAGCGAAGTTGTCACGACCTATAACTCGGGAGATAAAAACGATAACCTTGAGTACAACGTATTCGCTTCAGGCCCTATCATAGAAGATAAACTGTTCTTCTTCGCTATGGTTGAAGGGCAGAAGAAGGAGCGCACCAATTACGGTACATCCAGCAGCTATTCTTATGACATTACAAATCCTCAGTATTTTGCCAAACTGAACTGGTTTATCACAAACGATCACAGCCTGCGCTTCACCTACATCAACAACGAAGTAGAGAAGGATTACAACAGTTATAGCGTTTATAATGACGCAGATGGCAATGTTGTATTGGGACGCCTTGGTGAACTGGGGAACAGCTATCCTCTGGAATCCGGCGGAACCATGAGCGTTATTGGTTATACTGGTTACCTGACCGACAATCTGACCTTGAACCTGCAGTATGGTAAACTGACCAACAAATATGAAAAGGTACCTAACCTGCCTGGTGATACCTGCCCGTTGTCCTACGATACCACTGGTGCCTTGTCCTTCGCACAACGTATTTCTATTGGCTGTTGGAACTCCCCAGATCAAACAACTGTAATCGATCAAGTTGATGATGAAGACGAGCGTACTAGTTGGAAGGCTGATTTTGAATGGGTTCTTGGAGATCATACGCTACGTTTTGGTTACAATGACGAAAGCTATGATGCCACTTCACCAGGAGAGAAGTATTCCGGTGATGCCTACTATCGCTTCATGACTTCCCATGAGAACAACGGCTGTAACATTAACGGCGTAGATCTTCCATGCGGCACAGAAACTGTGCGTGTGCGTAAGTATAATACCCAAACTGCCACATTTGGTGTTGATAACACTGCTTGGTACATAGAAGATAGCTGGCAAATTCTTGAAAACTTGCTGATTTACGGTGGGGTGCGTGGTGAAACCTTCACCAACTATGACGGTAATGGTGACGTGTTCCTTGAGTCAGATAACCTAATTGCTCCTCGTTTAGGTTTCTCTTGGGATCTCGACGGCGACTCAACTAAGAAACTATATGGTACTATTGGGCGTTACTACATACCAGTGCCAGCAAACACCAACATCCGAGCTACACGCACTGAATCCTTCTATGAAGACTTCTACTATGCACCTGATGGTTGGAATGCTGATGGTTCGCCGGTTACTTTGGGTGCCAAGATTGGTCCAAGCACTGTAGATGAGCAAGTTGCTAACCCTGAAGTTATCGCTGACCGCAATCTGAACCCAATGTACCAAGATGAGTTAATCCTCGGCTACCAACAACAGATCACTGATAACTGGACCTTAGGGGCCAAGTTGATGGGACGTAAGATTGGTGATGGCATGGATGACTTCTGTGGTCATGATGGCTTTGTTCGCTGGGCACAGGATAACGGTTACGACAATTTCGATCCCCACAGCATGCAGGGCTGTATGATTGTGAATCCTGGCAATGATATCACGATTGCTATGGACCTCGAGGACGATGGAAACCTGACCGTCGTCACAACACCCAATTCATACCATGGTCTACCTGACTATGAGCGTAAGTATCTCGGCCTTGAGCTGACCGCAGAACGCTCATTGGCTGATAGTTGGAAAGCTAACTTTTCATATGTTATTTCAAAAACATATGGAAATGCTGAAGGCTATGTTAACTCTTCGCTGGCTCAGGAAGATCCAGGTGCAACCCAAGACTTCGATCATGCTAATTTCATGCATGGTGCGAATGGCAACCTTCCTACCGACCATACTCACCAGTTGAAGGCCTATGGCTTGTATGAGCTCACCGATGAGCTGAACTTATCATTAAGCCTGTCAGCCACTTCTGGTATCCCACTTAGCTGTCAGGGTTATGTGAATTTGGATAACATGATGGTTGGTGATGGTACAACTGCATATGACTACGGTAATTTCCGTCGTTATTCAGCTTCTAGCTTCTATTGTCAGAACGGTAATGGTGAGCAAGTGCTGACAAAACGTGGAGATGCTGGCCGCTCCAACTGGCTGTATACTGCGGATATGGGGCTGACTTATCGCCCAGCAGCAGTTGAAGGGCTCACACTGCAAGCAACTGTGTATAATCTGTTTAACTTCCAAGATGCTGATAGTTTCGATCAAGAAAAGGATTTGGGGCGTGGTAACCCAGAGGTTAGTCCTAATTTCTTGCGCCCAACTGGTTATCAGGAAGGACGTCACGTACAGTTTACTGCTCGTTATTCTTTCTAAATTTAGTGTAATACTAAAAAAGAGCCTCTTGGGGCTCTTTTTTTTATCAGCCTAAAACCACCTCCTATGGAGGTGGTGATCATTCTTCTGGGGCATTGCCCGGAGAATGCCCATGCTAAATGCTCCCTTGGTTTATTACCCGCAGATCAAGGAGTAAGTAGCATTAGCAGATATGAATCGGTATCGGGAAAAGATAGCTAAACAAGCAGAGAAACGGCAAGTAGCGTTGGGGCTGGAAGGTTAGTTCTGAGGGATAAATGTACAAGCGATGCAGCTGAATTGTTAGATAATTTAGTTGCAGAGCACATATTTATAGGTATAAAAAACACCGCCGATTGGCGGTGTTTTTCTTGAATCAAATCTGATTATTCAGCAACAACAGTTACTTTAACAACAGACTTAACTTCAGCGTGCAGCTGTACTTCAACTTCGAAGTTACCAGTGGTACGCAGAGCGCCCAGTGGCAGACGAACTTCGGACTTGGCCAGTTCAACACCGGCAGCAGTCACAGCGTCAGCGATGTCACGGTTGCCTACAGAACCGAACAGCTTGCCTTCGTCACCGGCTTTAGAAGCGATAACAACGGCTTCCAGAGCAGCGATCTTCTCGGCACGCTCAGTGGCAGAAGCCAGGTCGGCAGCCAGTTTGGCTTCCAGTTCAGCGCGACGAGCTTCGAATACTTTGGTGTTTTCTTCGTTGGCTACAACGGCTTTACCTTGAGGCAGCAGGAAGTTACGAGCGTAACCGGCCTTAACTGCAACTTGGTCACCCAGGTTGCCCAGGTTTGCGATTTTATCAAGCAGAATAACGTTCATTATCAAATCCTCTCTAAATAGGCTTCAATGCTGGAATTACTGATGCAGATCAGTGTATGGCAGCAGAGAAAGATAACGAGCACGCTTGATAGCACGAGCCAGTTGGCGCTGATATTTTGCACTGGTACCAGTGATACGGCTTGGAACGATTTTGCCGCTCTCAGTGATATAGTTCTTCAGAGTAGCAATATCTTTGTAATCGATTTCTGCAACACCTTCAGCGGTGAAACGGCAGAACTTGCGACGACGGAAATAACGTGCCATTTTGACAGTCTCCTAAGTTTTCAATTCGACATTTTCGGCGTGCAGTACCAGGCGGCTTTGGCCATTGCGATTCTGTTGAAGCGCGATAAAACCTTGTACCTGAATCTCCACACCTGCTTTCAGCTTGTCTGCGATGCACTCAAAGTGCTTGCCGCTCATCACTACCTGTATCAGGCAGTATACGTTTCTTGGCAACTCGGCTTCAAAACGTTGACTCCGGTGTTCCAACTGGATCACACAGTGTGGGATCCCTGCTGGGCTGTTAAAGCGTCTGGCCCGAATAACGGTGCCAGCCAACACCAGGTGATTGGCGGTCACAAATAAACTTACTCAGCGATTTCTTCAGCGTTTTCTTCGGCTTCTTCAGCGGCTCTGTCGCTATGGGCGCTACGACGTGCATCGCGCTCATCTTTGGCTTTGGCCATTGGAGAAGTTTCGGTGATGGCACCCTTGGTACGCATAACCATGCTACGCAGAACAGCGTCGTTGAAACGGAAAGCAGTCTCCAGCTCTTCAACAGACTCGGCAGTGGCTTCAACGTTCATCAGAACGTAGTGGGCCTTGTGCAGGTCTTGGATTGGGTAAGCCAGTTGACGACGACCCCAGTCTTCCAAACGGTGGATTTTGCCGTTAGCTTCGGTGATAACACCGGTGTAACGCTCAATCATACCAGGTACTTGTTCACTCTGATCTGGGTGAACCATAAATACGATTTCGTAATGACGCATTTATTGCTCCTTACGGTTAGTAGCCTCGTTATTGACTCAGTCGGATCAAATCTGGAGGCAAGGAACGAATTAAAGTGACTGATTAAGGCGCGAAATGGTACATAAAGCAGGCCGGAAACTCAAGCAATAACTTTGCCTGCATAGCGGCAGAGGTTATGATTGGCCCTCGTTTTGGCTTTGTGGGCCAATTGTCCGGCGGCAAGCGGTAAGATTTACAATAATGACCATGAAAAAAACAGTGACGGTTTTGGGGACGCTTCTCCTTTCATCTCGGGCGTTTGCCTTGGTTCCTCCCGATTATCAGGATCCACCGAGCGACTTTCGGGCCGAGATAGAGGCCGGGTTACAGATCAATACCGGCAACACCGAATCCACCAGTTTTAATGGTCGCACTAAACTTGTGTATGACACCCGCAAGGCCAAGCAGGAGGCGGTGATAAAAGGCTACTATGCTTCCGATTCCGAAGAGACCACAGCCGAAAAGTACGAGCTGCAATTACAGTCGAACTATAAGATTTCCCCCGGCTATGTCTTTGGTCGCGGCGATTTCAGCTGGGATCAATTCGGCAGTTACACCCATCAATCCACTATGTCTATCGGTTATGGTTTTGATGCCATCAGCAGTTACAAAACCAAGCTGAGTCTCGAAATCGGTCCCGGTTACCGCTACAGCCAACCCATAGACAGCGTCGATGATCCCAGTCCCGAGGCCAAATCCGATGTGATTTTGCGCACCGCGGCCAAGTTTGAGCAGCGGCTGCACGAATACACCAGTTTTGGTGCCGATTTGACCGGTGAGATAGGGGAGGAGAACACAACTGTGACCCTCGACATGGGGCTGAAAAGTATCCTGTTCCAGGATTGGGCCTTCAAAATCGGCGTCAACGTCCGTTATACGGAAGTGGTGCCGGCGGGCAGTGAGCAGATAGACACTATTAGCACCTTCAATTTACTGTACACCTTCCAGTGATAAAAACACGGTCAATAAAAAAGCCGCCCTTGGGGCGGCTTTTTTGGTTTCACATTATCAGAGACTCTTGAGGCCACTGTTAATGGCAATCACATCATCCTCTGTGAGGGTGCCGGCGGCTTGCTTCAGCGCCATGACGGAACTGATATAGCTGTAGCGGGCTTCGGACAATTTACGCTTGGAGTCATACAGGTCGCGGGTGCGGTTCAGCACGTCGACTATGGTACGGGTTCCCACTTCGAAACCTGCCTGGGTGGCCTTCAGGGCGCTCTCGGAAGAGACCACTGACTGCTCGTAGGCGCGGATCGAGCTGATGGACGCAGCCACGTTGTTAAAGTTGTTGCGCACATCCTTCACGACCCGGCGATAGGTCTGCTCCAGCTTCTCGCTGGCCTCAACATACCGGAATTGCGCCTGGTCGACCTTTGAGCTGACCTTGAAGCCTTCAAAAATTGGAATGCTCAGGGTCAGGCCAATATTGGACTTGTCAAAGTCGGGCTCATTCACATCGCCCGTCTTTTGTTCAATGCCCTTGGAGTAACCGGCATTCATGCTCAGGGACGGCATATGGCCGGCCTTGTACAGTGTGATGGTTTCCTGGGCAATGTCCTTGCCGATGCGTTGGGCCATCAAATCCAGGCTGCTGGATTCGGCCATTTTCAGCCACTCGGCAGAATTGTTTGGCGTGGGGACAGAAGCGCTGAACCTGTCGGTATCGAGCACGTTGATAGACTTGTGATCTATGCCGGTGATTTCGCGCAATGCCTCGTAGCTGTTGGCCAGGGTGTTTTCCGCCAGAATTTCGGTGGCTGAAGCCAGGTCAAACTGGGCCTGGGCTTCGTGCACGTCGGTAATGGCGGTCAAACCCACTGCAAAACGCTGCTTGGTTTGCTCCAGCTGACGCTCGATGGCACGCTTTTCTGCACCGCGGAACTCGTAGCTGTCCTTGGCGGTCAGAACATCGAAGTAGGCCTTGGTCACCCGGGTAATCAGGCTTTGCAGCGCAGACGCGTAGGCGGAGTCAGCCTGTGAGGCGGCCTTTTCGGCTAGGCTCAGACCTACCCAGGCGCTGTGATCATAGATCACCTGAGTCAACTTGACGCCGCCCGAGATACCACTGGTATCCTGTCCTGGATCGCTCCAGTTTTTTGCGTAACCTATGCTGCCGCTGATGGTGGGCAGCAGGGGGGAACGGTTTTCTTCAATTTGAGCGTACAGGGTATCGCGTTGAGCCTTGGCTTGCAGCACCAGAGGATCACTGGTCAGCGCCTGTTGATAGATTTGCAACAGATCGTCGGCCTGCACTGCTTGTGCAGACGCCGCCAGGGTCAAAGCCGCGCACAGAGAACGGATCTTGAATTTCATTGGCTGTCCTTATTAGACAAATAGCCCTTATGAGGGGTATTAACTGGTTTAAACTGAATGCCTTTGTATTCAGGCGGTTTGCGCTTCCCGACGCTTCCCAATACAGCTAAAAGTTAATGGCTCAGATACTAAAAAATCAACCGTTTTAAAGTCAAACCGGAAGTGTAACAGATTTTATTTTAAATTAATGGCCAAAAGGACTGATAATAGTGGCAAAACAGCTCAGGGAAATCCCAGATGATAAAACGCTTTTTTGGCCGGGAAGACGTTGAAGTGCTTGGTGAAAGAACCGCTTTCAAAGGTTTTTTCACCCTGAAGGAATATCGCTTTCGCCACCGGTTATTTGCCGGTGGTTGGAGTCAGGAAGTGACCCGGGAGGTGTTCGAGTGCGGCCACGCCGTGGTGGTCCTGCCCTACGACCCACGCCGGGATCAGCTGGTGCTGATTGAACAGATACGTTTTCCGGCAGTCGAAACCAGTAATAACCCCTGGTTGCTGGAACTGGTGGCCGGCATGATAGACGCCGGGGAATCTCCGGAGCAGGTCGCCGAACGCGAGTTGCTTGAAGAGGCTGGGCTGGATGCGCTGAGCATGCATAAAGTGGGCAGCTATCTCGCCAGCCCGGGTGGTACCAGCGAGCGCTTTTATTTTTATTGGGCTGAAGTGGATGCCAGCAAGGCCTGCGGTATTCACGGTCTGGCCGAAGAGCATGAAGACATCAGGGTCCATGTGCTGGACCGCGAAGAAGCCTACAATTTGGTGATCCAGGGGCAGATCGAAAATGCCTCGACCCTGATAGGGTTGCAGTGGCTGCAACTCAACCATGAGAAATTACGCCGAACAAGTGAGTGATAGAGATTGATCCTGAACCGAGCCAAACCCCGTTATCAACCCGACGTGAATCGCTTTCTGGCGCTTTGCGGGCGCAACTACGCCTTAATCCTGCGTTGGCTGCCCAGAGATTGGCCCGAGGGACAGAAGTTGAGAGCACAGGGAACCAAGGGGCATTTATTGCTTACGTTGCAGGAAAATACCCGTTATACCCAGCTGGTGGAAATCAGTCGTCCTCTGGGCGGTGAACCACTGGTACAGGATCCGAAACTCTTGGTTCGGATTTATCATGATGCTAAATTAGCGGAAGTGTTAACTGGCCAACAGATTTCTCTCCTCAGTGCAGTGTATGATTACCCGAACGTTTGCATGTACCAGAGTGATGAAAAATATCAGGTAAATGCGTTCCTGGAAGACTTATTGACCATTGGCTGCCGTCACGCACTGGCAGTGCAATCCTGACCTTGGGTATTCAAAGTGCTGAAAGAGGCCGTTTCTTATCAACTGCCAGAGGGAGAGAGTCTGCGTCTTTTGCAGATCACCGACCCACATCTGTTTGCAGATCATGAAGGTGAACTGTTGGGGGTTAATACCGCCAGCAGCCTTCAGGCCGTGCTTGATACCTACAAAACCTCTGATTTTCACGCCCAGCTAATGTTGGCTACCGGCGATATCAGCCAGGATTTTTCTGCCGACTCCTATCGCAATTTTGTTAAAGCCGTGGCGCAATTGGATATGCCCTGTCATTACCTGCCCGGCAATCACGATGACCCACGCATCATGCACCTGCACATGCAGGGCTACAGGGTATTTGGCCAGCAACGTATTTTGGCCGCAGGCTGGCAAATATTGATGCTCGACTCAACCGTGCGCGGTAAACCCGGCGGGCACATGGCGGAGGCGCAATTTGCCATTATAGAGGCGGCAATTGCTGCCCATCCCGACCTGCACACCCTCTTGGTTATGCACCACAATCCGGTGTTGGTGGGCAGTGCCTGGCTGGATCAACATTGTATGGACAATGGTGAGGAGTTTCTGGAGCGGGTTGGTCGCTATGCCAATGTCAGAGGCGTGCTCTGGGGTCATGTGCATCAGCAGCTCGACAGCAGCTATCAGGGGCGCCATGGTGCTATTCACCTGATGGCAACGCCGTCAACCTGTATTCAGTTTGAACCCAAATCGTCCTTTTTTGCCCTCGACAGCCGCCAGCCGGGCTTCCGTTTGCTGGAGCTGGGGGCCGATGGTAGCATTCACAGCCAAGTTCAGCGTGTTGCGGGCGACAGCTTCGCACCCGATAACAGTGCCAGCGGTTACTGATAAGCTGTGACCGCAGCGTGAGGACCTATGCTGCTCTACATTCATGGCTTCAATTCATCTCCCGACTCGGAAAAAGGGCGAGTGACCGCCGATTATATGCGTCGCTGTCATCCACAAGTTAACCTGGTTCAGCCACAGTTGCCCTGTGATACCCGGGCCGCCATGGCGCTGCTTGGTGAGCTTTGCGAGCAGGCGCTGGCAAAGGGAGAAACCCTGAGTTTCATCGGCTCATCCCTGGGAGGCTTTTATGCCAGCTTCCTGGTACAGCGCTACGGTGGCAAGGCGGTACTGATCAATCCGGCGGTGGCGCCCTATCATTTGTTTGATGAGTTTCTCGGCCCCCAGCATAACCCCTACACGGGGGAGGATTATCAGGTGTTGCCGGAACATAAAGACGCTTTGCTGGACTTTGATTTGCCCGCAATAGCCAACCCGGAACGTTTTTTTGTATTATTGCAAACCGGCGACGAGGTGCTCGATTACCGCGACGCGCTGACCAAATACCATTGTTGTGAGATGCTGCTGCAACCCGGAGGCGATCACAGTTTTATCGGCTATGGTGCACAGCTGCCTGCCATAGGCCGGTTTTTACAGTTACCTTGACAAATCGACACGCCGGGCCGCACCATGGCCTGAATAACGATATAACAATTGCGCTATGACTAACCAATACACCTCTGATGCCATTGAAGTGCTTAACGGATTGGATCCGGTTAAGCGTCGCCCCGGTATGTACACAGATACCACCCGTCCAAATCACCTGGGTCAGGAAGTCATAGACAACAGTGTGGACGAAGCCCTGGCGGGCCACGCGACCCGCATCGATGTCACCTTGCACACGGACAACTCCCTTGAGGTTATTGACGATGGCCGTGGTATGCCGGTGGATATCCACCCGGAAGAAGGCATTCCAGGGGTGGAATTGATCCTCACCAAACTGCACGCGGGCGGCAAGTTTTCCAACAAGAACTATCAATTCTCCGGCGGTCTGCACGGGGTGGGTATTTCCGTGGTTAACGCCCTGTCAAAAAGGGTGGAGATCACAGTGCGACGTGATGGTCAGGTGTACGACATGGCCTTCGCCAATGGCGACAAGGTGGAAGAGCTGCGGGTCAGCGGCACCTGTGGTCGCCGCAACACCGGTACCCGGGTACATTTCTGGCCCGATGCCAGCTATTTTGATTCGGCCAATTTTTCCATCACCAAGCTGACCCACCTGCTCAAGGCCAAGGCCGTTCTCTGCCCGGGTCTGAGGATCAAGTTCACCAATAAGCACACGGGTGAGGTGCTGGAATGGTTCTATGAGGCGGGTCTGCCTGACTATCTCAAGAGCTCCCTCGGTGATGTGCTCATGCTGCCGGAAGAGCCATTTATTGGCAGCTTCAGCGGCAATCATGAAGCGGCCGATTGGGCCATTACCTGGCTGCCGGAGGGAGGCGAGTGCCTCACAGAAAGCTATGTCAACCTGATCCCAACGCCGCTGGGTGGTACCCATGTGAACGGTTTCCGCCAGGGACTGCTGGAGTCCATGCGTGAGTTCTGTGAATTCCGCAATCTCATTCCCCGTGGTATCAAGCTGTCGCCGGAAGACATCTGGGACAGATCGGCCTACATCTTGTCGATCAAGATGCAGGATCCCCAATTTGCGGGCCAGACCAAGGAAAAACTGTCCAGTCGCCAAAGCGCCGCCTTTGTCTCAGGTATAGTGCGTGATGCCTTTTCCCTGTGGCTCAACAGCCACACGGACCTGGCCGAAGCCCTGGCGGAGATGTGCATCAGCAATGCCCAGAAAAGGCTCAAGGCCGCCAAAAAGGTGGCCCGCAAAAAGGTCACCTCGGGCCCGGCCCTGCCCGGCAAGCTGACCGACTGCAGTGGTCAGGACCCCATGCGCTCAGAGCTGTTTCTGGTGGAAGGGGACTCGGCCGGAGGCAGTGCCAAACAGGCCAGGGACCGCGAGTTTCAGGCGATCATGCCGCTGCGGGGCAAGATCCTCAACACCTGGGAAGTGGATGCCTCACAGGTGCTGGCCTCCCAGGAGGTGCACGATATTTCGGTGGCCATAGGTTGCGATCCCGACAGTGAGGATATTTCCGAATTGCGTTACGGTAAAATCTGTATTCTCGCCGATGCCGACTCAGACGGACTGCATATTGCGACCCTGCTGTGCGCCCTGTTCCTCAAGCATTACCGGGTGCTGGTGGAGCGCGGCCATGTGTATGTGGCCATGCCGCCCTTGTTCCGCATCGACATAGGCAAGGACGTATACTATGCCCTCGACGAAGCGGAGAAAAACGGCATACTCGACCGGATTGCTGCCGAAAATAAAAAGGGTAAGGTGCAGGTGACCCGCTTTAAGGGCCTGGGTGAAATGAACCCGCTGCAGCTGAGGGAAACCACAATGGATCCCAACACCCGTCGCCTGGTGCAGTTGACCATAGACGATACAGAAGACACCCTGGCCATGATGGACATGCTGCTGGCCAAGAAACGTGCCGGTGACCGCAAGACCTGGCTGGAAACCAAGGGTGATTTGGCATCACTGCTGTGATGTCAGCCGTTGCCGATAACCAAAACGATTAAGGCATGAAGATACGGATAATGAGTAACAAGCGCAGGACATTTCCCACAGCCTGGATCCTGACATTGTCGCTGGCGACCTTGAGCGTCGCCCAGGCAGCGACCCAGTCGATCATGATCACAGTCACCAAGGGCTTTGGTCTGACCCTGTACGCCTCGGATGTGGGCGATGCCAAACAACTGGCCCTGGGCAGTGATGGCACCCTGTTTGTCGGTTCGGACAAGAGCGGCACCATAGAGGCGCTGGTGGACAGCAATCAGGATGGTCGGGTCGACAAACGCTACACCATAGCCAAGGGGCTGGAAAATCCCAGCGCCATCGCCTTTCATGACGGTTCCCTGTATGTGGCGCTGGAAGATCGCATAGTGCGCTACGTGGACATAGAACAGCGCCTGCGCCGTCCCGGTCGCCCCAAAGAAGTGTACGACAGGCTGCCCAGTGAGAGTCGCAAAAGCGACCGGGCCATGGCCTTCGGTCCCGACGGCCGCCTGTATCTGGCCATTGGCGCCCCCTGCAACGTCTGTGAACCCGAGGCGCCGTTCGGCTCCATCATTGCCATCAATGTGGACTCGGGCGCCAGCGAGCAGATAGTCACGGGCGTGCGCAGTGTCCACGGTTTTGACTGGTCTCCGCTGGATGGCAAGCTGTGGTTCGATGATACCGGCCGTGACTGGATGGGTGACAACCTGCCGCCGGATGAAATCAACCGGGTTGAGCAGAAGGGGGCCCATTACGGTTTCCCCTATGTTCATGCCACCGACGTTCTCGAGCCCGCCTATGAAAAGCCGGAAAGCCTCAAGGTAACACCTCCCGTATTTGAGCTGCCGGCCCATGTATCGCCCATGGGGATGCTGTTTTACCGTGGCGAGCAATTTCCTGAAAACTACCGCCAGCAGTTGTTCGTTGCCGAAAACGGCTCCTGGAACCGCTCCAGCAAGATTGGCTACCAGATAGTGGTGCTGTCGCTGGAGGGCAACAAGGTGCTCAAGCGCGAGACCCTGGTGAGTTTTCTTGATGGTGAATTCCCCGTGGCCAGACCCCACTCCATGGTGATGGCAGCCGATGGCTCGCTGTATATTTCGGACGATCTCAAGGGCAATATTTACCGTCTTTATTACCGCGATGCCGAGTCAGACGCGGAGCCGGACGTGCAGCCGGAACCTGTACAGGAAGCACAAGAATGAGTGACGCTATAGATCTCAGCCTCGATGGCGTGGAGCAGATGCCACTTCGGCGCTTCACCGAGGAGGCTTACCTCAATTATTCCATGTACGTGATCATGGACCGGGCGCTGCCACACATAGGTGACGGTCTCAAGCCGGTACAGCGCCGCATAGTCTACGCCATGAGCGAGCTGGGCCTGTCGGCCCAGAGCAAACACAAGAAGTCGGCCCGTACCGTGGGTGACGTTTTGGGTAAGTATCATCCCCACGGCGACAGCGCCTGTTATGAGGCCATGGTGCTGATGGCCCAGCCCTTTTCCTACCGCTACCCGCTGGTGGATGGTCAGGGAAACTGGGGGGCTCCGGACGATCCCAAATCCTTCGCTGCCATGCGTTATACCGAGGCCAGGCTGTCGCGTTTCTCCGAGGTGTTGCTGAGCGAGCTGGGGCAGGGGACTGTGGATTGGGGCGTCAACTTTGACGGCACCCTGAAAGAACCGCGGGTATTGCCGGCGCGCCTGCCGCACATCTTGCTCAACGGCATCACGGGTATCGCCGTGGGCATGGCGACCGATATCCCGCCCCACAATGCCCGCGAGCTGGCCAATGCCTGTATTGAATTGCTCGACAATCCCAACACCGAATTGTCGCGGCTGATGGAGTTGGTACCGGGGCCAGATTATCCGACCGAAGCCGAAATCATCACCCCGGCCGAAGAATTGACCCGCATTTATGAAAGTGGCCGCGGTTCCCTGAAAATGCGCGCCGTCTGGAGCCTGGACAACGGTGAGATAGTGATCACTGCCTTACCCCACCAGGCCAGCTCAGGCAAAATTCTGGAGCAGATTGCCGCCCAGATGCAGGCCAAGAAGCTGCCCATGGTGACGGACTTGCGCGACGAGTCCGACCATGAAAACCCGGTGCGCCTGGTCATAGTGCCACGCTCCAACCGGGTCGACAGCGAGCAGCTGATGGCGCACCTGTTTGCCACCACGGATCTGGAAAAGAGCTTCCGCATCAACCTTAACGTGCTGGGACTGGACGGCCGTCCCCAGGTCAAGGGGCTCAAGGCCATGCTGAGCGAGTGGCTGGTTTTCCGCACCGAGACGGTAAGACGCAGACTGCAATACCGTCTGGACAAGGTGTTGGCCAGATTGCACATACTCGAAGCCCTGATGATTGCTTTCCTCAATATTGACGAAGTGATTGAAATCATCCGCTTCCACGATGAGCCCAAGGCCGAATTGATGGCCAGGTTCAACCTCAGCGATAAACAAGCCGAAGCGATACTGGAACTCAAGCTGCGCCATCTGGCCAAGCTTGAAGAAATGAAGATCAAGGCAGAGCAAAGCGAGCTGGAGAGTGAGCGCGACAAGCTGGAGCAAATTCTGGGTTCAGAGCGTCGTCTGAAAACTCTGATCAAGAAAGAGCTGGCTCAGGATGCCGAGACCTACGGTGACGAGCGTCGCTCGCCCCTGGTGGTGCGCCAGGAGTCCCGTGCTCTCACAGAGCAGGAGCTGACGCCGACCGAGCCGGTCACTGTGGTTTTGTCAGAGAAGGGCTGGGTGCGCTGCGCCAAGGGCCATGACATAGATGCCGCCGGCCTGTCTTATAAGGCCGGCGATAACTTCCTGTGCAGCGCCATGGGGCGCAGCAACCAGCAGACTGTGTTTATCGACAGTGGCGGTCGTGCCTTCTCTACCGATACCCATACCCTGCCGTCGGCCAGAAGCCAGGGCGAGCCCATTACCACCCGCTTCAATCTGGCCCCGGGTGAAACCATGGAGCATGTGCTCCTGGGTGACGAGCAGCAGTGCTTCCTGATGGCCAGCGACGCGGGCTATGGCTTTATCTGTACCTTTGCCGACATGGTGTCCCGCAACAAGGCGGGTAAGGCGTTGCTGAGTCTGCCGGCCAATGCCAAATCCCTGCCACCACGAAGGGTGGAAAAGGATGCCAATATGTCTATTGTGGCCATCACCAACGAAGGCCGGATGCTGGTGTTCGGTGTCGAGGCCCTGCCGCAATTGGCCAAGGGCAAGGGTAACAAGATCATCGGCATTCCATCAGAGCGGGCCAAGCTCAGGGAAGAACTGCTGACTCACCTGCATCTGGTGCCGGCGGATTCGTCGGTGACCCTGTGGGCCGGCAAGCGCAAGCTGACCTTAAAGCCTGCAGATCTCGAGCACTACCGCGGTGAGCGGGGTCGTCGCGGCGCCAAGCTGCCAAGGGGATTGCAGCGGGTCGACAGTGTAGAGCTGGGTGGCGATGAAGCACCAAGCTTGTAATAGCTGATGCAATAGCCCAAATAAAAAACGCTGCCCAAGGCAGCGTTTTTTATTTGATTCAGTGCGGGTTCTGGATCAGGCGACTTCGTAGTAATTCGGCTCCACGTCCAGTTGTCTCTGGATCACTTCGGCGGCCATCTTGGCGCACTTGCCACATTGGCTGGCAACCCCCAAACGCTTTTTAACATCGCTCAGGCTGCAATCGCCCTTGCTGACGGCGTCTTTAATCTGGGTATCTGTGATGGCATAACACACGCAAACGTACATGAAACGGCTCCCGCTTGAAGATGACAGGATTATAAATGAAAACAGTTCTCATCCGTAATAACGGTTTTTTATAAGGAAGGCGCAAAAAATGGGCAGTCGTTATCGTTAAAAGCAGTAAAAAAAGGGCCGGAAACGGTGCGGCTGCGCCTAAGCTATGGCGCTGCCTGATTTTTTGCAGCCAAACCGCGCCGAGCCCGAATTTTTGAGCGCTCAGTAGCCCCGCTCGAAATTGACCTGATGGGTGAGTGGCTCACCCTTGAGCAGCAGGTGATAGTTGCTGCTGAAGATTTCCGCCACCTGCTCCGGAAAGCTGGGGGCCGCAATATGAGGGGTGATGATCACATTGTCCCTGTCCCATATAGGGTGGTCCTGGGGCAGGGGCTCCTGGTTGAACACATCCAGCACCGCCTGTTGCTCCGGCTGGTTTTGCAGCTGCTCTGCCAGGGCGTCGAGGTCGAGCACATCCCCCCGTCCCAGGTTAAACAGCACGGCGCCGGGTTTCATCAGCGCCAGCATTTGGGCGCTGAGGGCGCCGCGGGTTTCCGGGGTGCTGGGAAGAATGCTGGCGATGGCATCGGCGCCGACGATAAATTCCGGTAGGGCGTCCAGGGTGGCGACCCGATCAAAACCGGCGGTGGGCTTGGCGCTGCGGTTGATGCCGGTCACCTTCATGCCAAAGTGCTTGGCGGTGGCCGCCAGGTGTTTGGCAATGGAGCCTGTGCCCAGCAGCAACAATTCCTGGCCCTGCAGGGTGCGGTAGCTGCCCGGCAACCAGATCTTTTGCTGTTGCTGGCTGCGGTATTTGTCGTGCTCCCGCTGGCGTGCCAGCAGGTAACCGAACAGGTACTCGCTCATCAGAGGGCCGAAAATACCGCGCACATTGGTGAGACAATAATCCCGTCTTTGTTTGGGCTTGACCAGGAGATCGACACCGGCAAAGGTGGACTGCATCCAACGCAGTTGATCGGCATGGGCGAGCAGGGGGGCGGCCAGGGCGGGCTCGGCCAGCCAGATGTCGGCACGGCGGATATTGGCGGGGTCGTCGTCCAGCAATTGCAGTCCCGGCAGGTGACAGGAGGCCAGCAGCTGGCGGTAACGCTCGTTTTCCCGGGTAAGTAACAGAAGCTTGTGTGACATGGGGGCTTGCTCTTATTCTTGTTGTTATTTTCCTATCATAACGATTTTCAAACCATGGACACAATTGTCACCCTGCTCAAAGACCTCGCCTATCCCATTTACCCCTGGATGAACCAGGTGGCCACCGCCATAGTGGCCTGCCTGATGCTGGTTTTTGCCCCTGATATCAACCGCACCCTGCGCCGCTGGGTTGGGGCCCGTTCCTTCTTCGTTCGCACCCTGCTGTTTATTCTGGTCAACGCCTTCGTCTATGGCCTGCTGATCGTCGGTCTGAGCCCCTGGCTGGCGCGGCAACTGGTGCAGGTACCACCCTTGTGGCTGCTGGCATTGCTTTGTGGTCTGTTTGTGTTTATCGGCGTCTGGGCCCAGCGTCAAAGACAGATTTAATCAAACCAGTGGCCATAGTCCCGCACTGAGGCAACTGCCAGCGCCGCCTGGGCGCGGTCGGGATAATTGGCAAAGATGCCATCGACCCCCAGCTGCCTGAGGGCTTGGATTTCATCGGCATCATCCACAGTGTAGACATAGACCTTCACCCCGCGCCTGTGGGCATCATCCACCATGGCGTGGCTGATAAAGTCCACGTCGAGATGTATGGAATAGGCACCAAGAGAGCCGGCCACTGCGGCCAGATCCAGCGGCAAGGAACCCAGCAGCGGTGCCAGTCTGGCCTTTGGCAGCTGTTGCCGCAACTGCGCCAGATAAGGGTGGTTGAAGGACGACAGCAGCAGCTGCTCAGGGCTGAAGCCCAGTTCGGCTATGGCCCTGTGGTACAAGGGCACGAGCGGCGCCACAGTCCCCTGGCCCTTGAGTTCAATATTGACCAGGCAGCGGCCACGAGTAAGCTCCAGCACCTGCCAAAGGCTGGGGACTGCTTCTCCCCGGACCCTGACTTTGCTGAGCTCTGCCAGGGTCTTATGGCGGATAAAACCCTTGCCATCGCTTTTACCTTCGAGCCTTCGGTCGTGGAACACCATCAGTTCGCCCTCCACCGCATGGATATCCAGCTCTATGGCCTCGACGCCCAGCTCCAGGGCCTTTTCCATGGCGGCCAGGGTGTTCTCCGGCGCATAACCACTGGCACCCCTGTGCGCAAATATCAGCATATTCGCTCCTTATCGGCTCAGCTGCAGGCCCTGCTGGCCACCAAGCTGGTTAATGGTGATTTCCATTTGTGGGTAGGCCAGCTCCAGCTGGTTTTCCCTGAGTTTGGCGCTGATACGCTTGTGCAGGTCGTGACGCAGCGGCCAGCGGTTGCCCATGTCCTTGGCATAAGCACGCACCTCATAGTCCTGGGTGTGTTTGCCAAAACCGGCAAACCAGACTTCGGCTTCCGGGGTTTGCAGGGCGTATTGGCATTCCTTGATGGCCTGATACAGGGTGGCTTCAACCCGGGCGGGATCCGAATCCCTGGCCACGGACACATAGACTGTCACCCGGGTGATGGGGTCGGACAGCGACCAGTTGACCAGCTGCTCGGTAATGAAGGCCTTGTTGGGCACAATGATCTCTTTGCGATCCCAGTCGATGATGGTGGTGGCGCGAATTTGGATCTTGCTGACGGTGCCGGTGAGATCGCGAATGGTGACCGTATCACCGATACGGACCGGTTTCTCAAACAAGATGATGAGGCCCGAAATAAAGTTGGCGAAGATCTCCTGCAGGCCGAAACCCAGACCCACAGACAGGGCGGCCACCAACCATTGCAGTTTGGACCATTCCATGCCGAAGGTGGAAAAACCTACCAGGCCACCTATCAGCACCACCAGATAGCGGCTGACAGTGGTGATGGCAAAGCCGGTACCGGGAGTCAGATCCAGCCGCTGCAACAGCACCAGCTCCAGCAAGCCCGGCAGGTTGGTGGCTATCATCAGTGAAAAACCCACTATGATTGAGCCAAACAGCACGGATTTAAGGGTAATGGGCAGGGGTTGCTCCAGACCGTTGATATTGGTGCTGCTGGTCCAGAGGGTAATGCCATCAAGGAAAGAGAACAGCGCCGAGTGGGTTTGACTCCACAGGCCAATCAGGCTGGCGAGAAAAGCCAGCAGCAAGAGTGAACGTACCAGCCCCAGAGACTGACTGGAAATGGTCTCCAGATCCACCTTGGGTTCCTCATAGGTGTCCATGCCGTCGCTGGACACGGCTTCTCCCCGCTCCCTTTGGGCCAGCTTCTCGGCCCGTTTGGCCTTGGCTCGGTCAAAGGCAATGCGCCGCCGCTCGATCAGCATCCAACGTTTAATCAACTGGAACAGCAACAGGAACCCCAGCCCCAGCAGCAGTGACAGTTGCAGTTGCAGCAACATTTGGAAGGCACTGAAGTAGTAGCCCCGAATGGCGAGCACGGCCGCCAGCGGCGGGGTGACCAGCAGTAGGGTCCACAGCAAGCGCTGCAGCAGTTTGCTGTTTTTGCCACCGGGGGTGGGTTCCTGATGGCGACGCAGCAGCGCCAGCACATCCTTGTACAGCCACAGCAGCAGGAGACACACCAGAATAAAAGCGCCGCGCCCCAGGCTGTTGCGCACCAGGGATACCTCAAGCACCTCACTCATGCCGATAATACCTACCAGTGGCAGGGCTATGACCAAGGTGAGATTGCAGCGTTTCAAAATCTGCTCCACCAGGACCTTGGGCCGTTTGAAGTGGCCAACCAGCAAGCCCTTGTCCTGGCATAGCAACACCACCAGACGTTGCAGCCAGTAGAGGCAGCCCATGGCCAGTAATCCCATACCCACGGCCTGTACCATGTTGCGCTCTGACAGCAGCCAAATACTGCCCGCGAGTATAATGACGGTCGGGCGGAGCAGGGAAAAACCCAAGGTATAAATCAGGGCCTTGAAGGTGAAGATGAAATTATCCTGGGTAACGTTACCGACACTGACCAAACAGCTGTCCATGGCCCTGTGGTAAAGGGGGGTGATCAGATCCTGCAATATCAGACTGAGCACCAATACCAGAATCCACCAGTACCAATAGTCCAGCTGCTCATCCAGAGCCAAAGACAGTTGATCCCACTGGGCCTGTTGCACCAGCCACACCAGACTGCGATGCACATCTATCAGCCACAGTTTGCCGATGGCTGCGGCATTGGGAACCCAGAACAGGTGCTCGCTGAGAGTGCTTTTCAGCTGATGGTGTTGCTGGGTCAGTTGGTCATAACTGACCTTGAGCTTGCCCAATTCCCCCAGCAACTGGTCATGGCTCTCCAGCAATTGCCCCAGCAATGTTTGTTGGGACTGTAATAAAGCTTGTTGGTCCTTGCTGAACAGGCCGCTGCTGCCCAGTTGCTCTTCATTGATGGCCAGCTGTTGCTCCAATTGGTAGCGCGCCAGACGCAGATCGGCAATTTGGTTTTGCAGCTGGTCGACATTGGGTACCTTGGGCAGAGACTGCAGCATCTGCAGGAATCTGTCGCCAAACGCGGCATTGGTTTTAACCCAGGTCAGTTGCTCTTGAATGCTGCCAAGCTGCTGGGCCTGATGCTGGTAACGCTTTTCGGCTTTTTCCTGCAGCTCCAGTACGTTGTTTATTTGCAGTGTCAGGGTCTGCAGCTTTTGGCCGTAGAGGGCGTTGTCGTGCCTGAGCTGTTCGCTGACGGGATCGCCCTTATCGGCAGATTCAATCCGGCTGTCTGCCAGGGTGGCTGCCGTTTGCTGTTGGCGCTGCTCATTGCCGGCACGATTGAGACGCTCTATTAACTGTTCCTGCTGCACCAGTAGCTGGCGGGTGAGCTGCAGCTCCAGTTGCTTGAGTTCGATACGCTTTTGACTGCTGGCCTGCTCATTTTCCAGGGTCAGCAGGGACTGTTCATAGAAATTACGCTGCAACAATTGCAGCTGACCTCTGGGGGTGTCAGCCGGGGCCAAAGGTGCTTTTTGGTGTTGCTGCAGATTTTGTCTGGCACTCTCTATGGCGCCCGGTAAAGCGTTGTGGCGGGCCAGCAGGGCATTGACCTCCTGGGTCAGTGCGGCTTCGCGCTCCTTGAGGTTGGACAATTGTACATAGGCAGCCTCGGACTGGCTGGCCAAGGCCTTCCTTTTGCTCAGCGGCAAATCCTTGAGTGCGGCCAGCATTTCTTCACGCAGAGCCTGTTGGCGGGCATCGAAGCCCAGCAGGGCCTGCTGATAGTCACTGGCCTGCTGCGCCAGAGCCCGGGTGCTGGCGGCCAACTCTGCGGCTTGTTTATCCATGGGCTCGGGCGCCGTGGTGGTTGTGGCTGTCAGCCCAAGGCGTTTATCCAGCTGCAGTGTGGGATTTGCGCTGGCGATGATAGGAAGAAGAGTAAAAACAAAGAGTAAAATACGCAGCATGCTAACCGAACAAAACAGGATAATCTGCGGCCCATGTTAGCCAAATCAGGGTGCAATTGATATGCGCAGCGGAGGGATTTTGCCCGGACTCAAGCGTCCTTTTGCCGGCGGCGTGATCTGTGGCTCTGCTGGGTTTCAAATACCGCGGTGGCGACCACCAGGGCGCCGCCCAGCAAGGTTTTGCCATCGAGTCCTTCCCCGAGAATGAACAGTGCCAGCAGGGCGCCGTACAGGGGCTGCAAACAGGACACCAGACCCACGGTTTTGGCGCTCAGCCGCCGCAGCGCCGAGGTGAACAAGCCATGGGGCAGGGCGGTGAAGGCGACCCCAAGCAACAGCACCAGTTGCCAGCCATCGCTGTCCAGAGCGCCTGGGCCCTGCTGCATGAAGGGGGCCAGGAACAGGGCTGCCACCAGGGTTTGGTAGAACATGGCGTGGGGGCCGCTGTACTGGGCAAAATAGCGTTTGTGCATCAGGTTGCGGGCGGTGAACAGGGCCGCCGACAACACGCCCAGGGCGATACCCAGGGTGACATTGTTCCCCAGGCTGGCTTCGGGGATCAGCAGGGCCACGCCAACCAGTACCGCCAGGCCGCAGACCAGATCCATGGCGCGCAAGCGGGTGCCGGTCAGCAGTGGCTCCACCAGTACTGTCATCACAGGATAACTGAAGAAGGCAATCATGCCGATGGCGACGGACGACAGCTGCATGGAGGCGAAGTAGGTCACCCAGTGCAGGCTGACCGTGATCCCAAGTCCCATGGCTATGCCATAATCCTGCCAGCGCGAAAGTTGCAGGCGCTGACCGCCGAGGCGCACCAGGAGCGCCAGTACCACAGCGGCTATGGCGCTGCGCAGCACGGTAATATCCAGTGCCGGTAAGGGAATGAGTTTGGAGAACAGCGCAGTGCCGCCAAACAGCAACACGGCCAGGTGCAGCTCCAGCAGTCCGGAGCGTTCCTGGCCGCCGTTTGGCGAAGGTGGCTTAATCAAGCCTTGATCCTGGCAAAGGGCTCGCCCATGCGGGTGACGCTGCCGGCTTCAACGCCGTTGGCAAAACCGTCGAGGGCATCCTTGGCAAACAACATGACCACAGTGCTGCCGAGTTTGAAGCGACCCATTTCCTCACCCTTCTCCAGGGTGATGGCCTCTGGGCCTTCGGTGGGGTAATCCCAGCTGAACACTTTTTTGCCTGTGGGTGGCGTGACTGTGCCGGCCCAGACGGTTTCAATGCAGGCGACTATGGTCGCACCCACAAGCACCATGGCCAGGGGGCCTTTTTCGGTTTCAAAGATGGCCACAACCCGTTCGTTGCGGGCAAACAGACCGGGGACATTGCGGGCGGTGAGAGGATTAACCGAGAACAGCTCGCCGGGAACATAGGTCATTTTTGACAGGGTGCCCTTGATGGGCATGTGCAGGCGATGATAGTCCTTTGGCGCCAGATAGATGGTGGCGAAATCACCTTCCGCGAAGCGTTTGGCATCGGCCTCTATGCCACCCAGCAGGGCCAGCGCCGAATAGTGATGGCCCTTCGCCTGGAACAGGCGGCCATCTTCAATGGGGCCCAGTTGGCTGACGGCACCGTCCACGGGTTGCACCATGATGTCGGCATCCGGGGTGATGGGGCGCAGGCCGGGCTTGAGGGCGCGGGTAAAGAAGGCGTTGAAGGTGCGGTAGGCCTCGGGTTGGCTCTCCAGTGCCTCTTGCATATTGATGCCATATTGCTTGATGAACCACTTGATGAAAGCTGTGGTCAACCAACCGGCTTCGGCGGCGGCAAACTTGCCTACAATCCTTGAGATCAAGTGTTTAGGCAGCATGTACTGCAGGGCAATCTTCACTTTGTCCACGTTATTTATCCTTTAAATCTTTCTATCCGAAATCGTCTTAGTCTTCGCTGCCACGAAAATAGCGGGCATGGCGCTGTTCGTCCAGGCTGGCGATGATCCTGTGGTAATTATTGAATCTGTCTTCGCTGATCTTACCCTCGGCCAGGGCGACCTTAAGGGCACAACCCGGATCGTCCAGGTGCTTGCAGTCACGGAATTTGCAGGTGCCGAGGAAGTCGCGAAACTCCACGAAACACCAGCCAACCCTTTCCGCCGGTAGATGCCAGAGGGCAAATTCACGCACGCCGGGAGAATCTATCAGATCGCCTCCGCTGGGCAAGTGCAGCAATTTGGAGGTGGTGGTGGTGTGCTGGCCAAGACCCGAGGTTTCGGATACGGCGCCGGTGAGCAGTTCGGCTTCCGGCAGCAGCGAGTTAACTATGGAAGACTTGCCAACACCGGACTGGCCGACAAAGATGCTGACCTTACCGTCGAGCAAATGCTTGATGTCGTCGATACCTTCGCCGGTTTTGCTGCTGAGGCGAAACACCCGGTAGCCTATGGCCTGATAGCGTTGCAGCGCTGCCTCGATCTCCGGCTCCTGTTCCGGCGGCAAGAGATCTGTCTTGTTCAGTATGATGGTGGGCTCAATGCCGGTATCTTCGGCGGCCACCAGATAACGATCGATAATCTGGGTGGTAAAGGCCGGTACCACGGAAGACACGATTAAAATCTGGTCTATGTTGGCGGCAATGATCTTGACCCCGTCATAGAGATCGGGGCGGGTCAGGGTGGAGTGGCGGGGATGCACGGCCTCAACCACGCCACCAATGGCGGAACCCGGCTCTGTGCTCAGACGCACTATGACCTTGTCGCCGGTCACCAGACTGGCTATGGTGCGGCGGATATTGCAACGAACCTGCTCGCCGTCCTGGGTCTCCACATCGGCGTGTTGACCGAAACGGGAAATCACAGTTGCCGCCTGCTCCTGGCCGAGGGAACTATCATTAATTTCAGGAAGTTGATTTTCCGTGCTGCCGCGGCTCAGGCGTTTCTCGTGATTGGCCCGCATCCGGCGCAATTGACCGTGGCTCAGGGGTTTCTTTTTACTCACAGGGTGTCTTCGTCAATTAGATGATGTTGTGTTGCTATAAAAAGCAGTATGATACACGGTCTTTGATTAAAAAGCCTGAAATTAAGGCCCCTGGATACTTTGAGGCAGGTATATGACTGCGGATGCGAGAAATCTTATTTGGATAGATCTGGAAATGACCGGGCTTGAGCCCGAGGTTGACCGGGTGCTGGAAATTGCCACCCTGGTGACAGATCAAGAGCTGAATATTATTGCGCAGGGACCGGTATTGGCTATTCATCAATCCGATGAGGTGTTGGCGGCCATGGACGAGTGGAACCAGACGCATCATGGCGCCTCTGGCCTGATTGACAGGGTCAAGGCCAGCAAGGTGGATGAAGCCCAGGCCGTGGCCGAGACCATTGCCTTTCTGGAACAGCATGTGCCCAAGGGCGCGTCACCCATGTGTGGCAACAGCATAGGTCAGGACAGACGTTTCCTGAACAAGTACATGCGTGAGCTGGAAGACTTCTTTCACTATCGCAATATTGATGTCAGTACAATCAAAGAGTTGGTTAAGCGTTGGCAGCCAGAGGTGATGAAAGGTTTCAGTAAACAAGGCAGCCATCAGGCCCTGATGGATATTCAGGAGTCCATTGCCGAGCTCAAGTTCTACCGGGACAAGGTATTTAAAATTTGAGCGATTGATAGCGAAAGCGCAAAATGGGGGTTGCAGGCCAATGAAATTTTCATATAATGCGGCCTCGTCTTTGCGCTGGCTAGTGAATAGCGATAAAGATGTGACATTGACTCGGTTGCTGTTGGAAAGGTCGATACCTTGAACATGGTGATAGTAGTTTGAAGTCAGGCGATGCGACATTAGCTCAGTTGGTAGAGCGATACCTTGCCAAGGTATAGGTCATCGGTTCGAACCCGATATGTCGCTCCAAAATTCAGATTGGCGGCATCTTTAAAGCTGCATGCGATGCGACATTAGCTCAGTTGGTAGAGCGATACCTTGCCAAGGTATAGGTCATCGGTTCGAACCCGATATGTCGCTCCAAATTTCAGATTAGCGGCATCTTTAAAGCTGCACGCGATGCGACATTAGCTCAGTTGGTAGAGCGATACCTTGCCAAGGTATAGGTCATCGGTTCGAACCCGATATGTCGCTCCAAAATTCAGATTGGCGGCATCTTTAAAGCTGCATGCGATGCGACATTAGCTCAGTTGGTAGAGCGATACCTTGCCAAGGTATAGGTCATCGGTTCGAACCCGATATGTCGCTCCAAATTCCAGGCGTTCGGCCTTAAAACGAAATGCGACATTAGCTCAGTTGGTAGAGCGATACCTTGCCAAGGTATAGGTCATCGGTTCGAACCCGATATGTCGCTCCAATCTTCTATACCCCCCAAAAAAATTTTACTTGATTCAGCAAAGCGTTATTCAACGGTTGGCATTTGTCGCAACTGCCCATTTTCGCGCTTTCAGCGGAAACTTGAACTGGCGCAAATCTTTCATTTTCGATAGCTCGCATAATATCACCATAATCTGATGAAGTTTGGCCGAAGCGCTACCGGAGCAGGCATGATGAGAATGCAACAACTGAAAGAATGGCTCGATTACCTGGTGCATTGCCGTCAGGATATGGCCTTGCTGTATGGCCGGTTGCAGCAGCAGGCTGATGCCTCCAGGGTGAAATTGCTTTTGGGTTATTTACAGAAACAGCAGGTCCATATAGCCCAGGCCATGGAGGACTATATAGATCAAGCCCAACCCGGGAGCCTCGACGTCTGGTACAAGGACGTGGAGTTTGAAGATTTTCTGCATCGCTGTCAGGCCCTGATGCTGCCGGCGAATATGAATTCTGAAGATGTGTTGGCACTGCATCTTGATCTGGAAAATCGTCTGATTGCCTTGCTTGAGATGCTGGCGCAAAAATCAGCGCACAGTGATACCTGCAGCATGCTTGAGGATCTGGTGCGGGTCGAGCGGGTGCAGCAGCAGAGACTGGTACACAGCGCCCAGAGGATGGAAGATATCTAGCCATTACCACTAGGGCGGTAATTATGGAAAAACCGGTATGTCATACCGGTTTTTTTGTGCCTGTTTGATCTCAAAAAGCGTTAAAAGCATGACCTGGGTCAAAGAATTCAGCTCTGCGGCTCTGGTAGGTTGAGCGGATCCGTCACTGGGTATCGTCATCCTTATCCTGGATGGGTTGGGAGATGGCGCGGTAAAGACCGAACGCTACCAGCAGTATGCAGATGATCAATAATGCCTCTATCAGGATATTGGAATACAGCGGCAGACTGAGCAGCAATACGGCCAGAGCGAGTATCAGCAGTGTAATCAGCATCATCCTAATGCTAGCCATCGGTAAGCTCCATGAAAGTGGAGGAAGAAAGCTCCTAGACTAAAGTGTAGAAACCATCATGGGGCGGTGCCAGAAAATGACGGGATCCGGATCAATAATTCGTTAAATATTCAGGGGATTCCCAATGCCAAATTCAGTGTCCAGCTTACCTATGGCCCTGTATAGGCGAGAACAGATACGCCAAGCCGAATTTGCAGTATGCCAAGGCGACAGTGATGCCCTCTACCAATTGGTTGAACAGGCTGCCGATGCGGCGCTGGCCTTGTTGCGCCTGGAATCAAGGCTGGGGTTGCAAACCGTGCTGCTGGCCGGCAGCGGCAATAACGGCGCCGATGCGCTGGCCCTGGCGAGGTTGATGCTTGAGCGGGGACTGCCGCTGCGGGTACTGGCGAGCGCCGATGGCAAAACGGTGGAACACCGACGGGCCCAAAAGGCCTTTGAAGCTGCCGGTGGCGTGGTGGAGCCCTATAATAAAGAAGCGCTGGATGGCGCCGAGGTCATCATAGATGGTCTGCTCGGCAGTGGCACCAATGGTGAACTCAGGGCTGCAATGGCCGGGATAATTCAGGATATCAACGCCAGTGGCGCCTGGGTGCTCAGTCTGGATCTGCCCTCGGGGGTGGATGCCGATACCGGCAACGTTAATCCCATCGCCGTATGTGCTGATATGACCCTGAGCTTTGGTGGCCTCAAGCAGGGGCTGTTTACCTCCAGGGCCAGGCATTTTGCGGGCGAAGTGCGTCTGGCCTCATTGGGGCTGGAAGCGGCATTGTCGCAGGAGACCCCGTCGGCACAGCGGGTCGATGGTCAGTTTCTGAAGGATCTATTGGGGCGCCGTCCCCGTGACAGCCACAAAGGGCAATCGGGCAAGGTGACTGTGATGGGCGGCAATCACGGTATGGCCGGAGCCGTGAGGCTGGCCGGTGAGGCCTGTTTGCGTGCCGGTGCCGGTCTGGTGACTGTGATAAGTCAGCCGGAGCATCAGTTGACCGTTAACGCTAACCGCCCCGAGCTGATGTTCTGGGGCTGTGAGCTGGTGGATATGGAGGTCTATCTGCGGTTGGGCTGGGCCGATGTCTTGGTAATTGGTCCCGGGCTCGGGCGGGATGACTGGGGTTATAACCTGTTTAAAGCCGTGGGAATGAGCGATAAACCCTGCGTGCTCGACGCCGACGCATTGAACTTCCTGGCCAAGGAGCCCAGGCGGCAGCAAAACTGGGTGTTGACACCCCATCCCGGAGAAGCCGCCCGCTTGCTCGGGATGAGTGTTGCCGAGGTGGAGCTGGACAGGTTTGCGGCGGTCCAGAAACTGCAACAAACCTATGGTGGCGTGGTGCTGCTGAAAGGCGCTGGGACCCTCATCTGTGATGGCGAGCAAGTGGTGGTGGCCCCGGTAGGCAATCCTGGGTTGGCAAGTGGTGGTTGTGGAGATGTGTTATCCGGTATTATCGCCGCTTTGATGGCACAGGGTTTGGCCCCCATGACGGCGACCATTGCCGGGGTTGTGGTCCATGGTGAGGCCGCCGATCTGGCGGCTGCTGCCGGTGAACGCGGCATGCTCGCCAGCGATTTGATGCCTTTTATTCGCCAATTGGTCAATAGTGATTTAATCTAGGCGGAAATTTTGCCGGCGGCCGGAGTGTGCTCCGGCGCCAATGCAGCAATTTGAACGCCTAAATGACAGAAACACGCATTTATTTAGCTTCCGAAGAAGACACCATAGCCCTGGGTCGCCGTCTGGCAGCGGCCCTCAAGCCGCCACTTGTGCTGTACCTGAGTGGTGAACTCGGTGCCGGCAAGACCACCTTCAGCCGTGGGCTGATCCAGTCTCTTGGCCACCAGGGCGCGGTTAAGAGCCCCACTTATACCCTGGTGGAACCCTATGAACTGCCGGGTGTCGAAGTTTATCACTTTGATCTCTATCGCCTGGCGGATCCCGAAGAACTCGAATTTATGGGAATTCGTGATTACTTCACGCCCAATAGTCTGTGCATAGTGGAATGGCCCGAACGCGGCCAGGGACTGCTGCCGGCCGCAGATATACAGCTGCAGCTGAAATATGCTAATAGTGGACGGGAACTGATTTTGACGTCGGCGACCGCCGCCGGCGATGCCTTGATAGACAGCCTTAAGTAATGAATAAAAATATAAGAAATATCATTAAGTTACTTTCTTCTTGCCTGATTGTGCTCACGGCTGCGCCGGCACTGGCCGCCAATAAGCTTGAGGGCGTTAGAATTTGGGCCGCACCCGAGTCGACCCGGGTGGTATTCGATCTCAGCGCGGCGCCCGAATACAGCTCTTTCAGTCTGAATCAACCTGAACGTCTGGTGGTTGATCTGAAATCCACCAGCACCAAGCTGGATCTGGCCAAGCTTGCCAACAATAGCAAGTTGGTCAAAAGAGTGAGGATTAGCAAGCCAGAAACCAAGGGAACACTCAGGTTGGTGATAGAACTGCAAAAGTCGGTCAAGGCAAATCTGTTTGCCCTGGCGCCCACGGCCCCCTACGGTAACCGTCTGGTGGTGGATTTGGAGGACAACAGCGTTCAGGCCAAAACCATTGCGGCGCCCAACAGCAGTCTGCGTGACATTATTGTGGCGGTTGATGCCGGTCACGGTGGTGATGACCCCGGCTCCATAGGCCCCTCGGGCATGTACGAGAAGAAGGTGGTGCTGCCCATCGCCAAACGGGTGGCCGACAAGATCAATGCCACCCCTGGGATGAAGGCGGTGATGACCCGCAGCGGAGATTATTTCGTTAACCTCAACAAGCGTTCCGAGCTGGCGCGCAAGAGCAAGGCGGATCTGCTGGTATCCATTCATGCCGATGCGTTCACCTCGCCACAGCCTCAGGGGGCCTCGGTTTGGGTGCTGTCCATGCGCCGGGCCAATACCGAAATCGGTCGCTGGCTGGAACAAAAAGAAAAGCACTCCGAGTTGCTCGGTGGTGCCGGTGAAATTATCCAGAACACGGATAACGAGCAGTATCTGGCGATGACATTGCTGGACATGTCCATGGACAGATCCATGGCCATCAGCCACTCGGTCGCCTCCGACGTGCTCAAGGATCTGGACCGGGTGACGGAACTGCATAAACCCCGTCCGGAGTCTGCCAGCCTGGCGGTACTCAAGGCACCCGATATCCCCTCCATTTTGGTGGAAACCGGTTTTATCTCCAATCCCAAGGAAGAGCGACTGCTGACCAGCGCCGGTCACCAGGAAAAGCTGGCAAACGCCATTTATACCGGTGTTGTGCGCTACTTTGAAGCCAATGCCCCGGTCGACACCCTGCTGGCCAAAAAGGCGGTTATCAAGCACAAGGTCAAAAAGGGGGAGTCCCTGTCGGTGATCGCCTCGCGCTACAATGTGTCGGTCAGCAGTCTTAAGCAGGCCAATAACCTCAGCACAGATACAGTGCGCATTGGCCAGCAACTGCTGATCCCCGGCGCCTGAGTTAAGGACTTTTGATGGCAATTCAGATATTGCCACCCCAGCTTGCCAACCAGATTGCGGCAGGTGAGGTGGTTGAAAGGCCGGCATCCGTGGTTAAAGAACTGGTGGAAAACAGCCTGGATGCCGGTGCCAGCCGCATCGATATTGAAATTGAAAAAGGCGGCAGCAAGCTTATCCGTATTCGCGATAATGGCAGCGGTATCCCCAAAGACGAACTGGCCCTGGCCCTGGCCCGCCATGCCACCTCCAAGGTGCATAGCCTGGAAGATTTGGAAGCCATACTGAGTTTTGGGTTTCGCGGTGAAGCCCTGGCCAGTATCAGCTCGGTTTCGCGTTTGACTCTCACCTCGCGCACCGCCGAGCAGTCCGAAGCCTGGCAGGCCTATGCCGAAGGCTCTGAGATGGCGGTCAAGGTGATCCCCGCAGCTCATCCCCAGGGCAGTAGCATAGATGTGGTGGATCTGTTCTTCAATACGCCGGCAAGGCGTCGTTTTCTCAAGAGTGACAAGACCGAATTTACCCACATAGATGAATGGCTTAAGCGTATTGCCCTGGTGCGAGCCGACATCCATTTCACCCTGAGTCACAATGGCAAGTTGGTGCGCCAATATCGTCCAGCCAACAGCGATAACCAGTATCTGCAACGCTTGGCTCAGGTCAGTGGTAAACCTTTTGCCGATCAGGCCATAAAGGTTGATTGCCTGCACGATGGTTTGCATTTGACCGGGTATTTGCAGCATCCACATTCGCAGCAGGCCGTGGACTGCCATTATTTTTATGTCAATGGCCGCCTGGTCAGAGACAGGCTGGTGAATCATGCGGTGCGCCAGGCCTTTGCACCCCATGGCGAAGCGGAGCAACCCGGTTATGTGCTGATGCTGAGTTTGGATCCCCATCAGGTGGACGTAAACGTGCATCCGGCAAAGCATGAAGTGCGGTTTCACCAAGCCAGATATGTGCATGATTTTATTCTGCAGGTACTGCAATCGGCCTTGGCACAGCTGCAGGAACTGCCGCTGGGGCACACGCCAGTGCCTCAGACCCGGGACTTTGCGCCGGTACCAAGCCCAAGGGCAGCCTGGTCCGAGAGTGATACGTCGGCACCACACAGGGAGCCGGCAGCTTATGGCTCTGGCGCGTACAAGGGCGGCGGCTATACCGGCCACGGAACCTCAGGCAGTGGCAGTACGGGGCAGGGGCGTCAATATGTGCGCGAACAACTGAGTCCACCGCCAAGAAGCGCGGTCGCAAGTTATGCCGAACTCTTGCATACGCCGGGGCCGCAGAGCGCCGCAGAACCCGTGGTCACCCATGGTATGCCACCGTTATTGGCCGGCCAATTCTGGGTACTTGCCGAAGGCGACAATCTCGAATTGCTGTCACTTGCCGAATGCGCCAAGGCGCTGCTTAAGCAGGAGATTGGTCAGCGCTTGCCAACCGGCTTAACCGCACAACCTCTGCTGATGCCGGTGGCCGTTAACGCCGAAGCTGATTGGGACCAGGTATTGACCGAGCGGGACACCTTGCTGCGGCAACTGGGGCTGGAACTGACAATTCGTGCCAGGCAGTTGATAATCAAAAAAGTGCCCCCATATCTCAGGGACAGCCAGCTGGCTCGGGCAATCCCCGAACTGCTGGAGTGGTTGAAATCTGAAGAGCCGGCCCAGGAAGCCCTGGTGGCCTGGTTGAGCCGCGAAGCCACACCGGCTTTTAGCGCGGCCCCCGAATTGTGGCAAAGGCTCAAGGCCCTGCCTGAAGCATTACAAGCGCCGATTTTTGCCGGCAGCAAACGCTTGCCGTGGCGCTCCTGGGTGAAAGACTCAGGGGTGGAAGAGTATAGGTTGAAAGAGCAGAAAACGAATGAATGAAGCCAAACCTAGAGTCCTGTTTTTGATGGGGCCGACTGCCTCCGGCAAGACAGCACTGGCGATGGAGTTGGCTGAACATCACAATTGCAGCCTGATTTCCGTCGATTCTGCACTGATTTACCGTGATATGGATATAGGCACGGCCAAGCCCAGCGCCGATGAGCTGGCCCGGGCACCCCATGCGCTGGTGGATATTCTCGACCCCAGCGAAAGTTACTCGGCTGCCGATTTCCGCCGTGACGCTGTGCAGGCGATAGAGACCGCACTGGCACAGGGCAAAACCCCGCTGCTGGTGGGGGGCACCATGATGTACTTCAAGACCCTGCTTGAAGGTTTGTCACCGCTGCCCAGCGCCGATGAAGACATCAGGGCACAGATAGCGGCAGAAGCTGAACAACGGGGCTGGCAGGCGCTGCATGAGGAATTGGAGCGCATAGATCCTGTATCTGCCGCCAGAATACATCCCAACGATCCGCAGCGTTTGGCGCGGGCGTTGGAAGTGTTCAGGATCAGTGGTAAAACCCTGACCGAACTGACAGAGACCAAGGCCGAGGCTTTGCCCTATGACATGGTGCAGTTTGCCATTGCCCCGAAAGAGCGGGCGACGCTGCACAAACTGATTGGTATTCGCTTTCAGCAAATGTTGGCGCAGGGATTGATTGCCGAAGTGCAACGATTGAAGGACAGGGGCGATCTGCACCTGGAACTTCCCTCGATGCGTTGTGTGGGGTACCGCCAGGTTTGGCAGTATCTCGATGGCGAATTTGACCATGATACTATGGTCGAAAAAGCTGTTGCTGCTACTAGGCAATTAGCCAAGCGTCAATTAACATGGTTGCGCGGATGGCCGGAATTGCAATGGCTGACAAGCGGCGAAGAAGGGAATTTATTGAAACTTGTGCAACAATGCCGCTAGTGGGCTAGCCTTTGCTGTATAATACTCAATCTAAACAAAAAACCATCTTGCTGCAGTTTTTGAATTTACATAAAAAAGGAAATAAAAATGGCTAAGGGGCAATCTTTACAAGACCCGTTTTTGAACGCACTGCGCCGTGAGCGCGTTCCGGTTTCTATTTATTTGGTTAACGGTATCAAACTCCAGGGACAGGTTGAGTCATTTGACCAATTCGTGATTTTGCTGAAAAACACCGTCAGCCAGATGGTGTACAAGCACGCTATCTCCACCGTTGTACCTGCCCGCCCATTCAATGTTGGCAGTCATCAGAGCGGTGGCAGCAACTACAATGCCCAACAGGATGACAATGGCAGTGCCGAATAAGGCCATAAGGGGTTCGCTTCTTGTTTGATCGTTATGAGGCGGGAGAAACAGCGGTTCTTGTCCATATCGACTTTTCCGACGAAAACAGCCGGGAAGATCTTGTCGAACTGCAGCTGTTGGTGGAATCGGCAGGCGCCCGCGCCGTCGGAGTGATAACCGGAAGCCGCCGCGCCCCGGATCGTAAATTTTTTGTAGGATCCGGCAAGGCCGAAGAATTGGCGGCCCTGGTCGCAGCCACCGACGCCAATGTGGTGATTTTCAACCATGCCCTGAGCCCGGCTCAGGAGCGTAACCTGGAACAGCTGTGTCAGTGCCGGGTGTTGGACAGAACCTCTCTCATCCTGGATATTTTTGCCCAGCGAGCCCGAACCCACGAAGGTAAGTTGCAGGTGGAGCTAGCGCAATTGCGCCACATGTCAACTCGCCTGGTCCGGGGCTGGACCCACCTTGAACGCCAGAAAGGCGGGATAGGTTTGCGTGGTCCGGGGGAAACCCAGCTGGAGACCGACCGCCGTTTGCTGCGTGATCGGATAAAGCACATTAACAAGCGCCTGGAAAAGGTAGACAAGCAGCGGGAACAAAGTCGCCGGGCCCGGCAGCGCAGTGATATGCCCACCGTATCCCTGGTGGGTTACACCAACGCAGGCAAGTCGACCCTGTTCAATGCCCTCACATCTTCAGAGGTGTATGCGGCCGATCAACTGTTTGCCACTCTGGATCCGACCCTGAGAAAATTGGAACTGGACGATGGCGCCGTGATCCTGGCCGATACCGTGGGTTTTATCCGTCACCTGCCCCACGATTTGGTGGCGGCATTCAAGGCCACGCTGCAGGAAACCCGTCAGGCCGATTTGTTGCTGCATGTGATCGATTGTGCCGATGAAAAGATGCATGACAACGTGGCCCAGGTGCAGGCGGTATTGGAAGAAATTGATGCACACGAGATCCCTCAGCTGCTCGTGTACAACAAGATCGATCTATTGGAAGCTGTTGAGCCCAAGATAGATTATGACGAGGATGGCAAACCCTACCGGGTTTGGTTGTCCGCCAGAGCGTCCCAGGGATTGGAACTGCTCGGTAAAGCCATTGCCCACCTGGTGGGCGAGGCCGTTGCCGAGCTGACGCTGAGGATCCCGGCCAAGGCCGGACATTATCTTGGTCAGTTTTACCGACTGGACGCGATACAGCAGAAAGAGTATGACGATCTGGGGAACTGTATCTTGTCTGTGCGACTTGCCGATGCCGATTGGCGCCGGCTGGCGAAACAGAGTCAAGGTGAGTTGGAAACCTTTATTGTCGATACAGCGACGGATAGGGTAGTTTGTTAACAATCTCGTTTATATCATCCGATTATGGAGCATTAAATGGCTTGGAACGAGCCCGGGAACAAGGGTAACGACCCTTGGGGAAACAGAGGTGGCAACGATAAAGGGCCACCGGATCTGGACGAAGTCTTTCGCAATCTCGCAAAGCGTTTTGGTGGTAAAGGCAATGGCGGTGGCGTCGGCCTGGGCGGTCTCAGCCTGGTGCTGGGTCTGGGCTTGGCTGTTTGGGGCCTGTCCGGTTTTTATACCATCAAGGAAGCCGAGCGCGGGGTGGCACTGCGATTCGGTCAACACATTGGCGAAGTCGGCCCCGGCCTGCACTGGAAGGCGACCTTTATCGATGAGGTCAGGCCCGTGGATGTGGCCAGCCGCCGTTCGATTCCCGCCTCCGGCAGCATGCTGACCGCAGACGAAAACGTGGTGCAGGTGGAACTGGATGTGCAGTACCAGGTCACCAATGCCTATCAATATCTTTTCAGTGCCGTGGATGCCAACTCCAGTCTGCGTGAAGCCACAGACAGCGCCCTGCGCTACGTGGTCGGCCACGCCCGCATGGATGACATTCTCACCACTGGCCGTGACAAGATCCGCACCGATACCTGGGCTGAACTTGAGCGCATCATTGAACCCTACAACCTGGGGTTGACAGTGATCGATGTGAACTTCCTGCCTGCCAGACCGCCGGAAGAGGTTAAAGATGCCTTCGACGACGCGATTGCCGCCCAGGAAGATGAGCAGCGCTTCATCCGTGAGGCCGAGGCCTACAAGCGGGAAGTGGAACCCAAGACCCGTGGCCAGGAGCAGAGGATCCGCGAGGATGCCCGCGCCTACAAGGAGCAGGTGATCCAGGAAGCAGAAGGTGCCGTGGCGCGTTTTGAAAAGTTGTTGCCCGAATACCAGGCTGCACCAGAGGTAACCCGTCAGCGTCTGTACATAGAAACCATGGAACGGATATTGGGTGACACCAACAAGGTGTTGGTTGATACCAAGAATAACGGCAACCTGATGTACCTGCCGCTGGACAAGATGATCCAATCGCAGGAGGCCGTGGGCAACGATGTTATGCAGACCAGCGAGCCGCAAGCGAATTCCTCACCCAATCCGGTGGGACGGGTCAGCAGCACACCTATGAGTGGTCGCCCCACCCGGGAAGAGCGCAGTCGCCAGGGGAGGCAATAATCATGAGTAAGTTTGTATTGGTAGTGATTGCCGCCATCCTGGGGGTCAGCGCATCGGCCCTGATGGTGGTCAGTGAAGGAGAAAGGGCGATAGTGTCCCGCTTCGGTGAAGTGGTAAAAGACAATATCGATGGCAAGCCGGTGACCCGGGTTTATGGGCCTGGTCTGCATCTCAAGGTGCCGGTGATCGACAAGATCCGTTACCTGGATGCCCGTATCCAGACCCTCGACGGTGCGGCCGACCGCTTTGTGACCTCAGAGAAGAAAGATCTTATGGTCGACTCCTACGTCAAGTGGCGCATCAAGGATTTTGAAAAGTATTACCTGTCCACCAATGGTGGTATCAAGTCCTTTGCCGAGTCCCTGTTGCAACGCAAGATAAACAGTGATTTGCGCACCGAATTCGGCCAGCGCACCATCAAGGAGATTGTGTCCGGAGTGCGCAGTGGTCAAGGCAACGAGCAAGAGGGCAGCAGCCGTGATGAACTGCAGCGCCGCGCTCTGCGCAATGCCGCCAAGAGCGCAGAAGATTTGGGTATTGAAGTGGTGGACGTGCGGGTGAAGCAAATCAACCTGCCAACCAACGTCAGTTCCAGCATCTTCCAGCGTATGCGCGCCGAGCGTCAGGCGGTAGCCAAGGAGCACAGGGCAAAAGGTCGCGAAGAGTCCGAGAAAATCCGTGCAACCACGGACGCCAACCGGGTGGTCAAGCTGTCAACGGCCAAGCGTAACGGTGAAGTGATCCGCGGTGAAGGTGATGCCATAGCGGCAAAAATTTACGCCGACGCTTACAACAAGGATCCGGAGTTTTTCGCCTTTGTCCGCAGCCTGGATGCTTACCGCGCCAGTTTCGATGGCAATTCCAATGTCATGGTGTTGGAGCCGGACAGTGAGTTCTTCCGCTATATGAAACACGCCAAGGCCAAATAAGCCTGAGTGAGATAAAAAAACCGGTCGCTTGACCGGTTTTTTTATGCATGCCATTGACTTAAAAGTGACCAAGCGCGATTGGCCACCGATAACAAGTAGTCAGTTAAATTAATTCAACATTAAATACGTTTTTTGCACTCAAGCTCAAAAAATCGCAATTCAAGTCCCGCCCCCAACGTCTTTTAACTATGATCTGGCTCTGGTTTTTCGCTATAATGAGCCCCGCCTAAAACTTTGATCTTGGTATCTGGGATTTATCTCATGCTAAGGTCTTGATAAAACAAAAATTCCAACACCCTCTGGGAGATATGTGGATGAGCAATGCGCCAGTCGATACCGGACGTCGCAGATTCCTGACAGCCGCAACCGCCGTCGTTGGTGGTGCAGGTGCCGTCGCGGCCGCGGTTCCTTTTATTAAGTCATGGAATCCGAGCGCCAAAGCGAAAGCTGCAGGTGCGCCGGTAGAAGTAAATATCAGTAAGCTGGAACCAGGCCAGTTGATTCGTGTTGAGTGGCGCGGTAAGCCCGTATGGGTGGTCCGCCGTACCGAAGCGGTACTGAAAGAGCTGCCAGTTCATGAAAATCAGCTGCGTGATCCTGCCTCTGAAGAAGAGCAACAACCAGAGTACGCCAAGAACGGTGTGCGCTCCATCAAGCCAGAGTACTTCATTGCCGTAGGTATCTGTACTCACTTGGGATGTTCACCCACCTATCTGCCGGATTCTTTCGGTGAGCAGGTTGAAGGTGTGTCTTCAGGCTTTTTCTGTCCATGCCACGGTTCCAAGTTCGATATGGCCGGCCGCGTGTTCCAGGGCGTACCCGCTCCATTGAACCTGGTGATTCCACCACACCAATACCTGGATGACGCCAACGTCATCATAGGTGTCGACGGAGGGAATGCATAATGTTCAAGAGCATGATCGATTGGATCGACGCCCGTATCCCGATGACGGCCACCTATAACCGTCACGTGGGCCAATATGCGACACCCACCAACTTCAACTTCTGGTACTTCTTTGGCTCGTTGGCCATGCTGGTGCTGGTTAACCAGCTGCTGACAGGTATCTGGTTGACCATGAACTACGTGCCAACCGCCGAAGGTGCCTTCGCTTCCGTTGAATACATCATGCGTGATGTGGATTACGGCTGGCTGCTGCGCTACATGCACTCCACCGGGGCCTCAGCCTTCTTCGTGGTGGTGTATCTGCATATGTTCCGTGGTCTGATCTACGGTTCCTACCAGAAGCCCCGCGAACTGCTGTGGCTGTTCGGTATGCTGATCTTCCTGGTATTGATGGCCGAAGCCTTCATGGGTTACCTGCTGCCTTGGGGACAAATGTCATACTGGGGCGCCCAGGTGATTATCTCCCTGTTCGGTGCTATCCCTGTTATCGGTGATGACCTGACCCTGTGGATCCGTGGTGACTACGTGATTTCAGGCGCTACCCTGAACCGTTTCTTCGCCCTGCACGTGATTGCCCTGCCGCTGGTGTTGGTGGTGCTGGTGTTCCTGCACCTGATTGCCCTGCACGAAGTGGGTTCAAACAACCCTGACGGTATCGAGATCAAGAAGAACAAAGACGAAAACGGTTGGCCGCTGGACGGCATCCCATTCCATCCTTACTACACAGTGAAGGATATCCTGGGTGTGGCCGGCTTCCTGATCGTGTTCTGCTACGTGATGTTCTTCATGCCTGAGGGCGGTGGTTACTTCCTGGAGGCGCCTAACTTTGAGGCTGCCAACCCAATGAAGACCCCTGAGCACATCGCGCCCGTATGGTACTTCACTCCTTTCTACGCCATTCTGCGTGCCGTTCCCAACAAATTGGGCGGTGTGGTGATGATGGGTCTGTCCATTGCGGTACTGTTTGTGCTGCCATGGCTGGATCGTTGTAAGGTGAAGTCTGTGCGTTATCGCAGCATGCTGCATCGCCTGAACATTGGTCAGTTTGCGGTTTCCTTTGTCATCCTGGGTTACCTGGGTGCTGTACCTGCAACACCAACCCTGACCATTGCGGCCCGTGTTTTCACTATCACCTATTTTGGTTTCTTCCTGGCGCTGTGGCTCTACAGCAAGAATGAAAAGACCAAGCCAGTTCCAACGAGGGTGACACACTAATGAAAAAATTACTGATTGCATTGGTTGCCATGGTGCCGGCTCTGGCGTTTGCTTCCGGCGGCAATGTGCACCTCGAAAAGGCCAACGTTGATCTGCATGACACCGAGTCACTGCAGCGCGGTCTGAACCTGTTCCAGCACTACTGTTCTGGCTGTCACAGCACCCAGTATCAGCGCTATGAGCGTGTGGCGACCGATCTGGGCGTGTCTTTGGACGATATGCGTGCCAACAACATCTTCACCGGTGCCAAAATCGGTGAGCTGATGGAAAACGCGATCCCAGCCAAAGATGCAGCCAAGTGGTTTGGTGCTACTCCTCCGGATCTGACTCTGGTGGCCCGTGTACGCGGTGAGGATTGGGTTTACTCCTACCTCAAGGGTTTCTATAAGGACCCAAGCCGTCCCTTCGGCGTGAACAACACTGTGTTCCCATCCGTGGGCATGCCACACGTGCTGCAGGAGCTGCAAGGTACTCCTGTTAAAAATGAACACGGTGAAACCGTTGCGAGCGGTGGCAAGCTGAATGCTGAAGAGTATGACCAAGTTGCCAAAGACATCACCGGCTTCCTGGTGTACTCAGCCGAACCCGTCAAACTGGAGCGTCAGGCGCTCGGTTGGTGGGTGATGGGCTTCCTGTTTATCTTCTTCATCATTGCTTACCTGCTGAAGAAAGAATATTGGAAGGATGTACACTAAGTACCAATAGCGGGTAAAATACTTTATCTGCATAGTGTCAACGGGGGGCTCTGCCCCTCGTTGTTTTTATTTTGTTTCGACTCTGGAGGGTATCAATGGCTCTTGCTGCCAATAAACGCTCTATCATGACCCTGTTCTCAGGCGCCGATGATCTGTATAGCCACCAAGTGCGCATAGTGTTGGCTGAAAAAGGGGTAACCGTTGATGTATTGCAGGTCGATCCCAATGACATGCCTGAAGATCTGCTGGAACTGAACCCTTACAATTCAGTGCCTACCCTGGTGGATCGTGAGCTGGTGCTGTACGAATCCCGTATCATCATGGAATACCTGGACGAGCGTTTCCCGCATCCGCCACTGATGCCAGTGTATCCTGTTTCCCGTGGCCAAAGCCGCCTGATGATGCACCGCATAGACACCGACTGGTATACCCTGGTCGAGCGCATCAAGAAGGGCGATCGTGCCGATGCAGCCCGCAAGGAGCTGCGCGAAGGCCTGATCTCCATATCGCCCCTGTTCGGTGAAATGCCTTACTTCATGAGCGAAGAATTCGGTCTGGCCGATTGTTACCTGGGCCCCTTGCTGTGGCGTCTGCCTGCCCTGGGTATTCAGCTGGACACCGGCATAGCCAAAGATATCAAGGCCTACATGGCGCGCATTTTCGAGCGTGACTCCTTCAAGGCGTCACTCACCGAAGCCGAGCGCGAAATGCGCATGGGTCTGTGATGAAACCTTTGACACCCAGCCGTCCCTATCTGTTGCGGGCCTATTATGACTGGTTGATGGACAACCGGCTTACGCCCCATGTGGTGGTGGATGCCTTTTTCAAGGGCACCCAGGTCCCCCAGCAATATGTGAAGGATGGCCAGATAGTGCTTAACATTGCCGCAGGTGCCGTGGGTAACCTGCAAATTGGCAATGATGCGGTGGAATTCAACGCCCGTTTTGGCGGTGTCCCTCAGCACGTGGTGTTGCCCATGGGTTCCATAGTGGCCATCTATGCCCGCGAAAACGGTGCCGGCACAGTGTTTGATGCCGAAGATGCCTACCTGCTCGACGAGGATGAGGCCGCCCTGCTGGACGTGGTTGACAGTCAAAAGCCCGATCCCGACAGCGAGCCGCCCAAGCCAGAGAGCAAGCGTCGCAGCCATCTGACCCTGGTCAAATAGCCCGAACGTAATAAACACGCGGAAAGCCGGCAGTCGCCGGCTTTTTTATTGCCGCTCGCCGGGGTGATACTTAAGCACGACTGTGTTAGCATCTGCGCCCTGCACCGGCAGCCGTGCAAAACAAGCGAAATGGGGACAGCCACAGCCATGTTGCTGATGATAGACAATTACGATTCCTTTACCTTTAACCTGGTGCAGTATTTTCAGCAGCTGGGGCAGGAGATCATTGTCAAACGCAACGATGAGCTGACGATTGGCGACATCGAAGCCCTCAAGCCAACTCACCTGGTGATCTCCCCTGGCCCCTGCAGTCCCAACGAGGCCGGTATTTCCCTTGCTGCCATAGCGCATTTTGCCGATAAGCTGCCTATCCTCGGGGTATGTCTTGGTCATCAGGCCATGGCCCAGGCATTTGGTGCCAAGGTGGTGCGCGCCAAGCGGGTGATGCATGGCAAGACCAGCGACATCAGCCACTGCGGCGAGCGTCTGTTCCAAGGGCTTGCCCAGCCGCTGCGGGTGACCCGTTACCATTCCTTGTTGGTGGAATCCCTGCCAAGTGAGTTTACCCTGGATGCCTGGTATGACGACCCGGTCCATGGGCGTGAGATCATGGCCATGAGTCACAAACGGCTGCCGCTGTACGGGGTGCAGTTTCACCCTGAATCCATTCTGACGCAGCAGGGACACGAGCTGCTGGCCAATTTCCTCGGCCACTGAGCCAATTCCTGTTACAAGTTTTCCCCGCTTTTTTGGTCTTTGTCTGGCTCTATGCCCGCGCATCTGTGATATAACAGACGGCAAAAATTTGTCCCGCGGGAATAACAATAACAAGGACTCATGATGATTAGCCTCAAAAAACACTTTGCTGTCAGTGCTCTGGCATTAGCGGTACTCAGTGGTTGTGCCGCTACGGCCGACGCGTCCAAGGTGGCTTCCGAAAAGCCCCAGACTGCCAACTTCCTGCCGCCCCTGGCAACCCCTCCCAAGGCTGACCAAGCCCTGACCCTGAACCAGATCATGGCCAACCCGGATTGGATGGGGATCTTCGCCAAGGGTGCCTACTGGAGTGATGATGGCCGCTCTGTGTATTTTGAACGCCAGGCCAGCAATGCCCCGTTGACAAGCTACTATCAGCAGGCGCTGAACGGCGAGGCCCGTGAGCTGGCCCTGGATGAGCTGCATCAGGCGTCGCAGAAGGATGGCGTGCTCGACAACGGCAAACAGCGCAAGGCTTACATTTATCAGGGCAACCTGTTCGTTAAAAACCTGAGCGACGGCAGCATCCGCCAGCTGACCCGGACCAATACCGCCATCGATGGGGTACGCTTCCTTAATAATGGCGATCTGGCCTATTGGCAGGGGGATGCCATTTTCCGCATCCACGGCGACACAGGTCTGACCGAGCAACTCGCCGATATCAAGATGAGCAAGGCGCCCCAGGGGGTGCAGGAGCCATCGAGCTATATCGCCAAGCAGCAACACCGACTGATCAACTACGTGGCCCTGCAACAGCAAAATGCCAAGGACAAGCAGGCCTATCAGGAAAAGCTTCAGGCAGCAGATGCCAGCATGAGCGCCAAAAGTTGGTTCCTGGGTGACAGTGAAGTGGTATCCGAACTGAGTCTGTCTCCCGATGGCCGCTATGTCCTCCTGTCGCTCACCGACAAGGATTACAGCTGGCGCAAGGATCACGACATCATGCCCAACTACCTGGGCAAGGATGGATATGTCGACCCGGTGCCCGTGCGTGCCCGGGTTGCCGAAGACAAGGCCCCCGGCGAGCGTCTGGTGGTGCTGGATCTCAAGACTCACCAACAGATCAACGTCACCATTGAAGGTTTGACCGGCTTCGATGAGGACGTGCTGGCCAAGGTTAAGGCGGAAAACGCCAAGGCCAGGGGTGAAACCTACAAGAGTGAAAAGGCACCGCGTAAGGTGCAGCTGATGCAGGACTGGGGCTGGAGTCAGAGCGCCATCCAGTGGCACCCCACGGAAAACCGGGTGCTGGTGATGCTCGAGACCCTGGACAACAAAGATCGCTGGATTGCCGAAGTTAAACTGGAGCAGGGCAAGTTGGTCACAGAACACAGGCTGCACGATGATGCCTGGGTCAACTATGACTACAACCAGTTTGGCTGGCTGCCGGATGGCAGTATCTATTACCTGTCCGAAGAAACCGGCTTCTCACACCTGTATCTCAAGTCCCAGGGGGGCAAGGCACAGGCCCTGACCCAGGGGAAGTTCGTGGTCAGCGACATCAGCCTGAGCCCGGACAACAAGTTCATCTACTACCGCGCCAACAAGAACCATCCCGGTATTTACAATGTGTATCGGGTGGCACTGGACAGCGGTAAGGACGAACAGCTGACCCAGTGGGATGGCAACCTGGAGTACGTCTTGAGCCCGGATGGTGACAAGTTGCTGCTGACCGCATCACGCCGCACCGAGCCCAGTGAGCTCTTTGTCCAGACCATAGGCGGCGAGTTGCAGCAGCTGACCCATTACACCAGCGACGCCTTCAAGTCCTATCCCTGGCAGGCGCCCAATGTGGTGGCAGTACCTTCCACCCATGGTGCCGGCGAGGTTCACGCCAGGGTATACCTGCCACAGGGCTATGATGCGAGCAGCGCCAAGACCTATCCCGCCGTGGTGTTCAACCATGGTGCCGGTTACCTGCAGAATGCCGACTACGGCTTCTCCGGCTATTTCCGTGAGTTCATGTTCCACAACCTGCTGACCCAACAGGGTTATGTGGTGCTGGACATGGACTACCGTGGCTCCAAGGGCTATGGCCGTGACTGGCGCACCGCCATCTACCGCAATATGGGGCATCCAGAAGTGGAAGATCTCAAGGATGGCGTAAGCTGGCTGGCGGCCAATGCCAAGGTGGATCCCAAGCGGGTTGGCACCTATGGTGGCTCCTACGGCGGCTTCCTGACCTTTATGTCGCTGTTCACCGAGCCCGAGTTGTTCCAGGCCGGTGCCGCCCTGCGTCCTGTGGCCGATTGGGCCCATTACAACGCGGCATACACCTCAAACATTCTCAACACGCCCGATGATGATGCCATAGCTTACGAGCGCAGTTCTCCCATTGAGCATGCCCAGGGCCTCAACAAACCACTGCTGATCATGAGTGGGGTAATGGATGATAACGTGTTCTTCCAGGACAGCGTGCGCATGGTGCAGCATCTGATTGAACTGGAAAAACCCCAGTTTGAAACCGCCATCTACCCGGTGGAGCCCCACGGCTTCCGTCAGCCATCAAGCTGGCTGGACGAGTACCGTCGTATCTTCAAACTGTTTGAAGCCGAGCTCAAATAATGACAGGCCCCGCATTCGCGGGGCTTTTTATTTGCAACACGCTAAAATTGCAGAGACTTTTTGCGTACAATGTGCGTTAGGGCTGCCTGGTTGACCGGCGGCCGTCCCTTGGAATTCATTTTGGTAACTGGAGTTGGTGTCAGGGTGGCAATATCAGTAGCGGGTGGTATCAGACCGGGACAAGTAATCGCCATAGAGCGCAGGCTGTATCAGCAGCTGATCGTCGGTAAGCTCAAGAACCAGCCTGTGTTGGATGAGGTCGATGTTGAGCTGGAAGCCGCTGCCCATAAGCTGGAAATCGAGCGGGCGGCGGTATTCGAGCGCCTGCAAAAGCAATTGCAGGCCCGCGAGGTATTCGACGCCGTTTCGGCCCAGCTGATAGATACGGTTGCCCGTGACATTGAACTGAATCTGGCGGAGCCCAAACGCCTGTTGCCGAAAATTGGCCTCAGCGAAAACCAGCTGTCGCTGCTGGAAATGCTGCATCTGGCCAATCCCGAATTCAATCGCATGCGCTTGTTGATTTCCGATCTGCACTTTCTGGTGCGGGATCTCACCAATATGGTCAACAGCCCTGCATTTCGTCTGCGCCACCCCCAGCGGGCCGATGTGCGGGTGGTGGACATCAAGCTGGTGATGAACTTTATCGGCCTGGAAAACCTGCGTACCCTTATTCCTTACTATTGTCTGCGCAACTGGCTGCCCAGCGGCCATACCAGTCTGCTGTGGACCAACCGCAAACTGTGGCGCTACTGCATCATGACCGCCCGTGCCGCCCAGGCGCTGGGCAAGCTGCACGAGCGCAATGAGGCGCTGCTGTATGGCACTTCCATGATGAGTCAGCTGGGAACTTGTGCCGTGCTCGGTTGTTGCGCTGCCGCCTTTGAAAAACTCTGGGGCACCTGGTTGCGGGAGGCGAGTGCCAGCCGCGACAAGGAGGTATACGACGCCGTTATGGCCACCGAATTGCCGCCGGATCTGCTGCTCAATCAGGTGCTTGAGTATGCAGGCCACTTCAATTGGATGCTGCCGGAGCTGTGTAAGTTCTCCGACAGCCCCATGGTCAATCTGCTGCGGGAATTGGATCAACAACCCAGTTTTGCCGAGTTGTCATTGGATGCCAAACTGTTGGCCAAGGCCAGTTGTTTTATCCGGGTGATGTTGTTGGAAGAAGCCAGGATGCTGGAACCCCAGGAACGACGTCTGATGTATGACTATTATGAGCTGAGCGAGCAGGAAGTGCTGCGTCTCAAGGCCCAGAATTACCGCAAGATAGACCTGTTCTGAGTAACAGTCCCGGTACCGCTGAGCGGCGTCGGTTGCAAGCCCTGACAATTGGTTAATTATGCGTTATTGCTGCATAGGTTCGATAAAACAGCATAAATAAGATTTTTTATGACTATTTATGTCGAATTTCCCCGGTGTTAACGCTTGGTTAATGCAAATCTACAAATCTTTATGCACTGTGAACGCTGGCTTGCAGAATGATGATTGTGAAAAACTGGTATTTTGATCACAATTTAGCTAATAATGACTCTCCAGCAACACAAGCCTCTGCTGAGTCACTAACTCTAGATAAAGACAGGCAGCGATAACCGGCGATCTCAGCGGGGTCGCTTTCACACAAAGGATGATAAGGAATGAGTGACAAGATGAATCTGACACGTGCCCAATTTGATGAAGTTATGGTGCCTAACTATGCGCCTGCGGCGATAATTCCTGTCCGTGGCGAAGGCAGCCGTGTCTGGGATCAGCAAGGCAACGAGTATATCGATTTTGCCGGTGGTATCGCGGTTAACTGTCTTGGTCATTGCCATCCTGCCCTGGTGGAAGCACTCAAGACCCAGGGTGAGAAACTCTGGCACCTGTCCAACGTGATGACCAACGAGCCTGCGCTGGAGCTGGCCACCCGTCTTGTTAACGCGACCTTTGCCGAGCGTGTGTATTTTGCCAACTCAGGCGCCGAGGCCAACGAAGCCGCCCTCAAGCTGGCCCGTCGTTATGCCCTGGACAACTATGGCGAAGACAAGACCGAGATCATCGCCTTTGACAAGGCTTTCCACGGTCGTACCTTCTTCACCGTCAGCGTGGGTGGCCAGGCTGCCTACTCAGATGGCTTCGGTCCCAAGCCTCAAGCCATCACCCACCTGCCATACAATGACGTGGCTGCCCTCGAAGCCGCCGTGTCCGACAAAACCTGCGCCATCATGCTTGAGCCGCTGCAGGGCGAGGGCGGTATCATCAATGCCACTCCCGAGTTTCTCAAGGCGGTTCGCGCCCTGGCTGACAAGCACAATGCCCTGGTGATCTTCGATGAAGTTCAGACCGGCGTGGGCCGTACCGGTGAACTGTACGCCTACATGGGCACAGACGTGGTACCGGATATCCTGACCACGGCCAAGGCCCTGGGTGGTGGTTTCCCCATCGCCGCCATGCTGACCACGGCCAAGATTGCTGCCCACCTCAAGGTCGGTACCCATGGTTCCACCTACGGTGGTAACCCGCTGGCCTGTGCCATCGGCAATGCTGTGATGAAAGTGGTTAACACTCCCGAGGTGCTCGATGGCGTCAAGCATCGTGAGCAGCTGCTGCGCGATGGCCTAAACCGCATCAACGACAAGTACCATGTGTTCTCCGAAATCCGTGGTGCCGGTCTGCTGCTGGGTGCCGTGCTGAACGAAAAGTACCAGGGCCGCAGCCGTGACTTCCTCAATGCGTCGGTAGCCGAAGGTTTGTTAAGCCTGATGGCCGGTGCCAACGTGGTGCGTTTTGCCCCTTCTCTGGTGATCCCTGAGGCCGACATTGCCGAAGGTCTGGAGCGCTTCGAGCGCGCCGTGGCCAAGGTGGCCGCCGCCTGAATCCTTGGGCAGGGCACGGTCCCTGCCGATTCTGGAACAAAAAGCTGAGCCCCCTGCACACGCCGGGTACCCCTTGGGGTAGCCGGTCCGGGTTGCAGTGGGTGCAAGTGAGGAGAAACAGAGATGTTAATCATACGTCCTATCCGATCCAGCGATTTTGACGCGCTTTACCAGATCGCCGTGGAATCCGGCCATGGATTTACCTCTTTGCCGGTCAACAACGAGTTGCTGCAGAAGAAGATTGCCCGTTCCGAGGCGTCCTTCCTCAAGGAAGTGGAACGCCCCTTCGATGAAGGCTATCTGATGGTGCTGGAAGACACGGACACCGGCGATGTGGTGGGCACCTGCGCCCTGGAAGCCGCCGTCGGCATGGAAGATGCCTTCTACCACTACCGTTTGGGTACCGAGGTCTATCACTCGGAGCAGATCCATGTGCGCAACGAGGTGGAAACCCTGACCCTGTGCCATGACTACACCGGCGCCGCCGAACTGTGCACCCTGTTCCTGCGTGCTTCCTACCGCCGTGACAATAACGGCCGTATGTTGTCCCGCAGCCGTTTCCTGTTCCTGGCCCAGCATGCCGCCCGCTTCGGTGAAACCGTTATCGCCGAAATGCGCGGTGTCAGCGATGAGAGCGGCCATTCGCCCTTCTATGGCTGGCTGCAGAAGCACTTCCTCGGCATTGATTTTGTCGAGGCCGATTATCTGTCCGGTCTGGGGCAGAAGGCCTTTATGGCTGAGATGATGCCCAGAAACCCCGTCTATGTCTGTCTGTTACCGGAAGAGGCCCAGAAGGTCATAGGCGAGGTGCACACCAACACCCGTCCAGCCATCAGTCTGTTGCAGGCCGAAGGTTTCCGTTGTCGCGGTTACGTGGACATTTTCGATGGTGGCCCCACAGTGGAATGCAACCTGGCCGATATCCGCTCCGTGCGTGAGAGCCGCTTGCTGACCGTGACCATAGGCGAGATGCCCGCTTCAGACAGCTGTTATATTTTGTCCAATACCAAGTTGGCCGATTACCGGGCCAGCAGTGCCGATCTGCTGGTAAACGATAACGACGACAAGGTGATCCTGAGCCCCGAGCTTGCCGCCGGCCTGTTGGTCAGTGAAGGTGAGCAGGTGCGTGTACTGGCAATGTAGGAATCGATAATGACGCAATTTATTCAAGGCCAGTGGCTTGCTGGCGAAGGCAAGGACATGCAGTCCATCAATCCGGCCAATGGCGAAGTCATCTGGACCGGCAAGTCTGCCACACCGGCCCAGGTTGATGCTGCCGTGATGGCGGCCCGCAACGCCCAGTTTGACTGGTTTATGCTGGGTTTCGAGGGGCGTCAGGCCATAGTTGAGGCCTATCGTGCCCAGCTGGAGGCCAACAAGGCCGAGCTGGCCGAGACCATAGCCCAGGAAACCGGCAAGCCGGTATGGGAAACCCTGACCGAAGCCGCAGCCATGATTGGCAAGATTGGCCTGTCCATCAGCGCCTATCACAAGCGTACCGGCACCGAAGTCAATGACACCGCAGCCGGCCGCGCCGTGCTGCGCCATAAGCCCCATGGGGTGGTGGCCGTGTTCGGCCCCTATAACTTCCCCGGCCATCTGCCAAACGGTCACATAGTACCGGCCCTGCTGGCGGGTAATACAGTAGTGTTCAAACCTTCCGAACTGACCCCCAAGGTGGCCGAGCTGATGCTGCGCCTGTGGGAAAAGGCCGGTCTGCCCAAGGGCGTGTTGAATCTGGTGCAGGGTGAGGTGGAAACCGGCAAGGCGCTGGCCTCCCATCCGCAGCTCGACGGTCTGTTCTTCACCGGCAGTTCACGCACAGGTCACCTGTTGCACCAGCAATATGCCGGTCATCCGGGCAAGATCCTGGCCCTGGAGATGGGCGGTAACAACCCGCTGATCATCAAGGGCGTGAGTGATACCCGCGCCGCGGTACACGACATCATCCAGTCCGCCTACATCTCTTCCGGCCAGCGTTGTACCTGTGCCCGTCGTCTGTATGTGGAAAAAGGTGCCGCCGGTGATGCGCTGCTCAAGCAGCTGACCGAGGCAGTGAAAAAGATCCAGGTCGGTCCCTGGAATGCCGAGCCCCAACCCTTTATGGGCTCCATGATTTCCGAAGCTGCGGCCAAGGGCATGGTCGCGGCCCAGCGCAACCTGCAAAACCTCGGTGGCGTGTCCCTGGTGGAACTCAAGCATCTCAAGGAAGGCACGGGTCTGGTGTCTCCCGGTCTTATCGATGTGACCGAAGTGATCGAGCTGCCGGACGAAGAATACTTCGGCCCGCTGCTGCAGGTGGTGCGTTACAGCGACTTCGATGAAGCCATACGCCTCGCCAACGATACCCGCTACGGCCTGTCAGCCGGTTTGCTGGCCGACAGTCGCGATGACTTTGACTACTTCATGGCGCGCATCCGTGCCGGCATAGTCAACTGGAACAAGCAGATCACAGGTGCTTCCGGTGCCGCCCCCTTCGGTGGCGTGGGTGCTTCCGGTAACCACAGGGCCAGCGCCTTCTATGCCGCTGACTACTGTGCCTATCCGGTGGCCTCCATGGAAGCCGAGGCGGTCAGCATGCCCGCTACCCTGAGTCCGGGACTGAGCATATAATCAGTGACCAGAGTGGCCCCCGGGCCACTCTCTTTTTATCGGCTCATTTTAATAGCCCCATTTTTAATAGCTCTACTGTTAATAGCTCTACTTGTAATAGTCCCATTGAAATGCCTGCAGAACCTGCGGGCGTCGGTCGTGGCACCAGGCATCCCTGCCATGACCTTATGAAGGAGTGATAGATGCACACCGATGTAAACGCGCTGTTTGCCGCCCTGTGGCAGGATTATATTGAAATGACCCCGTCTGCGGCCCGCGTCCACGCGCTGCTGGGCAAGGGACAGGCCATCATCAATGACCACATTGCCCTGCGTACCTTCAATATTGCCAAGGTCAACCTGAGCGTGCTGGCGGCCCACTTCGAAGCCCTGGGTTATCAGGCCTGCGGTGATTATGTGTTTGAGGCCAAGAAACTCAAGGCCAAGCACTTCGAGCATCCGGACTCAACCCAGCCCAAGGTGTTTATCTCCGAGCTGCTGGTGGAGGAATTCAGCCCCGAGCTGCAGTCCACCATTCAGGGTCTTATTGCCCAGGTTGACGAGGCGGCCACCCGCGCCGAAAACTTCCTCTATTCCGGCCGTCACTGGGAGCTGGATTACGGCACCTACCAAAGCCTGCTGGCCGAGAGTGAGTATGCGGCCTGGGTGGCGGCCTTTGGGTACCGCGCCAACCACTTTACCGTGTCCATCAACCATCTGCCTGGCTTCAGCAGCATTCTTGAGGTAAACGACACCCTCAAGCAGGGTGACTTTGTGCTCAACAGCGTGGGCGGCGAGGTGAAGGGCTCTGCCGAGGTGCTGTTGGAGCAGTCATCCACCATGGCAGACAAGATCCCGGTGGCCTTCAAGGACACCAGCGTCGAGATCCCAAGCTGCTTCTACGAGTTTGCCCTGCGCTATCCCAAGGCCAATGGCGAGCTGTACACCGGCTTTGTGGCTGCCTCGGCGGACAAGATTTTCGAGAGCACCAACGTTAACTAAGCTGGCGTTAGCCGATGCTGGTTTACTGATAAAAATCCCGGCCATGGCCGGGATTTTTATTGGTTGAAATTTATATGCCAGTCAGGGGTTTACTGGGGCGGCAGGCTGAGGGTGACCTTGAGGCCGCCGAGGCGCTCACCGCACTCGAAACTCAATCCCAAGTCATACTGCTCACAGATTTCCTTCACTATCGACAAGCCCAGGCCATGGCCACTGACGGCCTCATCAAGGCGTTTGCCGCGCTCGGTCAGCTCATGCAGCCGCTGCTCATCTACCCCGGGGCCATCATCCTCTATACTGAGCCACAGCCTGTCATTGAGGGGATAGAGCCTGAGAATGACTTCGGCGCGCGCCCATTTACAGGCATTGTCCAGCAGGTTGCCTATCAGCTCCATGCCATCTTCCCGGTGCAGCGGCAACCTGGCGATACCGCGGGCCAGTTCCAGGTGAATGGGTATTTGCCGTCCCTGATGCACCCGCTCCAGGGTGGCACTGAGGCTTTCGAGATCCTTTGGTACCTGCAACTGGGCCGCCGGCAGCATGTCACCGGTGATCCTGGCGCTGGCGAGCTTTCGGGCAATCAGCCTGTGCATGGCATCGAGCTGCTGGGCCATGGTCTGGGCCAGTTCAGGCTGACTCAGGGCCAGGGTTTCCACCTGCTGCTGCATTACCGCCAGGGGCGTTTTCAGCCCGTGACTCAGGTTGCCAAGGTTATTGCGGCTGCGGGAAATCTGTTTGCCCGTGTATTCCAGCAGCTCGTTATAGGTGGCGGCCAGCGGGTGCAGTTCGGCGGGAATACTGTCCAGCTCCAGGGCGCGGATCTCGCCGTTTTTGAGTTGCGACAGGGCCTGTTTAATCTGCCTTAACGGCTTGAAGGACTGGCGCAGCACAATAAAGATCCCCGCCAGCATAGCAAGCAGCATGCCGAGGTTGACCATTAACTTGGTGCCGTTGATTTCACTGAACACCTTGCGGCCAATACTGAGATCCTGGGCCACGGTCAGGGTGGCACTGACGCTGCCATCGCTGGAGGCAAGCCCCAGCGACAGCAGTTGCATATCGTGATTCTTTGGTCCCTTGGCCTGCCAAACCCGGGTCTGGCCGGCACTCAGGGGCTGGGTGTCCAGTTGTTGGTCCCACAGGGAGCGGGAGCGGATTACCTGGTCGCTGAGGTTAAGCTGGTAATAGCGGCCAGAAAAGGCCGGCCGATAGAAACCTGACAGTTGGCTTTCATCTATGTGGATGGCACCATCGTGAATTTCGGTAGCCAGCACTATGTGCTCGAGATCTTCCTCCAGGCGATTGATGATGGAATCATGAAAGGCCTGACGCAGCACGGATTCAAACAGTGCCAGGGCCACCAGGGTGGCCACTATCACCAGTGCCGTCAGCCACAGGCTCAGCTTGGCACGGATTGAAATCATAGGTTGATGCCGTGGAAGATATAGCCCTGGCCGCGGCGGGTTTCGATGGCGCTCTTACCGAGCTTTTTGCGCAGATGGGTGACATAGACTTCCACCACGTTGCTCTCTTTCTCATCGTCAAACTGGTACAGCTTGTCGGAGATCTGCGCCTTGGACAGCAGTTTTTTCGGTGACAACAGAAACAGCCGCAACAGGCGGAATTCCATGGCGGTCAACTCGTATTCCCTGCCTTCGACGACCACAGTTTGCTGGGATTCGTCCAGGGTAACGCCGCCGAAACTCAGGGATTTCTGTTGGCCGGTGGGACGGCCCTGGGCGCGCTGGATCAGCGCCTGAATACGGGCCAACAATTCCTGGGTATGGAAGGGTTTACCCAGGTAATCATCGGCACCGGCGTTGAAGCCTTCCACTTTTTCATGCCATTGGCTGCGGGCGGTCAGCATGATCACCGGCATCATCAGGCCTTCTGCGCGCCAGCGGCTCAGCAGCTCAAGACCATTGCCGTCCGGCAGGCCAATATCGAGAATCACGCAGTCATATTGGGCTTCACGGACCAGATAGTCGGCCTCGCTGGCATTGGCTGAGGTATCGGTAACATAGCCGGCTTGTTTGAGCTGTTTTTGCAGCTCCAGCACCAGCTCGGTATTGTCTTCAACGAGTAGCAGTTTCATCTAAATCGCACTCTTGGGGTATGTCGGTTTGGGGGTGGCCCGTGCTCGCATCCAGGCTAAGCCTGATTATCTGACCATGTTGCAGCGCAAACTGCAAATCGTAGCGCCAACGGTCGTTCTCGCTGTACAGCCTGGCATCAAGCAACTCACCGGGACACAATTCCCTGAGTCCGGCCAAGGTGGTTTCCAGGGAGAGGATTTGGCCTGCGGCTACCAATTGCTTGGCCTGATAGTGATGCAGTTCAATGGGATTGGCTGCGGCGGTCAGGGAAACCAGGAGGCCGCAACAGAGCAGTAAGGGCCTGAACATGGGGACTCCAAAAAACAAAAAGTGGCGCGGGAATTAACCCGGCCACTTTATCCAAGCAGGCTTAAGCCAAGATGAAGGCGTTTAGCGGGTACCGTATACCACTATGGTTTTACCGTGTGCCTGGATCAGGTTCTGCTCTTCCAGCATCTTGAGAATGCGGCCCACGGTTTCGCGGGAGCAGCCGACTATCTGGCCTATTTCCTGACGGGTGATCTTGATTTGCATACCGTCGGGGTGGGTCATGGCATCGGGCTGTTTGGCCAGGTGCAGCAGGGTTTGGGCGATACGACCGGCAACGTCCAGGAAGGCCAGGTTGCCGACCTTTTGACTGGTGCTTTGCAGACGCAGTGCCATCTGGGATGCCAGTTTCATCAGTATTTCAGGGTTTACCTGGATCAACTGCTTGAATTTCTTATATGAAATTTCCGCAATTTCACAGGCTTGCTTGGCACGAACCCAGGCGGTACGCTCGGCCTGTTCTTCAAACAGACCCAGTTCACCGATGAAATCACCCTGGTTCAGATAAGAAAGGATCATTTCCTTACCTTCTTCGTCTTTGATCAGCACGGCCACCGAACCCTTAACTATGTAATACAGGGTGTCCGAACCTTCACCGGCATGGATAAGGGTGCTCTTGGCCGGATACTTGTGAATGTGACAGTGGGACAGAAACCATTCCAGTGTCGGATCGGGTTTGGGTTTGCCAATCAGTGCCATAGTGAGTGTTCCTCGACTGATAAATACGAAAGTAAGAATTTTCTAAATAAGGAGTCTACGTCATTTTATTGCCCTAAACCTTGATACAGATCTTAGTTCAGTACTTTCGAATGGACGCAATAACTTATCAAAATTAGGGATTTATTTTGGTGGATAGAAGGAAACTGTCAACTAATACCTGAGTGGGATCTCAGGAAAGCACTTAAGAGTGCAAGCGGGATCACACTCGGGCATGGAGCCACAAGACAGCAGACTCTGCTGGCACTCAGGGCTTTGGTACGGTTTGATACTCGACTTTGAGCAAAAATTCTGGCTAACTCTGGGGATGTGTGACTGCCTATGACTACAGGAGCCAAAAAGTGAAGTATTGGCAATGGACGCTGGCCGCAGCCTGTCTGGCGCTGGACAGCCTGGGATCGGCGGCGGCGTTTTCTCTTCCCCGTCCCGAAGCCGAGCTGGCTGCCCTCAAGGTGGCCCATATCGAATTGCGGGCCCAGGAAGGGGACAAGGATGCCGAGTATCTCCTCGGACTCATGTATCTGTCCGGTCGCCACGTGGGCCGGGACCTGACACAGGGGCTGGACTGGATCAACAAGGCCGCCGAAGCCGAACATCTGAAGGCGCAACAGACCCTGGCTGACCTGCATTTTGAAGGTCAGCTGGTGCAGCGCAACCTGCAACTGGCCGAACACTGGTATCTGCATATGGGTGAGCGCGGCGAGCGCTGGGCCAATTTCCGTCTGGGCTTTATCTATGCCGCCGGTGGTGATGGCATCAAGCGCAACTGCGGTAAAGCGGTGGAGCATTTCAGCCTGGCGGGCGATCAGGTGTCCCTGGGCAATGTGGCCTGGATCCTCGCCACCTGTCCCGAGGCCGAGTACCGGGATGGCAATAAGGCCCTGACCCTGGCCCAGCAGTTGCTGGCAACCAATGCCGATGATCCTTCCATTCTCGACAATCTGGCGGCGGCCTATGCTGAGCTGGGGCAATTCCAGCGGGCGGTGGACGTACAGCAACAGGCGATTCAGGCGCTGTTGCGCTCCAGTGAAACCGCCAAGGTAGACGAATTCAACAAGCGTCTGGAATCTTATCGCCAGAATCGCCCCTTCCGGGAAGTGATCCCCCTGCTTTAATTGATTCGCAGCACCTGGCGCATAACCGCTCCTGCTGAACCTTTCAGCGGGAGTCGGTTGCCAGCGGCCTGTGCGGTGTACGTGAATTGGCTATCCACTGGGGCAACAGGGAGCCGGCAAACATGCCTGAGAATGAGGCCAACAGGCCCGCCAGCTGCGCCGGGAATATTTCGCCCCAGGGCATGGCAAGAAACAGCAGCCAGAAAGCTATCCCCATTGCTACCGACGCCACCGCCCCCTGGGTTGTCGCCCGCTGCCAGTAGAGACCACACACCAGAGGCACGAAGGCGCCCACCAGCGGCACCTGATAAGCGCCGGACACCAACTCATAAATCGATGTCCCCTGCATTTTAATCGCATAGGTCAGCACGGCAGTGGCGAACAGCAGCACTGTTATCCGCATTGTTAGCAGATTGGACTGGTCGCTGCCGGCAGGACGGAACTGGCGCCAGATGTTCTCGGTAAAGGTCACGCTGGGGGCCAGCAGGGTGGCCGACGCGGTTGACATAATCGCCGACAGCAGGGCACCAAAAAACAACACCTGCATGATAAAGGGCATCTTTTCCAGTACCAGGGTGGGCAGCACCTTCTGGGGATCTTCCGCCAGCAGGGCTGCGGTTTGCTCCGGCATGATAAGCAGGGCGCTCGCCACCAGAAACATGGGGACGAAGGCGAACAGGATATAGGCCAATCCACCTATGACCGGGCCACGGGTGGCGGATTTGACACTGTTGGCGGACATGACCCGCTGAAACACGTCCTGCTGCGGAATAGAACCCAGCATCATGGTGATGGCGGCAGCGAAGAAGAACAGCATCTCAGTGAGGTTGGGTTCGGGCCAGAAATTAAACAGCTCCCTGCTCATGGCAAAATCAATCACCTTGTCGGCACCACCGGCCATATTACCGGCGAACAGGGCTATTGCCGTCAGCCCCAGCACCAGGATGATCATCTGAATAAAATCCGTGACCGCCACGGACCACATGCCACCGAACAGGGTGTAGGCCAGGATGGAAATCACGCCAATACACATTCCCAATGGGATGCTGACAGCGCCCTCGGACAAAAGGTGAAAAATCAGCCCCAGTGCGGTGACCTGGGCCGATACCCAGCCCAGATAACTGATCATGATGATAATCGAGCAGGCTATCTCTATGCCGCGACCGAAGCGTTCACGGTAATAGTCGCTGATGGTCAAAAGCGTCATACGGTACAGCTTGCCGGCGAAGAAGAGTCCCACCAGGATCAGACAGACGCCAGCGCCGAAGGGATCCTCCACCACCTCCCGCAGACCGCCTTCGATAAACATGGCGGGGATGCCCAGTACGGTTTCCGAGCCAAACCAGGTGGCAAAGGTGGTAGTCACTATCATGTACAGCGGCAGATGACGTCCGGCGAGGGCGAAGTCAGTGGTGTTCTTCACCCGCTTGGCCGCGTACAGGCCAATGGATATGGTGACCAAGAGATAAGCGATAACCAGAGGAAGCAGCACAGGGCGTTCTCCTAAAGGCCGGGCCTTGGCGGCAGGCAATTAAGTATCCTTTAAAAGATATAGTGACTTATCTGCGATTCGGGCAAGAAAATTTAGTGTCTTATTGACCGAAAAAGGTATCTGCGAGCAGGAGATTGAGAAAGGCAGGTGGGGGTGCTGACATACTCGAGGGAGCAAACAGATCAAGATGGGGGAATTCACCCCCAGGAGTATGTCAACGTATCAGTATTTCGCCTGAAATCCCGATGACATAAGCATACCCGCCGGGCCTTAAGCCAAAATTAACGCCAGCTGAACTCAACCCTTGCCGGATTCTTGCTCCAAAATACGTTTGCGGTTATCGCGCAGATCGCGGATCAGGGGCGTCAGGATCAGCTCCATGGCCAGCGACATCTTGCCGCCCGGCACCACCAGGGTATTGACCCGGGACATGAAGGAGCCCTGCAGCATGGTCAGGTAGTAGGGGAAGTCGACATTGTTGATGCCGCGGAAACGGATCACCACAAAGCTCTCGTCCAGGGACGGAATGGCCTTGGCGCTGAAGGGGTTGGAGGTGTCGACCGTGGGCACCCGCTGGAAGTTGATATGGGTGCGGGAGAACTGCGGCGTCATGTGGTTGATATAGTCGTCCATGGAGCGAACTATGGAGTTCATCACCTTCTCACGGCTGTGGCCGCGCTCCGAGGTGTCGCGGACGATTTTCTGGATCCACTCCAGGTTGACTATGGGCACCATGCCGATCAGCAGATCCACCTGGCTGGCCACATCGTGCTCGGCCGTCACCACGCCGCCGTGCAGCCCTTCGTAATAGAGCATGTCGGTGTCATTGGGCAGCGGCTGCCACTGGGTGAAGGTGCCCGGCATCTGGTTGAAGGGTACGGCTTCATCGAAGGTGTGCAGGTAGCTGCGGGTTTCACCCTGGCCCGTGGCGCCGTAGTCGCTGAAACATTGGGCCAGACGACCGAAGTTGTTGGCCTCGGGGCCGAAGTAGCTGATGTTGCGGTTCTCGGCCTTGGCCTTGCGGATCATCACTTCCATCTCGGCCCGGGTGTAGTTGTGAAAGCTGTCCCCCTCGACGAAGGCGGCATTGATCCCCAGCTGCCGGAAAATATGGCTGAAGGCCGTGGTGGTGGTGGTGGTTCCGGCACCTGAGGAGCCGGTCACGGCTATGATGGGGTGTTTGGCTGACATCGGGGTTCCTGTTGCTTTGGCGACACTTTGTTTGTGGTCACTGGTCGCTCATTTAGCATGACTACACTTGGTTTCTTGTTTCGTGATCCCTTCCTTCGTGAACAATGCCCCGCTAAGGCGGTCACGGCTCACTGGGGCGATCTAGGCTCACCAGGGCGAGCAAAATCCAATCACAAAACGTTAACACGCCCTAGTTATAAGTTACCGGGGCTGCCGGGGTCAATAAGTCCCGGGGGCCGTATGTTGCCGCTGACGTATGGCGATGCTTTCCTGCTCCTCGGCATATTCCACCACCAATTCGCCGCGTTTCAGGGCGGCTCGGCACTGGGCCACGGCGGCGCTCATGTCACCTAGGCTGTCGAAGCCGCCGTCCTCCACCTGGGTCAGCAGGTATTCGCGGATCAAGTTGTCCAGGGTCTCATTGGGCAGTTGCAGTAAGGCGTCATAGGGAACCAGCATGTTCAGCTCCTGTCGGTTAAAAAGGCCAGCACACGGCGCTCAAGAAAATAGCGCGGCTTGAACGGATGACCGCCATCGATAAAGCCCACGTGGCCACCGTGTGGATAAAGTTCATAGTGCACCGCCCCCGACAGCTGCGCCTGGGTCGGGATCACCGCCTCAGTCATAAAAGGGTCGTCCGCTGCATGCAGAATCAGGGTGGGGCTGGCGATGCGGCCCAGAAAGGGCAGACCGCTGGCCCTGTGGTAATAGTCATCCACCCCGGTAAAACCATGCAAGGGTGCCGTCACCTTGTCATCAAATTCCTTGAAGGTATTCAGGCTGTCCACCTTGTCGGCGCTCACCGGCATTTGCATGGCCGGATTGGCGATTTTAGCGCGCAGCTTCTGTTGCAGTTGGCGCAGCAGATAACTCTGGTATACCCGGGAGAAACCCTTTTCCAAACGCTTGGCGCAGGCACTCAGGGTCAGGGGCGCCGAGACCACGGCGGCCCGCGTCAGCGGACTGTGCTCGCCCTGTTCGCCCTGAAACTTGGCCAGCACGTTGCCCCCCAGGCTGTAGCCCACGGCCAACAGCGGTGAGTGGGGGAAACGCCCGGCTATGTGCCGCAAGCTGAAGGCCAAATCTTCGGTGTCGCCGCTGTGGTAGCTGCGGGGCAGGCGGTTGGGCATGCCCGAGCAACTTCTGTGGTGATGCACCACGGCCGCCAGTCCCTGATTGCGGCACTCCAGCAACATGCGCCTGGCGTAGTGGGATTGGGCACTGCCTTCCAGACCATGGATCAGCACCAGCACGGGCTCACCGTCGGCCGGGGTCTGCTGCCAGTCGAGATCGAGAAAATCGCCATCCGGCAGTTCCAGACGTTCACGTTGCAGTTTGGGTCTGGGGACCTTGGTCAAGACAGGTAATATGGTCTGCAGATGTGGATTTCTTGCCCACCAGGGGGCAGTAAAACTGTGGCTCATGGTCTGGATCACCGAGTCCGGGGCTTGCCCGGAAATAAAACGTGTGTTTAATTGTCAGTTCACGGGATTGTAACACAGGCCTGCCGGATCCGCCGGGTGCAGGCAGAGGAACTCGATGGACAGACGCACCTTTCTTCTCACGGCCCTGGGGGGCACGGCAGCACTGGCGCTCGGCAGCCACTTTTATCGGCCGTCCCTTGAGCTGCCAAGCGACGACAGCGGCCACAGGTTGTTGTTTGCCGCCCTGCTGCCGGTGCTGTTGGACGGCGCCCTGCCCGAGGTGGCGGGTCCCCGCGTCGCCGCCGAAAACCGCACCCTCGATGCCATCGCCGTCAGTATCAGTCTGCTGCCAGCGGAGCAACAAGCCGAACTGGAGCAATTGCTGGAGGCGCTGGAGAACCGTTTTGGTCTCTTGCTGCTCACCGGCAGTATGACACCGCTGCTGCTGCGCAGCCCCACCGAACTCGGGGCCATGCTGGAAGCCTGGCGTGGCCATTTTCTGGCCTTGGCCCAGCAGGCTTACCTGGGACTCAGGGAGCTGGTGTTGACCAGTTTTTACGGCTGCCCCGAGCATTGGAGCGGGCTCAACTATGTTAAGCCGGACCTGTTTGGCAGCGGTGCCAATCCGCCTGCTGCAGCCGCTTTGCCTGTTCAACCCGACAGCAGCCAGACCGAAAACGAACCGCTGCCAACCCCTAACCCTGGAGGGCTGTAATGGCCGTAGTGGATCCCATACTCACGGGCCTGGCGGCCGGTTGGCAGTACCTCGATGGTGCCCTGCTGGAGCATGATCTGACCCTGGAGGCCGATGTGGTCATCATAGGCACCGGGGCCGGGGGCGGCACCGCCGCCGAGATCCTGACCGAGGCGGGCCTTAAGGTGATCATGGTGGAAGCCGGGCCGCTCAAGTCCTCCAGCGACTTCGATATGGAGGAGCGCCACGCCTATCCCAATCTGTATCAGCAGGCCGCGGCCATGAAGACCGCCGACAAGGCCATAGGCATTTTCCAGGGCCGGGCCGTGGGCGGTTCCACCACCATCAACTGGACCACCTGCATCCGCACCCCGGAACAGACTTTGGCACACTGGGCCAGACACCATGGGGTCAAGGAGCTGACGCCCCAGTCGCTGTTGCCCTGGTTTGAGCGCAGCGAGCAGCGACTCAATATCAGCGAGTGGCAGTACCAGGTCAACCGCAACAATGGGGCCCTGATGCAGGGCTGCGTCAATCTGGGTTGGGACTTTACCCATATTCACCGCAACGTGCTGGGCTGCTGGAACACAGGCTATTGCGGCATGGGCTGCCCGGTCAACGCCAAGCAATCCATGTTGGTGACCACCATTCCCGCCGCGCTGGACGGGGGCGGTACACTGCTGAGCCGGGTGCGGGCGGTGGAGATTGAGCATCACAAGGACCAGGTGTACGGCATCCGTGCCCAGGCACTGGACGAGTCCCTGAGACCCACGGGGCACCAGGTGATGCTCAAGGCGCGGCACTATATCCTCGCGGCCGGTGCCATACATACCCCGGTGCTGATGCTGAGATCGCGCCTGGCCGATCCCTATGAGCTGATAGGCAAGCGCACCTTCCTGCATCCAACCCTGCTCAGCGGCGCCCTGTTCGACGAGGCCATCAATGGCCACAGCGGCGCGCCCCAATCCATTTATTCGGACCAGTTTGTCTGGCAGCAGGGCGCTGACGGTGAGCTGGGGTACAAGCTGGAGGTGCCACCTGTGCATCCCATGCTGCTGGCCTCCAAGACCCTGGGTTATGGTCGCAGCCACGCCGAGCTGATGGCCAACTTCAACCGGCTGCAGGTGGTGATTGCCCTGGTCCGGGACGGTTTCCATCCCGAGAGTCAGGGCGGCAGTGTCAGCCTCGATGGTGAGTCCTTCAAGCTGGATTACCCTTTGAATGAGCTGTTCTGGCGGGCGGCCCGCCGCGCCTTTGCCAGCATGGCCGAGCTGCAGTTTGCCGCCGGGGCCCGCAAGGTCATGCCCATGAGTGAGGGTATGGGCATGTTGAATTCCTGGGCCGAGGCCAAGGCCGCGATTGCCGACATGACCCTGGCGCCGTTAAAAACCGTGGTGGCTTCGGCACACGTGATGGGCGGTTGCCCCATGGGGGAAGACAGGCGTCAGGCCATGGTCAATGGGTTTGGCCGCAGCCATTATCTGGAAAACCTGTCGGTGATGGATGGATCTGTGTTTCCCACCAGTTTGGGGGCCAATCCCCAGCTGTCCATCTACGCCATCAGTGCCCACAATGCCAGCGCCCTGGCGACCGAGTTGACGGCAGCCGGCAAGGCTCAGACGTAATAGCTTGGGCTTGAGGGATTGAGCGAAGAATTGGGGCTTAGTCGCGCAGGGCGGCGGCCTGGTCTGCCTTCAGGCCAAAGTGGCCGAGATAGCGCCCCAGGTTATCGGTGGTTGGGTCAGAGAGGTGCTCGGATGCTGTTAGCTGTTCCAAACGACAGCGCAGCAGCTGTTGCACCTTGCGCTCCATCATCAGTTCCACATCCAGCATCTGCTGATATTCGGCCGGCTCCAGATTGGGCTTGGCGAGACGCCGCAGCCGGCGAAAGGGGGCAATAAGGCGCTCGTCCCATTGTCGGGCCTCATCCAGCAAACCCTGCCAATCCTGCTGGGTCAGCGTCAGCCTGCGCGTATCGAGCTCGGCCGCCAGCAACAACAAGTTGACGTTGACGCCATGCTCATCCTGCAGCGCAAGGCACAGTGCGCTGTGCCTGTGATAGCGCTGCTCGCAGCTGGGCCACAATCCCTCGCAATCCATTTTTGCTCCCTGATGAGCCATCCTGCTCAGGCCTCCAGCACCTGTTGCTCCATGGCATCGATTTGCTCCTGCAATTCCAGCCATTGCAGCTCGCTGTCTTCCTGGCGCTGGCTGAGATCGGTACGTTCGGCCAGTATTGCCGTCAGCTCCGCCTTGTTGGCGGCCTCGTACAGGCCGGTATCCGCCAGGCGGTTTTCAATCTCCGCCAGCCGCTCTGTGAGCTTGGCCTGCTCGGTTTCCAGCTTGGCCTGCTGTTTTTTCAGCGGTGACAGCTTTTGCCTCAACTCGGCTTCCAAACGCTTCTGGGCCTTCTTGTCCTGGGCCGGTTTATCGCCGGCCTCGGCGGCCTTGGCGTTGGCGGCGCGGGCGGCATCCAGCAACCACTGATGGTAATCGTCCAGATCGCCATCGAAGCTTTGCACCTGGCCATCGTCCACCAGATAGTAGTCGCTGCAGGTCAGTCGCAGCAGGTGCCTGTCGTGCGACACTATCACCATGGCGCCCTCGAAGGTTTGCAACGCCATGGTCAGGGCGTGGCGCATTTCCAGATCCAGGTGGTTGGTGGGTTCGTCGAGCAGCAGCAGGTTGGGGCGTTGCCACACCAGCAGGGCCAGCACCAGGCGGGCCTTTTCACCGCCGGAGAAGGGACCCACGGGCTCCAGTGCCATATCACCGCGGAAGCCGAAGCCACCGAGGAAGTCCCGCAGCTCCTGCTCGCGGGCATCCGGTGCCAGCCGTTGCAGGTGCATCAGTGGGCTGTCGTCCAGATGCAGGTATTCCAGCTGATGCTGGGCAAAATAGCCTATGTGCAGCCCGGGGTTGGGCTCGTACAGGCCGGTCATGGGCGCCAGTTCACCGGACAGCAGTTTGATCAGGGTCGACTTACCGGCACCGTTGCGGCCCAGCAGGCCGATGCGGGCGCCGGGCACCAGGTTCAGATGCACCTTGCCGAGTATCTGTTTGCCTGGGTAGCCCACAGCGACGTTTTCCATCTTCACCAGCGGGCTTGGCAGGGCTGTGGGTTCGCGAAATTCCATCTGGAACGGGTTGTCGGCCTTGGCCGGCAGCAACTCGGCCATTTTTTCCAGCGCCTTCAAACGGCTCTGGGCCTGCTTGGCCTTGCTGGCCTTGTAGCGGAAGCGGTCTACGAAGGACTGCATATGGGCCTTTTCCCGCTGCTGACGCTCAAAGGCCACCTGTTGCTGGGCCATGCGCTCGGCGCGGGTGCGCTCGAAGGTGCTGTAGTTGCCCTTGTAGAAATTCAGCTTTTGGTTTTCCACGTGGACTATTTCGTCCACCAGGGCGTCGATAAAGTCGCGGTCGTGGCTGATGAGCACCAAGGTGCCGGGATAGCTCTTGATCCAGTCCTCGAGCCAGAAGGTGGTGTCGAGGTCGAGGTGGTTGGTGGGTTCGTCGAGCAGCAGCAGATCTGAGCGGCACAGCAGGGCCTGGGCCAGGTTGAGTCGCATACGCCAGCCACCGGAGAAGTGTTTGACGCTGGCGCCTTGTTGGGCCTCGGAGAAACCCAGACCCGCCAGCAGGGCACCGGCGCGGGCACGGATGCTGTAACCGCCTATGGCATCGAGCTTGCCGTGCAGCTCGGCGATGGCGTGGCCGTCATTGCTGTGCTCGGCTTGGGCCAGGGCCTGCTCCAGTTCGCGGAATTCCTGGTCACCGTCGAGCACATACTCGAGAGCCGAGATTTCCAGCGCCGGCGTCTCCTGGGCCACAGAGGCCAGGCGCCATTCCCGGGGGACGCTGATGTCACCCTTGTCCAGTGACAGCTTGCCCTGGATCAGCGCCAGCAGGGAAGACTTGCCGGTGCCGTTGGCGCCCACCAGGCCCACCTTGTGGCCCGGATAAATGGTGAGGTTGGCGTCTTCCAGCAGGGTCTTGCTGCCGCGGATGAGTTCCGCCTGGGAGATGGTGATCATGGACTTCCGTTATTGGGTGCGTGCAAAGGGTTGCATGATAACCAAGTTCGCCCCGCGCATCCAGCAAGGGCGGCGCCATTGCCACCGGGGGGCGCTTCTGTGGCACAATAGCGTCAGTATCCTTCAGGACCGAGCAAGATGAGCATAACCAAGAAACGATTTGTCGCCGGGGCCAAGTGTCCCAAGTGCGGTGCCAAGGACAGCATAGTGCTGTTCAAGGACCATGGGGTTGAAACCGTCGAGTGTGTCGAGTGCGATTATCGCGAGCAACAGGCGGAAGCGCAGGTCGCCAAACAGGCCTCCGGCGCCGTGATAGGTGTGTTCAAGCCCGACTGACACTTCGCTTAAATCGAAAGAATATTGCGCTATTTTGCAATATTCTTTCGCCAAAGTCGGGTGTATGCTGCTCCCAATTCCCAGGAGGTGAGTATGCAAATCAAACATCGTTTATTCGCCCGTCCGGCCATGGACGGCGATGGCGTCAACATCCGTCGGGTGGCCGACTTCGAGCGGCTGCAGCTCGACCCCTTCCTCATGGTCGATGAAATCAAATCCGACGACAGCAGTGACTATATCGGCGGTTTCCCGCCCCACCCGCACCGCGGCATCGAGACCTTCACCTATATCCGCAAGGGTGGCTTTGAGCACCGTGACCACATGGGCAATGTGCGTGCCATCCGGGCCGGTGATGTGCAGTGGATGAGCACCGGCTCGGGCGTCATTCACTCGGAAATGCCCTTGGCCGATGCCAAAGAAGGCCTGCACGGCTTCCAGATCTGGCTCAACATGCCCGCTAAAGACAAGATGCGTCCGGCCCGCTATCAGGACAGCAGCGCCATGGCCAAACCCCGTCACGACAATGGCCGCGGTGCCAGCCTGTATCCTTTGGGCGGCCAATGGCAATTTGAGGGGGAAAAGGTTGACGGGCTGATCCAGGGGCTGGCGGCCGATGGCGCCGTCGCAGATCTCAGCCTGGAACCACAAGGCCGGGCAAAGGTGGACTTTAGCGGTTTCGGTTTTGCCGGGGTCTATATCCACAGCGGTGAGCTTAAAGACAGTCAGGGCCGCAGCTATTTCGCCGGTGAATACTTGCAGCTGGAGCCTGCGGAAAGCGAGTTTATCGCTGGGGACCAGGGGGCTGGAGTGCTGCTGTTTGGCGGCAATCCCATAAGGGAGGCCATAGTGCACATGGGCCCCTTTGTGATGAACACCCAGGCGGAAATCCAGCAGGCCATCCGCGACTACCAGCAGGGCAAGTTCGGCGAGCAGAGCCTCTGAGGGGCTTTGACCTTGGATGCTTTCAGGCTCTGGCCGGGGTGCCGCTGTTTGGCGGCAATCCCATCAGGGAGGCCATAGTACAGATGGGCCCCTTTGTGATGAACAACCAGGCGGAAATCCAGCAGACCATCCGCGGCTGTTAGCAAGAAAAGCAGCAGGGCAAGTTCGGCGAGCTGAGTCTCTGACCCAAAACTCTCAGGTGGCCTTGGCCGGGGTGCGGATAAACATCACGGCCATCAGCACCATGCCGGTCAGCACCAGCAGGGACGAGAGGATAAGCACAGGCTCTATGGTCTCGGGAGCCACATATTTGCCGTACAGCAGGAACAGGCCCACTGCCATCAGCACCATACCGGCCTGATGGGCGCCGAATTGCACCTTGGCTAGCAAGTTGCACAGGTTATTGAGCCACAGCTTGTGGCACAGGCCATAAAGGAAGGACACCACAAAACCGGCCAGCATGATGTGGGCATGGGTTACCAGCTGACCGTGGTCATTGCTGGCGGCCATCACTATGCCAAGACACATGCCGAGGATGGCGTAAGCCAAGCCAGTGATAATAAAGGCTCTGTCCATGATTGATTACCTTGGGTGGGGATAGAGGCTTAATTATAGGCCCGGCTTTGAAAATCGGCCCGCCGCCTCAGCGTTGCCGCAACACCTGCCAGGCCTCGCAGATTTGCCTGAAGCGGGCCGCTTCACCCTCTGGGCGATCCGGATGCCACATAAAGGCCAGGCGGCGCCATTGGCGGCGGATATCCCGCTCGCAGGCTTCTTCATCCAGCTCGAAGATGCGCAGGGCCTGGGCCCTGTGCATGTCACTGTGCCCCAGGCCTATGTAGTCCTGGTAGCGGCTCCAGAAGGCTTCCAACATTTCCCGCACCACGTTGGCGCAGGTGTCGTAGTTGCCCCAGTCCAGGTAATAGCTGCGCAGGGCCGCATCCTGGGCCAGTTGCAGCTGGGCATCGGCCGGCGGCAGGCGCAGCAGGCGAATGTCCATGGCCTGCACCTGTAACCACTGCCGTGGCAGCAGCATCTCCTGCAGCTCGAACAGGGCATTCATCAACAGGAAATTGCGTTTGAACAGGTCTTTTTCCGGATTGTCATCCAGGTGTTGCATCAGGCCGCGGGACTGGAGTTCGCTGGCCAGATGATGCACCTTCCAGCTTTGTACCGAGGCTTGCAGCAGACTCAGCAGCGGCCAAATGAGAGGGTTGTCACCCTTGGCGGCGGGGACGTCCGTGTTGGCGTTTTCAAGTTGTGGCACTGTGGGGGCGAGCAACATGGGCACGATTCATCCTGAATAAGGTTATCGGTCACTATGCCACAGGCTTTGGGGATGACAAATTCCAATCTTTTATGAATTGCGGACGCTAATTGGGGCCGCGGGCATAACAGCCCGGGCCCATTGTAACCTGGATAAGTGGCTCAGATCTGGCTGAAGATCTGCGCTTGCGGCAGGCGGGATTTCGGCAGGGCGGCGTTGAAGTCTTCCTCGCTGCGATAGCCCAGGGCCACAATCACAGAGGCGGTGAAACCCTTGTCCCTCAACCCCAGCTCACGGTTGAGCACTGTGGCATCGAAGCCTTCTATTGGGCAGGCGTCTATGTCCAGCGCCGAGGCGCCCAGCAGCAGGGTGCCGAGGGCCAGATACACCTGCTTTTCCATCCAATGTTGGGCGTCCTTGAGCTCATACCTGTGCATGTTGACGAAGAAGGAGCGGCCATTGTGCTGGTTTTGCTTGGCTTCTTCACCGGCAAAGCGGCCATCGGCCTGTTCCTGGTTCAGCACCTGGTGCAGGTGTTCCTCGTCCATCTGTTGTTTGGTGCACAGCACCAGCACGTGGGAGGCGTTCATTATCTTGGCGGTGTTGAAGGCAAACTGCTCCGTGGCCTTGGCGATAGTGGCCTTGCCCGCCTCGGTTTGTGCCAGCACAAAGTGCCAGGGCTGGGAGTTGGTTGAGGAGGGGGCAAACTGCAACAGGGTTTTGATGTGCTCTATCTTGTCGGCGGCAATCTTGCGCTTGGGGTCAAAGGCTTTGGTGGTGCGGCGTTTTTTTACCAGCGAGCTTAAATCCTGCATTTTTGATCCTCTGTGAAGGTACGGCAATGGCGGCATTGTAGCTTTGGCTGCGCTAAAAAAAACCGGGTCCAGGCCCGGTTTTATTTCAAAAATATTTTGATAATAGCTTAAGACTTGTTGACGTTTCAGGGGGGGAAGCAGCTCGGTCGGTTTTCTATTCTACATAAACGAGCACTAACGCAGCAGAAAGACCGACCAAGCCCTAGTGTTAACCCTGCTGTTGCAGCAAGCGCTTGGCGAGCTTCACAAAGTCCGACGAGGTCACTATGCCTATCACCCGCATGTCGGCATCCAGCACTGGCAAACAGCCGGATTTATTGTCGATAAAGTAATCCACCACCACTGTCAGGGGCTCATCCGTGCCCAGATGCTGGCCGGGAACTTCCATCACCTCGGCTATGGGGGTAAAGCGTTCCTTGCGGTCGAGAGCCCCGGCACCATAGCGATTTAGCATGCCGACCACGCTGGCAATCATCTTCTTGTGGGTGAGCACGCCGCGATAACGGCCATCACTTTCGGCGATGACCGGCAGATGGCGCACGCCACGGCTTTGCATCAGCAGGTGGGCATCCCTGAGGCTGGCGCCATCGCTGATGCAAATTGGGTTGGCTGTCATTATGTCCTTGACCTGCATTTGGGGCTCCTTAACTCGGGGGGCTAAACTCGGCAATTTGGCGCCAACTCAGTATAGCATCCTGTATAAGCGCTTGTTTTTAAGTTATTTAAATTAGCACTTATCAAGTTGTCACTCTTATGTAATATTAATGTTTCAACATTTTGACTCATTAGACCTCATACCACTTAAACTGCAATAAACTCAAGGGAATAATAATAATGAAACGGTCTTTTTCACGTCGTGACTTCCTGGCCATGTCGGCCAAAGGGGTGGGTGCCGCGGTACTTTCCTATGGCCTGATGGGCTGCTCCAGCAGCGATGACGATACGCCTGCGGTTGCCGTTGCCTTTAACCATGGCATTGCCAGCGGCGATCCCGCCCATGATGCGGTGATCCTCTGGACCAGGGTCACCCCGGAAACCGACGCCGATGTGCGAGTGTCCTGGGAAGTGGCCACCGACGCCGACTTCAAGGACATAGTGACCAACGGCAGCACAGTTACCAATGCCGACAGGGATTACACGGTCAAGGTAGATGCTATGGGCCTGACGGCGGGCACGGCGTATTTCTTCCGCTTCAAGAGCGGCAGTGTTACCTCTTTGACAGGCAAGACCCGCACCCTGCCGGAGGGGGCCGTCAGCCAGGTCAAGCTGGCCGTGGTCAGCTGTGCCAATTTCCCCGCCGGTTACTTCAACGTGTATGAACTCCTGACCGAGCAGCAGGATCTCGACGCCCTGGTGCACCTGGGGGATTACATCTACGAATACGAGCGCGGCGGCTACGCCAGCGAACATGCGGCAGAGCTGGGCCGTGAAGTGTTGCCGGCACACGAACTGGTTTCCCTTGGCGATTACCGCACCCGTTACGCCCAGTACCGCGGCGATGCCAGCCTGCAAAAGCTGCATGCCATGGTGCCCTTTATCACCGTCTGGGATGACCACGAGGTATGCAACGACGCCTGGCGCGAAGGGGCGGAAAATCACAATGAGGGGGAGGGCGACTTCAGCGCCCGCAAACAGGCCGCCATGCAGGCCTATTTCGAGTGGCTGCCGATCCGCCCCTGGCGCGAAGGCAACCATGAGGAGATCTACCGCAGCTTCAGCTTTGGCGATCTGGTGGATCTGCACATGCTTGATACCCGTCTGCTGGGCCGTGACCAGCAGCTGGACTTCAACACCTATCTGGATCCCAACACTGGTGCCTTTGACGGCGAAGCCTTTATGGCCGATGTGACCGCCACTGACCGTACCATGTTGGGTGCGCTGCAACTGCTGTGGCTGCAGGGCACCCTGCTGTCCGCCACCGGCAAGTGGCAGGTGCTGGGACAACAGGTGCTGATGGGCAAGATGCTGCTGCCGGCGGCCATCGCCACCCAGCAACTGAGTATTCCCCAGTTTGCCGAGCTGGCTGCCCTGGCTCAGTTGGCAGCCCGTGCCCAGGCCAACGATCCGACCCTGACCCAGAATGAGCTGACCTATCTGGTGGCCAACCAGTACAAGCTGACCCCGGAAGTGGTGGCGCTGCTGAAACTGCCCTCCATCCCCTATAACCTGGATGCCTGGGATGGCTATGCCTATGAGCGCGAGGTGATCCTCGGAACCGCCAAGTCGAAAGATCATAACCTGGTGGTGATCGCCGGTGATACCCACAATGCCTGGGCCAACGAGCTGCGCGACGTCAATGGTGACGTGGTGGGGGTGGAGTTTGCCACCAGTTCGGTGTCTTCACCGGGGCTTGAGTATTACCTCAATCTGCCCACAGAGCAGATCCCGGCCACCGAAGCGGCCGTGGTGGGGCTGGTGGAGGATCTCAAATATGCCAACCTCAAGGATCGCGGTTTCATGACCCTGACCTTTACCCAGGATGCGGTGCGCAGCGATTGGCACTTCGTCAGCAGCATATTGGACAGTGATTTCACCGAGGCCGAGGACAGGGGCTACAGTGCCATGACTCTGGCCGGCAGCCACGCCATAGTTCCGGTGAGCGAAACCTGATAACGTGGGGAAGATAGAAAAATCCACCTGCGGGTGGATTTTTTTTTGCGCTGGCGCAGGATCTGACCACCGCAGCGCAGCAAATGGGACCATAATGCGCTAGAATGCCGCCCCAAATCCCGGCGGCTGGTCCGGCATTGGCACTGTGTGGTCAATGTCAAAGACAGCGCAATAAATACAAAGCAATAACACAGAGATGATGGGGCACTTGTATGTCAGATAAATACTATATTACCGCGCAGCAGCTGCTGGAGGATTCCTTCCGTTTGGCAGCCCAGGTCTATGAAAGTGGTTTCCGGCCACAATTTATCGTGGGTATCTGGCGTGGCGGTGCCCCCATAGGCATAGCCGTGCAGGAGTATTTTGACTTCAAACAGGTGGAAACGGACCACATAGCCGTGCGCACTTCTTCCTATTACGGCATAGGCACAGACAAACAGAGCAAGGAAATCAAGGTCCATGGTCTGCACTACATAGTGGAAAACGCCAATGCCGACGACGGCCTGCTGATTGTCGATGACGTGTTCGACTCCGGCCGCTCAATCCATGCGCTCAAGGAAAAACTGAGTCAGCTGATGCGACTTAACATGCCAAGGGACGTACGCATCGCTTGTCCTTACTACAAGCCCAAGAATACCGCTGTGCCCTTGAAGCCTGATTACTATATTCACTCCTCCGAAGACTGGCTGGTGTTCCCACACGAAGTATCAGGACTGACCCCGGATGAGATTGCCAACGGCAAGGGCGATTTGAGAAACATCCGCGACCTGTTTATTTAAGCTTATTTAAGCCGCGCTTAACCCTGCTCCAAAAGGCCGTGCCGCTACAGGTACGGCCTTTTTGCTGGTGTCGCACTTGTTGTTGGTGTCGCAATAGCAACCGGAGTTGTGTCTGCTCGGCAGATATCGTTCGTTTTTCTGCGCCTTTAGACAACAGATACCTGAATCCCCAGCGGTGGCCGGCTGATAATAGGTAGGCAATTTATTCAATCAAAGCCAGCGTTTGCGGTAGAACAGCAGCAGTTGCACGGCGACCAGGAGTATCAGCAGGCCGCAGAAGGCGGCAAAAGCCCAGTCGGTGTTGGCTCCGGGAATACCGCCGATATTGACCCCCAATAGACCGGTGAGAAAACCCAGTGGCAGAAATACTGCTGTCACCAGTGACAGGAAATATAACCTCTGGTTGAGTTCCTCCGATTGGCGGCTCAGCAGTTCTTCCTGGGTGACGTTGGCCCTGTCCCTTATCGCTTCCAGATCTTCTATGGCCCGCACCAGGCGGTCACGGATCTCCCGCAGCCGCATCTGCTCATGGTGATTGAGCAAGGTGTCTTCGTCGGTCTGCATGGCCGCAAAGGCTTCCCTTTGGGGGGCCAGATAACGGCGCAGTGCCACGGTTTGGCGCCTGAGTTCGGCGATGTCGCTGCGCAGGTCTTGCTTGCCGCCGCTGACCAACAGCTCTTCCAGTTCATCCATCTTGTCATCAAGCTTGGCGATGAACTCCGTTTTGCGCAGGGTCAGGCGATCGCAGATCTCCAGGATAAACTCGCCGGTGGTTTTTGGGCCCTGGCGCAACATGATTTTGTCGGCCAGTTCTTTTACCGAATGCAGGCTGCGGCGACTGGTACTGATGATGCGCGTTTCGCTGGCCAGCAGACGCAGTGCCACCATGTCTTCGGGATCCGCATCTGGATTGAGGTTGACGCCCCGCAGCGCCAGCAGCATGCCCTGTTCGGTCACTATGGCCCTTGGGCGGGTGTCCCGGGTCAAGAGGGCATCGATTTCCAACCTTGGCAAGGTTTGACCGTAGAGCCATTCGCGGGCATGGGTTTCCTCGTAATTGAGGTGAACCCACAGCAGCCCTTGCTCCGGCGTCCAGGCCTGCAGCTCCTCAAAGCTGAGCAAACTGCCGGCACGCTCGCCGCTGAGCAGCAGGCAATAGATAAATCCTTTGCGCATAAGCCGTTCCAAATTCGGTTGTGATAACGCTAACTTACCTTAGGGCCTGTCCCAAGCTCAAGCCTGTGAGCCGGCACTTGTCAGTCCCGGAAGCAAGTCCTGCGGATTTGGGATAAAATTGCTGGAAGATATTTTTTGCTTTTCAGGAACAGACGATGGAGTTTGAGTTTCGCCGCAACAGTCTCGATGGCAGCCTGTTTGCCAATTTCAGCATGGAACATGAGGTCATGGGGCGCTGGTTTTGCGAGGAACTGGGGGAAGACAGTGACGGTTGCACCCGATTGCTGGCCAAGGTGGCCCAGCTGCAGGCTGCTGGGCATGGAGAGTGGCGTCAGATTGGTCGCGATTTTACCCTGGAGCTCGATGCCGAGCAGGCGAGGATCTTTGCCAATGTGCTGGGCTACGACAGTCTGGATGAGCTGGACGAAGGCATGTCCATGTATGACAGTGAATCCGAGGCCAGCTGCGGCCTGGAAGACTTTCAACATGCCCTTGAAAGCTGGCAGCTTTTTGTTAATGACAGCCGCTGAGCCATGCCCGCGGCTGTCACCCTGCCATTAACGGTTGAGGTAACGCACCGCCATTTCGGTGCGGGACTTGGCGTTGGCCTTGCGCAGCAGGTTTTTGACGTGGACCTTAACCGTCCCTTCGCTGATATGCAGCTGCTCGGAAATGGTGCGGTTGCTCAGGCCCTCGGCCAGCTGGGTGAGGATTTGCATTTCCCGTGGCGTCAGTGAGTTGATCCACTCGTCCTCATCGGCGGCCTGCTTGAGCTCCAGTTGGTAGGCCTCGACTGCTTCGCTGATCACCCTGTGGCCCTGCATGGCATGTTTCAGTTTTTCCAGCAATAAATCCGGTTCGGTATCTTTCAGCAAATAACCGTCTGCGCCGGCCCTCAGCAGTCGGATCACATCGGCCTTGGCATCGGACACTGTCAAAATTACTACCCGGGCGGTCACTCCTTCCTGGCGCAGGCCGCTGAGGGTATCGAGTCCCGACATCCCCTTCATGTTCAAATCCAGCAGTATGATGTCGGGTTCATTGTCGCCCACCATATTCAGGGCCTCAATCCCGCTGCCGGCCTCACCCAGGAGGGTGAAGTCAGGATCTGAATTGATTAATTGGCAGATGCCTCTGCGCAGCAGTGGATGGTCGTCGACCACCAGCACTGAATAGGGTTTACCCATGGTTTGTCTCCTGATGAGGGGGAAGGGTCAGGGATACAGTGGCACCACCGGCGGCATTGCCGGAGAAATTCAGGCGACCGCTGAGCTTGGCGGCTCGCTCCTGCATTATGCCAATGCCAAAGTGATTGTCCCTTTCCCGTAAATGATTGATGCCTATGCCATCGTCACTGATGCTGATGTTAATCAAGCCGGCATCATTTTTACAGCAGCAAATTTCTATGCGTTTGGCCTGGGCATGCTTGATGGCATTGAGTGTGGCCTCACGGGTCAGCTGCAGTATGTGGATATGTTGATTGGCGCCCAGCAGTTGTTGCTCCAGCCCGTAGTCGAGCACTATTTCACAGCTTGTCTGGTTACGCAGTTGTTCCAGCATGGCCTCGAGCGCATGTTGCAGATTGGGTTCCTTGATGGTCAGGCGGAAGGTGGACAAGAGCTCCCGCAGTTGCACATAGGCGGCGCTGACCCCTTCGTTGATCTCGCTCAGTTGCTGTTCTACCTGGGGGCTCAGGCAGCAATCATCCAGGCCCTTGCGCAGCAAATTGAGTTGGATTTTCAGGTACGAAAGCACCTGTCCCAGTGAATCGTGCAGTTCGCGGGCTATCACGCCGCGCTCTTCCATCAAAGCCAGTTGCTGCTTCTGTTCCGACGCCTGGTATAGCAGCAGGCTACGGGCCAGGATCAGGGCAAAGTTTTCCAGCAGAGGGCCATTGCAAGGGCGGGCAGAAATACACTCCAGTTTGCCGAGGACGCTGCCTTCGAATGTCAGCGGAATGTGATATTGCGCCAGGGCCTCTTCGGGCCAACCACCATCGGCAGTGATGATTTCCTGTTGCTCGTCCCCATGACTGATACACAGCCGCAGGTATTGCATGGCTTCAAATTGCTTGAGCTTGTCGAGGGCGGGCTTGAGGGCCCGATAATCCGGTTGTTTGCCGTGGAGCATCACCAGGGTGTCATACAGCAGGGCCAGTTCGCCGTTGGCACGGCTGAGGGCACGGGTTTTTTCCTGTACCTGATGTTCAAGATCGCCATAGAGTGCCGACAGCTCTTTGGCCGTGCTGTCGAGGGCGTGGGTCAGCGCCTGCAGCTCCAGGTATTCGGTTTCGGGCAACTGCACATCGAAATTGCCTTTGGCTATGGTGTTGGCCGAGTGCATCAGTTGCTGCAGCGGTACCACCACCTTGCGACGGGTATAGCGCACCGCGAAAAAGGCCACCAGCAGCATCAGTCCCAAGCCCATGGCCTGGCTGGCGGCCAGCAGTTTCAGTTTGAAGGCGGCGTGGAGTTCGGTTTCCAGCACCAGCAGATCTATGGTGTCGACAAAATCCTGCAACAGAGCCCCATAGCGCCCGGAATCTTCGGCCATGGCCAGCTGCTTCATATGTTGCCATTTGTTCTGAACCAGCAAATATTGCTGCCGCAAGCGCTCCGGACTGGTCCAGTCATGAGAGCGTTTGAGCGCATCTGAGTTGAGCGTGGCCTCAAACTCCTGGATTTTGGCTTGCAGCTGCTCCTTGCCCGCGTGGGTGTAAAGCATCAGCCGGTAACTCTGCATCCGCAATGAGCCGGAGGCGTTCACCGCTCTGGCATCCCCCAGGCTGTAGGACAGATTGGCGATGGCAAACAGGGCCAATCCGGAAGAAAGCAGGATCAGGGTCAGCATAAGGCCGAGGATCTTGGAAGTGAGACTGCCCCTGTTCATAAATGCGTTTCTCGGTGTGGTAAAAGCTCTGTTTTACATTAGCTTTTGCTGCAACACATCCTTTGAAGCGCGAAAATGTGAAAGGGGCCACGACTATGGCCCCATTTTATTTGTGTTGTCGATTATTTAATCAGTTGTAGCAGCGATTTGAAGCGTTCACCGCTGGCTTCGTGTTGCAGCTCGAACAGTAAAGATTCGACGTTGGTTAATGTGGCTCCGGCCTGTTGCATCATGGCCAGGCCAAGTTGCCGATTGGCTTCGGTGCGTGAACCCACAGCATCGGCGACCAGATGTACTTCAAAACCTGCGTCCAGCAGATCGCGGCAGGTCTGGTAGACGCAGATGTGGGTCTCTATGCCGCACAGGATCACCTTGCGTCTGCCACTGAGAGTCAGGGCGTCGCGAAACTCGGCGTTGGGCCAGGCACTGAAGTGGGCCTTGGCTATGGGTTGGCAACGCTGGCGCAGTTCGCAGGCCAGCTCTTCTGAGGTCGCGCCGAGCTTATCCGGCAATTGTTCCAGCCACAGGGTGGGAATATCGAACAGACCTATCCCGCGGATAAGAGTGACCAATTGGCCGTGCAAGCCATCGCTGTCGTGCATCATGCGGGCCAGCTTGCCCTGTACATCCACCACCAGCAGCAGTGCCTGATGTTCCATCAACATAAGTTGTTTCTCCTGTCTGCGTTTTATTCCAGTAAACGCCTTTTAAGCGTGAAAGCCAATACTGCTTAGGTCCAGTGTATGAGACCGTGTCCTGGCCCTGCGCCAACATGGGGCAGCGGTTGCATAAATGCACTAAAAAGGTGCGTTTTTATGCGTCATTTATGCGCTAATTATTATTTACCTTTTTAGAAACAATGAATTGAATATCTGGCCCGATGCTTGAATTGTCTTTGTCACAATTTGATAACGACAGCTTATGTTGGAGGTTGGGATGAAACTGATCAGCGCAATCATCAAGCCATTCAAACTGGATGATGTCCGTGAGGCCATCGCCGGTATGGGGATTGAGGGGATGACAGTGACCGAAGTGAAAGGCTTTGGTCGACAAAAGGGGCACACAGAGCTGTACCGCGGTGCCGAGTATCAGGTGGACTTTCTGCCCAAGATTAAGTTGGACATTGCCACCAAGGCAGAAAACGTCGAGTTGTTGCTGGAGGCCATCACCGCCGCCGCTCACACCGGCAAGATTGGTGACGGCAAGATTTTCGTGATGGATCTGGAACAGGCGATCCGTATCCGGACCGGCGAAACAGACACAGAAGCGCTTTAAGGGGGACCAAGATGGAAGAAATTACTAAGCTGGGCCTGACGGTGGCCGAACTGAGATTTGCGTTGGATACCTTTTATTTCCTGGTATCCGGTGCTTTGGTGATGTGGATGGCGGCCGGTTTCGCCATGTTGGAGGCAGGTCTGGTGCGCTCCAAAAACACCACGGAAATCCTCACCAAAAACGTGTGTCTGTACTCCATTGCCTGCATTACCTACCTGATGGTGGGCTACAACATCATGTATGTGGATAACAGTGAGGGAGGCTTTCTGCCCAGCTTCGGCGCCCTGATAGGCAGCCAGGCTGAGGATGCCAGCCATGCCCTGGAGTCGGATTTCTTCTTCCAGGTGGTGTTTGTGGCGACCTCCATGTCGATAGTCTCAGGTGCCGTGGCCGAGCGCATGAAACTGTGGGCTTTCCTGGCGTTCTCCGTGGTCATGACTGCGGTCATTTATCCTGTGGAAGGCTATTGGACCTGGGGCGGCGGTTTTGTGTCCAAGGCCGGTTTCGTTGATTTTGCCGGCAGTGGTATTGTGCACATGGCCGGGGCTGCAGCCGCGCTCGCTGGAGTCCTGTTGCTCGGTGCCCGTCGTGGCAAATACGGTCCCAATGGCCAGGTCAATCCGATCCCCGGCTCTAACCTGCCGATGGCGACCCTGGGGATGTTCATCCTGTGGATGGGCTGGTTCGGCTTCAACGGTGGCTCACAGCTGATGGTGTCCGATGCTGCCAACGCCGCCTCTGTGGCCAAGATTTTCGTCAACACCAACTCGGCTGCTGCTTTCGGCTCCATCGCCGCTCTGGTGGTGTGTAAGATGATTTGGGGCAAGGCAGATTTGACCATGATACTTAACGGTGCATTGGCCGGTCTGGTGGCCATCACAGCGGATCCCCTGTCTCCGTCTCTCGGCTTGGCGGCGGTCATTGGCCTTATCGCAGGTGCTTTGGTGGTGTTTGCCATTGTTACCTTGGACAGAGTCAAGATCGATGACCCGGTTGGCGCTATCTCTGTGCACGGTGTGGCCGGTCTGTTTGGCCTGCTGCTGGTGCCCCTGTCGAACGCGGATGCTACCCTGCTGGGGCAACTTATCGGCATAGGTGCCATCTTTGCCTGGGTCTTTACCGCCTCACTGCTGGTGTGGCTGGCTTTGAAACTCACCATGGGGATCCGCGTCAGCGAGGAAGAAGAATACAACGGTATGGATGCATCGGACTGTGGTATCGACGCCTATCCTGAGTTTGTCACAGTGAAAAGCGCCGGCTGATTGAGAGTCAGGTTTGATAAAAAAGCAGATCCCCGGATCTGCTTTTTGTTTTCCGGGGCTTTTTGGCGACCCAGGCTGGGAATGTGAGTTCAAGGCCCGCCGTTATTCCTGTCGGTAACGCTGGCAGTGGCTATGCTCAATTTATAAGTACCCATTGAGAGAGAGTCATGGCATATCGATTCATACAGGGCATATTGCTGTTAGGCCTCTTTCTGGCCCAAGCTGGTCAGGTCATGGCTGGAGAGGTCATAGTCAGACGGGAGTCTCAGGCATTCGACGCCTTTGCCGCGCGGGATCAGGCGGCAGAAGAATGGCTGCGGCAACAATCCCTGAAATTGGCGGAGCAACAACGGATATGGCACTCCTTGCCCATCGGCTGCCTGACCCTGAAGGGGCCTGTCTATCTCTGTGGCGACAGTTTGCTGTATCCAGTGAACCGACGTGGTGTCAGAGTGTTTATCCAGCTTCAGCCCCATTTATGGGGTCAGCATAAAGACTGAACACGTTTTGTAACTTTTTTGTGCTGACTTTGTTGTGAACCTGACTTAGTCTCTGGGAAGGATGCTTTTCCTGAGGGGCAGAGTATGAAACCCATAGTTATTTCCGCTATTTTGCTGAGTGCCTTGAGTCTTGGGGCTTGTAGTCATAACGCGAAAGTACAGGCTGTTGATATTAATAGTTATTGGCATGACGATATTTTTGAGTCTGTGAAGGACATTCCAACGCCTCAAGAAGTTTTTTCCCTCCCTCAGGAAGCCCGGGATCAGTTATTGCGTGATTTTACGCGGGCACATTTTGGTACGGGGAATAGTGTCAGCGCTCACGAATGGTTGGCGGGGCAACTAAATGCTGATAAGGGGGGCTTTAAGTATTATGACAACTACACCCGCATTGCCTCTGTGACCTACAAGGAACGCCAGGGCAATTGCATGTCACTGGTGGTATTAACTGCCGCCATGGCTGACCTATTGAATGTCCCGGTTGAGTTTCAGGAAGTGTTGGTGGAACCTGTTTGGGATCAGCAGGGGGAGTTTTACCTGCTTAACGGCCACGTCAATCTTAGATTATTGCCCCCTGAATTAAAGAACGTAGCATATTTCAGACCCGACGCTATCCAGGTGGATTTCCTCCCTGAAAGAGCCATGCGCGGCTATGCCAAGAACAAACTCAACCGGCAAACGCTGCTGGCTATGTTCTACAACAATCTGGCGGCGGAAGCTCTGGTGCAGCGGCAGCAGGACAGGGCATATGCTCTGGTCAAACAATCCTTACAGCAAAAGGCGAACTTCACTCCGGCCTTGAATACGCTCGCCATTCTTTATCGCTACCGCGGTCATGAGGATTGGGCTGAGGATGCCTATCGATTGGCCTTGAGGTACACGCCGGAGGATCTGACGACCCTGTATAACTTGGCTTTGTTGCTGGGAGAGCAGGAACGATTGGAGGAATGGGCCGAGATCCACAAGGTGCTGGAGCTCGCCAGGATCCGCAACCCATATTACTACTATGATATGGCCCAGCAGGCTTTTTCCGACCACGAGTATCAGCAGGCTCTCACCTGGTATCTGCGTGCGGTGGAGAAAGCCGATTATCGACACGAATTTTATTTTGGTCTTTCAAAGGCCTATTGGGCCACGGGCAATGAGCGTAAGGCCAGGCAAAGTCTGGAAAAAGCTTTGGCATTGAGCCGCGATGGCGATCGGCAGCGTTACCAATCCAAACTGAATGCCATGGAACATCATTAAAAAAGCGCCCCGATTGGGGCGCTTTTGACTAAGGCCAGGACCTCAGAAACTGAGGGCCTGTTGCTGGAAACTCAATCTTGCCATTTGCCCGTGATCCCTGAGCTCCAATTCCCGTAAATGGAATGGTGCCTGAAGGCCGCTGGCCTTGATGAGGTTTGGTGACAGTGGCAGCACCAGCAGAGGATTGTCCGGGGTAACCCAGGCCGCGACTTGGGTGCTGAATATCGCTATTTCCTCTCCCTTGCCATTGGTGCCGGTGAACACTGCGCCCAAGGTGAATCGCCCCTCGCTCTTGAGCTCCAGGTTAAAACTCAGTTGCTGAGGGATATCGTCCTGCCACAGGCTCAGTACTGTGTCGGTTAATCTGGCGCTGGCAACGTAGGGCTTGAACACTGTTTTGACTGTGCGTCTTACCGCGGTAGTACCCACCTTGGCGGTAACATCCACCAGGATTTCGCTCAACCCGGCGTTCGAGCTGACCTCCATTTCAGGCATAGCCAATTGCCAGCCGTCATCCTGGTGGTTCAAGGACAAAGAGGTTACCTGACCCCGGCTATCCCGCAGCGTTGCGCCCAACACCTCGAAACTGTCACTGCCGCTCAATGACAGGCCGAGGCGCATCTGGTTTTCGCCCTGTGCCAGCATGACCGGAGCCTGGGCCGTCAGCTGGTAGGGACTGTTTTTCTCTTTTACATTCACCAGATAATTGGCCGAGGGCACCAGGACTTTACTGACCCGCAGCAGATAGTTGCCCGGTTGTGCCAGTGCCGACATCTGCAGCGCCGCTGAATTGTCATCCAGGCCGGCGCTGGTCAGGGCATCCGCATCCGCCAATGAGCGTATCAATTGCCGATTGGCCTGTTTTTCTTTGGGAGCGGTCAGTTCAATGTCCTGGGGGGCCACAGGTTCTGCCTGCATCAGGGCGCCCGAACTGGTATCGGCACGGGCGGCGACACGGATCATGGCCCCGGCTTGGCTGATGGGCAGGTTCAGACCCTGGTTGAGTTGTGCACCGGTCACATTCATCCAATACTCATCGCTCTGACTTTGCTGCGTCAATACCGGGTGTTGAGGTACATAGACTTGTCCCAATGGCTGGACAAAGCTCACCTTGTCCCGGGACGCATTGAGTCCCGGCAGATTGGGCTCGGCGATAACCTCAGCCGTCAAATCACCCTGTGCCGGTGGCGCCAGCTGCAGATCCTTGCTGACGGTCTGGTTCTGTTCTTCTTGTGGTGCCCGTTCCTGCTGACAGGCAGACACCAGGCCAAGCAAGGCCAATGCAGTGGCCAGTTTTGTCATGGTATGCATGCTGTTCTCCTAGATGTGATTGCGGATCAGGCTGTCGAGCTTGAAACAGGCCCGGCGGCTTTGCTGATGACTCAAAGGCTCGGCACCGGCAGTTTTCTGCTTGTCGGTAAACCACACTGTGCCGGCGGCGCTCTGAGAGCTGCAGTTCAGGAAGCCATCGGAGCAACTGTCGAGCCAGTTTTGGGTGGTTTCCAGCGCGACCTGGTACTGGTAGCCGGCACAATAGCTGTCGCTGTCCCAAATCGCCGAGTCCACATCTGAGCCCACCACGGTTTCGAATGGCTTACCCAGACCGGGACGACCGCTGGTGCCATGGAGCCAGGTACTGTTGTAATAACTCATCCAGCCCACTTGCTGTTGCTTGACCGCATCACTGTCGTAGCCCAGCAGCCATCCCAGGGAGGTTTCAAAGACATTGCCTTCACTTACGGCATCCGCCAGAGGTGTGCCTGCACTGGACGGTGCCAGCGCAATCACCCGGCTGGTGGCGTTAACTATCTTGGGGTAGCGCGCATCCCAGGTAGGATTTGACAGGACCCAGCGGACTATGTTGCCGCCATTGGAGTGGGTCAGCAGGATCAGGCTGTCGATGTTTTTGGCATCGATAAATTGCCCCAGCTGGTTAACCAGGCAACCCGAGGCGGCTTCGTCCCACATGTATTGATCGAAATCGCAGTTGATTACTGTGTAGTTGCCGCTGTTGGCCAGACCCTGACGCACCGAATTGACAAATTCGCTGGTCCAGTAGTCGTTCAGGGCATCGGTTTGTTTACCGGTACCGTGCACAAAGGCTAGTCCGGTGACGGCTTGACTCAGGGGGCTGACAGCAAACAGACCCAGCAACATTAATGTGTTGGAGATCTTCATTGGCTTATTTCTCTTTTAGAGTGTTGATTTTATAACGTCTTGTTGAACAGGTAAGACGTCTGACGTCTGACCTGTTTTTGTAACCTAGCGTTAACATTTGCCTTGGCGCAAGCCTAATTTTTGAGCGGTATTTTTCGCTGGGAAGGCAGCTGTTTCAGCCTTCAAATCGGCAGTGATAAGCGCTTGTTACGGCTTGATTAGCTAATGAGAATGGCGTGCGGTGTTGTTTTAAACATCATGGGTGACAGATGAAAAAAATATTCCTTGAGCAGCAGGAGGTTAGACTTTTTCTACCTGTTTTCGTCTGATCCCACTGTCTGTCCGCAAACCAAGGCTTTATAAGGTATGTTTAAAATTGCTAACGAAAAAATATTTATAAAACAATTAATTGAAATTATATTCTTGAAAAAATATCAACTTGATTGCTAACGATGGCAATACTGGCTAAATTGACTGAGTCATTGCAAATAGAGAGAGTTTTGCTTAACCCCGGTTTTGGAGCCTGAATTACCATGTATTACCAGAATGATGATGTTCGGATTAATGAAGTCAAAGAGTTGTTGCCCCCGATTGCCATTCTGGAGCGATTTCCGGCCACCGAAGCCGCCTCAGCCACGGTATTTAATGCCCGCAATAGCATTCACAGGATCCTGGGCAAACAGGATGACCGTTTGCTGGTGGTCATAGGTCCCTGTTCTATCCACGATCCCAAAGCGGCCATGGAATACGGCGAGCGTCTGCTGGCCTTACGACACAAATATCAGCAACAACTGGAAATCGTCATGCGGGTGTATTTTGAGAAGCCCAGAACCACAGTTGGCTGGAAGGGGCTGATCAACGATCCCTACATGGATAACAGCTTTAAGCTGAATGATGGCCTGCGGACCGCGCGCAAGTTGTTACTGGATCTCAATGATGCGGGCATGCCCACCGCCGGTGAGTTTCTGGATATGATTACGCCACAGTACCTGGCTGATCTTATGTGCTGGGGCGCCATTGGGGCCCGAACCACAGAATCCCAGGTGCACCGTGAGCTGGCATCGGGTCTGTCCTGTCCCGTGGGCTTTAAAAATGGCACCGACGGCACCATACGCATTGCCATAGACGCCATAGGGGCCGCCGCCGCACCACACCATTTTCTGTCTGTGACCAAATTTGGCCACTCGGCCATTGTATCCACCAAGGGCAATCCCGACTGTCACATCATATTGCGCGGCGGTCGTGAACCCAACTATGGTGAGGCCCAGGTGGCGGCCATCAGAACCGAACTGGCAAGCTCGGGCCAGGCGGATAATCTGATGATAGATTTCAGCCATGCCAACAGCAGTAAGCAGTTCGCCCGGCAAATGCTGGTGGCTGAGGATGTGGGAGCCCAAATCGCTGCCGGCAACAGCGGCATTTTCGGCGTAATGGTGGAAAGTCACTTGGTCGAAGGACGGCAGGATCTGGTGCCGGGCCAACCTCTGACCTATGGTCAGAGCATCACGGATGCCTGCATAGGTTGGCAGGACACTGAAATACTTCTGGAAGGATTGAATCAGGCCGTGTTGGCAAGACGCAACAGGAACTGAAATCAGAAAAGGCGCCCAAGGCGCCTTTTTTAATGGTTAAGATTTCAATTTCTCGGCCAGGTATTCATTGGCCTTGGCCAGGCTGCCGAAGGAGGCGATAAGGTTTTGACGGCCCTTGGCCTGAAGTTCTGGATTGCCTGATTCGATCATCATCCATACCCAAGTCTGTATCAATGGCAACGGAGGGTATGGAACTTTTGAAGAATCCAACATAAATCTTCCTTAAGTATTTGTTTTGAAGGAATAAAATTGTCACTTTCCGCATGGGTGATCTTAGTGTCACCTTTGGGAGAATCAGGGTTTGCACTGGGTCAGGGTATCAAATTCTTTTTTACTTCTTAAGCCGGATCACCGCTCATTCACAAAAAAAATACTATAACCAACCGGAAAGTATTATTAAGCATGCTTTGTTGTAAGTCAAAGGTGGTATTTTGATGAGGGTGCACAAACAGATCGAAGGCGCTTTTCGGTGAGTATTCAACAGCGGGCAGCACTGATACACTGGTTTTTTTCTTCCAGCATAAAGTGCCTTCATGCGTCCCTCAGCCTATATCGACGAACCAGTCACCCACCTCAACTGGCAGGTGTTGCGCCTGCTTTGGCCCTATCTGCTTGAATATCGAGGCCGTATAGTATTGGCGCTGGCGTGTTTGGTGATAGCCAAGCTTGCCAGTGTCGGTATGCCATTTTTGCTGAAAAACCTGGTCGATACCTTGAATCTGGGCCCCTCAGATGCTCTGCTGGCTGTGCCCTTGGGCCTGGTGTTGGCTTACGGTGGGGTGAGGTTCCTGATGTCCTTGACCGGTGAAATCCGCGATACCTTGTTTGGCCGGGTGACTGAGCGCGCCATTCGCCGTCTGGGACTGGCGGTGTTTGAGCATTTGCACCGGCTGGATTTGGATTTTCATCTTGAGCGGCGTACCGGCGGCTTGTCCCGCGACATAGAGCGGGGCACCAGTGGGGTCAGTTTTCTGATGCGTTTTATGGTGTTCAACATAGTACCGACACTGCTGGAAATTGGTTTGGTGGTGTGCATCTTTCTGGCTAAATATGGCTGGCCCTTTGCGCTTATCACCCTGGCATCTGTGGTGATTTACTGCCTGTTCAGTGTGATGGCCACCGAGTGGCGCACTACCTATGTCAGGGACGCGGCCAGGGCCGACTCCAGCTCTAATACCCGAGCCATAGACAGTCTGCTCAATTATGAGACGGTCAAGTATTTCAACAATGAGGCCTATGAAGCCGACCATTATGATAATGCCCTGGCCGAATGGGAGCAGGCCAAACGCAAGAATCGTCTGTCCTTGTTTGTGCTCAATGCCGGTCAGGCACTGATCATTGCGCTGGCAATGACGGCCATGATGGCGCTGGCCGCCAAGCGTGTTTCCGAAGGCAGCATGAGCATTGGCGATTTTGTGCTGGTGAATGCTTTTATGATGCAACTGTTCATGCCACTTAATTTTCTGGGATTTGTATATCGTGAAATCCGCGGTTCTTTGGCCAATATCGAACGTATGTTTGCGCTTTTGCGACAGCAGCCGAAAGTGGTGGAGCGTGAAGATGCCGGCTCGCTGAACTGTAGTCACGGTGCAGTCAGTTTTGAGCACGTGGGCTTCGGTTATGCGGACAGAGAAATACTCAAGGATGTCAGTTTTGAGATAGCACCCGGGGAAAAGGTGGCTGTCGTCGGGGACAGTGGTGCGGGAAAATCAACCCTGATCAAACTGTTATACCGATTCTACGATGTGGACTCAGGGCGTATCTGTATCGACGGTAAAGACATCAGGGATTTGACCCTAAGCAGTCTCCGCCAGGCCATAGCCATAGTGCCCCAGGATACAGTGCTGTTTAACGACAGCCTGTTGGAAAACATCCGTTATGGTCGACCGGATGCCAGTGATGAAGAGGTTCGCCGGGTAATTCAACATGCCCACCTGCAGCATTTTGTCGCAGCTTTGCCCGACGGTTGGAACACTAAAGTGGGGGAGCGCGGTCTCAAACTCTCCGGCGGTGAAAAGCAAAGGGTGGCCATTGCCCGGGCCATTCTTAAAGGCTCACCAATCCTGGTGTTTGATGAAGCCACCTCATCGCTGGACAGTGGTGCCGAGCAGGCCATTTTGCAGGCATTGCGCGAGGTGGCTCAGGGGCACACCAGCTTGGTGATTGCGCACCGCCTCTCCACCATAGTGGATGCCGACAGGATATTGGTCCTCAGTCAGGGCCGAGTGGTTGAGCAGGGCAGGCATCAGCAGTTGTTGCAGTTGGGAGGGCATTATGCAAGATTGTGGCAGTTGCAACATCAACATAGGCTGAAGTAACAAGTCAGCCGCGATTCAGCAAAGACTGAGCATAATCATCTGGATGCAAGGAAGGAGTCTATGGATGAAAAATATTGCGCTGCAGGTCAGTATTGAGGGGAAAACCGAGAAAATTACCACGGATTGGCAGGCGCTTTCGCCAGTGCTGAAACAACGCAAACTGACCGACGCCGAATTGATCGAGCTGTATCAACAGCTATCTGCCGGACTCAGGGTGTCGACCCGTGGTCTGACACTGGCTAAAAAAAACGAGAGTTCAGTGTATTGAGAGGCGGCTATGCCAAAGCGCCGTTTGCTAAGGTGAACTGCAGGAGTTATTTACCGGACTTACTGCCGCGCCATCCTTCGCACAACAGGGGTTGTTCAATTTTCTGCTCAGCAGGAAGTAACCGAATGATCTTCCCATCACGGAAACAAATTTGTTCCCCTTCGATTTCCGTCATGCGTCCGCAGTTCTGGCAGCTGACGCTCTTGACCTTGCTCGGCGGTAATCTGCTATCGTTCACTTGCCTATTTCCATCAGTGGATATGTGGTGCAGGTCACATAACCGGTGTTATTTGTGATCTGCCACGCCCGAATAATGTCCAGTATACCGGAATTGCACCAGGAATAAATCATATTTCTCTTATTGGGTATATTGGCCGTAATAATTGTCCAGCGTGATAGACAATCCATTATCCATCACTATTCGCAAGTGATGTCGTGTGAACTGCCTGGCATCGGCGACGCCGCAGGCATGGGCCAGCATAGCCAGATCCTGGTGTAAATAACGGTTGTAATTGGCCACCCTCACCGACTTGTCTCTCGGATCCAACCCTTTTTGCAGTCTGGGATTATGAGTGGTAATGCCCGTGGGGCAGGTATCCTTGTTGCATTGCATCGCCTGGATGCAGCCCAGGGCAAACATGTTACCACGGGCAGAGGCGACAAAATCTGCACCCACGGCCAAGGCCCAGGCCACCCGGGAAGGTACTATCAATTTGCCTGTGGCTATAACCTTGATGCGTTCCTTCAGTCCTCGAAGCACCAGTTTGTCCACCAAGATGGGCAGGCTTTCGCTCAAAGGCAAACCGACGTAGTCCATCAATGGCTGTGGAGCAGCACCCGTTCCGCCGTCGGCACTGTCGAGGGTAAAGAAATCGGGCGCACTTTGTTCTCCGCGCCGCCCGATTTCTTCAAAGAGGCTATCCAGCCACAGGGTATCCCCCAAAACTGCTTTTATGCCTGTGGGTTTGCCGCTGATCTCCCGCACCTGGTGCACCATATCCAGAATGTCGCCGACATCCTTGAATTCAATATGACCATTGGGGCTGATGGAGTCCTGGCCTTCTGGGATGCCGCGGATTAATGCTATCTCGGGCGTGACCTTCACCCCCGGCAAGATGCCACCCTTACCTGGCTTGGCCCCCTGGCTCAGCTTGATTTCTATCATCTTCACCTGTTCATGTGCGGCTACGGCTTTCAGCTTTTCATGGTCCAGATGGCCTTCGGCATTGCGGACGCCGTATTTGGCGGTGCCGATTTGAAATACCAGATCGCATCCGCCCTTGAGATGGTAGGGGCTTAAGCCTCCTTCCCCGGTATTGAGCCAACAACCGGCCTGGGCGGCACCGTGTGACAGGGCCGTGATGGCCGGGCGGGACAAGGCACCAAAACTCATGGCGGATATATGGCAGATCCTGTCCGTGGTGTAAGGATGGCGACAATATGGACCCAGGGTTACGGGTTGGACAGTTTGATTATTATGCCCCTGCTCGGGAAAGGCAGTGTTCATGAACATCAGGGTTCCCGGCAGATTGAGGGGGCGGGTTGAGCCAAAGGCGATGGTGCGATCGATGTTTTTGGCGGCCCGGTAAACCCAGCTGCGTTCGGCGCGATTGAATGGCAACTCTTCCCTGTCCTGGGCAAAGAAATATTGTCTGAAGAATTCACCTTGTTTCTCAAAGAAGTACCGAAAGCGTCCTATGATGGGGTAGTTGTGCCTGATGGCTTGCCTGGTCTGCAGCTTGTCTGCCAGATACATATACACCAGCGCCAGTGCCACCAGACCTATCACCAAGAGAAACAGGGCTGAAAATAACTCGATCCCAAAAACCAACCAGTGTTCCTGCATCTTATTCTCCTGACTTGGCGTTTGGCTCGCCATAGCGGCTTGTTTTGAATCCGACCACTTGCTCTTGGCTCAGGGTGAGCTGGAACAGTTTGTCGTATTCATTTTCGCTGATGGGGGCGATTGCCGGTCCACCCAGCTTTTCTATCAGTGGTCCAAGGGTGTTGGAGTGGCCGGCTATCACCCAGTTGCCTTCCCCCTGGAGTACCAGGCTGGCGATATCGGCCAGGCTGGTCGCCAAGGGCTGTTGCAAAGGTATCACCCGAATCGGCAGTTTTCTGTCTTCGCTCAGAGGTGTCAGGGTGGCCTGGGTGCGGATAAATTGGGATGCAATCAGCCCTTCAAGCGGAATGCCGTGCAAATGCCTGACCAGATCCCGGGCGCGTCTTTGCCCCTGATCCGAAAGCTGTGGGTCTTTATCGGCGGAAAGTTGTTTCTCGGCGTGGCGCACCAGAAAAATCATTCTTTCCTCGGCCCGGAGCGGGCTGATCTGACACAGTGCCATGGCCAGGGTGATAAGAGGTATCCACTTCATTTTCAGGCTTATTCTTCCGCAAAGTCGTAAAGCCGAGGATAAACTTTTTGTTTGCTTAGAGAAATGATTAAAGTAGGTTAAAAATTAGCCGATAATAGAGACAGGGCGCAAAGGGTCGAGTGGAGGTCAACATGGAAATCCGTCAAGCGAATCAATCAGTCAACAATCAACGGGGTCAGCAGGGGCAGCATGGTGCTGCCGTATCCACTGTTGCCAGGGATAAAAGCCAGGTCGACGGCAATCATGGTGGCGCCGTGTCAGAGGTGGCCAGCAGCAAAAGTGCGGCCCAGGTCAGCAAACAGTTGATGAACTCCGCCATTCTGGCCGCCCAGCAGGAGGTGAATCTCAGTGCTGGCAATGAACCCATGGCGCTGCTGTACCGGGCTGCCATTGAGGCCATCAACGAGGAATTGGCCCCCACCCTGGGCGAAAATGCCCTGCAGAAAGTTGCAGAGGAAGGCATAGATACCTCTCCCGAGGCAACCGCCGGCCGCATTGTGGACTTTGCGACCCAGTTTTTCAGTGTCTATCAGGAACAGAACAGCTCGATGGCGTTTGACGATCAATTGTCAAACTTCATGGATATCATAGGTGGTGCCATAAATCAGGGCTTTAAAGAGGCGCGGGATATCCTCAGCGGCCTCAAGGTACTTGAGGGCGACATAGCCGCCGGTGTCGACATGACCTATGACCTGGTACAGCAGGGATTGCAGGCATTCCGTGACAGCTTCAACAAGGATGAAGCACCACAGACCTGATATATCCCTCAGTAAAAAGGGTTTTTATTCTTCCCTGACGGGCTTATGCTGGTGTTGACGTCCTGCGTCGCCGGGACATAAACATCCGCTTGGCTCTGGGGGGAATATGTGGGTTGAAGGCACAGTCATTTCACGCATAGATTGGACAGATACCTTATTTTCCTTGCGCATTCGCGCACCGCTCGCCCCTTTCATTGCCGGGCAATTTATTAAACTGAGTCGGGTTCTCGACGATAAGCGTATCGCCAGGGCCTATTCGCTGGTTAATCCTCCCGGCAGCGATTTCCTGGAAATTTTGGCCGTGACTGTGGAAGAAGGCCAGCTGTCCCCAAGGTTGCAGGAGCTGAAACCCGGCGACAGGATAGAAGTCACAGCCACCGCCGCCGGTTTCATGACCCTCAACGAACTGCCCAAAGACATAGGTAAACACCTGTGGATGTTAGCCACGGGCACGGCGATCGGCCCCTTTGTTTCCATGTTGGCCACCGCCGAGCCCTGGGACAGATTCGAACGTCTGGTGCTGGTTTATGGTGTGCGCCACCGGGCCGATTTGGCCTACCTTGATGAGCTCAAGGCCCTGCAAGCCAAATATCCGGATAAGTTCTCCCTGATCCTCTCCGTCACCCGCGAAGCCGTTGACGGCGCCTTGCAGTGCCGTATTCCGGAGGCCCTGGCCAGCGGTGAACTGGAGCGATTGGCCGCTCTGGCACTCTCGCCGACCGATAGCCAGGTCATGATTTGCGGTAATCCCGACATGCTTGCCTCGGCTCAGCAGTTGCTGCTCGAGCGCGGGCTGACCAAGAATTTACGCCGGGCTCCCGGCAATATCACAGTGGAAAAATATTGGTAATAGTTAGCAAGGAAATGCCATGAAACTGCTTTGTTCTGATGCTTCACCCTATGCCCGCATGGTCAAAATCGTCATCCGCCATCTGGCCCTTGATGTGGAAGAGATCATCACCAACCCTTTTGACAATGGTCCCGAATTGATCGATGCCAATCCCCTGGGGCAGGTACCCTGTTTGTTTCTCAATGATGGCTCAGCCCTGTATGACAGCGAGGTGATTTGCCGTTATCTGGATGCCAACTACGGCCAGGGAAAACTGTTTGGCAGCGACTGGCAGGCGCAGTGCCAGTTTTCCCTGCTAAAGGGGCTCATCGACAGCGCGGTCAAGCTCAGACAGGAACAGATGCGTGAGGATGAAGGGGTACGCTCCCCCTTCTGGACCGCCCGCTTTGAGCAGGCCCTGCTGCGGGGCATGAAGGAGCTGGAGCGCCTGGGCTTGGGCGCCGGTGCCGAGATCAATGCCCGGACCATAGCCCTGGTGTGTTTGCTGGACTATCTGGATTTCCGTCATCCCAACCTGGATTGGCGCAAGGTGGCACCGGCGGTGTCGCTTTGGTTTGGCGAGGTGCGCAACCAGAACATTTTCGAGCTGACCAAGCCCAAGTAAGACCGTCCTCCATCAAGGCTGTGGCTGGCGCTGCGGCCTGTTTTTCCGTTGTGCAATCCCTTTTTGTTCGCCGACTCCAAGCCAATATTCTGTTACAAGCTCACCAAAGTCACAGGCTGTAATTTGTGACGGAACTCTGTACGCTAAAGCCTCGCGGGAGGAAACTAAAATGATAATAAGCAAGCGACGGATTTTATTTGGAATTGTTTTCGGGTTCGGCATGATATCGGCGGCACAGGCCATGGACAGGATCACAGGCCAGGGTTTTGCCAGCCGCTCCGAGGTGTACGCTGTCAATGGCATGGCGGCCACCAGTCAGCCCCTGGCCACCCAGGTGGCTCTGGATGTGCTCAAGCAGGGCGGCAATGCGGTTGATGCGGCGATTGCGGCCAACGCCATGTTGGGATTGGTGGAACCCACGGGTGCGGGTATAGGTGGGGATCTGTTTGCCATAGTCTGGAGCGCCAAAGACAAAAAACTCTATGGCCTCAACGGCTCAGGTCGCAGCCCCAAGTCACTGACCCTGCAGATGTTGAAAGACAAGGGCTTGGATTACCTGCCACCCTATGGCCCCTTGCCGGTATCTGTGCCCGGTGCGGTCGATGGCTGGTTCGAACTGCACGACAAATTTGGCAAGTTGCCCATGCAGGCCATTCTGGCACCGGCCATAAGCTATGGCCGCGAAGGTTTTCCCGTCTCCGAACTCATCGCCTACTACCTCAAGGGCAGCGTCAGCCGTCTGGGGCAATTCCCCGGCTTCCGGGAAACCTATATGCCAAACGGCAGAATGCCGGGTGTGGGCGAAATCATGCGCAACCCGGCGCTGTCAGATACCTATGACAAAATTGCCAAGGGTGGCCGGGATGCCTTTTACAAGGGGGATATTGCCAGAACCATTGCTGCTTACATCAAAGAGCAGGGTGGCTATCTGAGTTATGAGGATCTTGCCGAGCACCACAGCGAGTGGGTTGAACCTGTCTCGGCCAACTATAGGGGTTATGACGTCTGGGAGCTGCCGCCCAATGGTCAGGGCATAGCGGCGTTGCAAATTCTCAAAACACTGGAGCCATTCGATCTCAAGGCCATGGGCCGTGACAGCGCCGAATTTGTGCATCACTTTGTTGAGGCCAAGAAGCTGGCCTTTGCCGACAGAGCCAAATTCTATGCCGACATGGCCTTTGCCAAGGTACCTGTGGATGGGCTTATTTCGGCAGACTACAACCGTCAGCGGGCCGGGCTTATCGATCCTCAGCGTGCCGCCAAATCGGTGGAGCCGGGCAATCCCAACCTGCAACATGGCGATACTGTGTACCTGACCACCGCCGATGGTGAGGGCAATATGGTGTCGCTGATCCAGAGCAATTATCGTGGTATGGGCTCGGGTATGACTCCGCCTGGTCTGGGTTTTGTGCTGCAGGACAGGGGGCAGTTGTTCGACCTGACCCCGGGCCGTGCCAACAGCTACGCCCCCGGCAAGCGACCATTTCATACCATTATTCCGGCCTTTGTCACCAAGGATGGCAAACCCTGGCTCAGTTTCGGGGTCATGGGCGGCGCCACCCAGCCACAGATGCATGCCCAGATCCTGATTAACCTTATCGACTTTGGCATGAATCTGCAGGAGGCCGGTGATGCACCGAGGATATTGCACTCGGGCTCCAGCGAACCGACCGGCGAGCAGATGCAGGATGGCGGCTTTATCAGCCTCGAATCCGGCTTCTCCATGGAAACCCGCCGGGAGCTGCTGAAAAAGGGCCATGTGCTCAGGGACGCCCTGGGGGATTTTGGTGGTTACCAGGCCATAGGCCGGGATCCCCAAACAGGTGTTTACCGGGGGGCCTCCGAGAGCCGCAAGGACGGACAGGCGGCAGGATACTGAGAAAAATCAGTTATCAAAACAGGCAAATGTGCACCGCTCGCTGCTATTTTGAATTAAAGTCAGGGATAATACTGCCGACAAGGGAAATCCTCTCTGGGGTCGATAGCTATGGATAATCAGGATATGCCGCGTGAACAATTGGGCGTGTGTGCCGAGGGAAACCTGCACAGTGTGTATTTGATGTTTAACGCCGTGGATGGCGAAGAGGCGGCGCTGCGTGCCTGTGTTGCCAGTGTGGCCCAGTACATCTATGAATTGTCGGATCAATATGCCGACAGTGCCTTCAATGGCTTCATCGCTATCGGGGCCAATTACTGGGGCACCCTCTATCCCGAAGCCAGGCCGGCGCTGCTTAAGCCATTTCCGGCCATGGAAGCGGGGAGCCGCGAGGCTCCGGCCATCGAATTCGACCTGTTTGTGCACCTGCGCTGCGATCGCTTCGACATTCTGCATCTGGTGGCCAATGAAGTGGCACAAATGCTGGAAGATTTGGTGGAGCTGGTGGATGAGGAGCGCGGGTTCCGTTTTATGGACAGCCGTGATTTGACCGGCTTTGTTGACGGTACCGAGAATCCCAGGGGCCGTCACCGCCAGGAAGTGGCTTTGGTGGCCGACGGCGATCCCCTGTTTCGTGGTGGCAGCTATGTTCATGTGCAGAAATTTGCCCACGATCTTGGCAAGTGGCACAGGCTGGCGGTTAAACGCCAGGAGGACATCATAGGCCGTACCAAGCTGGACAACATCGAATATGCGTCGGCCGATAAGCCGCTGACCAGCCACATCAAGCGGGTCAATCTCAAGGATGGCGACGGCAACTCCCTGGAGATATTGCGCCAGAGCATGCCCTTTGGCTCGGTGAAGCAGCAGGGACTGATGTTTATTTCAGTGTGCCATACACCACGTCATTTTGAGCTGATGTTGCAGTCGATGATCCAGGGCGACGGCGCAGGTAATCACGACCATTTGCTGCATTTTACCAAGGCCATGACGGGGTCATCTTTCTTTGCCCCCTCGCTGGACTTTATGGCGAGCTATGGTGCCTGAAATGAAAAAGCCCTCTTATGAGGGCTTTTTACTGCAGCTTATTCGCTGAAATTAAACAGGGATTTTACCGTTTCCAGGGTATCATCAATCGTCTTGATGCTGGATGGGCAGATAAAGATGGTATCATCACCTGCTATGGTACCGAGTATCCCCTCGGGTTTACCGATGGAGTCCAGCAGGCGGGCGATGAGCTGGGCGGCCCCCGGGCTGGTGCGCACCACTATCATGGCCTGGTTGTGATCCACATCCAGCACCAGGTTTTTCAGTGGGCTGCCGGCCGTTGGCACCCCGAGTTCGGCGGGCAAGCAGTACACCATTTCCTGTTTGGCATTGCGGGTTCGCACCGCGCCAAACTTGCTCAGCATCCTGGATACCTTGGATTGGTTGATGTTGCTGAAACCTTCGGCCTGCAGTGCGGCGACGATTTCGCTCTGGGAGCCGAAACGCTCCTCCTTGAGGATCGCCTTGAAGGTTTTGATGAGATCGTCCTGATTTTTGCTTGTTTGCATGGTCGTTGTTATTCTATTATTCATAAAAACAGCGTCATTCTGCATACTTTTCACTTTTTTGTCAACAATGAATCGGTTTTTGTGAATAAAAATTCACGCTCAACCTGGGTTTATCACCTATCTTCAAACGACTGTTTCAAAAAGCTTACGCTTTCAGCGGATTTTACCCCGCCAGCGGGTCTACCCGACCAAGGGATAATTGATATTTGGGTGGCAATCCATTAATGTTGCGCCATCATAAAGGTCCCATCTCACAAATATCCGAGACTAGACGGAGATAACTATGAAAGTTGCTGTTCTTGGTGCTGCTGGCGGTATTGGCCAGGCTCTTGCCCTTCTGTTGAAAACCCAACTGCCTGCTGGTTCAAAGCTGTCATTGTATGACATCGCTCCAGTGACCCCAGGTGTTGCCGTGGATCTGAGCCACATCCCTACCGCCGTTGAGGTCAAGGGTTTCTGCGGTGAAGACCCAACGCCAGCACTGGAAGGTGCCGACGTGGTGCTGATCTCTGCCGGTGTTGCCCGTAAGCCTGGTATGGATCGCTCCGATCTGTTTAACATCAACGCCGGTATCGTGCGCAACCTCATTGAAAAAGTGGCTGTGACCTGTCCAAAGGCGCTGGTGGGTATCATCACCAACCCGGTTAACACCACTGTGGCCATTGCTGCCGAAGTGCTGAAAAAAGCCGGTGTTTATGACAAGAACCGTCTGTTCGGTGTAACCACTCTGGACGTTATCCGCGCCGAGACCTTCGTTGCCGAAGCCAAGGGTGTTGACGTGAAAGACGTTAAGGTTAACGTGATTGGCGGCCACAGCGGCGTAACCATTCTGCCTCTGCTGTCTCAAATCGAAGGCGTGAGCTTCTCCGACGAAGAAGTCGCTGCCCTGACCAAGCGTATCCAAAACGCCGGTACCGAAGTGGTTGAAGCCAAGGCCGGTGGCGGCAGCGCGACCCTGTCCATGGGCCAGGCGGCATTCCGTTTCGGTATGTCTCTGATCCGCGGTCTGCAGGGTGAAGCCAACGTCGTTGAATGCACCTATGTTGACGGTGGCAGCGAGCATGCTACTTTCTTCGCCCAACCCGTACTGCTGGGTAAAAACGGCGTCGAAAAAGTACTGTCTTACGGCGACATCAGCGCGTTCGAAGCTAATGCCCGTGACGCCATGCTGGACACCCTCAAGGGTGACATCCAACTGGGTGTAGACTTCGTTAAGTAAGTCTCAGCCGGTAGAAAAACGGAGCCACAGTGCTCCGTTTTTTATTGTGTTTTTTCCAGTGAAATGAAGTTTTATCCTCTGAAAAGTAGGCAATTTTTCCCATGCTTGGTAAGCTGAATCTTATCTTTTGCCAACAGAATCACTGATTCCAGTGGAGAGCTGTTATGAAGCCATGTGAGACCCGTTCACGGACACTATCGGGCCCAGGCCTGCTGTTGTCTCTGTTAATGCCCCTTCTGCTGTTATCAGGAAATGCCCTCGCGGCCAAGGAAAGACCCCGCCCGGTGAAGGTGATGCAGATTTCCCTCGCCGATGGCAGTGGCGAACGCGTTCTGCCGGGGCAGGTGAAGGCCAGCGAGCGGGCGGCACTGTCGTTTCAGGTCTCAGGCGAGATCAGCGCCATCAAGGTTCGTCCAGGTGAAGCGGTAAAGGCAGGCCAGTTGCTGGCATTACTGGACCCGGCCATCTACGAGCAACAGCTGGAAGTGGCCAAGGCCCAATTTGAATTGGCCAAGGTCCTGTTCGAGCGTGCCAGCAGTCTGGTGGAGCAGGGCGTGGTATCGCGCAACGATTTTGACAAGTACAAGAGTGATTATGCCGTGGCCCGCGCGGCCTTGGACAAGGCGGAAACGGACTTGAGCTACACACGTCTGCTGGCACCCTATGATGGCATTATTTCCCAGCGTTTCAGACGTCAGTATGAATTCGTGCCGGCCCAGCAGCAGGTGCTGGGGATCCGCAATGAAGCGGCAATCGATGTCAGCTTCCAATTACCCGAGCAATACATAGGTGCCCTGCAGCGCAGCCCCCAGGGCCAGGGAAAGGTGCTCGGTGCCGAAGTCAGGTTTGACAGCAGCGACCTCTGGTTCTCCGCCAGCCTCAAAGAAATGAATACAGTCGCGGACATCAGCACCGCCAGCTATACCCTGGTGCTGACCCTGCCAATGCCTGAAAAGCTTAACATTCTGCCGGGCATGTCGGCCGCGGTGAAGGTCAGGCTCGCGGGCGACGGAATGGTGGCCCAGCCAGCCCTGCCCGAGGGGGCTCTGGTTCGGGAAGACAAGGGCAACTTTGTCTATCGCTGGTTGCCGGCGGAAAACAAGGTGGAGAAGGTGGCCGTCACCTTGAATGGCACTGTCCTGGTGTCCGGCCTCAGCGATGGTGACTTTGTGGTGGTTGCCGGGGTGGATGAACTCAGTGACGGTCAGACCGTTGAGCGCTGGGTGAAGGAAAGGGGACTCTGATATGCGCAACATCCGATTGGCGGCACTGCTGCTTTTGCTCTGTGGCTGCAATGGGGCCCAGCAAATGAGCCCCGAACAGGTGCGGGTGCAAACCTTCACCATTCCGAAAACCGAAAACGAGATGATCCGGGTATTCAATGGTGTATCCCGGGCTCAGGATCTGACCCAGTTGTCCTTCAGGATCCCCGGTCGCATTGCCAGTATCCCGGTCAGCAAGGGCCAGGTGGTGAAGCAGGGCCAGGTGCTGGCTGTATTGGACAAGAAAGATTTTGAAATCATCTTGAGCGATCGCCGGGCGCGGCTGGAAGTGACGGCCAAGCAGGCCGAGCGCGCCAAGCAATTGGTGGATCAGCAATTGATGGCCCAGGCCGAGTACGACCAGCTGCAGGCGCAATTTCTGGTGGCCCAGGCCCAGGCGCGTCAGGCCGAACTCAATCTGCAATACACGGAGCTGAAGGCACCCTTCGATGGCACAGTCAGCGATGTGTTCCCCAAGTCATTTGAAAACGTGCAGCCCGGAACCCCGATAGTCAGCATGCACAAGAGTGAGCGCATCGAGGTGGCGGTACAGGTGCCGGATGTGCTGATTGCCGTGTCCCGCCCCGTGGATCAATCCCACCCAAAAAGCGAGCTCAAGGTCAGCTTCGAGGCCTTTCCCGAGGTGTGGTTCAAGGGCAGTTTGCTGGAAATCACCTCGGAAAAAGATCCCGCTTCCCAAACCTATATAGCGACAGTGGCGGTGGAATTGGATGAAGGCTACAAGGTGCTCGAAGGTATGCCGGCCAAGGTCGAAGTGGATCTGGCCAAGGTCACCTATAGCTTCAGCCGCCAGTTCAAGGTACCGGTAGCCGCCGTGGTCATGCCCGATGGTAGCGATCTCGACAGGCAGGACGCCGGGGTCTGGTTATTCGACCCGGCAAGTAATCAGGTGCATTTTCAGCCCGTGACCCTGGGGGTGATTACCGGTGACAGGATAGAAGTCCGCGCCGGTCTCAGCGAAGGCCAGATGATAGTCACCCAGGGCTTGTCCCGTCTGGTCGAAGGCCAGCAAGTTGAACGCATCCCAGGATAAGGAAAGCACATGAGCGTAGCAGGCTATTTTGTCAAAAATTCTGTCATCAGCTGGATGTTTACCCTGATCCTGCTGATAGGCGGCATCATGTCCTTCAACCGTCTGGGACAACTGGAAGATCCACCATTCACCATCAAGGATGCCATAGTGGTGACCCTGTATCCGGGCGCCACCTCCACCGAGGTGGAGGAGGAAGTGACCTATCCTCTGGAGAAAGCGATACAGTCCTTACCCTATGTAGATAAATTGCGCTCCCTCAATACCTCGGGCATGTCGCAGATTATCGTGACCATGAAGAAAACCTATGGTCCGGACAAGCTGCCACAGATCTGGGACGAGCTGCGGCGCAAGGTCAACGACATGTCGACCCGCTTGCCGCCGGGGGCGCAACAGCCACTGGTGAACGATGATTTCGGTGACGTCTTCGGTATTATGTTGATGATCAGCGGTGAGGATTACGGCTACCGGGATCTCAAGGACTACGTGGATTACGTTAAGCGCGAACTGGAGTTGATCCCCGGTGTCGGCAAGGTCTCCCTGGCGGGCGAGCAGCAGGAGCAGGTGTTTGTTGAGATGTCCCTCAACAAGGCCGCCAGCTCCAACCTGGATCCTTCGCTTATCACCAATCTGCTCAACAGCCAGAACATGGTGACGGATGCGGGCAATATCCGCATCGCCGGTGACAATCTGCGGATCCGCACCAGTGGCGGCAGCAAGTCGGTACAGGAACTGCAGGAGCTGATCATTCCCGGCACCAGTGGTGACAAGCTGATTTACCTCAAAGACGTGGCCACGGTGCGCCGCGGCTACCAGGAGATCCCCTCCAACACCCTGAGCTTTAATGGCCACCAGGCCATCAACCTGGGTATTTCCTTTGCCTCCGGGGTTAACGTGGTTGCGGTCGGTGAGGCCGTGGATGCCAAACTGGCGGAAATTGAAGGTGCCCGCCCGGCGGGAATGAAGATTGAGACCATGTATAACCAGCCAGCGGAAGTGAGCAAGTCGGTCTCCAGCTTTGTCTGGAACCTGATAGCTGCCGTGGTGATAGTCATAGGTGTACTGCTGCTGTTCATGGGTCTCAAGAGTGGCATTCTCATCGGCCTTATCCTGTTCCTCACCTGTCTTGGCACCTTTATCCTGATGAAACATGCGGATATAGAGCTGCAGCGGATATCCCTCGGGGCCCTCATCATTGCCCTGGGGATGCTGGTGGACAACGCCATAGTAGTGGTGGAAGGCATACTTATTGGCCGCCAGATGGGGCAGACGACCTTGCAGGCCGCCGAGGCGATAGTCAAACAGACCATGTGGCCTTTGCTCGGCGCCACCGTCATCGCCATTACCGCCTTTGCCCCCATAGGCCTGTCACCGGATGCCACCGGTGAGTTTGCCGGTTCCCTGTTCTGGGTGCTGCTGTTTTCGCTGTTTCTGTCCTGGGTGACGGCCATCAGCATCACGCCCTTCTTTGCGCGGCTGTTCTTCGGTGAGGCCGGTGAGGCCCAAACCGCCGGTGAAACCAAGGATCCTTACGGTGGTGCCTTCTTCCATGCCTATCGCGGCCTGCTGGATATGTGCATGCGTTTCCGCTACCTGAGCGTGCTGGCGGTGGTGGCGCTGTTTGTGCTGTCCGTGGTCGGCTTTGGCTGGGTGAAACAGTCCTTCTTCCCGCCATCTACCACGCCAATCTTCCTGGTGGATATATGGATGCCGGAAGGCACGGACATTCGTGAGACCGGCACAGTGGTGTCCGCCATGGGCGATATGGCGGGCAAGCTCGACAACGTTGAGTTCGTGGCCGCCACAGTGGGCAAGGGCTTCCCGCGTTTTATGCTGACCTATTCGCCGGAGAAAAACTACGCCGCCTTTGGCCAGTTGGCGGTGCGTACCGCGGACTTCGACAGCCTGACCGGGGTCATGAAGCAATTCCGCACCGAGGCCGAAGCGGCATTCCCGCAAACCCAGCTCAAGTTCAAGCGCCTGGAAATCGGCCCCTCTACCGATGCCAAGATAGAGGCGCGTCTGTCCGGGGCAGATCCCGATGAACTGCGGCGTTTAGGTGCCGAGGTGAAGGCCATCTTCGCTGCCACCCCGGGCACGGTTAACGTGCGTCACGACTGGCGTGAGCGGGTTAAGTACATAGCGCCCAGGTTCAACGAAACCCAGGCGCGGCGCCTTGGCATAGTGAAAAGCGAGGTGGACCGGGCGCTGAAGTTCTCCTTCGCCGGACTGCAAATTGGTCTCTATCGCGAAGGCACCAGTCTGCTGCCCATAGTGGCCCGCCTGCCCGATGAAGAGCGGGTCGACATAGAGTCGCTGGAGAGCGTGCGCATCTGGAGCCCGGTGCTCAAGACGCTAATCCCGCTGCAGCAGGTGGTGGATGGCTTCGAGGTCAAATTCGAAGATCCCATCATTCAGCGCCGGGACCGCAAGCGCACCCTGACTGTGTTCGCCGATGCCGACTTTGAATACGACATACTGCCGGCGGCCCTGTTCGCCCAGGTGCGCGACAAGGTGGAGGCGGTGCAACTGCCGCCCGGTTACGAGCTGCATTGGGGCGGCGAATTTGAGTCTTCCCGCGACGCGCAAAAATCCCTGTTCGCCACCTTGCCTTTGGGTTATGTGCTGATGTTCCTCATCACGGTGTTCCTGTTTAACTCGGTGCGTAAGCCGCTGGTGATCTGGTGCTGTGTGCCCCTGGCCATCATAGGCATTACCCTGGGGCTGCTGGTGATGGACAAGCCCTTCAGCTTTATGGCGCTACTGGGGATGCTGAGCCTGTCGGGCATGTTGCTGAAAAACGGCATAGTGCTGCTCGACCAGATTAACCTGGAGATCAACCAAGGGGTCGAGCCGTTCCGCGCCGTGTTTGAAAGCACAGTCAGCAGGGTGCGGCCCGTGTGTATGGCGGCGGTGACCACCATCCTGGGCATGCTGCCGTTGATCACCGACGCCTTCTTCGAGTCCATGGCCGCTGTGGTGATGTTCGGTCTCGGGGTGGCGACTATACTGACTCTTATCATAGTGCCGGTGTTTTACATCATCTTCTTCCGTATCCAGTACCGCGATTATCGCCACTTTGATTCGGAAGCCGCTAAGGAAACCGGGGGAGTTGCAGGATGAGAAACCATGACTTCAGCGCCGGCAGTCTGTTTGCGGCGCTGCCGGCAGCCCTGGATGACGAGGTGTTTGAAGATCTTATCCGGGCGCCGGGTTGCCGTATCGAGCGCATAGTCTCCAACGGCCAGGCCACCCCCGAAGGGGAGTGGTACTGCCAACAGCAGCATGAGTGGGTCATGCTGCTGGAAGGGGCTGCTGAGCTGGGTTTCGAAGATGGCCGCAGTTTGGTGATGAAGCCCGGCGATCATGTCAATCTGCCCAAAGGATTGAAACACAGGGTCAATTCCACCAAGGCCGATGGGATCAGCATCTGGTTGGCGGTGTTCTACGATTAAGCGGCTTTTCTGGCCCGCTGGCTCTGCTATACTCTGTGCCCTTAATTTCACTCCCACTGAAATAGCGGTAGAGCACAGAGCATGACCACAGGCGTTGAAATCTTTATTCCCGGCCAGGCGGCCCAGGTTCACTCCGAGCGCGAACAAGCGCCCAAAGTTGAACTGGCCGACAACAAGCTGGAGCTGCTGGCCCCGGCCAAAAATGCCGACTATGGCATTGAGGCCATACGCCACGGTGCCGACGCCGTCTACATTGGTGGTCCCGCCTACGGCGCCCGTCATACCGCCGGCAACAGTGTGGCCGATATCGCCCGCCTGTGTGAATATGCCCACCGCTACCATGCCCAGGTGTTTGTCACCTTCAACACCATTTTGCTGGACGACGAGCTGGAACAGGCCCGGCGCCTGATTTGGGAAGTCTACGAGGCCGGTGCCGACGCCATTATCGTTCAGGACTTGGGCCTGCTGGAGTTGGAACTGCCCCCCATTGCCCTGCACGCCAGTACCCAGATGGACAACCGGGTGCCGGCCAAGGTGGCCTTCCTTGAGCACGTGGGTTTCTCCCAGGTGGTTCTGGCCCGGGAGCTGAGCCTGAGCCAAATCCGTGCCGTGGCGGCCGAGACCAAAATGCGCCTGGAGTACTTTATCCATGGCGCCCTGTGCGTGGCCTTCAGCGGCCAGTGCTATATCAGTGAAGCCTATACCGACAACCGCAGCGCCAACCGCGGTGAGTGTTCCCAGCAGTGCCGTATGCCCGGCAACCTCAAGACCCGCCAGGGCGATATCATCGCCAGCAACGAACACATGCTGTCACTCAAGGACAACAACCAGACCGAAAATCTGGAGGCGCTGATCGATGCCGGGGTACGCTCATTCAAGATTGAGGGCCGTCTCAAGGATCTGAGTTACGTGAAAAACGTAACCGCCCACTATCGCCAGCAGCTTGATGCCATCATGGCCCGCCGCCCCGAGTTTGAACCCGCATCTCATGGCCGTTGCAGTTTCAGCTTCCAGCCGGATCCGGACAAGAGCTTCAACCGCGGCAAGACCGACTATTTCACCCACGAGCGTCAGCCCAGTATTGCCGACTTTCGTACTCCCAAGTATCTGGGTATAGAGGTGGGCAAGGTCAGCCACATAGGCAAGGACCACATAGTAGTGGATTCAGACACCGAGTTTCACAACGGTGATGGTCTGGGCTTCTTTGCCAAAAACTATGAAAAGGCGCGCCTGTCCGATGACAAGCTGACCGGTTTTCGGGTCAACCGCGCCGACGGCAATACCTTGTATCTGAAGGAAGTGCCCAAGGATCTGCGCCTCGGCGTCACCCTGTATCGCAACCACGATCAGGAATTCGAGATGCTGCTCTCAAAAGAATCCGCCGAGCGTCTGGTGCCGGTCAATTTCGCCCTCGCCGACCGCGAAGGCGGTCTGGCGCTGACGGCCTTTGATAACCACGGCCATGGGGTGACGGTGACCGCTGACTTCGACAAGCAGCAGGCCAAGGATATTGAGCGCAACCGAGACGGCCTTATCAAGAATCTCGGCAAGCTCGGCAACACAGATTTCAGCCTGGGTGAGATAGACCTGGGCGATGCCGGGGCCGTGTTTGCCCCAGCCTCCGTCATCAACGGTTTGCGCCGCGAGGCCATTGAAGCGCTGGAACAGGCACGCATCCAGGGCTATCGTCGCCCCACGCCATGGCAGCGGGATATGAGTGCCCGCTATCCCCAGCGCAGCCTGACCTACCTTGGCAACGTGTCCAACCAGAAGGCCAAGGATTTCTACACCCGCCATGGTGTGGTGTCGATTCGCGATGCCTACGAGGTGCGGCCGGTGAAGGGCGATGCGCCGCTGATGATAACCAAGCACTGCATCCGCTACAGCTACAACATGTGCCCCAAGGAAGTGCCCGGTCTCAAGGCCGAGCCGCTGGAAATGGAACTGGGCGGCAAGCCGTTCAAGCTGGTGTTTGACTGCCACAAGTGTGAAATGCTGGTGGTGGGCTAAGCCATTCTTTAAAAAAACGGCGCCAGAGGGCGCCGTTTTTGTTTGTGATGCCTGGCGTCAGCGTCCCTGGCAGCTACCCGGGTAGCAGGCAGGTTGGCGAGGACAGGCGGCGCCACGGCTGCAGATAAGCCTTGCCCCCTTATCTATGCCACGCTCGACCCAGTTGATATTGAGGATCCGCGCTATGCTCATCAGCTGACGGCGAATTGGAGCAGGTATGGGGCCCTGGCCACCGGCGCTGACGCACTGGTGCTTGAGTTCCTCCGCCAGGCTCAAGGCGTCCGTCCCCTGGGCCTCGATGGCGGGATTGAGATCTATGCCGGCACAGAGTACATGGTGATTGCCTGCCAGATCGTCCACCTTCACCGACTCGCAGCAGTAGATCCTCGGGCTGCCGTCCACGTCCAGGATGGAGATCTGCGCCGAGCTGCCATCGCTGGGCTCGCTCAACATACGAAATACCGCCCAGTGCTGGCAGGGATCCGGCACCTGGCGCATATTGCCCCAGGGCAGGGGAATACCATTGCCCCGGTACACCGCCTTGAGTTTACCCGGGGCGTAGGCATCAAAATAGTGCCAGTGCGGATAGGGCGACACCACTGTCATGCGGCGCATGGCCACCGAGGCCGAAACGCCGATTTTGGCATGGGTGCCAATCTCGTAGCCGTTGCGCTCCAGCAGTTGGCGGAACGGCACCTTGGGACACAGCAGGGCACCGGCGAAAAAGCTGGATTCAAAGTCACGCCAGGCGCCGAGCATGTCCTGGGCATTGACCGTGGAGGACGCGGGTTCCGGGGCGCCCATGCCATCACCCACGGTCAGCACCCGTTTCAAACCGTCCTTGTTGTGCAGCACACAGTGACCTATGTGCACCGCCAGGTCGTACTTGAGTCGCTCGGGCTGGGTCTTCAGCAGGTTGTTGATAAAGATGCTGGCGGGGGGCTCAAAATAGGAGGTCACCAACTGACGCTGGGGGATCCCGTTCTCGTCCACCGCAGGTGCGGCCCCTTCACTGAAAAAGCGCACCTTCATGCCGAGGCGCTTGGCTATGGCCAGCAAATCTTCTGCGGTCAGATGCAGGTTTTTGCCACCCACTTCGTCGGCGGCCCGCTCCAGATCCGGAAAGTGATTCTGATGGTGTTCCTGGTGGGCGCGGATCAGCAGCTGGGCAAACTGGCGGCCGCTGACCCCGGTTTGGGACAGCATTTCCGGAATGGCGATTTGCAAAATATCGCGGGAGAACAAAAAGCTTGGCTCCAGCGCCATGCCATTGATGCCACCGCGCCGGCCCTTGTCCGGGGTGATGTCCTCCTCCTCCGGCACGTCGTCGAGAAACCAGTCCGGCGACTTTTCAAACACCTTGGCAATGACCGCCAACATGGCGCTGCCGGGCACCCGCTTGCCGCGTTCAATCATAGACAGATAGGACACGGATGGCGCCAGTTCGGGGTCGATGCGTACGCAACGGGCCGACAAATCTTCCATCGTCAGATGATTGCGTTTACGCAGGTTTCTAATCTTGGTGCCCATAAAATGGGACTTGCGCATCAAGCTTTTTTCACTGGCCATTTTGTAAAATTCACACTGTGAAATTTTTATTGTGAAATTACAGTTAAAAATACCCTAGACTAAAAATCAAGCAAATTCGTGAAGGCATTCTGCCCGCGACACTGCAATACCTTTGATGACCAGTGATAGGGGAAAGGCGATGAACATGACCATGATGGATAGCCGTGAACAGCATCTGCAAGAATGGATTGGAATGGGTGAAACCCGGGATGTCGCCGCCTTGCTCGACCGCCATTTTCCCCTGGCCCAGGGTTCCCACGCCGAGGTTCGCGGTTATCTGGTGTATTTCCAACACCTGTTGGCCTGTTTTGAGGATGGCAGTCAGACCGGCCTGGCACAGCCATCGCAGTTTGTGGCCCTGTGCGGCTCCCGCACCGAACCTGAGGCGCTGCTGCTGAAGTCCGGCGAGCACCATATCGCCCTGTTGCTGGCGCGCTGTGGCCAGGATTGCCGACTTGATGATGTGCAGTTGGAATCCCACTCCCTGGGCTTGGATACCCGCAGCGGCGAGCTGCAGCCCCAGTGGTTGAGTCTGTGTCACTCGGCCCCCATGCCAGGCTGCCGCTTCACCGCCAGGGAAGGGGGCGAATATCGTCTTTAGCCTCAATTGTCTTGGTGGCAAGGATAAAACCATAGCAAGGAATGAGGTTCATTGACGTTTTTACACTTATCCCAACTGCTTGCGTATAAAAGGGTTAGCTGCCATTGTTGCGCTGACCCTTTTTTATGCGGGCAAGTTCTGCAGCCCGTTTTTAATGGAGCAAGCGGATGCCAAATAACGTCAGGAATACCAAACTTTCCTTCCCGATAACCGGCGGCTGTCTGTGCGGCGTGATACGTTTCTCCATCAACGCCGCGCCTTTTGATGCCGATTACTGCCACTGCCGCCGTTGCCAGCAAAGCACAGGTGCGCCTGTGTCCGCCTGGATGGATTTCAAGTTGGAAGAGGTGAGTTGGCTTAAGGGGCAGGTGAAGGAGTTTGCCTCCACCGACAAGACATTCAGAGGTTTTTGTGGCGACTGTGGCTCGACCTTAAGTTTTCGTCACCGCGATTATCCCCAGTACCTGACCCTGGCCATAGCCGCCCTGGATAATCCGGAGTTGATTTCCCCCAACTACCACATTTATACCAGCAGCCAGATGCCCTGGTTCAATCTGTGCGATGAGCTGCCAAGGTATCCCGGATCACGAAATCAGGGGAATCCTTAAATCCCGACCTTGGCGCTACGCCTTTCCAGCAGCATCACATCGCGCCACTCTCCGTGCAGTTGCCCTAGCTTGCTGCGCCTGCCCACAATATTGAAGCCGTTTTTTTGGTGCAGGGCGATACTGGCGAGGTTTTCCGGGAAGATGACAGCCTGTAAGGTCCAGATCCCCCGTTGCTCCGACGCATTCACCAGGTGACTCAGTAAGGCCTGGCCGATACCGCGGCCACCTAAGCCGGTGTCAACATAGACGCTGACCTCGGCTACTCCGGCGTACACGGCGCGGCTGGAAATGGGGGACAGCGCCGCCCAGCCCACCACCTTGCCGTCCAGTTCTGCCACCAGACGGCTATGGGGCAGCAAAGAGCTGTGCCACTCGTCCCAGGACTTGGCCAGCAGCTGGAAGGTGGCATGGCCCGTGTCTATGCCCATTTGATAGATGGCGCTGACGGCGGCAAAGTCGGCCTTACAAAAGTCTCTGATGATCATGCTGTTGCTCTAATTAAAGGTGCTCGCTTTATTGATACTGATCAGCTGCTCTGTGGCTGTTGCCCGGCTGGCTTAAGGCTAAAGAACTCCATTGGCTGATAGGAAATGCCATCGCGGTGGCCGACCTCGCCATGGGACACAAACCCCAGCTTTTGATATACGGGCACGGCATACAGGGAAGAGCGGACCAGATAGCGCTCGGCGGGGCAGAGGGCCATGGCCCTTTGCCACAACTGCCGCGCCAGTCCCCGGCCGTGGAAGGCATCGGCCACAAACAGGTGATACAGGTAATCGGGCCTTTGCAGCGACAGGTAGGCAGCGATGCTGCCATCGATTTCCACCACCAGATTCAGCTGCTTGTCACTGCTGAGTCTGGCGTTGAAGGCATCCGGTGTCAGGGTATCGCTGAACCAGGCGGGCAAGGGTTGGCTTGGGTCATCCTGAAAATAGCCCGCCAGGGAAGTGACCAGCCCGGCCAGTGCCTGTGTGTCTGCTGTAACTGCATTGCGGATTAGCATGGGGTGACTCCCTTATTCTTCATTGGCTTGGTTAAAAGCTCGTCTTGGTGCAACAGTCATACCGTCACAGCCAAGGCATGACTCCACCATCAAGCAGCGCCAGCTTTAACACCAGCAGGGTGGAAACCAGCAACAACATGGGTTTGACCAACTTGTTGCCCTTTAGATGTACCAGTTGCGAGCCGTATCTGGCGCCTATCCACTGGCCGCAGGCCATGGCTATGCCCACGGACCAGGCCACCTGGCCGCCCAGAATAAAGGCGCCGAGGGCCGCGGCGTTGGATACCAGCAGAAACAATTTGGCATGGGCAGTGGCCTTGGCCGTGTTATGGCCCAGCAGAGCGATAAAGCCGATGGCAAAAAAGGACCCCGACGCCGGACCAAAGAAGCCATCGTAAAACGACAGCAGGGGGACGACAAGCAGGCCAAACAGCAGCGGCGGGATCCTTTGCCGGGTGTCGAGATCCCCAAGCCTGGGCGACAGCAGAACATACAGGGCCACGGCGACTATCATCCAGGGCAGCCATAGTTGCAGCACCTCGCTGCTGAGCCGCTGGATAGCCAGGGCGCCCAGGGCCGAAAAGCCAAAGCAGAGCAGTAACGGCAGCTTCAGCTTGCCCGGGGCAATCAGGCCTTGCTTCAGGAAATAGCGCACCGAGGAGAGCTTACCAAACAGGGCCTGCAGCTTGTTGGTCGCCAACGCCTGGGCCGGGCTGAGACCGGCCAGCATCAGCGCTGGCAGGGAAATCAAACCGCCGCCACCGCTGATGGCATCGATAAATCCGGCCACCAGTGACACCAAAGATAATGCCAGCAGCGTGGTCAGGGGCAAGTCGGGCATAAGAAGCGCTTTATTCTTTGAGTTTTTGACATTTTTGACTCTGGATACCAGGTGCTACAGCTGGGTAAGATCAGCCTATCTCGAAGGACGTCACCCCGTACAGCCGCGAAAGCGGCAGCTCGGGTGCATCACCTGTGTACATTCTGGCGGTCTCGAATGACACCGTCATTCTGTGTCGCTCGGCCAGCACCACGGCGCTTGGATTAACCTCGGCCACATCCAGAAACACGGCATCCTCGGCACTTACCTTGGCCTTCAGCGCCGTCAGCAGCCGCTCGGCAATTTCCGGGCTGTTTGACTGCAGCGGCCCGATTTTATAGCCATCGCGGCAGGGGCGAATGACCCCCTGACCCAGCAGCTTACCCCTGTGTACCAGTCCCAGAGCGTGGCAACCGGGCTGGGCTATCCAACTCCGGGTAAAGCGACTCCGATCGGCGGGGAAGAAGGTCCTGTCATAGGCCTCAGTCATGGCAAAGGGCAGGGAGGACAGCGGCACTATTTCGTCATCCGCCTGGGCTTGAGCACCACCCTGTCCCTGAAAGCGGATATTGCTGTAGGCCAGCTTGAAGCCGGACTTACGGTAGTTGTCCTGCTGGGCAAGCACCCCGTCCAGGCCTATGTTGCAGCCATCGAGCCTGGCCATGGCTGCCTGCCACAGGGCCATGCCGTGGCCCTGGCCACGAAAGCCGGGCTTGACCAGATAAAAGCCGATAAAGCCGAATTCGCTGCCATACCTGACCGCCGATATGCAGCCTATGGCCTCGCCGTTTAGACTGGCCAGCAGGAAACCGTCTGGATCGGCCTGGTAATAACAATCGCCATCGTTCAGGCCCGGGTTCCAACCTTCGGCGGCGGCCCAGTCCAATGCCATATCCAGCTGGGGCCGGGTCATGGTGTCAATTCGCAGGCTCATCCTTGTTTCCTCTCAGTTGGTTCAGTTTGCTTGGGCAGCCTGGCCATTACGGTACACGTTGGGATTCCAGGCGTGCATGAAAATCTCTGGGTTTGGTATCGGAGTAAAACCGAACTGGGCATAAAGGCCGTGGGCATCCCGGGTGGCCAATACCATGCGCCGCAGCCCCTGCAGATCAGGATGGGCGACTATGGTCTGCATCAGACGCTTGCTGAGCCCCTGGCCGCGATGTTCTTCCAGAATAAAGACGTCTGCCAGGTAGGCGAAGGTCGCCTTGTCGCTGATTATCCTCGCAAAACCAACCTGGCGGCCATCATAGCAATAGACAGCAAAACAGAGCGAATTTTCTATGGCCCTGGCCATCACCGCCTCGGGAATATTGCTTGCCCAATAGGAGTTGGCAATGAAGCCGTGGATAACGGCGAAATCCAGTTTGCTCTTGTCTGTGCTGATCTCATAGTGTGGCATGGCTATCTCCCTTATGTGCCTTAGGCTCTCTTGAGGGTGGCGGTCAGCAGGCCAGCGCCCACCAACATGCCACCACTGGCTTGGTTGAAACGGCGTTGAAAGTTGGCCGAGCGGATCCTGGTGCGCAGATACCCGGAAGACAGGGCATAAAAGGAAGCGCTGCAGGCCGATACGGCGAGAAAACTGCAGGCAAGAATCGCCATTTGCGGCACCAGCGGCGCATGGGCGTCAATAAACAGTGGGAAAAAGGCCATGAAGAAGATAATGCCCTTGGGATTGAGGGCGGTGACCAGCAGCGAGTCACGGAAAATGCTTGCTCTGTCACGCTGCTGTGCTGCTTCGCTGTCTATGGCCTTGTTGCGCCAGGATTTGATCCCCAGGTAAATCAAATACAGGGCACCGAGCCACTTGATGACACTGAACAGGCTACTGGACAAGGCCAGCAGGGCGCCGACGCCGGCCAGTGACAGGGACATGGCGATCAGATCGCTGCACAGCACTCCGGCAACCAGGGGAATAACGGATCTTTTGCCGTGACTCAGGGCTTGGCCCATGACCAACAATACTGTGGGACCCGGCGTGAAACACAGCAACAGGGCGGCGGTGATAAAGGACAACCAAAGCTCGGGACTCATTTGCTACTCCATCAGACAAAAAGAGGCCGCCGTGGTGACGACTGCCGCCCAGCATATCAGGCTAAACTGATGTATGTAAGGTTGAAAATTGGCCAATTGCGCTGGACAGGTGTGGGCCTAACTATCCGCGTCTGCCAATCAGAAACAAGCACAGCTCATCTTTCTGGTTAAGGGGCTCCAACTCCGAGTTGCAGCCCGTATTGCCAGCGACGAAATGCCTTTCAGGCGGGGTCTGCTGCCGCTTGATTTTTTTTGGGGCCGCAAGTCGGACTAAGAGCTGCGGTTATCTCTGTTGCAGCCATTGTTTAAGCGGAGTGAGCCATTCCTCTCTGGGCAGATAAAACTCCCCATGCATCAGCCCGGTATCGAGCGGCAGTTCGTCGAATGCCACCAAATCCGGGCTCTGTTCCACCAAGTGTTTGCAAGAGCCGATCAAATCATCATGTATTTCGTAGATGGACAGCACCTGACCGTGGAGGATGAACTTGTTGTTATTGGGGGACGGTTTGGAGCAACCGGCCAGCACGGCGTAGCCCAGCTTGTCGTTGCTGCTCAGGGTCGATACCTGGGTGGTGATACCGCCACCGCGGGAAAAGCCCACTAGGGAAATATGCTCCGGAGCCACACCTGCCGCCAATAATTGGTCCAGTTTGGCCACTACCTTGCGGGCGTAGTCCTCGGGCTTGGTACCGGCAGGTCTTTGCTCGGCCACCAGGAAATAGTCCTCGGAATCCAGCGCCGCGATAATTGCATCAAAATCGTACACCCCAAAGCGATTGGATAAGGGTTTTCTGTCCGTGCCCTCGGCGATTGCGCCGTGGAAAAAGAACAGGTAATGGCCGGCTTTTTCCACGGGCAGGGCATCCATATCGGCAATCACCTTAGCTCCGGATAAGGGGGAGATTAATGCCAGCATAAAGATCATCAAGTTACGCATTCTGCTTCCTGTCATTTTGTTTCCTGGCATTTTGTGTCCAGAGAGTAAGTTTAACAATTCAATATTTCCTTTTGATGGGTGAGTGTTTTTGATGCAAGGCGTCAGGCGAGCTGTGCCAGGTACAGCAGGTACAAGGTGCTAACGCATTTGATGATTAGGTGCAGTCCGGGATACCACGTAAATAGCTGGGCAAACCCCTGGCAAATACCCGCCAGCAGCGGCTGGCTCTTCCTTACGCCAAAGTTAAGCCCCGAGGTCATTAGCATAATATTGTTTGGCCCCCGAATGACTGAGGAGGAGATGGCAAACAGCAACACAGCAAACAAGTAATCCATTTATCCTTAATCCTTAATCCTTAATCCTTAATCCTTAGTCCGCCAGTGAAGTTAAGAGCGGCTACTGCTTCCATCAGGATGGTCTGGGTTTGCCGTAACCTGAGGCTCTGATTTGGATCAGGACTCAGGCTTATCCCGCTTGTCATCCGATTCTTTATCGCTCAGTTTGGCGATAAAGCCAAAGTAAATACACACCAGCAGCATCAAGGCGCACCAGATAACGCTGAAGTAAAATCTCAGTGGCTCGTGTTCCGGGGTGATGAGGTGGTAATCTCTCCAGGCTGTACGGTGGCTAAAGGCTCCCTTTGTTATTGGGTCAATCAGGAACCAACCAAAGCCTACACTCGCGACACGGGCAATCCAGCGGGAAGTGCGATCGACTCTCATTAAACTCTGCTCATATTTCAAGGTATTGGGTTAAGGCAAGCCGTAAAATGCCTGAATGCTCAAGGACGATTTCGGTTTATGCCAGTCGTGCGCCGTTGGGCAGTGGCATATCAACGGCGGCAAGCACTACGGAACCGTCGGGGCGATGCAATCCAGTTACCAGACACTCGGATTTGAACGGGCCAATCTGCTTGGGGGGAAAATTAACAACCGCAAGCACCTGTTTGCCCAGCAATGAATCCTTGGTGTACAGAGTCGTTATTTGGGCGCTGGATTTTTTGATACCAATTTCTTGGCCAAAATCGACCTTCAATTTATAGGCCGGACGACGCGCTTCGGGAAAGTCTTCAACTTCAATGATGGTGCCAACCCGGATATCGACTTTCAGGAAATCATTCCACTCAATATGTTCCATATTCAGCCCACGTGTTTCAGAAAGAATATTAGGATAATCAAGAGTAACCGGCCCTAAGTCAACCGTGAGACGGCTGCATCGCATGGCTTGGTACTAAGATTGGGGCTAGGTCAGTGTGTCAGTGTGAGCTTGTCATCCAGCTCTGTTTCATTGTGGTTGTCACTGAAAGCGGTTCAGAGGGGCATTTGAATAAGCCCCAAAAAACGGCGCCCAAAGGCGCCGTTAATTCTTGCTGTCGATACTGAGCACCGGCAATTTTGCCGGAGTTAAATGGCGGCGGTAGCCCGTTGCAGCCAGGCCAGCTCATCACCGGACATCAGCGGTGACAATGTGGCAAGCACCTTGGCGTGGTAGCTGTTGAGCCAGTTCAGCTCGGTTTCGGTCAACAGCGCCTTGTCCACCAGACGGGTATCTATGGGGATCAGGGTCAGGGCCGAGAACTCATAGATCTCTCGCTCGGCACCGGCCAGGGCGGCGCAGGGCTGCACCACTTCCAGGTTTTCGATGCGAATGCCGAAGGCATGGCCACGGTAATAGCCGGGCTCGTTGGAGACCACCATGCCCGGCAGCAGGGCCACGCCGTTGCTGTTCTTGGCAATGCGCTGCGGGCCCTCGTGAACGCTGAGGAAATGGCCGACGCCGTGGCCCGTGCCGTGGTCGAAGTCAAAGCCGTGTTGCCACAGGTGTTGACGGGCAAAGGCGTCCAGCTGCTGGCCCGTGGTGCCCTTGGGGAAGCGCGCCGTCGCCAGGGCGATATGGCCCTTGAGCACCAGAGTCACCATCTTGCGCTGCTCGGCGGTCACTTCACCTATGGCCTGGGTGCGGGTCACGTCCGTGGTGCCGTCCAGGTATTGGGCGCCGGAATCCACCAGGTAGATGCTGTTCATGGTCAGCCTGGCCGGGGTGCCATTCTTGTGGTTGTAATGGCACATGGCGGCGTTGGCACCGGCGGCGGAGATGGTATCGAAGCTGGGCTCGCGGTACAGGGGATCCTGCAGGCGGAAGCTTTCCAGTTTGACCGCCAACTGGTCCTCGTCGTGGAGGCGACCGGCGTTGACCTCTGCGTCCAGCCAGGCGAGGAAGCGGCTCACGGCCACGCCATCACGGACGTGACATTCGCGCATTCCTTTGAGTTCGCTTGGATTCTTGGCTGCCTTGATCAGGGCGACCGGGTCCATGCCTGCCACCAGTTTGGCGCCGGCGTCGCGGGCGCAGAGCTGGGACCAGGCGTTGGCGCTGTTGGGATCGGCCAGCAGTTTCTTGCCGGTCAGGGCCTGAAGCGCGGCTTGCAATTCGCTCTCGGGGTGGAAGCTGACGTTGGGCCCCACGTGGGCGTCTATGCCGTCCGGCACCTTGGCCGGGTCGACAAACAGCTGCATCCGGCCATCGGCCCACAGCAGCGCCGAGCCCAGTACCACGGGCAGGCGCGGTACATCGCGGCCGCGGATATTGAGCAGCCAGCAGAAGGAATCCAGGGCAGTGACCAGTGCCACATCGGCGCCGGCCTTGGCCACCAGGGCACCGATTTCATGGCGTTTGTCTGCACTGCTGCGACCGGCACTCTGCTCGCTGAACAGCATGATGGGCTGAACTTGCGGTACAGGTCTGTCGTGCCAGTGTTTGTCTATGGGATTGGTTGTCACCGCCACCAGGCTGATGTCGGCCTTGGTCAGCACGGCATTGGCCTGCTCATACCAGGCCAGGGTGTGCATGCGGGCATCGAAGCCCACCTTGCTGCCGGCGGGCAGGGTGTCGGCCAGATATTGGGGTTGGGGCGTATCTGTCAGGCTCTCGTAATTAAACAGCTCGCCGTTGACCTGCTCACGCACCTGCACTGTGTAGCGGCCGTCAACGAAGATGGCGGCGCTGTGGGTCATCACTATGGCCATACCGGCTGAACCGGTGAAGCCTGTGGCCCAATGCAGGCGCTCGTTTTGCTTGGGCACGTATTCGCCCAGGTATTCGTCGGCGCGGGGAATGATAAAGGCATCAAGCCCTTGGCTGGCCATCTCGGTACGGATGGCGTCCAGACGGGCACCAATGGCGGGGGACTGCTGTGCTGACATAGGGAGACCTTGAGTTAATGAGCCGCTTGTTTGAGTAAGAGTAAAGTGGCCGTCTTGGGCGGCCATGCTGGAACGATTATCGCAACCCGGGCCCTGGTGGTGCAAGGCTTGCGGCAATGAAAATACTTTATACCAAAGCGACGGCCCTGGGCCGCCGCTTGTGGTTGAGCTTGAGTTCTTAACCCGGGCCGAAGCCCCATTGGTGCCACTTCTCCAGAATTTTTTGCTGCAGCGGCAGGGGATAATTGGTGGCGAAACTCAGTACCTGCTCCAGGGGTTGATTCACCTGCTGTTGGATTTGCAGGCAGCTGTAGGCCACCAGGCCGCCGCGGCCCCTGAGCTTGGTGGCCACGTCCAGATAGATCTGCAGCCCGGTGCCATCGGAGTCGTATTGGGGATAGTGGAACACCCCTTCCACGGGATTATTGCGGGTGGCCAGGGCCCAGGCCACCTTGTCGATATCGTCCGGCGGTATGTCCTCACCCACCACAATCAGCTTGGCCGTGGTCTTGCCAATATGGTGGGTCCAGAACACTTCGGCGAGGGCATCGATAAAGCCCTTGACCGTCATGCCGGTCAGTTTGTGCCAGTCGTCCCTGACCCGGATCACCAGCCAGTGGGACGAGGCCTCGAAGGGGCTGAAGCAGTCTATTACCGGCAGCCCTGAGCGTTCGAAGAACAGCCTGGCGGTGGCCGATAGGGAAAAGCAGCCCAGCATCAGGGTCGAGTCTATGGGAATGCCGGGTATGCAGATGGGCAGGATGGCCTGATCCCTGAAGGTGATGCAGTGGATCTTGGCCAGGGGCTCCAGGCCACTTTCGTTGGACAGGTAACCGGGAAACTCACCAAAGGGGCCTTCCACCACTGACTCTCCTATGCTGACCACGCCCTCTATGATGATTTCACACTCCGCCGGCACCAGTATGTCGCAGGTTTCGGCCTTGACCATCTCCAGCCCCTGACCGAGAAAAGACGAGGCATAGAGGTATTCATCGTGCCAGGCCGGTGGCGCCGCCGACAACAGCATGGTCACCGCCGGTGGCACCCCGAGGGCAATCACGAAGGGGCAGTCCTTGCCCTTGTTCTTCCACATGTTGTAAATCATGCCGTTGTGCTGAAAGGGCAGCCAGAGACCCACGACTTCGTTCTTGGAATAGTGTGGACCGGGCACCCAGGGCACGCTGCCGGGACGGGGATCCGGGTTGGGAGTTGGTGGGGTGTTGGCCTGGGGCCGGGAACCGGCAATCATGGCGCGGCTGAATGACCAGTTGGTCCAGGACTTGGGGTCGACGGTATAAGAATCGGGTGGCACCTCCTGCCCCGGCGGGGTGCGCACCATGATGGCGCCCGCGGTCTGGAAATAACGGCCACCGTCGCCGTCGTGCAGTATCGGCGCCGGGATCTTGGTCAGGTCCACCTCATCACCAAGCCATTTGTTCTGTTTGCAGGGCGCCTCGGAGGCGGGTACCAGCTTGGGATCATAGGGCTCACCCCCTATGGCCTCGATAAAGGCGTCCTGGATTTCCAGCAACTTGGTGTCCTCCGGCAGCCCCAGCATGATCGCCAGTCGTTGCCAGGGCTTGTCGGGATCGGCGCTGACGGTCGGACCCATCTCGGCGGCACGAAAGCCCGGAGCATCCTTGACCTTGTTGAACAGTGGCATGGCACTGCGGGTTTCGCAGGCGTGACGCAAAATAGCGCCCATTTCCAGATACCAGTCCACCTCGTCGTCTATGGCCACCACTTCGCCGAGCTTGGCGAGCCGTTCCAGGTATTCACGGTAGGATTTGGGGATTTTTTTGGTATTGATCTTCAGCTTGCGTCTTTTAAAGGCGGCATCCGGCATGACGACACTCCCTGTCTGGTTGTTTGCTTTCCCGTGTTTGAGTCCAATGAGTGTAGAAGTTTTTTATTGCTGCAGAGGATAAATGGCAAAACTCTCCTAATATTTAAGCTTCCGGACTGACACCAAGCGCCAGCCGGTTAATCCAATGACATCAGGAGGATGAAATGAAAAAAGTCATGACGACGCTGTTGGTTAGCCTGTTCAGTGCCCAGCTCTGGGCCGGCGCTTCCATGGGCAAGGTTGACAGTTTTGCGGCCCTGGAAAAAACCGTGACCGCTTTGAAATCTCCCACCAGTACCCTGCTGGTGATGGACGATGACGATACCCTGACCATGATGGCCTGCCCAGATGGCGCGGCCGCCGCCGATTGCCAATATTTGGGGGGCCCAGCCTGGTTCAGTTGGCAGCAGAGCCTGCTCGGCACCGACTCGCCCTATAGAGTCGCAGGCAGCTTCAATGAGCTGCTGGACATAGCCAATGTGCTGTTTGCCCTCAATCGCATGTCCTACACGGATCAGAACATCTATCCCGTGCTGTCGAAACTCAGCGGCTCCGGGGTGCGCCTTCTGGTTGAAACGGCTCGGGGCGATGCTAACCTCAATGCCACCGAGCAGCAGTTTGCCCTCCTGGGGGATAGCTCGGGCCAGGGCTCCGGTCAGGGCTCTGGTCAGGGAAACCTGCTGCAGTTGTTGGCAAGCAACAGCCTGAAAATCTGGTCCGGTCGTCAGCCCGGTCTGGCTGCTCCCGGTTTGCCCTGCCACATTCCCGGCACCCGGGACGTGACCTTCCAGAACGGCATCTATTACCTGGGCGGTCAGAACAAGGGGGTGATGCTGGCCTGTCTGCTGATCCAGTTCGAACAGGGCAATTTGTTCGAACCCTCGCTGCCCATAAGCCATATAGTCTTTATCGATGACACCCTGGAAAATGTGCAGGACGTGTATGACTATTTCCGCGACAGCAGCAGGTATCAGGTGACGGCACTGCACTACACCGCCCTGGAAAAGCATAAGGCGGCCCTGACCAAGGGACCAAAAAGCCAGGGCCTGCAGGACATGGCCAACAGCCGCTGGCAGGCGTTGCAATCAGCCATGAAGGCCAATCTGGTCAGCCCGATTGTTCGTTGAAATGGGTTCGTGGCAATGGGCACGTTGAACCGGGCGCGTTGAGCTGAGTGGGTTAATCTCAGGCTATTCCGCTTAAAAAAAGGCAGCCAAATGGCTGCCTTTGTGTTGGCCCAATTCAGACATCATGTACAGAGTTCCCGCGCCAGGGCAAAGGCCTGGGCCATTCCGGTCAGGGTCGGATTCCAGGAACCGGGGCGGGGGAATAACATGCTGCCGAGGCCAAAGACGTTGGGATATTTGTGCAGTTGGCCGTTGGCGCGGCAAACCGAGGTGGTCGGGTTGTCACCCATCCACAGGGTACCCGCCTCGTGGACCAGTCCCTGGTTGCGTATGCTCGCAGGCTTGGTCTTTTCCCAACTGAAACTGCCGTCGCTGTGGTTGTGTTGATATTCAATGTCCGCATTACCCGCCAGGGCCTGCATCACATCGAAGGTGGTTCTGTCCATGGCTTGCCAGAAGGCTTCATCTTCCGGCTGCATTTCGATAAACACTTCCGAAACGCCAGACGCGCTGGTGCCGACCCGATTCCAGGAACCAGGCGCCCGCTCACCGAGGAACTCGCCCATGGAGTGCAGCATGATCACCACGTAATTGGGATCCTGGTAGGTGGCCACGGCTTCAGGCGTTGAGGCATCCGGCAGTATGCGGTACAGCACCTCGGCACTGGCGGCAGGCGTTGGGTTGTGCACCACGCTGATATGGGTATGCATCAGGCGTCCGGTTGCCGCATCTTTGCCGGGCAGATAGAAGGCCACGGCCTGCAGGCCATCTGTCAGTGCCGGTATGGCGCTGGCGGGGATCCTGGCCGCCAGCCAGGAACGGATATGGCCGCAGAGGTTGTTGCCGGGCAAGGGATCCTGGGGGAAGGAACGGGTGAGAATAAATCCCGCCTCCAGGGTGTTACAGGCGAGGATCAGCTTGGCATTGCCCACCTTGAGGTTGCCATCCCGGGTTTGGATTTCCGTCACCTGGCCATTGTGGGCTATGAGTTTTTCCACCTCGGCATTGACCACCACCTTGAGATTATCGGGGTGCAGCTGCGCCGCCTGCACCAATACGGGTATGGGGGCGAACTTGGCCCAGGCTTCCTGGGGCACACCCTGGCCGGTGGCCATGGCGGAATCCAGCGCCGCCGGGTTGGACTGGGGCGTGGCGCCCTCAATCCGGCTCAAGCGGGAAAATAGCCGCTGGCCCATAAATTCATGGAGCTTTTCATTGCGGTTACCCGGGGTCTTCAGGGAATAGCGCCGCCCCATGTACTCACCTGTGGGATACCACTCGTTGTTGAGTCGCTCGATGGCGGCGGCCGGCCAATCGGGCATTTCGCTGCTGCCCGGCTGGGGTGTCCAGGCATTCCAGAACAGCGCCCGCCCACCCACATAGGGGATCTGCGGCATAAAGTTCAGGTTGGGTGTGCCCTTGTATTCCCAGGGGCGGATGCCGGTGCTGGTATTGAGCTTGATAAAGCTGGCCGGCAGGTTCTGGATATGGTCCGGGATTAGGTAGCTGCCCTTTTCCAGCACGGCAATTCTGGCCCTGGGCTGATATTGCAGCACTTTATGGACGAATCCTGTGCCATAGGCACCACCGCCAATCACAATAAAATCAAACTCCTGCCCCTGAATATCGGCAAAATTGTGGAAATAAATCTGGTCAATTTCGTTCATGTTACCCCCAAGGTAAAAACGGAAAGTTGCGCCCCACGAGCTGTGGGGCGGCTGTTGGCCTGCTGCTTCTGGGTCTAGGGATAGTAGGCCCGGCTCTGGATCGCGGCCGGTGCCGAGTTAAAGCAGCGCACCGCCACCGCGGGGCTGTTGGCCAACAGGGTCTCCATGTCGCGGCGCATCGGGTGATCGCTGGCGCCGTAGCGCAGGTCCACGGCACAGGGATTTTCCTGGGGAATAAAGAAGGTGTTCATGGCCTGGAGTATGTTCCAGCGACAACCTATGAGCTTGCCATCATGGGTGCCGTATTCGGTGATGGGCGAGATGTTGCCGGGGATTGGCGTCAGGCCGGCGGTGTTCACCTTGCAGGTGAAAATTGCGGTATTGCTGTCTTGGGGATCATCGACCCTGAAGCCCCAGGTTTCGACCCATTGGGGTCTGTATATGGGGGTATTTTCCCGCACCGGATTGGGGGAGGACAGATTGACCTTGAAGCTGGTCTTGAACTTGGGCTCGCCAAACAGGGTCTTGCCGGCGCTGATGGCCACATCAGCATCGCAGGGTACCCATACCCTGTGGTTGCCGTACAGCTTGGTCTGATCGCCGTCGCTGAGGAACTCGCGATAGCCTATGGGGCTCACCTGGTCCTTGCGATTGGCCGGGTAGGCGACAATATTGAGCTCCAGTTCCTGGGTAATGGCGGCGCCGCAGCTGCTCCATTGCTCCACCGGCACTTCAATACCCGAGGCAAATTGGCCGGCATACAGCTGGAAGTTAAAACTGACCAGGGCCTGACCATCGAACTCGGCCGGCAGCAGGCCAGTGCCCTGCAGGTAGGCCTCGGCCCGTGCCAGTGGCACCAGGTAATACACGCCCACATTGGTCAGCGAGGCGTAATAAAAAGGCATGGTGAAGGGATAGGGGATGCTTGGCAAATCCTGTGTGTTACTCATGATTTTGCTTCCTTTCTGTTGCTTTGTGACTCAAGGGTCCATTGCCATAGGGCTCTGCCGCCAGGGCAGCGACGATGGCGCTGGGATTAAAGTATTGACGCATCAAACTAATCTTGTGGTTATTGTCGAATTCATACTTCAGGGCCCAGTCGTAGTGATAGGGGGCACCTGTGGCCAGAGCCTTGCCCTGCTCGCCGCCATAGGCCATGGCCTGATTGTCGTTGAAAAACATCTGTTCTATGCCGGCGCTGTCGATGGCGACCGTATCCCCAAGCAAGGTCCAGAAGCGGCTGAAGCCCTGATGGCCGTAAAACACGCCAAGATAGGGCACGCTGGCCGGGCCTGAGATATCCCAGATGACGTCTTCGGTCATGCAGGACAGGGCCAGCGGTAGATTGCCCTGGCTGTAGGCCTGCTGTAGCAGGTCCAGTGTGTCGCGATTACTTTGAGTCATGGGAGTGTGGGCCTTGGGACAATGGGTGTTAATGGCAACGTATTCAAAGGTAGGGGCACAGTTGAAACCGTCGTCACCGGGTAAGGGATTGGCCGTGATGGCCCTGAAGTCGTCACGCAGGCTGCACATGGCCACCACGGCAGGCATCAGCAGCAAGGGGTAGCCGCTCAGGGCCTGTTGCAGCTGGGCCAGCAGCTCACAGTATTTGCAGTTGAAGGCGGCGATGGCATTTTTGGCCTCCCCGGGAGGGTAATCGCTGAGTTTGAGATTGGGACGGATGCGAACCGTCTGCTCCCAGGGCACGGGCAGGGGCGCGCCGCTTGGGCCGCTTTCCACTGTATCGCCTTCCCGGTACAGACGTTCCTCAAAGAGTTCATTGAAGCGGAAATAGTGGGCCACCTCACGAAAGCCGCCTTCGGCCTCGCTTTCTGCCCCGGTCCAAACGCCGTTGTTGGCGCCTTCGCCCTGATCTGTGATTAGCTTAAGGGCATCTACGGCGGTGGCGAGGTTGGTCACAGGCACTATGGCGCCGCCGCCATCGTAATAAAATACGTGTGCCGGCACCTGCCTGGCGGGATCGCCGCAGAAGATGGCGGTGTCGCCAAAGCGTTCCACCGCGGCCCTGAGGCGGGCTTCGATATAGGCATAAAACTCACCTATGGTCATAGCGTTGCATTCGTGGCTGGCCACCACCGCCGGGCGTATGTATTTGGGATGTTCTATCTGCATCCCCTGGGCGACCGCTTCCCTGGAGAAACCGAACAGCCGCACCTTGATGCCATCTATGTCATAGGGCAGGCGCGATGGGTAATCGGGCAGGAACCCTGGTTCCGTTAGTTTTACCTGGCCATTGATGGCATTGAGCACGTTGGCGGCCAGCACGAAGTGCAGCATTTCCTCTATGACCACGGAGCGCACCACCTCGCTGATGCGCCAGTCCACAGTGGTGTCCAGGCTGTAGAGCATGGTCAGGTAGGGGGGGATGGTGGCGTGTTCCAGCACCAGGGCGTTGTGCAGCAATTCCCGGAGCTGTTGCAGTTCGGTCTCCAGCGGATTGTCGCAGCTCAGTTGCACATAGCCGAGCCGTTGAAAGCTTTGCTCTGCCGCTTGCTGTTGTTGGGCGGTCAATTTCATCTTATTGATTCCTTTCAATTATGTGTTTTGCGGTGGCGAAGGTCAGCGCCGTCATTGTCAGGGTAGGGTTGGAGGTGCCGAGGGTGGGCATGCTGCCGCAGCCGATAACGAACAGGTTGGGATGGTCCCAGGCCCTTTGATAGCGGTCGACCACCGAGTCTTTGGCGCTCTTGCCCATGCGATGGGTGCCGGCCACATGGCCAACGCCGGACCAGCTATAGCCCTGGTTCTGCCATTGGAAATAACCGGGATCATCGGGGCTGAACCGGGTGAAGTCCTGAATACCCAAGTGTTCAAACAGCTCCCTGGCCAGCTGCCTGCCGGCCACCAGACCGGCACGGCTGTAATCGTCCACATCGTAGTTGATCACCGGGCGGAAATTGCCCATGGCATCGCGCCAGTGGTCGCTGATGCTGACCCTGTTGCCGGCGTTTGGCAGCTGCTCTGTCATCATGTCGAAGCGAATTTGCTTTGGCACTGTGTGCCCCAGCTGTTGCCTGAGTTCGGTGCCGAACAGGCCCCGCTCATCGACAAATTGAGTGGTGCTGTCCACCGGCTCATTTTTGGGCCAGCTCCAACCCCAGTTGCCTATTTCCAACACGAAACCGGCCCGTTCGGCGCGGAAGCTGCCACCGCGGTAATTCACCAGGGTAGAGGTCAGCCCGGGGCCCCGGAACGCACCTATGCTTTGGGGCGCCAGTCCCCAGGACAGCATGGCCGGGTGATCCATCAAATTGCGCCCCAGCATGCCGCTGCCGCCGCAGGCGTTGGATGCCAACAGCAAAACCGCATTTTCTATGGCGTTGGCCGCCAGCACGTACAGGTCGGCCTCCAGTCGCACCAGCTGGTGATCCTGGCTCCCATCGCTGTGCCAAACCTTGCAATCCAGCCCGGTGATCCTGCCGGTGGCCTTGTCTATGTGTAGCCTGGACACCACTGCCCGGGTGAGCACATCGACCTGGGTTTCCTGCAATGTTTTCAAACTGTTGTATCTGGCCTGAATAGGGCAGATGGGGATGCAGCTGGAGTTGCCCATGCAGCGCTGCCCGATGGCTGGATCGCCCACGGCGCCCCTTGGCCGGTAACCGGCACCATCGGCGTGCTCCGGGTTGGGGACGCTGTTGCGGGCCTGGGGAATGGAGCGGATCTGCACCGCCCGACCATCCGGTGGCAGGCGCAGGGTGTCGAGACCTGCCATCAACCATTGGTCGAGGAAGCTTTGGGGCACCTTGTGCATGGGGTACTGGTAACCGGGCGGAAAATGAATGCCGTGAAATTGCTGCTCGGCCACATCCGCCGAGACGCCGATTTCGGCTTCCGCCAGGCTGTAAAAGGGCTGCAGTTCCTCATAGGTCCAGGGCCAATCGACGCCGAGACCGAACCGGCTGGCCATGGCAAAGTCTTCCGGCAGCATCCGCGGGCAACTGCCAAACCAGTGCAGTGAGGTGCCACCCAGGCGCCGGGTGTAGTTGCTTTCGAAGGGATAGGGCCCCTGCTGCACAAAGTAGCCCATGGCCGACACCCCGCCGGGCGGGATCCTGGCCACATCGGTCACCTCCGGCTGGGGGGCGTTGGGGCTATCGGGATAAGGCGAATTGGGTGTTTTCGCCGTCGCCTGTTGGAAGTTGGCCACGTAGCCCAGGTGCTGCTCAAAACTTCCGGGTTCGCCGGCGCCAGCTTCCAGCAACAGCACACTGTGGCCGGCCCGGACCAATTGCTTGGCCATGATGGCACCGGCAAAACCCGAGCCCACTATCAGGGTGTCGTAACGCCTGCTCGCGGCCTTGCGCCAATCAAGGTGCCGCATTGGTCACCCCGTTGAGATCGTCGAGAATATTCTGCGCCGCCCACAGGGTCAGGGCCGACATGGTCAGGGTGGGGTTGGAGGTGCCCATGGACACCATGTTGCCGCAACCGACCAGATACAGATTGGGGTGGGCCCAGGTACGTTGTTTGGGATTAACCACCGAGCTTTGGGGATCGTCGCCCATGCAGTGGGTGCCTGCGAAATGGCCGGCACCGTTAAAGGTCAGCGCCTGATTCCGCCATTGGAAATACCCTGCGTCGCTGGGTTTGTAGAGGCTGGCATTTTCTATTCCGGCCCGCTCGAAAATGGCCTGGGCCGTTTCGTATGCCCTGGTAAAACCATTGCGGGTGTAGGGCGACAGATCGTAATGGATGATGGGGCGGTAGTTGCCAATGGCATCCACATAGGCGGGATCTATGCTGACCCTGTTGTCGTACTCCCCAAGCTGCTCCACCAATATTCCGAAGCGGAATTGGCGGCTGACCTCGGTCTGTAACTGTTGCCTGAGCTGTGGGCCGTACAACTGCTCCTCATCCACCAGGGTTTGCACATCGGACACGGGCGCCCCCGTGGGCCAGAGCCAACCGTCATTGCCCATCTCCATGCGGAAGGCGGCGCGGTTGCGGCGGAAACTGCCGGCCCGCAAATCTTCAATGCCCGAGGTGGCCAGTGGCCCCCGCAGTGGCCACAGGGGTTCCTTGGCCTTGCCCCAGGTCAGCAGCTCGGGGTGATCCATCAGATGCCGACCCAGCGCAGGGTTGCCGGGGCAGGCGTCCGAGGCCATCAGCAGCACGGCATTGGCCACAGCGTGTGCCGCCAGCACATAGCGCTTGCCTCGTACCTCGTACTCCTGAAACTGGGGGACATCCGGACTGGCATAGTGCTTGAAGCGCACCGCAGTCACCTCTTGGCTGGCATCGTCGATGATGAGTTTCGACGCCACACTCTGCAGCACTATATCGAGGCGTTCGCCATCGGCACTGCTGAGGGTCTTGAGGGCATTGTACTTGGCCTGAATGGGGCAGATGGGCACGCAGCTGGTGTTGCCCATGCAGCGTTGGCCCACGGCTTCGTTACCGACGGCGCCCCTGGGCTGGTAGCCAAGGCCGCCATCATAATCCTGGTTGGGTACGCTGTTGCGTGAGGCCGGGGTACCCCTGACCCTGAGGCGGTAACCCTTGCCATCTTCCTGCACCTGCATGCCATCGACATGCCTGGCAAGGTACTTGTCGCTCCAGCTCTTGGGCAGGGCGTGCATGGGATACACATAGCCGGGAGGAAATTCCACCCCCAGGTACGTCTGTTCGGCCACCTCGGCCGACACCCCCAGCTCCCGCTCGGCCGCCCGGTACCAGGGCTCCAGATCGCGGTATTCAATGGGCCAGTCCCGATACTCTGTGGTGCAATCGGGATTGGTGCCATAAAGGGTTTTCAGCTTGAAGTCTTCCGGCAACATCCGCAGCGAGGTGCCCAGCCAGTGCAGTGTGGTGCCCCCCAGATAGGTGGTGTAGGAAGAGGAAAACGGCAACGGCCCCATCTGCACAAAATAGCCGGTCTCATCCGGTTGGGCCTCGCTGATACGACGGGTGTCCGTCACCAAGGGCTCGGGCGCGTTGGGATTCACAGGGTAGGGCGCATTGGGGATCTTGACCGTGGCCTGATGATAGGTGGCGAGGAAGTCGAGGTAGCCCTGATAGCTGGCACCTCCGCCCGTGCCCGCTTCCACTATTAGGCAGCGTTTGCCGGCCCGGGTCAGTTGCTTGGCGACCAGGGCACCGGAAATGCCGCCGCCGACTATGACCAGATCGTATTCTCTGGCGGCCGCTTGTTCTGGGGTGATGAAGTTCATGGCGCCACCTCCCGTGACAGGTCGGGCTGTGACAGCTCGGTCGCCGGTGGCTCGGCCCAGGCGCCAAAGCCCTGTTGCTTGGCACCTTGGGGGTGGGCGTGAATGGCCTGCCACACCAGTCCTTCCTGATAGGCTTGAGGGCTGGGAATAAAGCTGTCATCGCCCTTGATGCTGTCCCATTGACCCAGGTACCAGAGTTTAATCAGGCTGCGGGCCAGGGGGCCGAGTTCGGTCGATTGCATTATCTGCACTTCGATAAAGGCGTTGAGGGGTTGGGGTTCGGCCGGGGCTCTGGAAAACAGCGCCAATAGGGTCTCCAGTTTGTCGGGGCACTGCTGTTGAACGAGCTGGAAATAGTTGTCTGCCTGGCCCGTGCCCAGCAGCTCGAAGCGGTTGAAGCCGGTCAACAGCACCGAGAGGGAAATGAATTGCTGAAAGCCGGGTTCGGCCGAAAAGGTGGTATGCATAAGTATGTCCCTATAAGTGAGAGCGTTCCTTGCGGCCCTGTGCGTAATGACCTGGGCTAGAAATGAGTATAGACAGGATCCTTTGTTCGACTGTTTTTTTTAAACTGGTCGGCTGTGAAGGATTTATGTCACTGACACGGCGGCCCTTTCCCCGGCTCCATCGGTCGCAGAAGGGGCTTGTACCGGCGGAGGAAAATTTTGGTGGTGAAATCTATAAATTTAGAAAAAGCAGAAGCTTAAGCCTATTTCATCGCCCCCGGAGGGGGACTGTGGTACACTCAGCCAACCCTGCTCGGGGTCAGAGCGGGGGAACAAGTGGAGTAGATGATGTACACATTAACGCTCGACGTGGGAGGCACCAAGGCGCTGTTTGAATTGCAGGGCCAGGGGCACACAGAACAATATAAAATTCCCACAGGTGAAGGTTTTAATATTCGAGATCTGAATGAACAGATCCAGGCCTTCGAACAGGATTTCAATCTCAGCAACTATCGCCTGGCCATTGCCGTGCCGGGTTTGGTGCGGGATGGCACCCTGGTCAGTTGTAAGTCCTTGCCCGGCTTAACCGGGCTCAATCCCGAAGACATCCAATGCAAGGGGCAATTAGCCTTTATCGTCAACGATATAGAAGCGGGGATCGAAGCCGTGTGCGATGCGCGTCACGACTGCGAGCTGTTGCTGATGTCGGGGACGGGCATAGGCATGGCCATCGCTCTCAACGGCAAGGTGTTCCGCGGTGCCAGCGGTTTTGCCGGTGAGCTGGGCCATTGCCGGGTGATGACGGAATCGGGGGAGTTCAGTTTGGAGCAATTGGCCAGTGGCGAGTCGGTGAGGGCCCGCAAACTGAGCCAGGGCGGGGATCTGTACCGGGCCGGCAGCTATCTCGGTATGGGGTTGGCCTGGGCGGTGAACCTGTTCAATCCCAACCGGATCTGGCTTGCCGGTGGCATGATGAACAGCGCCGATTACTTCAAGGGCTGCGTCAACAGCCTGAGGGATTTGGCGCTGCCGGCACCCATGGCCAACTGTCAGGTTAACCGGGTCGATGACATGGAAACCCTGGTGTGCCGCGGTTTGCTGGCCCTGATGCGCCGTCGCGGTCTGGCGGACTAAGTTAATTCAATCGGATCCGACTTGGGTCAAATGGCAGCCGCCTTGCGGTGGCTGCCATTCATAGACTTTGGATGGCTGGTAATCAAAGGTCATAAAGCGTTGCCCCAATATGTCCCGATAATCGCCCCGGGCATGCATTTGGCACAGCACAGGTGAAATGGTGTCGACAAAGTGCCGGCCCTCATCATTGGCCCAGACTGTCATGTAGTCATAGCCCTCCAGGACGGCAAAGGCCGGGTCGTACTCCAGCTGGTCGAGCTTATCCAGCCAATCCGGCAGAAAACCTACCACTGCATCCACCCGCCCGAGTTGTAACCGCTTCAGTTGATGGCGCTCGTCGGCGACAAATTCCAGTTTTATGCCTTGGGACGTCAGCTCCCGGTAATAATCCTCATAACCCAGCACCCCACCCACCAATAGGCCCCGCAACTGGGAGTAACTGCTGATCCTGGGTTTGCCCTTGGGGGTAAACAGGTGCAGGCGATACACCCCCAAGGGATAGCTGGTCAGGATTTTCTCCGCCGGAGTTGAACGCAGCACGGCCTCCGTCATGCCATAAATGGCCAGGGCTTCGCCGCTGCCGAAGATCCGCACCGCCCGGCTGAGGGGATAGACCCTTTCATCCAGTGAAATACCGGCCTCAGCAGCGGCCTTGTGCAGCAATTGCTGATAGGGACCATCGCCTTGCTCAGTGATAATGTCGATAAAGACTCCGGCCGCAACCTTGACCTCTGCGGCCCGAGGGGCACAGCTGAGCAGGCACAACAGCAAAAGCAGGAGTTTTGGCATGCATAATTCCAAAGATCGTTAGTTTATCAGGCATAAGCATAGTGGTTGACGACCGTGGATCAAAGACATGCCGGGTGTGCTTGCGCATTGCTTAGTCTTTGTATATTTTATTCACCTTTGCGTGTGGACCATTTCCGGCTGTAAGGGGCAAAATTATGACCATAGGTGTGGGTGGCAAGACCCAGGATGAAGCACTGGCAACATTGAGCGAGATGACGGCGGGCACCATGCCGATTACGGCAGAGGAATTTGCGGCCAGGATTGCCAAGGCTCAGAGCCTGCTGCGGGCCCAGGGCCTCGATGCCCTGTACATCAATGCCGGCAGTAACCTCTACTATTTTACCGGCACCCGCTGGTATCCCAGTGAGCGCATGGTCGGCGCTGTTATTCCCGCCGAGGGGCCGCTGGAATACATAGCGCCGGCCTTCGAGCTGGACACCCTCAAGGGCTATATGACCATCAAGGGTGAGGTCAACACCTGGCATGAAGATGAGAGTCCCTACGCCCTTTTCGGTGACCTGCTCAAGCGCCTCGGCTATGGCAAAGGCCGGGTCGGTATGGATGAGTCGGCGGCCTTTTTTATCAGCGACGGTATTCGTCAGGTCTGTCCCGAGCTGGAGCTGGTCAGTGGCAAGGCCGTTACCGCAGGGTGCCGGATGCAAAAATCAGCCGCGGAGCTGGCACTGATGCAGCGGGCCAAGGACATGACGCTGGCGGTGCACAGGGCCGCCGCCTCCATATTGCGCGAAGGCATCTGTGTCACCGAGGTGGAAGCCTTTATCGATGCCGCCCATCGCAAGGTTGGCGCCGCGGGATCCAGTTTCTGCATAGTGCTGTTTGGCGAGGACACGGCCTATCCACACGGGGTCAAAAATCCCAAGTGTCTGCAACAAGGGGACACAGTGCTGATAGACACGGGCTGCAAGCTGCAGGGCTATAACGCGGACATCACCCGCACCTATGTGTTCGGCGAGCCCAGCCCCCGTCAGCGTCAGTTGTGGGAGTTGGAAAAGCAGGCCCAGGCCGCCGCCTTTGAAGCCGCGCAATTGGGCCGTCCCTGCGGCAGCGTCGACAAGGCCGCCCGCAGTGTGCTTGAGGCGGCCGGCTTTGGCCCGGGTTACGCTGTGCCCGGACTGCCACACAGAACCGGTCACGGCATAGGCCTGGATATCCACGAATGGCCCTATCTGGTGGCCAACGACCAGACCCCGCTCGCCGAGGGCATGTGTTTCTCCAATGAGCCCATGCTGTGCGTACCGGGGGAGTTCGGTGTGCGTCTGGAAGATCACTTCTATATGACACAGGAAGGTCCACGCTGGTTTACCCAGCCCTCCCACTCCATAGACGATCCTTTCGGCCTTAATGCCTGAATTAACTTAAATCGGTAATCTTCATCTGTACCTGGCCAGCCTACATGGGCTGGCCTTATTATTTTTGGTCATAAGCCACATAGACGCCAAATACATCATGGTATTGCTCATAATCGTTATGTTGTGAAATGTCGAATTAAATATTCACCACTCGAAATTAAGTAAAAAATCAGCCTGATTTTTATGCTTGCCTGGAATATTTAGCGAAAAACGCTGGAACCGACCTATACATTAACTGCTATCCACGACATTAATGGCAAAAGCATTAACTTTTTTGGCTAAAAAGTAATCTATTTATGGCGAGATAATCTTGTGGTAACCGTATGGGGGATTGTTATTCTTGAGCCAAAGTTAACCGAAATTAATCTTGTGGGTTAATTGCGGCTTTTTGGGGGTAGTTCTTTTTTCTTTGTATTAGCCTAAAGCATTAGTCATAAAGTAGTGGTCTTCGGGTAATTAATACACCCAAGAGGCTTATTGAGCTGCGCTTTGATTACGGTGATAATTTTGCCGAATTTTTATTCTAATTGCTTCAAGGAGTGAAACTATGTTCCAACGTAAAATCCGTGGTCAGGGTATGACCGAATATATTATTATCGTGGCGCTTATTGCCGTTGCTGCCATAGGTGTTTATAGCTTCTTTGGTAAAACGATCCGCAACCAGGTTGCCGGTCTGTCGGCAGAAATGTCCGGAACCAGTGCATCCACCAATATTGAAGCGGCAGGCAAGGCTGCTGGTGACGGTGCAGCTGTGGCCAACAAAGACTATAACCTGGGCTCATACGATAAGGCTGCCAACTCTTCGGCTGCTGGTACTAAGTAATTCGGTGACTGTTAAAGGGAGAACATTCTCCCTTTATTATCAATTGATAGGGAAATCGCTATGAAAAGCAGAGTTCGCGGCCAAGGCATGACCGAATATATCATCATAGTTGCACTGATTGCCGTTGCAGCCATAGGTGTATACAGCTTTTTCGGAAAAACCATCCGCAATCAGGTAGCTGGGCTATCAGCTGAAATGTCCGGTCAAAGTGCATCGGGTAATATTGGTGCCGCGCAGAGCTCGGCGTCCGCAGGTGCCGGCGTGGCCAACAAGGATTACAACCTGGGCAGTTACGATAAGGGCGCCAATAGCAGCGCCGGCGGAAGCAGTACCGGTGGTGGTGGTGCGACTCAGGATTAAGTTTTAACTGCTTTAGTATCAAGGGATTGATGCAGGGGATAGACAGGGATGGTGTTTTCTTGCCAACGGGGACAGGCCATGGTGCTGTCTCTGATATTGATGACGTTTTCAATGATGGTGTTGCTGTTTGGTTTCAATGCCGCTCAGTTGAATCATCAAACAACCAAACTCCAGTATACAGCCGACAACACAGCCCAATCCCTTGCCAACATGGTCGCCAGGGATATGAATTTCAAGGCTTATACCAATAGGGCATCGGTTGCCAATCAGGTAGCCGTGGCCCAATTGGTGGGCTTGTCTGCCTGGTTCAACATGGCAGATGTGTTTGCCGACAACGCCTGTGACGCCCTGTGCTCAATTCCCTACGTCGGTCAAGTGGTTAACGCCATTGCCAGGGCGGTTGAGTACATCAATCAAGGTGCACAACCTTTTTTCGAGGGCTTGGTTTATGTCGAAAATGCCATGCTGTATGCCTTGTCCTTTGCCCAGCAAGCTGTGCATTACGCCGGCGTAGTCAGTGGCCCTATTTCGGCCCGGGAAGTGGTGACAGCCAACGATCCCGACGCAAGGTTGGACACGGCGCAGAATATATTTCTGGGACGGGATGTAGCCGATATCTGGTTTAACTTTCAAAAACGTTTCAGCAGAAGCGACATCCGCGATGGCACCCAATATAACGATTATATCGCTGTGGTGGGTAAGTCGCGGGACAACTTCACCAAGGGCATGAATTACAGATTGGATCGCCCTTGGACATGGACGCTTTTTCCTTTACGGCTGACAACCCAAAAAGCGGGTGGCAGCGACTTGGTCAGCAATGGCCGCAACAAGGCCGAGTCCTGGACATCGGCACATACCTTGAGCTTTTGGTTTCAACATTACAACTGCCACGGGTTCAGATGCAGATGGCGCGGCGGTGAAGTGCCCTTGGGCTGGGGGGGCACGCGCTCGGATGACAGAGCCAATATGAACCGTATCAATAATCGTCAATATTGGGGACAAAGCCGCAGAAAAAATCCCAGAGCAACCAGGCTTGCCGCACGCTATCAGGAAACCCGTGGTGGTTATGACGGAGTACAACCGTTTTTTGCCCTCGATAGGGACGGCGACAGCAAGAGTCAAACCCGAAATATTACCGTGGTGGTCTCGAAACCCAGGAACAAGGTCAAGACAACTCCCAGATTGCAGGTAGGTCACGACAATACCGATCCTGCCATCAATGAAGAAATGCTTGCCGATAGAATGACAGCATTGGCCTCGGCCAACGCCTATTATTCGCGCCCCAGGGATTTAACCGCCTGGTTGCGGCGAGATCGCCGCCACGAGTATGGCAATTTCTATAATCCCTTCTGGCAAGCCAGATTGGCTGAGCCCTCAAACAGGGTGAAATCAGAAGTGCTTGCCTTGACCAAGGTGTTATGAACATGGATGAGCAAAAAGGTCAGGCCATGGTAGAAACTTTGGTTGCGCTGGCATTTGTGGTTATTCCGCTGTTATTGCTATTACCACTGATGCATAAGCTGTCTGAAACCAGGCACCTCACCACTGAAGCTGCCCAATATGCGGCGTGGGAGAGAACAGTCTGGCGCACCGCTGCACCGACTGCGTTTCCGGGGGGGGCTTTCAGTTACGCCAGCAAAGCCGATGAAACCTTATTTGCTGAAGTGCCCTGGCGCTTCCTGCAGCGCAATGGGGAGGTGATTACAAGTCGATATCAAAACCAATGGAGTTGGAACGACAAGGTGCATCCACTGCTGAAACACGTGATGCAGCAAGGAGAAGGCCAACAGATCATGTTCAAGTCGGTGAATGACACGCCAGATGACCAAAGCACGCTTGATCGGATTAGTCGCAAGGTTACGGGTACCCGGGTACCCGGCGCCTGGGGTAGCACGGTGGAAGCTGCCGTGAACGCTTTGGGAAACCTGGGTTTTAAGTTGGACAAGAACAGTTTCTACAGTGCCGAAGTCAGTGCCGCTATCGAGCCCTTCTATATGGATGAATTCAAGGATTTGAACCTGACTTTCACAGGTCACAGTGCATTGTTGTCTACCGGCTGGAATGCCGGAGGTCCAAAACATGCGAAGAACCTTACCGAGCGTTTGGTTCCTTTTAAATATGCTGACGTCGGTATTATAAGGGCGGCGCAAAATCTCTTGGCAATTATTCCGTTTGGAAAAGAGCTCGGTACGAACAATCTGAAATTGGGCCATGTAGACGTAGAAGTACTGCCGCCCAATCGGTTGTGCACCTATGGCAGTCCCAACTGCGGAGCGGAAGGAAAATGATCAGAAATTGTCTGCTTGTTTGGGCAAGCCTCACTATGGGCGGGGCATGGGCTGGGGATGTATGGCCGGAAATGGATTTTCCTGAACATGCCAAAGTGGAAATTGTTGCAGACAATATGAGCTTTTCTGCCTTGCCCATGAAGACTTGGGCTGTTACCGACAGTGGCAGTATGGGGGAACTTAAACAATTTTACGTGTCCCGCTGGAAACCCCGTAGTGAAAAATTTAATGAGCAGGAGTTCAACGGGGATTACGTCATTAACAGTTGGCAACCTCCCTACCTGTTTACCGCGAGATTCAAAGCGCAGTTTGACTCTACCTTGATATATGTCGCCGTATCCAAAGTCATGTCGCCGGATGAATATTCGCGAAGCACCGGGATCAAATACCCTACGCTGTCCGACACGCTAGTAATATCCGATATTTCATCGGCTGACTTATTTAAACGCGGCCGAACTGTGATATTACTCAGCGATCGCAAGGTCTCTGAAAATTATCACTATTACCGTAATTATTACACCAGTCGAGGCTGGTCAGAAGTCGTGGGAATATTTGAGGTCAGTGCCAATAAAGCCGTACTTCGCATGGCTCAAAACAATAATTATCTCGACATTAGCCTGAGCAGTCACAATGGCAAGACTCATATAGTTTCCAACGAAATGTCGGAAGGAATCTGATTTTGCGAAGTGCCACAGGTCAAGCGAGCGTTGAATATTTGATTGTGTGCGGTGCCTTGATTGCCGCATTGCTCACACCAATTAAAGACGATCAGAACGTGATGGAAATTTGTGTACAGGCACTCAGGGATTGGTATACCGCATTTGCCTATACCAAGTCCTTGCCTGATTTACCACTATGAAAAGGAAGTAATCAAAAATGCAGCTGAGAGGCATCGACTTTAACTGGGTGCTATTAATAATTGCTCTGGTATTGGGTGGGGTAGCCGCATGGGCTACCAAAAATTATTTCATAGTGAAAGAACAGGAGCTGAGAACCGAGCTTTTTAATACCAACAAAAAATCTGTTGATATTGTTGTGCCGGTCCGAAACCTGAGTAAAGGCGAGACTATTGGGGAATCCAATATGTCGGTACGCAGTGTACCGGAAGATATTGTTCCTACCGATGCCGTCTATCCAGCGCAATTTGGCGAGGTGGCCGGACAAATGCTGCTGACCGACATTGAGGCCGGCAGACCCCTGGTTTCCGCCTATTTACCGGGCAGCCGTACCAAGCAGTTTTCCGATTTGCTTTTGGAAGGTCAGCGTGCGGTCACCATAGACATAGACGAAGTGAACTCTACGGCCGGCATGTTGATCCCTTCCGATATGGTGGATTTGTACCTGGCATACAAGGTCGGTGAGGACGAGTCCGAGAAAACCAAAATGGAATTGTTGATAGAGCGCGCGCAGGTGCTGGCCACAGGCAAGCGCAGCATTGCCGTGCATCCCGAGTTGGTCGATACCTTATATGACAATCCTGATTCATACAGCACTGTCACGCTGGCATTGAGCGTAGAAGATTCAATGCGGGTCTCGCTGGCACGTTCCAAGGGGAAATTCATTACCCTGTTGAGAAATAAAAAGGAAGAGGCCTCGGTTGCCCTCACCACAATGTTCAGCGACCAAATATTCGGCAGCGCAATAGAGACCGGCCGGCATCAGGTCGAGTTTATTACCGGAGGCAGTGGTATCACTACCAGCATTCAGGAATATGCCTTGCCAAAAGCAAAAATGGAACAGTTAACCCAGGTTGAGAATAAGACGGCATTATGAAGATGTTTAGATTTTTAATGGTCACATTTGCATTGTTCATCGGTGTTATCAATGTCGCCGGTGCTCACAATAATAAAGAACTCAAATTATATGTTGGTGCAGTTGAACTGTATAAAGCCAAAGATGTTGAGCGTGTCGTTGTGGGGAACCCCAGCGTACTGAACGCCAAAGTGGTTGATGAAAAGAATGTGCTGTTGATTGGCCAGGGGGAAGGGCAATCGGACATTCAGTTGTGGCAAAAGGATGGCTTGCTTATCAAGCTCAGCGTCGTAGTCACCAGGGATATTTCGCAAACCAAATTGGCCACGGTTAAGCGTATGCTTTCTGAATTTCCCTCACTGGAAGTGTCCGAGTCAGATGGCATTATCGTCGTTCACGGTGAGGCAGAAATAGCCCATAAAGAGGTCTTGGAAAAGGTGTTCGAGAAGGCCGACAACGTGATGTCGCTGGTGAAATATGTGAAATACAGCGATTACCTTTCGCCCATGGTGAAAATGGAAGTCAAGATTGTCGAATTCAACAAAACCACACTCAACAATATAGGTATTCGCTGGGATGCCAGCATGTCGGGCCCGTCGTTTGGTATGGCCAAGGCATTTACCTCTAATCCCATTTTCAGTGTTACTTCACCGGGGCAGTATTCAGGCGCTATCAGTGAGGCCATATCCGAATCCATTGGCGTGCTTGATACCCGTGGCTGGAGCTATCTGGGGGTGGTGTCGGGAATAGGCTCGCAGATCCAGCTGCTGGCGGAAAAGGGCGATGCCCGCATGTTGGCCGAACCTAACCTGACGACCCGTAGCGGTGAGAGTGCCAGTTTCCTTGCCGGTGGTGAAATACCCATTCCCAGTGTCAGCGGTGTCGGCGCTGTGGATATTGAGTACAAGGAATATGGGATCAAACTGGACATTGAGCCTGAGGTGGATTCAAAGGGCAATATCCTCAGCAAGGTTGTTGCAGAAGTCAGCGCCATCGATCCCTCCATCATGATCAATGACGCACCGGGTTTCCTGACCCGCCGTACCGAATCTGTCATCAACGTAAAGAACAAACAAACCATGGTCATTTCCGGACTGGTGAACAGCGAAATGTCCAAGGCGGTCAACAAGTTCCCTTTCCTCGGTGATATCCCCATCCTGGGAGAGCTGTTCAAATCCCGCAATTTCAAGGATGACAAAACTGAACTGGTAATTTTCGTGACGCCCACCCTGGTTTACCCGGGAGAAGACAGCCACGAAGAGGCATTGGCACGGGGCCGCGAGATGGTTGAAGAAGCCAACAAGTTGGAAGCCTTTTACATTCTGGATTAGGAGTGCCTATGTTCAATATCACAGTCAGCACCACCAAGGGCACCAAGGTTGGCGAATACCAATGTATTCACCGTCAGTGCTGTATCGGCAAAGACACGGAGCACCTGGTGGTGCTGCGCGGGATCAAGGTATCCAGACTCCACGCGACCTTGAAGCGTGAAGCCGAGGGTATCTATATTGAAGATAACAAGAGCATGACCGGCATTAAGGTCAATGATCAGAAGCTTCGCTCCTATGGCCCGCTGAACTTCAATGACAGGATCCAGATTGGTGACTATTTCCTGCGGGTTAAAGATGAAGAAGCCAGGCAGTTTTCGTCCCCAGCCGAAGAAGCCCCGGCACCGACCTTTGAATTGCCTCAACCCATAGCCGAGCCTATCTCACCCGAGGCGGTGGCAATTCAGGCCCTGGAAACCAGCAAAAACAGTGAAACCATTCGTCTCAAGAACCACTGGCGGCGCCAGGTTCATGGCGAATTGCTCAAGCAACTGGATTTGCGCCGGGTCAATGTGAACGAGATGACTGATGACGAGTTACGCAGTCAAAGCCACTCGTTAATCAACCAGATAGTGGCGCAAATGAGTATTCCTGCCGAGCTGTCACTGGAAGAACTTATCAAGGAAGTGCTGGACGAAACCATAGGCTTGGGCCCCCTGGAGGCGCTGATTGCCGATTCCGATGTAACCGAAATCATGGTGAACAGCCACGACCGGATATTTTATGAAAAGTCAGGCCAGCTGCACCTGTCAGATATCGCCTTTTCCGACGACCTGGCGGTGTTGGGCGCCATTGAACGCATAGTTACGCCTATTGGCCGCCGTATCGACGAAAGCTCCCCCATGGTGGACGCCAGACTCAAGGATGGTTCACGGGTGAATGCCGTCATTCCACCGCTGGCACTGAAAGGCCCCTGCATCACAATACGTAAGTTTATGCAGCGACGTTTGAGTGCGGCCGATTTGGTGCAGTTCGGTTCCATGAACAAGCAAATGGCCGATTTTCTGGAAATCGCGGTTAAGCACAAGAAAAACATCGTGATTTCTGGTGGTACCGGTTCAGGTAAAACCACGCTGCTGAACGTCTTATCCAACTTTATCCCGCCCGATGAGCGGATCATTACCGTGGAAGACGCTGCTGAACTGAGGTTGTACCAACCCAACCTGGTCGCCTTGGAGGCCAGACCGCCAAACCAGGAAGGCAAGGGGGCAGTGGAAATTCGTGATCTGGTGAAAAACTGTCTGCGGATGCGCCCGGATAGGGTGGTGATTGGCGAATGCCGCGGCGGGGAAGCACTGGATATGCTGCAAGCCATGAACACAGGCCACGACGGTTCACTCACCACGGCACACTCCAACTCACCCCGGGATTGTGTGGCGCGGCTTGAGGTTATGGTAATGATGGCGGGGATGGATCTGCCGGTGCAGGCTATTCGGGAACAGATAGCATCGGCCATTAACCTCATAGTGCAGCAATCCCGCTTTGCCGATGGTTCACGCCGGGTAACCAGCATTTGTGAAGTGACCGGCATAGAAGGCTCGACGGTTCAGCTTTCGGAAATCTTCCGCTTCCAGCAAACCGGTTTCTCCGAACAGGGCAAGGTCGTGGGTCACTATATGGCGACCGGCACTGTGCCCGAGTTTTACGAGGACTTACGCCGTCGAGGCATCCGGGTGCAAATGGACACCTTTGCAAAGGAAAGCGATCATGGCTGAGTTGGTTATTGCCATGGTCATGGCATTTCTGTCTGTGAGCCTGTTGGTGTGGTCACTGAAACACCTGGGGGAATCACTGGGACGTAAATACCAGGAAACCTTCACCTCATCGGCCAGAAGCAACCTGGCCGACATGTTCCTGTTCATCGAACCCGGCCAATTGTTCATGATTAACCTGTTTACCCTGGCCTCGGTGCCCTTTTTGGGACGGGTGATGTTGGGGTCATGGGTGCTGGGGATCATGTTGAGTATAGTGCTGGCCATATTGCCCCGATTTGCCTACAGCTTCCTGCACAAGCGGCGCCGGCGTAAGTTTGTGCACCAGTTACCCGATGCCCTCAATATGATTGCCTCTTCCATGCAGGCGGGGGCCAATACCACCAGTGCCATTGAGTTTATGGCCGACGAAATGGAAGCTCCTGCCAAGCAGGAGTTCCAGCTGTTCCTGCGCGAACAGCGTCTGGGGGTCGAGTTCAATACCGCCCTCAACAACATGCTCAGCCGCATTCCGGAAGACGAATTCCAGTTGGTGGTTGCCGGTATGCAGATCTCCCGCGATGTGGGCGGCAACCTGGCCGAGGTGTTGCAGCGGCTGTCATCGACCCTGAGGCGCAAAATTGAGATGGAAGGCAAGATCCAGGCACTGACATCCCAGGGCAAACTTCAGGGATTGGTGATGACGGCCCTGCCGGTGTTCATCGGCATAGTGCTGTATCACATGGAGCCGGCTTCCATGGGGCGGATCTTATCCGAACCCCTGGGGTGGGGCGTCATAGTCGTCGGGACGCTGATGCTGTTTTGCGGTTACCTGGCGATTAAAAAGATCGTCTCCATCGACGTCTAGGAGGGTATATGGTCAATCTTATCGTCACCATTTACACCCTGGCCGTCATAGCGCTTATCGTCAGCTGCACCCGTATCTACCGCAAGGTGCCGCAGGACAGCCGCGAGTTTATGGATCCCCTGACGCCTGGCCTCAAAATGATCTGGCCCATAGTCAGGCTGCTGGCCTATTACGTCAGTGAAAAGCTCAGCGTGGACTATCTGGAGCGGGTGTCCAAGAAACTGCAGCTGTCGGGTTTGTCCTACATGATGAACGCCGAACAGTATTTTGCCATCCGCATCATCAGCACCTTTTTTGCCCTGGGTCTGATGTTGGTCGCCGGCCTGATGCTGGATGCGGTTCAGCTAAATTACCTGCTCATTGCCGCCGTATTGGGCTTTTACCTGCCGGTGTTGACCCTGAACGATCTGCGTAAAAAGCGCCAGGGACTCATAGTCAAGGTACTGCCTGTTTACCTGGATTATCTCACCATGTCCATTGAGGCCGGACTCAATATGTCCGGCGCCCTGATGCAGGCGGTGGAACGGGGGCCCAATGGTCCGATGAAAATCGAACTGGAAAAGGTTATCCGTGATATGCGCGCCGGTATGTCGCGGGCCCAGGCGTTTCGCAACATGGCCGACAGGGTGCAAATTACCGAAATCAACAGCCTGGTCAGTTCCCTGGCACAGGCGGAAAAAACCGGTGCCAGCCTGGGACAGACACTCAGGATCCAATCCGATCAACGCCGGGTGGAACGTTTCCAGCGGGCGGAGAAAAAGGCCCTTGAGGCCCCGGTCAAGCTGGTGTTTCCGCTGATTGCGTTTATTTTCCCCGTCACCTTTCTCATCCTGGCATTCCCGATAGTCATGAAATTCATGTACGAATTATGAAAAAGATCAAAATGTTAAATAGCCGCAACGGTAAAGAGTTACAGGTTAGCCTGGCTGACACCCCCTGGTTGCGGCTGCGCGGTTTATTGGGGCGGGCACCATTGCAGTCAGATCAGGGCATGTTGATCAGCCCCTGCAATGCCGTACACACCATGTGGATGGGGTATCCCCTGGATCTGGTTTACCTCGACCGCAGACACAAAGTCGTCCGCATAGTCACGGGGCTGAAACCGTGGCGATCCAGCCATTGCCGGCAGGCATCCAGTGTTTTGGAACTGGCCGCCGGCAGCGTCGCACAACTGCAAATTACCCAGGGAGATGAGCTGATATGGGATCCAAATTGACAAATTTACTAACGCTTGCGGGCCTGGCCTTGATGCTCTGTGCCTGCAGCAGCACGCCCGCAACATCCGATGGCAACCAGGAAATCGTGGCCCTGCAGGCCCAGGCCGAACACGCCTATAAGCTGGCCAAGTTGGATCAGGCGGAAAGCCAATATCTGGAAGTTCTGGCCTTAGTGCCCAACTACGCACCGGGCTGGTTCCGGCTCGGCAATATTTACACCCGCACCGGTCGCCATGATGCCGCCATCGCCGCTTACCAGCGTTGTGTCGAATTGGAGCCGGAAAACCAAAAAGCCTGGTACAACATGAGCCTGGTCAGGCTGAAACAATCGACACAGATATTGGAAGCCATCGAATCCCGGGGCGACAAGGACAGTGCCATCGGTCGGCAAATTTCGGCGCTGTTGCAGGTGCTCAATGGTTTGCAAAGTGCGCCCGATAACAATACCCAGGCGCGGGCCGAATGAGATCTGTCGTCAGGCAACGTGGCCAGGCCATGTTTGAATTCAATGTTGCGCTGCCATTCCTGATGCCCGTGGTGCTGGTGGTCATGATGTTGGTGGTGCAATGGACCTTTATCTATGTGGCCAAATCAACGTTGAACTCGGCCACGGTCAAGGCCGTCAGGGCCGGCACTCTCAACTATGGCAGCACCACTGCCATGAACAAGGCTCTGGCCCAGGGGATGATGTCGTTATTTGCCACAGGCACAGAGGCAACCGACACCCTGGCGGCTTATGGCAAAGCCCGCGCCGCGGTCACCGCCTTGGCGCAGCTGCGGGTACTGAACCCCAACAGAGCCGTGTTTGACCAGTTCAAATACCGCGCCAGAGAGAATAACCGCAGCCTGTACGAGATCCCCAATAACAACCTTATGTACCGCAGCAGCGCGTACAAGAATGTCGGCGGCGGCCGTCAGCTCAATATTCAGGATGCCAACCTGCTGCAAATCGAAGTGCGCTGGTGTCAGCGATTGGTGGTGCCGTTTGCCAACCGGGTCATCAACCAGGTGGTGACCTCACCTTTATTTGGGGTCAGCGATGAACAGTTGGCCTGCAATGCTCTGGGCTTGGCCACGGGCGACGTTTATATGGCCATGGTTTCACAGGGGATGATGCGAATGCAGACCCCGTTCAGGATGTAACATCAAAGGGAAATAAGATGAAATTTAAAGCGCTTTATCTGGCACTGTTACTTGCCGGCACCGTCGTGGTCGGCGGCTGTAACGGAGAATTGGAACCCGGTGAGGGCACTAACCCGACCACCCCAACCGATCCCGGTACTCCCACAGATCCAACGGATCCAGGTAACCCCACGGATCCCGGCACGCCAACCGATCCGGTTAATCAGGTCGGCACCTGGGAAAATAAAGATGAAGACGGTGACGGTGTTCCGGATGAGCTGGATGATTATCCGTTTGATGTGAGTAAAACCGACACAGAAGTTTTCACCGATTTAGAGCCAAATGATAACCCTTCAGTGGCAACTCCAACCAATCTTTTGCCTCCGTTCAGTGTCAGGGGCGCAATTGCCACTAAGTCCGATAACGGTGATCTTTTTTCCTTTAAGGGGGAAAAAGGCCATTTCTATACCTTTAGGCTCAACTATCAAGATACTGAATTCAAACCCAATATTTATTTCTCTGATGCTCAAGGTAATGCACTGAATTTCGGGAAAATTGCTATATCACCATCTCTCAAGACACTGGCCATCAATGTTGAAATACTTGAGGATGGGATGTACCACGTCGGTGTAAATGATATCAATTTTGATGGAAGCCCGAGCTTTTCCTATGAAGGCAGGGTGTTTTCAGATTTGGATGGCGACGGATTGGATGATATTCAGGAATCTGCATTGGGGATTAACAATCAAACTTGGGATACTGATCAGGATGGTATTTCAGATGCAGATGAGTTTCTTTATGGGCGCTACATTCCTAGTTTAGGCTTCGATCCTGACGGTGACGGTATCCCTAATTGGAGTGATACAGACAGTGATGGTGATGGTATCCTTGACCACAGAGAAGGTGCTTTTGACCATGATCAGGATGGTCTTGGTAACTTTATAGATATAGATTCTGACGGCAATAATATACCCGATCAGATCGAAGCCGGGGCGGAAATAGAACACCCGACAGATAGGGATTTAGATGGCCTCTCAGACTATGAAGATCTTGATGACGATAACGATGGACTTCTTGATATTAATGATGATGATAGGTTATCGGAAGTCATCGAAAACCAAGATACATTTATAAGCTCACCTGAAGTAAATCACAATGACATTGCAGTAAGATTTGTTAGAGAAGGTGATACATTACAGATCGAGCTGAATCAATCATTACCTGGAGTTCAAAGCTACATAGTTTTTAAACGTCAAAATTTGAGCCCTATTAACATTCCTATAAGTTCAACTTCAGGTATCTTCTCTGTCACCGCACCTAAAGCTGCAACTGAATTATTTATTTCAGATGGAGCTTTCAGAAGTAATATTCGTGAGTTGGACGTCCATGACAAAGGAGTGCCCGTTATATCCTCTAATCAGGCTTATCTTCTAAAGGAATTGGAAACAACCAGTATTATAGGTAGTGATTTTACTCAAGACATGACAATTACTGCTGGTGGAAGAGCCTTAGAGGTCATATCTTCAACGGCAACAGAAGCAACGATAAGAGTGCCAAATAACTTAAATGACGGTGAATTACAGATAAACAACACACTGGGTCAAAGTAACTTAGAGACATATTATGTCGTTAAAAATATTGAAGCTAATGTAAGCTTGCTCCATAACGTAGAAGCAGAACAAATAACTGTCGAGACCCTTCTTGGCAATCAATATCAATTGGATGCTTCCGCAACACAAATGGTAAGCCACTTTAAAAATCGCCTGACACCTATTAACAGTTTTCTTAATACTGTTGATGATAACAACAGAAAGCTATACCTAAGCGGCTATATACTTCCACAGGATACTGCAGTAACCCTCAATCTTGAAAGTACAACCTTCAAACACGTACTTGATTATATAGGCACAAAAAAAATTCCTTTAAGCGAGATCTATAACTTCAAAAACGTAGTAATAGACTATCCTGAATTCAAAGAAGTCATGGCACACTTTAGCCAGTTATTGGAGCTTTCTCCAACAGCCCTAGATAAGTATTCAAGTGAAACCAGTACACTCTTGCTAAGCAATAGTCGCAAGATATACGATAAATATCAATCCAGCTTGCCAACTCCTGCTAATGCATCTAATATAAAAAGCAAAAATATCACTAAAGCCTTAAATTCAAGCTCAACTACAGGCAGCATTAAACCAACAATAAAAAATTATGGCACAGATCATTTTGATTATTCACTAGACGCCACAAACTTTACGGATAATTGGCTACCAACGGATCCTAGCTGCCCTGATAATCCTGAAATAAGTGATGAACAAAAAAATAAACTTCAATATGATGGCTGCACAAAATTAGAAAACAGAACAAAACTTTATTTAAGCACTCAGATAATACCGCTAGGTAAAAATGACGAATATGACCCATCACAATTAGACACCCCGCTTAGGAGACATATTAATAGCGGATGGGATGGAAATATCCTTGGGCCACAATCTGGTACGTTCTGGGGCATTGAATTTTGGTCTAAAGATCAATATTATAATAACTGCCCATATCAAAGCTGCTTATACCAAGTGCTTTCCCCTGGTGTAAATACACCTTTGGGCCCTTCTCCTTTCAGCTTTAGAAACAACTCTGAATATGATAAGGCTAATCTAGATGCTAGAAAAAGTTTAGCTATTAGAACGATTATCGACGGTATACTGCTGCCATTTGTAGATATCATTCTGGAAGGCATAAATTACACTCCTCCAAAACAAGGCTTTGATAAAGTTGCTATAACAAAGGCGATTATAGCATACTCACCTAAATTAATTGAAGAAAGTGAAAAAATCTATAACGATGACAATGTAACAGTTGAAGACATAGAAAATTTCACAAAAGAAATTTTTATCGAATTCTATAAGAATGAAATAGAATCTTTTTACAAGGTGGACAATGCAGGAAAACTTGGCCCTATTACCAAGGCCGTACTGAAAGAATTAGCCATTAGCCCTAATGACTTGGCTATTTTGGCCGCTACAGCGGCTGCACGTAAGTGGTTGCCTGTTTCAGGTCAAGCCGAAGCCCTGATTAAAGGAGCCAAAGTGGCTGATATCATCGCCGACCAGGTCAAGACAATCAAAGATATGATGTTTGTTCCAGTTAAATCAGATTTTACCGTCACTTGGGGACTGAAAATTGCGGACCTGGATCCTAGTATAATGAAACCCGAAGCAGTGAGTAAACCACTTACCATTATCGGTACAGGCTTTGGAATCAATGAGCGTTGGTATTGGTTTGATGAAAAACCAGTGGCCTATCTCAAAGATAAAAATAAAGCAGGCGATGAAGAGGAAATTCAATACGACGACATTTCAGATGCAGGTACCCGCTTAGACATTACAGTACCTGCAAGTTTATTGGCCAATGCAATCGGGCCAATATCTGTTAAAGTTAAACACAGAGGTCAAGAAGCAACTTCTCCGATTGACATCATGATTAGTGATGGATTGAAAATCTCTAGGTTAAAAAATGACAATGGACAGCCAGGTGATATAGTTGTTATTGAAGGTGTGGGTTTTGATCCCGTAAAAAACAAAAACAAAGTCACCTTTGCTGGTAATAACAATGACCGCATTGTGGCATCTATAGCAAAAGTTGAACCAAACAAGCTGACAGTAACTGTGCCTAACGGGATTATAACAGGTAATGTAACGGTCGAAGTAAATAATCAAATAAGTAATGGTCTTAAATTTACCGTACCCTATCTACTCGACGTAACCTTTGGCGACAACGGTAACTTTAATGATGATATATTCAAGCTAGTCGTTGACGACAAAGTAATTACCGATGGTTCGAGCCCTCAAAGAAAAATAGGTCCAATATCTATTCCTCTAACCGCAGGTACACATACAGTTAAATTAGTTGGCATACGAGCAGAGGATGAAATAGGCACATATTACATTGAATTTTCTGGTAATGTGACATCTGTTACGGGAGACGACCTTGAGGGGCGGGACTTGCTCAAAGACAGCGTGAAGACTTTTAAGGTGGTCATCGGTGACTCGAGTCAAAAATTCTTCCATAATAGTGCCCCTCTGCTCATCTTGCAGCAAGAGTAGCACCAATTAACCAATAGTATTTGATGTAGAACCTGGGAGCATATGATGTGACCCCAGGTTCTATAAAACCTATATATACAAGGATGACATATGATTCGCATTATCACTCTGTTACTGCTCCTTTGTTCAACCAGCAGCTTAGCTGCGACTAGTCAAGGCTTGGATGCCGAGCTGAGCCAACGCTGCCTGGGTACTCTCGATTTTATCAAGAGCCAAGACCTGGCCGCCTTTATGGCGCAGATGCCGCCGGAGCACACCAAAGGGCAGGAAAAACGTTTGCAAGAAATACTGGCACGAGCCCATGAGCGCAGATTTGGCAATGGGGAAATTAAGTCCATTGATATTACCAATATCAGCTATAAGGACATAAGTGCTGATAAACAAGGCAGATTTGGCAAGCTTGAGGAAGCCAGAGTAAAGTTGTTGATTGTTAGTCCAGGACGTAATTCCCATGTCAGTTGTGAATTTATGAGAACTGCCGATGGCTGGTTCCTGTCTTCACTGCCCTAGCAGGCAATTCCCCCACATTGGCATATTCGATACCCCAGGCAAGCGTGGGTTTCCCGGTCTTTATTAGGAAAAATACCCTGGAAAAACTGTTGTTAAGGATAACAAGTGCAGTACTCGCAATTATCTAAAAAAGCCCACAGGTTTATCAATCCAAGGGGATTGCCTGAGCAGTTACGCCTTGCGACCAAAAGCCATTATGTTTTTCGAGGGTTTGCATTACTGGGACTATTGCCACTGTCGGCCTCGCTTGTCATGGCAATAACCCTCGATGGCGGTGAGCAAACTTTTTACCAGTTTGTGTCGGCACTGCTGCTGCCGGCAGTGCTCATACTCGGGTCGCTCAGGCAATATTTAGTGCTGGATAACCCCAGCAGGCAACGCTTTGTACAATCACAGTTATTGGGTTATCACTTCAAAAAGACGTACCAGGCACAGCTGCAGTCCACCGAGTTATTGCTGCGCCACGACAGCTATGACAGAAACCAGTATGAACTCAAGTTACATGACATTGTTTACCCCATAGGCAGCCTGGCCGACACCACGCAAGTCATGATGTTCTTTGCACAAACCTTTAACCTTACAGCCAAAGAACAAGTGACTGACTTTCCCAATATCCGTGAGCTGAACACCTTATCATCGACAGAACCACTCATAGCGTCACTCCCGCCCAATGGCCAGAATAAACCAGTCGCGCAAGAGTTTAACAGCATAGACACGGCCAATGGACCAGGAGCGCAAGCTGCGGCTAACCAGATAGAGACTGACAATACTGCTCATACCCTGCCTGCGACACAGATAGAACCACTTTGGCAACCAGGAGTGGTGATACGCTTTTTTTACCCTCTGCCATTTCTTATGGCATTTGGCTTTGTCATGAAGTTTATTGGAGTTCTATAGTCATGTACTTTAAACAACTTACCCCGACAAAAGCCGTCATGGCCAAATCCCGCTCGGCGATCATCGGACGCTGGATTTGCTCTGGCCTGGTCGCATTTTTCACTTTGCTTATGACTCTGGGTTTCGATCATTGGCCATATACTGAAATCCTGTACTGGTCATTTGCCGCGCTGCTCAGTTGGCATTTTCTATTTGCTCAGCGCCGGGTCCTGTTTGACCTGGAACGCCAACTTATTACCACTAAGCTAAGCTCGCTCTATCTGCTAACCCAGCAAGTCATTCCAATCAATCACATAGCAGCATTTCAAATTCAGCGACGTCTCGGCCAGCCCCATGGCTATGATTTATTGATAGTGATGGCTACTCAAGTGACCCCCTTGAAGTTCGACTATGGCAATTTGCCCCAAATGCAGGAGTTGGGTAAGCAATTGGCAACATTTTGCCAAGTTCCTCTGCTCAGTTAACAGATAGATTAGTAGGTTTGTTTGTAATGACCCTGAGGTAAGAAGAAAATAATCCCCTGATTCACTGCCGGAAGTTATTTACCCTTGGTTGACATCCCATTGCCCCTTTATGTCTATTACTCTCCTGCCACTCAAATACACCCGAAAGGATAATATTTTGTCCCTGACAGCCGGGATATAATTATCTGCCATAGTGGAACTGGCACATTGAGCCTGCAGGAAAATTTATGTCAGTTGCAGTAAAGCATTCATGGGTGGAGGAAAAATTTATGCTGAAAAATGTACTCATATTGGGGGCCATTGCTCTTTTGCCTGTTTGTTCGGTGCAGGCCGAAAGCTATGAAGCGCTCAACCAAAAATGCCTCGCACTGCAAAAGGACATGATTGCAGGAGATTTGGAGGCTGTACTGGCCTATTATCATCCAGCGATGAAAGAAAACGAAAAGGCATTCAATTTGTTCAAAAAATATTTGGGCAAAAGCATGAAGAACCGCGCAAATTATAGAGCAAAAAAGTTTTCTTCCGTGGAGATATTAAGCTCCCAGGAGGAAGCCATCACCGAAAGTGATCGGGGACTACCTTTTGAGATAGTCAAGAAAGTGCTGGTGAAGCCCAAGATCGAGATTGAAGATGGCCCCACCTTTAAGCCGGCTTGTTATTTTGTGCAGGAAAAGGACTCCGGTAATTGGTACATGGCAAGCCTGTGAGACAGAAGCATGAGCTTTGGCCTATTGTGTAGCACGAAGCTATTGCGCCAGTGCAGACTCGAAGGAAAGCCGACCGGCTTTCCTTTTTTAATTGAAATGGCAACTTAAAAGGACTTTTCAACATGAAATGCCCATTCTTGACGCTGTTTTTATTGGTCACGTCTGGCTTCGCCAATGCCTCAGCCCCGGCACAGGACTTCAGCCAAGAGCCTTTGGTACAACGTTGTATGGGAATGTTGGACGTATATAGGGATGAAGATTTTGATGCCTATGTGGCGGCCTTTCCTGAACCTTGGTTGGGCATTTTTGGTGAGAAGGTGTTGAAAAATGAGTTGGCCGCAAGACATCAAGAGTACATGGGTACCTATCAGGGAAAGCCGACTAACACAATTATTAGCGGAATAACTCCAGTGGAACCGGCCAAGATTGAAAAGGAACGTCTTGGCGCCGTGGAAGGAAAAAATTGTTATTTCAAATATATAACGAGCGAGGCGGTGGTCACTCAACCAGTTGCAAGTTCTTACGGATTGGTGATAACTGGTACTTCAGAGAGCTGAGACTCTGATATCCCAGGATATCTGAGTCTGGGTGGGGTATCGGTAAATGAACAAGGGGCGCCAGCCCCTTTTCCATTAATTATCTCAGGTTACCACACCATGAAATGCCGGTTCACGGCTGGCTATATCAGTTACACAAGAAGAAGGAACAGCAGGGATGCACTCATTGAAGTACATGCTCAATGACCTCAAATGGTTTGATATCAGCTTTAAAAGCAAGTATTTCAGGATCCGTCAGGAAGATGAATTCAGGTTGCCGGTTGCACTTGGGTTTACGGCACTGCCACTCAGGCAGGAGCTGTTGTTATTGTCCTCTGCCATTCCCGTGCTCCTGCTGGGCCTTGTACTGAGCCGTGTCGGTTCTGTTGCCGCATTGATTGCGGCCGGGGGTATAACTCTGATTTGGTTGCTGGGGTATTTGAGCTGGCGCAAACGCTGGGTGTGGCGCCAGTTGTCCATCAACAAGGCGGATCTCGACGCCAATACACAAGTCATTTTCAACCGTCACTGTATCAGGTTGCCCCAGCATATCTGCGGCGGCAACAGCACTATACCCAGGGCTGAGATTGAAAAAATCACTTTCCATTGGGTCAGTTATTTCAGTGAAAGGCGGAAACGCAAGCGGGTCCATGGTGTAACCGCTCACTTGCACAACGGCAAGCATTATCGGCTTTCCGGTATGGCCTACCCCCATAGAAGCCTGCTCTATCTGGCGATATTTTTTGATTATCCCGTGGAGCTTATCGAACAGCCGGCCCCCAGAGAGCGATTGGTTGTCTTTATTATCGCGCTGGCGGCCACCACCTTGGTATTCAACCTGGTCATGATTGCTGCCCACTGGCATTGACCTTAGGCACGCGCATAAGCGTATAAACGTATAAAGGTCTGATGCGGCATTTGGGTTAATACTTAGGTGCTATTGTGATGACGGCTGCTTAAGGGAAAAATAGCGGGACAAAATTCCGCTATGACATTGATGTCCATAGCGCTTTAAAGCATAAGGATGTGTATGCCGCGCTTTTCCTCTGTTCCAGTTATGATGCTTATCTTTTCCTTCTCAGCCCATGCCGGGAGCGAGCACTTCGGCTTTTATGCCAAGGATAACCAGGACCCTGTGTTTTTGGAGCAATGTCAGATGTTCCGCTCTGCACTGGATAAGAAGGACATGGAGGCCATTAAGTCTTTCACCGATCCGGCCTATTTTAATCATCCTGGCTTGACCAATGCGTTACAGGATTTGGTTGCTAAATATAGGCATGAGGTGGATAAGTCTGATTACCGACAAACCAGTATTTCCATAGCTAAGCTGGCCAATCCGGACAAAGCCGGTATCAGCATTCTTTATGAATATAAATCCGGTAAGGGCCATGGCAATTCAGGTTGTACCTTTAAGCGTATTAAGGACAACGCGTGGCGCATAATGCCTGATGGTTAACAGTTAAATCGCTGAATATTGGGTGGCTAATTTATTCGGATTTGAAATTCCATGAGTTACAAAATCAGTAAACACACGGACGAATTATTGGTTTTTACCTACTTGCGCTTCTCGCACATGTTTACGGACATCAAGGTGTGGCCTAAGACTGGTGAGGCACTTTGGCCTTAGATTTCGCCGATTTTCAGCGCCACTGCTGTGATGAAGATTTTTATGCCTTTCCATGCCAATGTTAAATTCCATGGGTAATCTGATGCTGAACAGGTCATGTCATATAGTAAAAAAGGCGGTTTTTTGTATTCTATAAGACTGATTTTGTGTGGCATGACTTCAAAAGCCAATTCCTTGTCTTTAAGATGCAACGGCCAAAAATAACGGATTATTTAAATCTTCCATACGGTAATAAAAAGGATTTTTCCAAATGAAATTGAGCTATCTCGCACTGGCATCTGCCATCACGCTGCTTGGCGGCTGCGCATCTACCGAAGCACCCAGGATCCCCCAGGAAAAAGTGGTTGAAGTCGACGGCCAAACCCTGAAATTCAGCGGCAGTTACAGCGAGCGTAAAAATATCCTGATTTTGACTGTGAATGGCGATCCCATAATGCAGGGCAGCTTTCCTCCCTACACACCAACCCAGAATTTGAATGCCAAATACAAGGATTTTGCCATTAAAGGCAACTGCTATTTCGGCTCCATTTTAGGTCAGCAGGGTGGTGCATTCGGCGCCATCGCCGGCATTATTCAATCGTCCAAAAACAGCACGGCGGATAAATGCGAACTGCTGGTTAACGGCAAATCGGTCGAAAACCTCTATTTCTAATTTCACAGCAAGCTTAATTCACGGGGGCAACCAGGTTGCCCCTGTCTGTTTCCGTTTACCTCAGAATTGAAAGGAACTCTCATGCTGAAACGCCATTATCTCGGATTAGCCATCACCAGCGGCCTGTTGTGGGGCTGTGGTGGCTCGGACAAAGTCGAAACGCCAACGCCGGTGGAACCGCCCGCACCAACCGAATACAGCCATAAGATCAGCGGCAGTGCCAATGTACAGGGTGCCTTGGTGGGTGCGCTGATTTGTGCCGATCTCAACGCCAACCAGGACTGTGATGCCGATGAGCCTTCGGCAACCAGCGACAGCGACGGCCATTACCAACTCGAATGGCAAAGTGAAGTGGCTGACCCCGAATACAGCCTGATAGCACAATTGCCCGTGGTTGCCGCGGCCAAGGTACCAAGTCCCCTGAGGGTGGCTGAGCTGCCTGGAGTCAGTGCCGCGCAGGCAAGTGGCTTGGCGGAGGATAAAATCTTTGCCCGCAAGGGCCACGGGGGAGAGCTCAATGTCTTGACCGACCTTGAATTTCGCCGCCTGTATACGTTGCAGCAAACGGGCGCCAGTACCGCCGAGTTGCAACAGCTTGAGGCCAGGCTCAAGGTTATAATTATGTCCCTGTACGGCACCGGCGAGGATGCGCCCTATCACCTGGGTGCCGCCGAGTCTGCCACCGAGGCCTTAATCGAGATCATGGCCATAGGCAAACATATCGAAGGCTTGATTGCCGGTCAGTTGAGCCAGGTGCTGGCAGCGGAGGAAACCCTGCTGGCGCTGAAACCGCTGGCGCTGGATCTGGCGGCCGCCAGTGGTTTGTCGGTACAGGCCTGGCTGGATACGGATCCGCTTAATCTCAGATACAGGGTGAGCGATACCCTGATGAATTTGGGCTATATCACGTCCCCCATAGATGCCAGGCTGATGTCGGATGCCGACTGGGACATATTGAAAAAGACCGAAAATGAAGATGATGACGAAAGTCATTTGTTCAGCCTGTACACCCACGGGGATGTCAGCATGGCCGAACTCAGGCATGGGGATGTCCATCAAAGTTTGTTTGTCAACTTGATGGGCGGCAAGTTGATGACTGAGGAATGGGATGCGGGTAAAGACGACCCTATGTCATGCTGGAATGCCAAGCTGTCCCGCTGGGTTGGTAACAGTGCTTCCGGGGGCTATGAAGCGCCGCAACCCACTATTGTCGACAACACACTCACCCGGGTGTACGACTGGACCTTCGTGCCTGTGACGGCCACGGTCGATAAGTTCAGCTCAAGTGATCCCCAGTGGCAGACTCTGATAGCCTCCTTGCCCAAGGAGTACAAATTGACCGAGCTGACCTGGCCCGACACCATTTACCGTGTCAATTACCGCATGGAGCAGGAGGTGATGTGTCGCTTTGATGCCGCCTCGGTTTACCCCATGCCGGCCATGAATGCAGAGTCACTTACCTCCATGGATCTCTTGTCTACCCTGTGGCCCTACGTCGTTGATGAGGGTCATTTCAAGCTGGTATCGGACGACACCTTTATCATTGATGAGGGTGTCGCCGAGACTTACCAATGGCATCTGACCACCAGTCCCAGTGGCGAGCCTCTGGTGCATATAGATACCATTGCCAGCAGTATGCCAGGTATGGCTGAAATGGATCTGGGGGAGGATTATCTGATCAGTGGTGACAAGCTGATGGAAGTGGATATCTTCAAACCCTTCGATACCCGCGAGATAAACTGGCTGTGGCTGACCTATGAGGAAAGTTTCAGCCCGGTTATTTATCAGCACCTTAAAAACCTGTAAAGGTCTGCCTGTGGTCAGCGTGGTTGCTTGACCACAGGCGTCTTGCAAGTACATTCACCACCTGGCGAACGAGTCGGATTGGGAGCCGATTGAGGACAAATTGAGAGCAGAGTATGGGATTGGGAGTCGATAGACAAATGCATAAGATGGCTGTTTTGATACTGTCCACAGGCCTGACCATGGCTGCCATGGTGCAGGCCGCTGCCGATCCGCAGGCGCTGTTAACTGAGTTCGATCGCCAAACCGGGCCGCTGATTGAGGCGAGCCGGCAACAAAGGCGCGCCTGGGAAGATCCCGGCTTTCGTGACGGCTTAACCCGGCTCGACGGTGATGCACTGGCGTTGCTGAAGGAAGGCTGGCCAGGACGCTTTGGTCGTGAGGCCAAAAGTCAGCGGGCGCTGGCCAGCCAATTCCTGGAGCATTTGCAGCATTTGCAGCAGCAAATGCCATCCGGCAGCCACTGTAAAACAGTGACTCAGGCCCAAACCCTTGAAACCAATATCGCCGAGCTGGATGAGTATCTGGGACGGCTCGAAGGCTACGCCAATCTTAACAGCAATGAGGCGGCCTTTGCCGCCCTGATGGACATGAACCTGGGCCAGAGCAAGGCCGTGAGCTTGCTGGAGCTGGCCTCAAGCTTCAGGTTGTGTGTTATTCAGGATGGGGCGCCGCACTTGGTTGACGGGCTCAGTGGCACCAAGGGGGACTCAGTGGCCAGGGCCTTGGTCGAGTCGCTTTCCGGAACCTCATTGCCTGAGCCGTCCCAGTCCGAAAATGTTGACATGCTGCCACTGTCGCAAGACGAACCCGCCGTCATCGATGATGAGCCGGCAGAAGACGATTCAAGTGTTGTGGATGAAAGCGGTGACTGGCAGCAGGCAGCGGACATCAGCCAGAGCATGGCCATCAGCGATGTCCGCTTTGTCGATCCCGTTATGGCCGACTGTGTCAGCCAAATGGCCAGTTTGATGGGCATCAAGGATACCCTGGAGCTGGATATGCTCAGCTGTAAACTTAAGGGGCAAAGCGTCGGCAGTTTTGCCGATCTGGCGTCTTTTCCCAATCTGCATACCTTGAGTCTCAGTGGTGGCACCATTGCCAGTCTCGCAGGCCTTGGCAAAAGTTCGGTCAGCTTTCTCACCCTGGAGCACAGCAGTATAACCAGCTTTGCCGGTATGGAGGGGCAACTGGACACCCTGCTGCTGGAACAGGTGCAAACCGGGGATTGGGCCAGCCTGGCTTCTGTGCCTGCCGCCAGCATCAGTATTGCCAAGCCTGCCGATTGTCAGGCGCTGGCGGTACTCAAGGGCAATGAAAAGCTGGTTATTCTCAGTAAGGATCTGCCTGCCGATGAGTTGCTCAAGAGGCAACAGCAGGCCCAGGCCACAGGCAAGCCACAGCTGCTGTGGCCCTGCAAAGGCTAATTGATTTAGTCCCATAAAGAGCTAAGAAATAAAAACGCCGGCATTAGCCGGCGTTTTTTATGGCGGGAATATCAGCCCTGCTTGGCTTCGATGGCCAGCAGTTCCACGTCGAAAATCAGCACCGAACCGCCGGGGATCTTGCCGACGCTGCGGTTACCGTAGCCCAGTTCGGCCGGGATAAACAGCCGCATCTTGTCGCCCTCGTGCATCAGTTGCAGACCTTCGGTCCAGCCCTTGATGACCCGGTTCAGGGCAAAGGACAGCGGCTCACCGCGGGCGATGGAGCTGTCGAACACAGTGCCATCTATCAGTCGTCCCTCGTAATGGACCTTGACCGTATCGCTGGCCTTGGGTTGGGCGCTGCCCTGGCCCTGGGTCAGCAACTGGTACTGCAAGCCCGATGCCGTGGTCTTTACGCCCTCCTGGCTGGCGTTTTGCGCCAGAAATTGTTTGCCCAGTTCGGCATTGGCCTGGGAGGCTTTTTGGTTATTCATCGAGGTGAAGAAATAAAAAATAACCCCGGCTATGACCAGGACCGCAAGCAGCATTCTCATAAAAGTTCTCTGATGTTAATGGGTTGAATGGTTGGGCAATTGATTCAAGACGTTAGTCAATTGCGGCCGCCTTGGCAAGCCTCAATGCACTCAGCTAGCGCGACCTTCAGATAAAGGGCGTCAGCCACTGGCCCCTGATAGCCTGTCCCAGCAGCAACAGATTCAGGGTGCTGCAAAACACAAAGGCCAGCCGAAAGCTCAGCTTGCGGGACTTGTGACTCAAATGGTGGCGGGCAATCAGGGCGCCGGGCCAGCCACCGAGCAGGGCCCAGAGCAACAAATGCCCCTCGCTGATGCGCCAGTCACCGGCCAGGGCTGCGCTTTTATCCTTTGCATAGACGGCATAGGCCAGCAGGCTCAGCAGCAGATACACGCCAGGTAACCAGATGGGGATCAGTTTGTGCCACGCCAGCGTCGCCAAGACCAGGGCAAAAATGCTGACCAGCCACAGGGCGCGCCCCAGGCGGCCCTTGGGCTGTGCCTTGCCCGGCCTGCGGGCCACTTTTGGGGTCTTGCTTTTGATTTTTCTGGGGCCCGGAGCCGGCACTATAGCTGCCGATTCCGGCAGCAGCCGTGCCCGCCTGGCCTTGAGCCGGCCGTCACTGTCCTTCACCGCCACAAACTCCAGCAGGTCTCCCTGCTTGGGGCGCTGCCCGGTATCGGTCAGTGCGCTGATATGTAAAAAGATCCTTGGGCCCGCGGGCAGGGGGCTGATAAAGCCAAAACCCTTGTCATCCTGCCACTGGCTCAAGCGTCCCTGATTGTGTGTTCTTTTGTCCTGTAAATTGGCTGGCATTGATTCCCCATTACTCCGCATTTGACTTGCCGGCCATTGAATTGAACCGGATTTCATTGGATGCCTGATTCGCTCCCCAGGTTAAACGACGCCACAACCATTCCATGGGACCCTGCTTGAAATGGTGGCGCCAGGTCGAGGCCAACCACAATTGTATCCCGGCCCAAATCAAGGCCGTGATTAAATATTCAATACGATCAAACTGTTGTAGCCAATCAGAAAACAGGTATCTAAACAACAAGATCCCCACCACAGATTGCAACAGATACAGGCTGAGTGCCACTTGCCCCACAGCCTGCAGCGCTCGGCAGCGATCTACAGAACCTTGGCACCAAGCAATCAGCAAATGGGCGTAAAGCAGAGAAACAGGTATGGCGGCATAGATTACACTGATCTGCGCCAAACTTTGTCCCAAGGGCCCTGCGGCGAACAGCAGCCACAGGTCCAATCCCCCCAGCAGCGCTGCAAGAGCCAACAGACGGTAGCCATGCTCATGGGCAAAGCCATGATTGAAAATACCACTGCGATAGAGTGCCATACCAAGCAACATCATACCTGAGCTGTACCAGAGCATGGTGAAAGGGTATATGGCCAGCATAAAACCTTCCATGGTCAGATGTTGTTGTAGTTGCTCCCAATAGTTACTAATCCAGGGTTGTTGTAAGGCGCTGAAGGTGGTGCTGTTGCGACTGAGTTCGCCACTATCGTCCGGGAGCAAGGCCAATAGCGTGTATCCCAACAGTGAAATGGCCAGAAATAAGCCAGAGTGGCGCCAGAGTGTGCGTTGGTCCGATTGCAGATACCTCAGTGCCAACATGCCACTGATGCCATAGCTCAGCAGTATATCGCCGGGCCAGAGCAGAAGGCCGTGCAAGGCGCCAAATAACATCAACCACCCCAGGCGCCGCCTTAGCAGTGGCACCGGCAAGATCCCCCGACCTTGCAACGATTGGTATTGCAGTTGTAATGACACACCGAACAGCAAGGTGAACAGGCCAATAAAGCGCCCCTCGCATAGCATTCGTGTCAGTATTTCAAGTGGCAGATCCAAGGTAGCGGGGGGCTCGGTTGGTACATAGCCGACCAAGGTGTTGCCCATGTAATGGATATTGATAAAGAAGATCCCGAGCACCGCCAGCCCGCGGATGGCATCAATGTTCGGGTTTCGTCGTGTTTGAGTCACTGAAGTATCCATAGCCATAATCCATACCTTCCCTGTATGCCGCTGAGACTAGCATACAAAAATGCCATTGGCAGTGGATACCCCTGCTCAAGTCGATATTGATGGGCACGGCACACCAGCTGGCAGTGAATGCTTCTTTTATCGGCGCAATTGCATTAACATTTGCGCCACAAAATAAGACCAAAGGACAGGAAACCATCTACCATGAGTGAAAACGGCAGCAAAAACAAAGGTGTTACTTATATCAGCCCTGGCACCCTGCTGGATGGCGAGATCCAGTTGGACAGTTCGGCCCTGGTGGCCGGCAAGCTGAAGGGCAAGGTTCGCGCTGCCGGCCTGTTGATGATTGAAACCGGCGGTGAGATCCAGGGGGAACTCTGCTGTCAGGAACTCAGGGTCAATGGCCAGTTCAACGGCAAACTCAGCTGCAACCGTTTGGTGGTACAGGCCGGTGGTGTGGTGAATGCGGAAGTGGCCTGTAACAGCATGGAAATAGTGGAAGGTGGCCAGTTTATCGGCAGTCGCAGCCAGGGGCCGGATCCCGAGAGCTTGCCCGTTGCCGATATCCCCTGCCCGGATCCAACGGCGCGCACTGGCAGTTCGGCCCCGGCGCTGAAAATCCTCGCCGGCATGGCGTTGGTGGCCGCCCTGGGCTATGGCGTGCAACAGGATGTGCTGGGCGATATCGGCGCGGCCCTGAGCCAAACCGAGGCCACAGCGACGCAGCCGCAGGTCGAGGCCGCTTTAGTTGCACCTCAGCTAAAGTCTCAGTCCCAGGCAGCGCCGAGCCAGGTTGAGGATGAACCCCAGGCCGAGACGCTTTCCCAGTCCCAGGTTGTCAATGCCGAAGCGCAGTTGGAACCGGCTTCCGATGAGACCATGACCAAGGATATCGCCTTTGAAGATCAACAGGCCATGGATGCCGCCAATACCCTGTTGCTGCAAATGGGCCAGGCGGATGCCGGCCAGGAGCAGAGCAGCCAACTCGAATAGCCGGTCACTCGGCTCTTTGTAACTGGAAATCCGGCAAGGCTTGCCTGAGGTCGGCCTCTATCCGCGCCGCATCGCCCTTGATCACTATGATGGGGGCCTGGGCCAGCAGTGCGGCGTTGTCGCTATTGAATAACGCCAGCTCCCGCGGTGCATGGCCATTGCTGCGACCGCGCTCCAGTTGATGGCGATATCTGGTTTGCCAGCCACCGGGGGCATCCTGCCACAGCCATTCGTGGCCGTTGAGGAAGCCTTCTGCCCGCCGCAACTCTGCTTCCGTACTGCCCTTGGCGGCCAACAGCGCCAGGTGGTCGACTATGCCGCGCACGAAGGCGCCGGTACTCAGGGTGGCTGTGGCCCCCTGAAACTTGAGGCTGCGGCTTAAGGGATTGTCGATACAGCTGCCATAAACACCATAGGTGAGGCCACGTTGCTCCCTTAAGTCCAGATACAAGCGGCCGCTGCCACCCCGGCCAAGCAGGGCCGCCAGCAGCTCGCAATTGCGGCTGTCACCTTCGGGGGCCAAGGCATAGCCAAGGCGGACCTGACTCTGTACCGCCCCCGGCGAGTCCAGCAGCAGTATGCGCTTGTGGTTGTTGTCGGGTAGCAAGCCGGCTTTGGCTGTACCTTGGCGGGGCTTGTTGCCGCTGAGTTTGCCAAGGGCTGCCACCAGGGGACTGGAAGCGGCTGGCAAATGGGCGGCGGCGCCTGTGAGCAAATGCCAGCTGCCACCTGCCAGTGCCTGGTGTCGCCAGCGGGCCAGCTCACCCTCGTCTTTGGGTGTTTCCTGCTCCAGGGCCCTGAGATAGGGATGGCTCTGCCCCAGCACCGCCTGGCGCCACAGCCTTTCTATGTCACGGCCGCTGAAGGCTTCGATATGTTTTTGCAGCCGTACGCTGCGGCTCAAGCGCTCAAAGTCCCTGGGTAGTTGCTGCCAGGCGCTGATCATGGGGCCAAGGCCAAGATCGCTGCGCTCCGGGCAGTTTGCCTCCAGCACCAGGCTGTGCAGGCTGTACTGCACCGCAATGGACTCATAACAGGCATCGGCGCTGTCCAGGGCCAGGTCGCGCAGCTGCTGTTGCAGCGCCGCCGCCAGCCATTGGGCACCATCAATGGCACCGGTTTGCAGCAATACCAGCTGCAACCGGGTCTCTTCTGGCCCAGAGCCTTGCTCACGCCAGTGGCCGTAGACGCTACTGGCCAATTGTTGGGAAGCAACGGTCAGCGGTGGCGGTGGCGGCACCTGTACCTGCATTGGCGGCTGCGCCGGTGTGAACAGCTGTGGCGGCATCACCTCTGTGTACTGCTCCCGGGTTTGCTGACAGGCGCAGAGCGTCAGCGCCAGCAGGGATATCATCCAGAATTTCACAGCGCCAGATCCTCCAGTGTGTCGGCCACGCCCGCGGGCAGTAATTCCAGTAGCCCCTTGCCGAATCGGGTGGACCAGCCCGGCTGCAGATCCAGCCTGATAGTCCGTTCCTGAAAATACTCCCGGGCCACCCGCATCAGGTCTTCGCTGTCCAGCGTATCTACCCGCTGCCAGGGGCCTGAGAGGGGATGGTCAAGGTCGCGTGTTTCCACGTCCGCCAGCAGCAGAGCCAGCGACTCTGTGTGTTCGATTGCCGCCAAACGCTGCTTGAGCCACAGGACCTTGAGGCTGCCAAGCTCACGCTCATTTAAAGGTTCACTCGCAAGGCGGGCCAGCTGCGCCTCGATCCGCTCGGCCAAGGTATCCAGACTGGTGCGCGCCCTTGGCACCAGCACCAGATTGGTCATGCCGAACTCCTCCATCGTCAGCGGCAGCGAATAACTGAGCAGGCTGTCGCTACCGGCGATGCCGGCCCGTTCCAGCTCATTGGCCAATCGCTGGAACAGCTGCAGCTCCAGCAAACGTACGGCTTCGGCATCGGCATGGCCGCGGCCAACCGTGGGCCAGGCCAGCAGCAGTCCGGGCCAGGGGGCCCTCTCATCCGTCACCTGCCCCTGGATTGGCCCCGGTCTTTGCCCCCGGGGCGATGTCTTCGGTTCCGGGGCGTCGCCGGGCGGGTTTAGCCAGGGACCGAATGCCTGTGCCAACTCCTCGATGGCAGCGGGGCTGATATCCCCCGCCAGGGCCACCGTCACCGCATCGGGGCGATAGTGTTTGTGGTAGAAGGCCCGCAGGCTGGCTGGGGTCGCATTCTCTATGTCTTGGCGCGAGCCTATGATGGCGTGGGAATAGGGCGTGTCCTTGGCCTGGTCCAGCAGGAATTCCATGGCGACCCGGAAATAGGGCTGGTTGTCTATGGTCTGGGCCATTTCCGCCAGCACTGTGGCCTGCTGGTTGCCAAGGCCCTCATCGCTGAGGCTGGGTTGCATCAGCCGATCCGCTTCCAGCATGATCCCAAGTGGCAGGGCCTGGCTTGGCAGGGTGAGATAAAAGTCGGTGGCATCGAACAGGGTGCGGGCATTGTAACTGGCCCCCAGGCTGCCGAGCCAGGCGCCGTAACTGTCACCAGGGGCCCTGTCACTGCCCTTGAACAGCATGTGTTCGAACAGGTGGGCGTAACCGGTTTGCCCGGCGGTCTCATGTCTGGATCCCACGGCCACATGGCTGGCGATGCTGGCACTGTGGCGGCCGGCCAAAGGCAGCCAACGGATGAGCAGGCCGTTATCCAGGCGGCGGCTGCTGACCTGGCCGTCCAGTTGCACCAATGGCTGGGCCATGCGCTTCAGCGCCAGACTATCCAGGCCGGGGTTTTCCTCCGCCACCGCCGGGAGGCCGGGCAGTGCAAACAGCAGCAGTATGGCGGCGCTACGTGCGAGGTAAGCAAAAGCAGACAAAGTCCCTCTCCAAGTCTGTTGAATCACATTCAGTTTTTCACCTTTGCTGCTATCATGGCAAGGTTTGCCACTTCGCAGGAATTTTTTCATCCATGTTGACCCGTTCACCCTTTGAGCGTTTTTCCTGGCACAGCGATATTTTCGATTGTCAGAGCACGGACATTGCCCGTTTTTATCTTCAGCTGGAAGAGGAGGTGCAGCGTCTGGGGCTCAGTGCCCGCACCCTGGGCAAGGCCGGGTCCCATCCCGTGACCCTGTATCAGTCTCCGGCGCAAAAGGCCCAGGCGCCCAATTTGCTGATAAGTTCCGGCTTCCACGGCGAAGAGGCCGCCGGTCCCTGGGGCATGCTGCATTTCCTGTCCGGCATAGATGCCAGCCTGTTCGAGCGGGTCAACCTCAGCCTGCTGCCCCTGGTCAATCCCACCGGCTTCAGCCGCGGCCACAGGTTCAACCTGCAGGGGCAGAATCCCAACCGCGGCTATGCCCTGGAAGGTGGTCGCCCCGCCAGCAATGACGACACTTCGGACGAAGGCAAGCTGCTGTTGGAACATGCCCGCCTGCTGCAAGCCGCCAGCCGCGACGGCATACTGACCTGCCACGAGGACGTGCTTGAGGAACGCACCTATGTGTATTCCTTTGAACCGAGCCAGCTGCCGGGCCAGTTCAGCCTGCGCCTGCGCGATGCCCTCGGGCACTATTTCCCGCTGGCCATGGAAGGGGAAATAGACGGCCTGGCGGTGAAGGATGGGGTGATCTTCAACCACTTCGATACCTCGTTTGAATCCTTCCTGGTACGCAGCGGCGCCCGCTTCGGCATGTGCAGCGAAACCCCAGGGAAGCAGGTGTTTGACCAGCGGGTGCTGGCCAACAGTGCCGTAATGGCAGAGTTTTTGGCGCTGCTCGCACCAGAGGTGAGTTAAATTACCCCGAGGGCGGTTTAGGTTAGATTGCCTCTCAGAAATAATCAGATTCAAAGGACGCCAGCGGTGATGGCGTCTCGACTGAAAATAAAACTCGAGGATAATTAATCGTGGGAGCAGAATGGAGATCAATTAGAGTTGCTCATTCTCTTGGTGGTATTCGAGTAGTCAATGAATATGGTCCCCCAGTTGAAATATTACCCAAAGCTGTCAATGGAAAACTAGCCTCTTTCGAAACACCTACTTACGCAGCTCTATACAGCATGTCTGAAAGTATTGGATTACCAATTTTAGGTGTTGAGTTCTTTACTCACTCTGGTCAGTTTAATGGCAAAGATATTCCTGAATGGCGATCATTCTATCGTGCTAATAACACTGTCTGGGGGAATGCAGAAAGTGCTCGCCTTTGGAGCGACATTGGTACTGGAGCACACAAGGCTAGGAATGGGAGACTATGGGATGTGGGTAGCCGAATATCTCAGCAGCTTAAGGTATGCGGCTGGAGACTGAAGGAGTTGTCAGATAGCTATCATGCTCAACTTGTTTCTGTTTCAGAAGATAAGGATTTTAACTCAAATACAAGGTTTATGAATGGATATACATGGCTTTGCTACCTCTCAATTCAGTCCTTTTTGATTGATATTTGCATTCTTAGAGATTACTTATCTGAATTTGCCGCCAACTTTGTATTTGATAGAGTAGAAAGTAAAAAACATATTAATATTACAACTCTTTCTGGGTTGAAAAAGCATGTCTTAAATAACCAAGAATTGGAAGACCCAATTGCAATAGAGTTGAATTTAATGACAAGTGATATGGGCTGGTTAAAGCAGCTCGGTGACTATCGAGATTTGGTCGTTCATTCCGCGCCTCTTGCTCAAGCAGAAAGGAAGCTGTACGCCATCACCAAAAAGATTGAGATTCCAGGTGGAGAGTTACCATATATTTGCTGCCCAATCCCTAGTAACCCTCATAAAATTTCAGCATCTAGAGCCAACGGAAGCTTGTTTGAAAATTTTGAGGAGCAATTCAAAAAGTATGTAGGAGCGGGTGAAGAGGAAAATGACTACATTGATGGGCTTGAATACTGTCACGAAGTACTTGGGTTAATGTCTTGCTTGGCTAATGTGCTTGGTTCTAGAAGCCCGGTAAAACCTCAGATGATGGTTTTCAATAGTTCTAACATTATCGGGGATGTCAAAATCTCTAATCGCTGAAACTAACAATGTCATCCTGATGGACTCAAAAAGCTGCTGCTTAGTATTTGAATTCATCTTTGCTGGCTGCGTTAACTGATTTCTAAGCCGTAGTTTTTAGCTTTTTCAGGTTATGTGTATGGATGCGTAATAATCAGTCTTAAAGACTTTTAGAAAGACTGCGCCAGCACTTTAATCGCTGCAGTTGTCTCGAAAAAGCATATAATCGTGTCGTTCTCCATAGTCCTCTGGGGCCTCGCGGGGATTTAGTATTTCCTCTGACCGACGTTGCACGAAAGCAAAAGATAGCCGCTGTGCCAGCGGCACAAAGTCGTGGGGCTTCACCCCACACCCGAGGAAAGGGGGCAGTGCGGACTTGCCCCCTTATCCAATCCCCCAGCCGCCCCCAACCGGAGCCGAAAGCCCCTCGGGTTTATGGGCGAAATGTAGTGGTCAACAATTTCCGGACTGTAAGTTAGGTTGATTTTCTGCTCGCGCAGGGGGCAACCAAGCGTTGTAGCTGTGGGGCCGTCGCCGGTTGTAGTAGTCCATCAGGTAAAAACTGATATCTTTCATTGCTTCTCCCCTGGAGCTATATCCGGTCACGGGTACCCACTCGGTTTTCAAACTGCGGAACAAGCGCTCCATCGGTGCATTGTCCCAGCAGTTGCCGCGGCGACTCATGCTTTGGGTCATACGATAACGCCACAGATGTTGCCGAAACTGGCGGCTGGTGTATTGGCTGCCCTGATCGGAGTGGAACATTACACCCTGTGGTCGTCCCCGTTGTTCATACGCCATGGTCAGCGCTTTGGTTGCCAATGTCGCATCGGGTTTATCCGACAGCGCCCAGCCGACCACGCGACGCCGGTACAGGTCGAGCACGACCGCCAGATAGCACCAGCAACTGCCCGCCCAGATGTAGGTGATATCCCCACACCAGACGTGATTGGGGCCACTCACCTTGAACTGACGGCTCAGGCGATTTGGGATATCGAGTCGTTCAACCGTGGCCTGTCTGTAGGCGTGAGCTCCGGGCTGCTTGCTTATCAACTGGGCTTCCTGCATCAATCTTCTGATCTTGAAGCGACCGATACGATACCCCAGCTCCCGCATCATCCGGACCAGGGTACGGCTGCCGGCAGCACCGCGGCTGAGCCGGAACAGCCGCTTGATGTCGCTGCGCAGCGCCATGCGCTCAGGGTCAGGGCCTTGTTGCCGTTGCCTGTATTCGTAGTAACTGGATAGAGCGATATCGAACACTGAACAGACCAATTCGACTGCACCATGCTCCCTCAACTGGTCTATCAGCGCGTACGTTCGAGTTCGTCCGACATTAAGAGAGCTGTGGCCTTTTTTAAAATTGCCTTTTCTCGCTCAAGGCGGTTAATCCGGGCCTCCAATTCCTGAATTTTCTGCTGCTCCGGTGTCAGCGCTTTGGAACTTGGCGTCAGCCCGCCACGCTCCGCTCTCAACTGCTCAACCCAGCGGCGCATGGCGGTTTCACCCACATCAACTGCACGGCAGGCTTCCGGAACTGAATAATTCTGGTCGAGTACCAGGCAAGCAGCCTCATGCTTGAACTCTGGCGAATAAGTACGACGATTTCTGGTCATTGAACACCTCTTTTAGTGTGGCAATTTTACCACCTTAATGGGTGTCCGGAATTATTAGACCACTACAAAACGGCCAACGCGACAGACTCGCCTCCATGCTCGACTGTCGCTACCTCGGCGTCCTGCCTCGGTTGTTGCCGTTTCTTGCCCAACGCCCTCGGCGGCTCCGAAGGGGGGAATCGGTGCAACAGTCAGACTTTGCAATACCTCTTTGAGTTTATGAGTTAATTTCCGCCATCTTCGACGGGAGCACCATTAGCAATCGCTGCTTTTCAGCTTGTAAATATTTCGCCTGTTCCGTCGTGGCTGGAGTGGAACTCCAAATAGCCAGCACTGCCGCACCAGTGACCATCGGCGACATGGATGTCGCCGTTGAGCGCCCATGGAAGGGTTCACAGCGTGTCACTGGGGTGGCAGTGCGAAAGCCCACCGCAGGTGATTAACTGCATCCAGTGGTGGATGTTTAGACGTGGTTCAAGATAGCCAGTGTGTAAGCCTCTTTGGGCGCAGGACTTAAGCCAATAGCGCCGAATTCACCCTCGGGCTGGGGCCCAACAAAAAAGCCACCTGGGTTACAGGTGGCTTTTGCAGAGGGGGCGGGTTGTGCCCGCCCAACTCAGGGATTGATTCGGGTGACTATCCCGGTCCTGTCTTCCAGCAGGCGCTTGAGCACGAAGGAGTCGGTTTCGGCGTGGGCCACGAAGCGGCCTATGTCGCGGCTGAGGCTCAGCACCGCGGGTTCGTTGGATTCAAACTCTTCCACCGAGCGGGACAGGGGTTGGTGCACTTCCAGCAGGCGGGAGCCGTCGGGCTCGGCGGTGGCCTTGATGGGCTGGTTGACGAACTGGACCCGGGTACCGACCGGCACTGAGTTGAACAGCATTTCTATGTCATCTTCCCGCAGGCGCACGCAGCCGTGGCTGACCCTGAGGCCAATACCGAAACTGGCATTGGTGCCGTGGATGGCATACAGGTTGCCTATGTAGAGGGCATACAGACCCATGGGGTTATCGGGACCGGCTGGCCACACGGGCGGCAGGATCTCGCCCTTGGCGGCGTATTCCTTGCGCATCTTGGCTGTGGGGGTCCAGGTGGGATTGGCGCGCTTGCGTTGTACCTTGGTCACCCAGTTTTCCGGAGTGTCGGTGCCGAGCTGGCCTATGCCTATGGGCAGCACCTGGACGATTTTTTTGCCCTTGGGATAGTAGTAGAGGCGCATTTCGGCCACGTTGATCACTATGCCCTCGCGGGGGGCATCGGGCAGGATCAGTCGGTGTGGCACTATCAGCGTACTGCCCGGGGTGGGCAGGAAGGGATCAACGCCGGGATTGGCTTCCAGCATGTTGGACAGACCCAACTGAAACTTGGAGGCAATTTCCTCCAGGGTATGCTTGCCTTCGGGCACCTTATAATGCCTGTCTTCGCCCACCAGACGACTGTTTGCCGGTGGCAGCGGGTAGATCACCGCCATGGCCGACTGGCATGCCAACATTAAACCCACTACCAAACTTGCTTTAAAACCCTTGCTCATGACCTTCTCTGTTTCCTGCCGTCGATGATACATCCGGAATGTCGACGGACCCTGCCGCTTTGCCGCCTTGGCAAAGCACGCATCCTTCCCTATTTGGCGTCGAATTTCAATAGCCACGGCCCTTGCGACCTGCTTTTATTTTAACCCGAGACGCCGGGCCAAACGGTGTAAATTGCCGGGATCCAGTCCCAGACGCCTGGCACAGGCGGCCCAATTGTGATCTTCCTGCACAAGACATTGATTAATATAGTGAGTTTGAAAATCTTCCAAGGCCTGTTTCAGGGGGAGTTGGCAATTGAACTCCTGGGTCCCCTGGGTGGACTGGGGTGACGCCATGGCGCCCTGGGGCGTCAGTTCAAACTGGGCCTCGGTGATAAGCACAGTGTCGGCCTCGGCGTCCTTGAGCGCTGCCCGTGCCAGGGCGCTGGCCCTGTGGATGGCATGTTCCAGTTCGCGCACGTTGCCGGGCCAGTCGTATTGGCGCAGCTTCGACAGGCAGGATGGGCTCAGGCGCAGCTGGGTCAGTCCCAGGCGTTGGCGGCTCTGCTCCAGAAAATAGCCGCACAGCAAGCCCAGATCGTCGAGCCTGTCCCGCAGCGGCGGCACATGCAGCGGAAATACGCTCAGCCTGTGGTACAGATCGGCACGGAAGCGGCCGGCGAGTATCTCCTGCTTCAGATCCCGGTTGGTGGCGGCAATGATGCGCACGTCCACCTTGAGGCTGCGATCATCGCCGATGCGCTGCACATCGCCGTATTGCAGCACCCGCAGCAGCTTGGCCTGCAGCCCCAGGGGCAGCTCGCCAATTTCATCGAGAAACAGCGTGCCCTTGTCGGCACTTTCGAACTTGCCGCTCCTGTGGTTGATGGCACCGGTAAAGGCCCCCTTCACATGACCGAACAGCTCGCTCTCGGCCACGGATTCCGGCAGGGCGGCGCAGTTGAGGTACACCAGGGGGCCATTGACCCGCCGTGATAACTGATGCAGTTGCCGGGCCACCAGTTCCTTGCCGGTACCGGTTTCCCCCAATATCAGCACGCTCAAGTCGGTGGCGGCCACCGCCTGGATTTCCTGGCGCAGGGTTTCCATCACCTGGGTCTGGCCCAGCAGCTCTGTGTGTTTGCTATGGCTGTTGTCCGGCAGGGCACTGGCCATGCTGCCCAGGGACAATTGTTCCAGCTTGGCGATCAGCAGGGCATTTTTAAGCGAGGCGGCGGCAAGTGCGCCGAGTGCCCGCAGGTCGAGATCGCTCAGGCCATCAAATCGGGCCGGATCGAAGGCATCCAGTGTGATGGCGCCTATCAGCTGCTCGCCGTCAAACAGCGGCAGGCCGATGCAGGCGTGGACCCTCAGCTGCTCACCCTGGTTGGGGATAAGACCATCGTAGGGATCGGCCAGATCGCTGTCCGCCGGGAAGCGCACCAGATCGCCGGCGCGGGCTATGGCTTCCAGTCTGGGGTGATCGCCGATAACAAAGTGACGTCCAGCCACATCTTCCGCCAGACCGGCGGTGGCTAAAGGCACAAAATGTTGGCCGCGGAATTCCAACAGCGCCGCGGCGTCACATAACAGGTGGAGTTTCACCGTATCCACCAGGCGGGCGAACCTGTCCCTGTGGGACAGGCCCGAGGTGATGTCCAGTGCTATCCGGGTCAGTACGGTTTGACTCAGGGCCATGGTGACTGCGCTTTTCTCAGTGGCTTGAATGACTGACAGCATACTCTATTCCTCGGCTCATTGTCATTTTGACAAAAAAAAGCCGGCGCCCCGGGGCGCCGGCATCAAAGGACAACTCAGGCAGTGACCGGACGGCCACCAGTGACGCGCTTGGTCACCAGCTGACGCAGCAGGCTCAGCAGGAAGGCACCCATCAGCAGACCACCGATACTGAAGATGACGTCGCCAACCACACGCATCCACACCAGGAACTCAACCCGGGCACTGTGCAGTACTTCTGGAGAGCGGGCGAACCAGTAACCGTTTTCGAGTACGGCGAAGAACTGGGTCAGACCGACGGGCAGCAGCGACATGAACACCATGGCTGCCAGACCCAGGTTCAGGGTCCAGAAGGCGCCCTTGAGCAGCTTGTCGTTCCATACCAGTTGGTTGCTCAGACCGCGCAGACACACCAGCATCAGACCCATACCCAGCATACCGTACACACCCATGAAGGCGGCGTGACCGTGGGTGGCCGTGGTGTTCAGGCCTTGGATAAAGTACAGGGCGATGGGCGGATTAATCAGGAAGCCCAGCATACCGGCACCCACCAGGTTCCAGAAGGCGGTGGCGACGAAGAACATGATGGCCCAGTGGTAGCGTTGCATCCAGGGGGCAGCTTTGCGCATGCGATAGCTTTCCACGGCTTCGAAACCGATCAGAGCCAGAGGTACTACTTCCAGGGCGGAGAAGATGGCGCCCCAGGCGATGACAGAGGTAGTGGTACCTGTGAAGTACAGGTGATGCAGGGTACCAATCAGACCACCGGTCAGGAAGATGGCGGTGGCGAACATTACGGCACCGTTGGCGCTGCGGGCACGGATCAGACCCAGGCGTACCAGTACCAGAGCGATAACCGAAGTGGCGAAGGTTTCAAAGAAGCCTTCCACCCACAGGTGCACTACCCACCAGCGCCAGTATTCGGCGATGGCCAGGTTGGTGTGCTTGCCCATGAACAGGCCGGCACCGTACAGCAGACCAATGGCGACACAGGAGGCATACAGCACCCAGGTGACCGGGGTCATGTCGTTGCGCACCTTGAGGGCTGGACGGATGGCGGCGGTGACCAGGGTCAGCCAAATCATCAGACCGGCCAGCAGCAGGATTTGCCATACACGGCCCAGATCCACGTATTCATAACCCTGGTGACCGAACAGGAAGTTGGTATCCAGGTCGAAGTATTGTTGTACGCCGAGCCATTCACCGGCCATGGAGCCCAGTACCACAACCACCAGCGCTGCCCACAGCACGTTCACGCCCAGGCGTTGGTACTTGGGTTCATAACCTGAAAGCGCAGGGGCTATGTAGAGACCTGTGCCGAGCCAGGCGGTGGCGATCCAGAATACCGCCAACTGGGTGTGCCAGGTACGGGTAACCGAGTAGGGCAGGATTTCAGACAGCGGGATACCGTAGAAGGCCTGGCCTTCCACCGAATAGTGGGCCGTGATACCGCCGAGCAGAATTTGCAGCAGGAACAGGCCAATGGCGGTGAAGAAGTACTTACCGACCGCCTTTTGTGATGGGGTGGGGCGCAGGCTCAGCAGGGGATCCTGTTTTGCAGGCTCTGGCAGGGACTCTTCCTTGCCTGAGGCGTGGTGCCACACCAGGGCGCCGATACCGGCAATCAGGGTCACGATACTCAGGATAGACCAGACAATGTTGCTGGAAGTAGGGGTGTTACCCAGCTGAGGATCGTAGGGCCAGTTGTTGGTGTAGGTATGGTCGGTACCTGGACGCTCGGTAATGGCGGCCCAGGCACCCCAGAACAGGAAGGCGCTCAGTTGTTCACGACGCTCGGCATCGGGAATGGTGCCTTCTTTCATGGCGTACTGATCCCTGAGTTGGGTCAGGGCAGGATCGTCACCGAACAGGGCATCGTAGTGGCGCTGTACTTCGTGGATGGCTTCAATGCGGGTGGCCGACAGTGGTATCTGAATATGCTCTTCACCCACCAGGCTGTTGTGGCGCAGATCTTCACGCATGGCCTGTTCCAGGCCTGCTTGCTCGGAACGGCTCAAAGAGGCGAAATCTGTGCCATAGGTTTTCTTGGCACTGATGTCCAACCAGGCATTGGCCTCGCGGTGCAGCCAGTCTGCGGTCCAGTCAGGTGCCACGTAGGAGCCATGGCCCCAGATGGAACCCAGCTGGTGGCCGCCCATGGAGCGCCACACCAGTTGACCCCTTTCTATGTCATGCTGACTGAACAGCACTTGCCCCTGGGCATCGGTAAATGCTTCGGGAATAGGGGGCTTATCACGGTAAATATCACTGCCGATACTGAGCAGTATGCTGAAGGAGGTCACCAGCACTACCAATAGTGCGATGACCGTGAGCTTGAGTCGGGACATAGGGTCTCTCCGATCCTGGATTAATGATGTCCCTATATAGCAGCTATCATGCCAATATGTTTAATTGTTTAAATACAATGTCATAGGTGTATTTGTGTATTAGATAGTGTCGATATGACATTGTTTTATGCTGTTAAAAATACAATTACAGTGTCATTGTGACACTGGTTGTCTTTTGTGCACTGTTTATGTCAGGGAGATAAGAGTGCCACCCAAGGCTGTTGTGGCACAGCAATGGTGGCACGGGAGAAAAACCGGGGTTACTTATACAGGGAAGGATCCTTGGGATCCGGGCGGGTCTTGAAGCGCCGGTGCAGCCACATGTACTGGGACAGATTGCGGCCGATGAGTGACTCCACTATGGCATTGCCGCGCAGGGCATCGCTGAGTTCATCTTCACCGGGGAAATCCTCCAAGGGTGGCATGATCTCAATCCGGTAGCCATTATCGTCCTCACAACGTTCCACGAAGAAGGGCAGTACCTTTGCCTTGCCAAGCTTGGCCAGGGTAGTGGCTCCTGTGATGGTGGCGGCATCGGGTACGGCAAAGAAGGGAATAAATACGGCGCTGGAGCGACCAAAATCCTGATCGGCCGTGTACCAGATCACCTCGGCACTGCGCAGGCAGCGCACCATCTGACGCAGATCGCGCTTGGGCACCAGGCCCTTGGCGGAGCGCATCCGGCCCTTGACCTGCAAATACTCCATCACCGCATTATTGTGCGGCCGGTAGACGCCTATACCGGCCTTGAATTGGCCGAACACCCGGGCGCCCATCTCCAGCGGCAGGCAGTGAACCGCAAACAGGATAACTCCCTGGCCGGCGTCTATGGTCTGTTGCACATGCTCGCGACCAACAAGCTGCATATGGCGCTGGATGCGGGCATCGCTCCACCACCAGGCATTGACCGTATCGAAGATCGCCTTACCTGTTTCCTCGAAATTGCGTTTCAGCAGGGCATCGCGCTCGGGGGCAGGCATGTCGGGGAAACACAGCTCCAGGTTGCGCCTGGCGGTATGGGCCCGGCTGCCGAGCAGTTTCATGGCGGTGCGGCCGAGGGCGGCTCCCATGGCCATCTGCCAGCGCAGCGGCAGGGCACTTAACAGACGCATCAGACCGACACCCAGCCACAGGGGCCAGTGTTTGGGATGCAGGAGTTGCCGGGAAAATTGGGCGCTTTCTACCACTTGTTGCTCACTTACCAGTAAAAATTACCGCGTATTCTAACGCAAAACCGCAGCAAAATTGGGTACAATCACGCTTTAATTTCCGCATTTTAAAATGGGTGTGCGATGAAGGTAACGTTGCCGGCTTTTGAGAAGGCCAGGGTATTGGTCGTGGGCGATGTGATGTTGGACCGGTATTGGGTAGGACCCACGGGGCGTATCTCCCCCGAGGCCCCGGTGCCTGTGGTACGCATCAACCAGATTGAAGACAGGCCGGGTGGCGCCGCCAACGTGGCCCTCAACATTGCCGCGCTCGGTGGCAAGGTGCTGCTCTCGGGCCTGGTGGGCGAGGATGACAATGCCGCCGCCCTGACCACAGGGGTGCAGGCCCTGGGGGTTGAGCCCCGCTGGCTGATCCAAAAAGACAAGCCCACCATTACCAAGCTCAGGGTGCTGTCCCGCAACCAGCAGCTGATCCGCCTCGATTTTGAAGAGCCCTTCGATGCCGCTGCCAGCGCAGAGCTGCTGGCCCGGGCCGAGCAGCAGCTCGGTGAGGTGGATGTGGTGGTGCTGTCGGATTATGCCAAGGGCGCCATTGCCAACCCCGCGGACTTTATCGCCAAGGCCAGGGCCAAGGGCGTCAAGGTGCTGGTGGATCCCAAGGGCAGCGATTTTTCCCGTTATCGCGGCGCCAGCCTGATCACCCCCAATATGAGTGAGTTCGAGGCCGTGGTGGGCCCTGTGGCCAACGAAGCGGATCTGGTTGCCAAGGCACAGGGACTGCTCAAAGCCTTCAGCTTTGACGCCGTGCTGGTCACCCGCTCGGAAAAGGGCATGACCCTGATCACCGCCGATGCGCCCGAACTGCACATCCCCACGGTCGCCCGTGAGGTATATGACGTTACCGGCGCCGGCGATACAGTGATTTCCGCCCTGGCCACGGCCATCGCGGCCGGGGCCGAACTGCCCCAGGCCTGCGCCATAGCCAACACCGCCGCCGGTGTGGTGGTTGGCAAACTGGGCACCTCCACCGTCAGCCGCATCGAGCTTATCGAGGCCCTCAAGAGCCACGATGGTGAGTCGGGCTTCGGTGTTATCAGTGAAGATCAGCTGGTATATGCGCTGGAACAGGCGCGGCTCAGGGGCGAGCGGGTGGTGATGACCAACGGTTGCTTCGATATTCTCCACGCCGGTCACGTGAGCTATCTGCGCCAGGCCCGTGCCCTCGGCGACAGGTTGATAGTGGCGGTTAACGACGACGCCTCGGTCAAACGCCTCAAGGGCGAGGGTCGGCCGGTCAATCCGGTGGAGCGGCGCATGGCGGTGCTGGCGGGCCTCGCGGCGGTGGACTGGGTGCTGCCCTTCAGCGAGGACACACCCCAGCGCGTTATTGCCCGCTTGCTGCCGGATCTCCTGGTCAAGGGCGGTGATTACAAGGTCGAGGATATTGCCGGAGGCGCCGAAGTGATGGCGGCCGGTGGCCAGGTCAAGGTGCTTGGCTTCGAGGAAGGCGTATCCACCACGGCCATAATCCAGAACATCATGGGCAGCAAGTGAGTTCCCTGGCCCTGACATTGTTGCTGGCGCTGCAAACGGCGCCCATTGCAGGCAAAGAGGCACTGCTGTGTCCCCTGCCGCAATTGCAGCAGTGTCTGGCCAGTCTGCAGCCCGGGACACGCCAACAATTGCCCGGTGAGCACGAGATCTCGCGCCTGCTGGGCGGCCGCAGTGCCATGGTACTGCCGCTTGAAGACGCCAAGGTGGCCGGCCTGGTACTGCTGGCACCGGAGCGCGATGCCAGCGAGCAATCTGCCATCATAGCCGGCAAGACCTATGTGCTGCCCTTGGCGCGGCAATCAGAATTGACCCTGTGGCACGAGCTGGGGCACCTGGAAGTACAGGCCCTGCGTGGCACAGTGTTACCGGCCGAACTGACCGAATATCAGCAGGAATGGCTCGCCGATGCCTATCTGCTCTGGCGCTCGGTACGTGAGACAGGGGAGCTGACGCTGGCCTGGCAGCAGTTTCATCGCCGCAACCTGGCGGTGATAAGCGACATAGGCAACATCTCCCATTGGTCATCCTTATTGCTGATACATTTGTTAAAAAAATACGACCTAAGTGTTATCGCTGAATATGCCAGCTTTGCGGCATTTTGTGGTGATTTCTATCCTGATATTCCGGAGTTGCAAGAGGCCGGTCTGGCGGAATTTTCCAGCCTGCTGCAGCGCACCTTTGGTCCGGGGTACAGCCAACCCTTACCCGGCTACATGTATTGGCGCAAGCCGGCACTGGCCCAGGTAATAAGCCCAACTTTACTGAGGCTTATGGGAAAATCAGCCACCCGGGAGTGGCTGGAAAAGGACTTTGGTTTAGCGTTCGGTCAATAACCCGGGGTGCTGTGCGGTATAAGCTGAACCTAAGCTGAACAAAAGTCAGAAACACTCTTTTGACGCCATTTTTCGGCGGTATTCCTCTGGTTGCTTTGGTAAGCTCTCTGGCAACAAAAATAACATGGGGGATACAATCATCATGGCTAAGCGTTCCAAGGTGCAAACCGAGCAAACCATAAACCAGATCATGGATGAGGCACTGAAGCAGATCCTCACCATAGGGTATGAGGCCATGTCTTATACCACGCTGTCCGAGGCAACCGGCATCAGCCGTACCGGGATCAGCCATCACTTTCCCAAGAAAATGGATTTTTTGGTGCGCCTCGATGCGCGCATCGGTCGCCTGTTCGTGGCGGCACTGGATTTCTCCTCGGCCGAGGCGCTGGAGCGTTCCTGGCTGGTGGCCATGCATGAGCCTCACTACCGTGCGGTCATGCGCCTGTTCTTCAGTCTGTGTGGTTACGGTGCAGGTGAAATGACCCTGTTCCGCGCCGTGCACGGCGCCCGTGAAACCGCGCTGCTGGAGCTGGGAATGGTGGGAGAAAAAACCATTAATTGCCTGCTTGGCCGGACAGCCATCATGCTGATGTCCGATTTGGAGCAGCAACTGACCTCCAAGGCGGCATGAGCCTGACAGCCTGCAGCGGTAAAACAAAAGGAGCCCCAGGCTCCTTTTGTTTTATGTCCCTTACATAGGCTTAATGGCGAAGGGTAATACCGGGATTGAAGTCTATTTCTCCGCCTTCATCCACTGTCGCCAGATGGGATTGTTGGCGGGTAATGGCCAGTCGGCGATCGCCACTGATGCGCACAAACTGTAATTGATAACCCAGTTTGCCCAGGGTGTAGCAGGCAAAACGTTGGGCGTTGGTCAGCCTATCCCAGTTCTGGGAGGCTGTCAGGGTAATCGCCCGGCGATCACCTGTTGATTGTTGCTTAACACGCATATGCTCCTCCTCCCTATCGCCATCAGATAGGGTGACTCCACACTAATATATAGACAGGGGCTCTGGGGCTGCGCAAGTCCCTGAAACCCGCATGGCGCAAGGGTTTTAGACATTTCCCACATTAAACAATCAGTTGTCGCAAAGGCCGCGGGCAAGTATTTTTGCATGTCACTGTTTCTTGGCGCTTGCGGGCACTTGGGGCCTATTCCGGCCCCAGTTCCCACCACTCCCAGGATTCCAATTGCTGGGCCTTGGCCAGCGCCAGCGCCCTGGCATGTTGGGCCTCTGCCTTGGCTTTGTCTCCCACGGCAGCCAGGGCCAGGCTCAGCTGCTGATGCCAGTCGGCACTGTGCTCACCCTGTTTGGCTACCCTTTGCAAAAGCGCCTGGGCCTGTTGCGGTTGTGCTTTCTTAAGGAAGGCCTTCACCAGCCCCAGGGTCAACTCCAGCTCCGACTCGGGAAAACGCTCCACAAAGGCGCTTAACATCTCTTCGACCTTATCCTGTTGCTTGCTGATAAACAGGTACTTGCCCAGGGTATAGGATTGCAGCCACTCGAAGCGGAAACCGGCCCATTGTTGCTGTTTGGCGACAAAATGGTTCAGCACCTGACGATAGTCAGTCAGCGGCAGCAGTGTATCCAGATCGCTGTAATAGTTGGGCGCAAGGAATGCCAGAGCATCCAGCAGTGCCGGCATGGCCGTGCTGTAGTGGGTCTCGTTGGGATAGTGTTTGAAGTCCGTGTACCAGTTGGCCGGTCCCTTGGCATCGATGAGCGCTTTCAGCTCAGCCACGCCCATGCCCTGTTCATTGGCCACCGACAGGAACAGCGGCGGCAAGGGGATCTTCGCGGCCGTCATATAGGATCCCAGCTGCTGATTAAAGCTGTAATTGTCGTACCAGAGGCTGGGGCTCATGGCGAGAAAGGCGTTGAAGGGGCTGCCCGGCTCCACCATGGCTTGCAGCACCAGCAGGCCACCAAGGGAATAGCCCGCCAGGGCCCGCCTGTCGTTGGTGCGAAATTGCTTGTCTATGGTGGGCACCAGCTCATCCTTCAAGTATTTGAGCATGGTTGCGGCAGCGCCAAATTCAGGTCCCTCGGCGGCACTGGCCCAAGTGGTGGACTTTAGATAGTCGGCCTCTCCCTGCATGGCCACGCCCACCACTATCATGGGCGGGATCTTGCCCATGCGGGCCAGGTTGTTCACTGCCGCTGCCACGTGGCGAAAGTGAAAGTCGCCATCCAGTATGTAGAGCACGGGATAACGGCGCTCGCCTGCCTGATAACGCTCGGGCAGGGCCACCATGTAGCGGCGATCCTTGTCGAAGCTCTTGGCATGGTGGCTGAATTGCTCGCCATAACTCAGGGCGGTACCCGCAGGGCTTTGGGCAAAACAAAGTTGGGGGCATGCCAGTGCCAGCAACAGGGAGGCAATTTTGAGTAAGTCCATCTAAGTATTTCCTTTTTATCAGTCCTGGCCCTGTTGTAACGGATTTGGCAGGCAAAGGGAAGTGGGCCGGTTTACGCCAATGGTTTGCCCAAGTACACTTGGCTGTCTTTGACATCAACAGGATAGAAGTGATGAGTATCTGGTTCCGCCCCGTGACCCTGGAAGATTGTGCCAAGATGGACCAAGGCCTGCACGGCCGGGGCACCCTGATGCAGACCCTGGGGATCCGTATCAGTGAGATTGGCGATGATTATATGCAGGCCACCATGCCGGCGTCGGCGGCGGTACATAATCCCCTTGGTATAGTGCATGGCGGCGCCAACGTGGCGTTGGCCGAAACCGTGGCCAGCTATGCGGCTAATTTTGTGGTGGATTTCGAGCGCTTTTATTGTGTGGGGCAGGAAATCAATGCCAACCATCTGCGGGCGGCCCGCAACGGTGTGTTGACGGCGACCGCCAGACCTGTGCATCTGGGTAAACGCAGCTCGGTGTGGGAGGTGCTTATTCACAACAGCGGCGGCGAACTGACCTGTATCTCCCGTATGACGGCCGCCGTGGTCGAGCGTTAAGCTACACTTAGGAAAAAACAGCGGAGATCCTCTATGGACAATGCAACTGTGTGGGAATGGGTCGGCTATCTGGCCTCTGTGGTGGTGGCCATCTCCTTGATGATGGCCAATATTAAAAAGCTGCGCTGGTGGAATCTTTTGGGCGCGGCACTGTTTGTGGCCTATGGCCTGGCGATCGCCGCCTATCCCGTGGCCCTGGTGAACTTCTTTATCGTGCTGATTGATGCCTACTACCTGGTGAAATTGTACAAGGCACCCGTCATAGAAGAGAGCTGAAAGCCCAATTGTCGCAGTGAGCCCCGAACAGTATCGGGGCTTTTTTATTGGTGGACTACCACAGCAGGGTGGCCAGTCCCAGCAGGGCGAATAGCAGGGCGCAGCCGCGGCGGATAAGTGTCAGCGGCAGGCGCTCGGCGCTGAAATGACCGGCCAGCACCACGGGGACGTTGGCCAGCAGCATACCTACTGTGGTGCCAAGCACCACGGCCACCAGGGCATCGTATCGGGCGGCTAATACCACGGTGGCAACCTGGGTTTTGTCGCCTATCTCGGCCAGGAAAAACAGCACCAGGGTTGCGAGGAAGGGGCCGTACTTATAAAGGGGGCTGTCCTCCGCATCCACCTTGTCCGGCACCAGTACCCAGAGAGCTATGGCAAAGAAACTGCCTGCCACCAGATAGCGCGCCAGCTCGGGACTGATGAGGCCGCTGGCCCATTGGCCTATCCAGGCGGCGGCAAAATGATTGGCCAGGGTGGCTATCAATATTCCCAGGATAATGGCGGTTTTGTTTTTGAATCTGGCGGCCAGCAGCAGGGCCAGCAATTGGGTTTTGTCACCTATCTCGGCGATGGCAACTGTGATGGCTGAGGCGGAGAAAGCTTCAAACATGGGATTCCTTAAGGGGTGGCTAAAACCGTGAAGCACGATAAACCGCCACCCCTTTTATCTTGGTGGTTACCGTGCTCAGGTCTTGCCGGATAAATCTGCGATCTACCGTAAGCACCATGGCATGAGGCCAAGTATGTTGATGCTTACTCCCGGACACTGGTCCCGGGCTGGCTACTCCCCCGAAAGCGAGGCGGCCATTATAGCGCCCCCCGGGGAGAAGACAACAGGCCGAGGTTGCTTGCCGAGGGCTTGTGGCTCTGTTAATGTCCATGACAGTCAATTTTCCCCGTAATTGCTCGCTGTAACTGCGCCGGGCAGGGACCGACACCAATAACAATAATCACGCTTGATGCGACTTTTGACAGGACTGTTTTGTGAATTTGAAAATGCTTGGCTCGACAGCCATTGTGGCCGGGACCGCCATTGGCGCCGGCATGCTGGCCCTGCCTTTGGCCACCGCAGCGCTCGGCGTAGTACCGGCGCTGATCCTTTTGGTGTTGGTGTGGAGCATCTCCGCCTATACCTCACTGTTGATGCTGGAAATTAACCTGCGCAGTGGTGTGGGTGACAATGTGCATGTCATCACAGGTAAAACCCTGGGCAAGAAGGGGCAGTTTATTCAGGGGGCTTCGTTTCTCAGCTTGTTGTTTGCCCTGACGGCCGCCTATCTGACCGGTGGTTCCTCTCTGCTGGCCCTGCGGGCCAAGACCATGTTCGACATCAGCCTGGATCATCAAAGCGCCGTGCTTATTTTCACCTTCGGTCTGGGTGCCATAGCAGCATTGGGTGTGGCCTGGGTCGATAAGCTGTCGCGGTTGTTGTTTTCCCTGATGGTGTTGCTGTTGGTGCTGGTGGTGGTATTTCTGTTGCCGGAAGTGGATATGGGCACCATAGCCGCAGACGCGGTGCAAAAGGCATCCGCTAGCGCCTGGATGGCGGCCATCCCAGTGGTATTCACCTCCTTTGGTTTCCATGTCTGTATTGCGACCCTGGTGCGTTATCTCGAAGGCGATGTGACCAAACTGCGCAAGGTACTGTTGACCGGCTCCAGTATCCCCCTGGTGTGCTATGTACTGTGGCTTTTGGTCACCCTGGGCACTGTCGGTGGCAGCGCCATCGAAGGATTTGGTGGTTCCCTGCCAAACCTTATCAGTGCGTTGCAGGAAATCGCCGCCCAGCCCATGGTCAGCAAATGCATTTCCCTGTTTGCCGATCTGGCGCTGATCACCTCCTTCCTCGGGGTGACCATGAGTCTGTTTGACTTTCTGGCAGAATTGACCCGTGCCCGCGGCGGCTTGGTGGGACGCCTGCAAACCTGGCTTGTCACCTTTGTGCCGCCGCTGCTGTGTGCCCTTTATGTGCCCGAAGGCTTCGTGGCCGTGTTGGGTTTTGCCGCCATCCCGCTGGTGGTGATGATTATCTTCCTGCCCATTGCCATGGCACTGGGACAAAGGAAGGCCAATATGGGCGGTTACCAGGTCAGTGGTGGTCAGGGTGCGCTGTTTGCCATAGGGTTAGCGGGCGTCGCCATTATTGCCGCCCAGCTCTGGGTTGCCCTGTAACCTAAGACAGGGCGGATAGTTGCTTTAAACAGGGAGAAGAGTTGCTTTGTAACAGCAGTTTTCCATTACTGTGAACTGTTAAATTCCTGTGATAAAGTCGGGCCCTTGTGCCCGACTTTCTGTTTTTTGGGCGCCGATAAAACGACAACAGACAACATGGAATGATGACAATGAAAAAATGGTTACTCCCGGCCGCCATTGCCGCCAGTTTCGGTGCCCAGGCCGACGAAGGCATGTGGCAACCCCATCAATTGCCGGCCCTCGCGGATGTGCTTAAGGCCAAGGGCATGGAAATCAGTGCCGACAATATCTCCAAACTGACCGAATTCCCCATGAATGCAGTGATTAGCCTGGGTGGCTGCACCGCATCCTTTGTATCGCCCAAGGGCCTGGTGGTGACCAACCATCACTGTGCTTACGGCTCTATCCAATACAACTCCACTGCCGACAATAACCTGCTGGCGAATGGCTTCCTGGCCAAGAGCCTGGATGAGGAACTGCCGGCGGCCCCCGGTTCACGCATTTATGTGACCGAAGCCATCACAGACGTGACCGCCAAGGTCAATGACGGCCTGGATAAGCTCAGTGGTGAGGCCTTCTACAAGGGGGTTGAGGCCAAGGAAAAAGCACTGGTGGCCGAATGTGAGCAGGAAAAAGGCTACAGCTGTCGCGTATACAGTTTCCATGGTGGTCTGGAGTACTACCTGGTCAAACAAATGGAAATCCGCGACGTGCGCCTGGTGCACAACCCGGCCGCCTCGGTTGGTAAATACGGCGGCGATGTGGACAACTGGATGTGGCCAAGGCACACGGGTGACTATTCCTTCTACCGCGCCTATGTGGGTAAGGACGGTAAACCAGCCGATTTCTCCAAGGATAACGTACCCTTTGAACCCAAGAGTTTCCTCAAGGTGTCGGCCAAGGGGGTACAGGACGGTGATTTCGTGATGGTGGCGGGATATCCCGGCCGCACCAACCGTTATCGCAGCGCCTCCGAAGTGGCGAATCAGTTCGCCAGCAACTACCCCCAGAGCAAGCAGCTGCGGGAAGACATCATCAGTCTGATCAAACAGACGGCCGCCGCCGGCAGCGATGAGCGTATCAAGTACGAGAGCACCCTGGCGAGCCTGGCCAACTACGCCAAAAATTTCGGTTCCATGCTGGAATTCTATGGCAAGTCCAGCATGCTGGATGACAGAAAGGCCCGTGAAGCCGAATTGAATCGCTGGATTTCCGCCGATGCCAAGCGCCAGGCCAAATACGGTCAAACCCTGGCGACCCTCGACCAGCTGGTGGCGCAAAGCAATCAACACCTGGACCGGGATCTGTTGCTCTATTACATGGGCTATTCCTACGCCAAGGACACGGCCGAGCGGTTGTACCGTCTGGCGCACGAAAAAGCCAAGTCGGACATGGAGCGCGAGCCGGGTTATCAGGAGCGTGACATGGAACGCTTCAAGGCCAGCCTTGAGCGTATGGAGCGCCGTTACGCGCCCTCGGTGGACAAGGCCATACTGTTTGAGATGCTGAAGCGCTATGCCGCCCTGCCTGCGGAGCAGCGCCTGGCGGATCTCGACAAATTCTTCGGCATCGACAAGAAGTTCGATGAGAAGAAACTGGCCAAGCAATTGGACAAGATGTATGGCGCCACTCAATTGGGTGACAAAGACATGCGTCTGGCCTGGATGGACAAGTCGGTAGCCGACTTCAAGGCCAGCAAAGACCCCTTTATCCAACTGGCGGTCGCCACCTTTGACGGCACCATGGCCCGCGAACAGGAAGAAAAACGCCTGGAAGGTGAACTGTTGAAGGTGCGTCCGGCTTATATGGAAGCCATCATTGCCCACAACAAGGAATTGGGTAAACCCGTGTATGCCGATGCCAACTCCAGCCTGCGGGTGACCTATGGCAACGTCAAGGGCTACTCGCCCAAGGATGGTATGTTCGCCGTACCCTTTACCCGTCTTGAGGGCATCACAGCCAAAGACACGGGTGTTGACCCCTTTGATGCTCCCAAGAAAGAGCTGGAGCTGATCAATGCCAAGCAATACGGTGATTTCCATGTGAAATCCTTGGGCTCGGTACCGGTCAACTTCCTCTCCACAGTGGACACCACGGGCGGTAACTCGGGCTCACCGACTCTCAACGGTCGCGCCGAGCTGGTGGGCCTGCTGTTTGACGGTGTGTACGAGAGCATCATAGGCGATTGGGCCTACGACGATAACATCAACCGCTCCATCCACGTGGACAGCCGCTACATGCTGTGGGTGATGAAGTATCTCGACCACGCGGATAACCTGCTGGCCGAGATGGACATAGTCGAGTAATACTTTCACTCAAGACTAAACGGGGCTATTCCAGCCCCGTTTGTTTTTTTAACTGGTTAATTTCGGTCTGGGACAGGGGGCGGAATTGACCTTCCTGCAGTCCATCCAGCGTCAGCCCCATCAAGGACTCCCGCAATAAATCCTCAACCCTGTAACCCTGTGCACGCCACATACGGCGTATCTGGCGTTTTTTCCCCTCGGTAAGCCACATGCGCACCCTATCCGGTGCAACCAAACACATCCGACAGGGGCGGGTCATACCCTCCCCGTAATCCAGTCCCTGTGCCACTGTGTCCAAAGCCGATTGCGACACAGCCTTATTCAGGGTCACCAGATAGCCTTTTTCATGGTGGTAATCCGGGTGCATCAGACGCTGGGTCAGCTCGCCATCGTCACTGAGCAGCAGCAAGCCGCGGGAGTCTTTGTCCAGCCGTCCTGCGGGATAGACCCTGGTGCCGGTGGGTAGCAGGTGCAGCAAGCTGGCGGGATCTTCGGGCCGCAAGCGACAGTCAATACCGACGGGCTTGTGATACAGCCAGTAGCTGTGGTGGCAGGGCAGGGACACCGGCTTGCCATCGACGCACACGACTATGTCGGATTGATCATTTACAGGCACTTCGTCCGTGTGCTTGGCTGGCCGTCCATCCAGGGTCACCCTGCCGGCCTCTATCAGGCGGCAGGCCTGACGTCTGGAGGCGACACCGGCATGGGCGAGAAACTTGGCGAGTCGCATCTGGCTATCGATTGAGGTCGCAGAGGCTATTGGGATTCGCGGGCCGTTATGGCCATATGCACCAGATGCCGGGCCACCAGCGCCAGGCCCAATCCCGCCAGCATGGTCATGGCGGTGTGCAGCCACAGGCTCAGGGCCAGGAAGCAGGGGTTCTGCCCCACCGGACAGGGGCGGTAATCAAAGGTGGCCGGATCGATTTGGGCCAGCAGGGTCAGGGTGGCCAACAGGCCCACAATGGCCACATAGAACAGCGGCAGGTTGCACAAATGCTTGTGGTTTATCCGGGTCAGGATAAGCAACACAAACATCGCCAGGCTGGAAAGGACAAAGAACAAGGACACCAGGCGGTGCGGCATGGCATCGTTATAGGGATAAATGCCGATAAGCATTATGCCCAAGCCGGCACAGGCACCCACTATGGCCAGATAGCGGCTGAACTCGTTATAGCGCAGGTTATAGAGTCCCAGCATGGCGGTGATAAAACTGACGCCGGCAAACAGCAGGCTGATATTGTAGACGTAGGCCATGGGCGAACTGAGGTAATCGCCGAGACGATCGACCCTCAGATTCAGCGTCTCCCATCCCTGCTGCTGGAACACCCCGAACAAGGCAATAAACATGCCCAGGGCACAGATACTGACCCCACCGATGGACATATGAAACACCAATCTATGGGGATCGTACTGGCCGTAGCCGGTTCTTTCTTCGTCTGCCATGACATATCCCTGTGTGCGGGGTCGACTGTGGGTTAGGGTTGTACCGCCGTCCCCGCTCGGGCTCAGTGACGTTTGCGAAAAATCACTATGACCAGGGCCACTGCCGCGAGGATCAGGCAATACCAAGCATAGGATACAGCTTCCAGTGGGCTGATGGCAAAGGTTGTCGCCAACAACAAAGCTTGGGCTCCGTAGGGTATAAGCCCCTGAACGATACAGGAAAAAATGTCGAGTATGCTGGCCGCACGCTTGGGGCTGACACCGTGCTTGCGGGCCAGTTCGTGGGCAATTTCACCGCTGACCACAATGGACACAGTGTTGTTGGCCACGCAGGTATTGGTCAGGGACACTATTCCGGCCATGCCCAGTTCGGCCGCGCGGCAGGATGCTTCGCCACGGGCACTGGAAAAGCGTCGGATAAGAGCTTCAATGCCGCGGCTGACAAACGCCAGACCACCTTGCTGTTGCATCAGTGCCGCAAGCCCTCCCACCAACATGGAGAGGATGAAGATCTCCTGCATATTGCCAAAACCCTTGTAGATGTCCTGGCCGAACTGCACCAGTCCATAGCCATCGCCCACCAGTCCGGTCAAACCCGCCAGCACTATGCCGAGGGTAAGCACCACAAACACGTTCAGACCGGCTACCGCCAATACCAGGATGGTGAGATAGGGCATCACCTTGAGTAAATCCGGCTGCCCGGCACTCAGTTGGGCCTCTCCCTGGCCGGCAAAAATAAATACCACCAGGGTGATCAGGGCAGCCGGGGCCGCAAACATCAGGTTTTCACGGAATTTGTCTTTCATGTCACAGCCCTGGGTGCGGGTTGCGGCTATGGTGGTATCGGAAATGATCGACAGGTTGTCACCGAACAGGGCTCCGGAGAGCACGGCACCGGCCATCAGCCCATGATCTATCTGGGCCTGATCGGATACTCCAAGTGCTATGGGAGCCACTGCGGCTATGGTGCCCATGGAGGTGCCCATGGCGGTGGAAATAAAGGCCGCAATCACAAAGAAGCCCGGCAGCAGCAAATTGGAGGGGATAAGCGACAGCCCCAGGTTAACAGTGGCATCCACACCACCTGTGGCCTTGGCCACGGCGGCAAAGGCGCCGGCCAGCAAATAAATCAGGCACATGGCTATGATGTTGCTGTGGCCAATACCCTCCATAAAGGTTTCTATGGCCCGGTTCAGCCCCTGCTTCGACAGGAGCAGCGCCAGAACTATGGCCGGCAATATGGCCACCACACTGGGCAGTTGGTAGAAGGCGAATTCCACCCCCTGGTGTTGGAAATAGAGTCCGGCACCGATAAACAGGGCCAGAAATAACAGCAGTGGCAACAGGGCCACAAAGGAAGCGGGCGAGCGTTGGCCGGCCGCAGCGTTAGGCGCTTGGTTCAATCTGAATTCTCTCGTGAGTCCCGGAATGCGACCTACAAAGGTCTGTTTTTCCGGGAGAATGCTTATTAAGTACGGCTGGTTAGCCCTCAACTTAGGCGAAAGAATATGGGATAACCAGCCTTCTGTCAATTTAGACGTCTAGATGGTTAAACGTCCGTTTTGAAAGTGTTGTAATTTTGTCGAGTTGGCTGAAACGTCACCCGGCGGGACCTAAGGGGCATACCGTATGCAATGTGCGCCTGATCACAGCCTTGAATAAAAACAAGAAATTTCGCGAAAAGCACTTATGTCATTGTTTTTTATTCGACAAAACAGCAGCTATGCTTAAGCGTTTGTTGAATAACTTGTCCTATATCAATAAAGGACTTTTTCTTCTCTGCTAGAAAGTGCTGCAACTTCTGTGGGAGCGGCTCCATCGAACAGTTTTTTAAGGAACACGCTATGGCAAGACTCTTTCGTAACATGATCGGCTCAGTCACCGGTAAGGTGTTTGCGTCCCTGTCTATTGTGTTTCTGTTTATCACTGTTGCCACCATTGCCACCGTTTATCACTCAGAGAAGAACATGTCCTATGACATGGCCCGGCAACGCGTTGACACCATGAGCTACTTCTACATCGACATGATGAATCTGATGATGATCAACGATGAAATGGACGACAGGGATCTGGTGAAACAAAAGGTCCTGGCCCAGGAAGGGGTGCTGGATGTGCGCATGATCCGTCATCCCATAATGAACACCATGAATGACGGCGAGTTTGCCCCCGGACCTGCCGAGCAGAAACCCAGGGATGAACTGGAGCGCCAGTCACTGGAAGGTTCCGGCCAGACCCTGGAACAGATTTGGGAAGGCGATGATGGCCGGGTGCTGACCATCATCAATCCCTTTTATGCCCTCAAGGATTACCGTGGTACCGATTGCCTGGGTTGCCATAAGGTGGACGACGGCACCCTGGTGGGGACTGTGCGTATCGACTACTCACTCAAGGCATTGGATGAACAGATTTTCCAGAACATTCTGAAGTCCACCGCCATTCAGTTGTTGTTGTTTCTGGCCGGATTCGGTCTCTTTGCCGTGCTGATCCGCACTGTTGTGTCGGGCCCACTCACTAACCTGATGAACAGCATAGTGCGCATCGAAAAAGACAGCGACCTGGTATCCCGGGTAGAGGTGGATTCCCGGGACGAGTTTGGCAAGGTGGGACGGGTGTTCAACCGCATGATGGAATTTATCCACGGCAGCATGGAGCAGGTGGCTCAGGCTACCGACGAGGTTAACGAGGCCGTGGGTCGCATTAACCAACAATCCAAGCAAACGGTGGAGGCCATAGAGTACCAGACTTCTTCCACCGAGCAGGTGGCCACCGCCATTGCCGAGATGGAGCAGTCCTCACTGGAAGTGAGTGCCAACGCCGCCCATGCCGCCAAGATGTCCGATGAAGCCAATGCCCTCAGTCTGGAAGGCATCAAGGTGGCGGAAGACTCGATTCAGGCCATCAGCTCCCTCGCCCATGAGGTGGAAAATGCCGCCATGATGATCACCAAGCTCAATGACAAAACCAGCGATGTCGGCAGCGTGCTTGGGGTGATCAAGAGCATTGCCGAGCAGACCAACCTGCTGGCCCTCAACGCCGCCATTGAGGCCGCCCGTGCCGGCGAACATGGTCGTGGTTTTGCCGTGGTGGCCGATGAGGTACGGGCCCTGTCGAAGAAGACCCATGATTCCGCGCGGGAAATCGAAGACATGATCGCATCGTTGCAGAAAGAGGCCGATGCCGCGGTGAAATTTGTTGAACCCGCCAAACAGACAGCTGAAAACGGTATCAACCAGGTACAGCGGGCGGTGGATTCTCTGCGCGAGATAGCCGACAAAATAGCCGGCATCAACGAACTCAACCATCAGATGGCCGTCGCCTCCGATGAGCAGAACCGGGTGACCCAGGACATCAATCACAATGTGCTGGAAATCAAGAGTATCTCCGAAGAAACCGCCAGCCATTCCAAGTCGAATCAGCAGCAAACAGAGCAGTTGTTGGCCCTGGTGCTGGAACTGAACCAAATGATCAAACAATTCAAACTCTAGGAACACACAAGATGAATAACAAATTCGGTTCATTGTCACTGTCGCTCATAGGCCTGTGCTCCCCCCTGTTGCTGGCGTCTGCGCCGGCCCTGGCCCTGGATTGGGCCGCGGCCCCGGTGAAAGAAGTTCCTATGTTTTATGCCGGCCAGACCGGCATGGAGTGGATGTACGATAAGAAGGCCCACGACGGTGCTGCCCGCTTTGAAAAACGCGGCATGCATTGCCTCGAGTGTCACACCGGGGATGAGAAGAAATTCGGCCCCAATCAGGTGGGCGGCAAGACTGACACAGATCCCTTCCCGGGCCGCACTCCCTTTGTCAATGCCAGGGTGCAGGCCGCCTTTGATGCCGGCAATTTCTATCTGAGAGTCCAGGTACCCAAAACCGCTGCCGGTGGCAAGGTTATGGACAGCAAGTACCTGCAAAAGCTGACCGTGATGCTCGATGACGGCGGGGTGCCCGAGTTTGCCCAGGGCGGTTGCTGGGCCGTGTGCCACCAGGACAGCACAGCCATGCCGGAAGCGGCAGGTCGCGAGATCACCAAGTACCTGGCGGGTAGCCGCAAGGAGATCCAAAAACGTATCGGTGGCGGCACTGATTTTGTCGCCGATGGCGATTTGGCCGGTTTGATGGCCAAGGGTTATTTCCTTGAGTATTGGCAGGCCAGATTTAACACGGCCGCCGATGTCAGTGCCATAGACGGCATCATTCTCAAGGATCGTCAAACCAACGACAGCGCTCTGGTAACTGCCCAGGTGACCGATAGCGGCGCCGACTGGGTGGTGGACTTCAGCCGGCCATTGGCGGCAGATGCCAATCACAAGGCACTGGCACCGGGCAAGCAATACAACATAGGCCTGGCCCTCCATGACCAGTCCTCCAATGGCCGCTTCCACATTGTCAGCTTTGAATATTCGCTGACTCTGGGCGGCGATGGAAACATTAACGCTGTAAAGCAATGAGTTAGAAACGTAAACACAATAAAAACATGAGTGGTGGAGCGATGATGAAAAAACTGAGCCTGATGGCCGCGGTCGGTTGGTTGCTGCTTGCGCAACCTGCCTTTGCCGACGATGGCCCCAAATACGATCCCCGGGGGACCAAGGGGTGTATGAAGTGTCACGATGTGGATGCCGAAAAGCCGATTATGGCCATTCAGCACACTGTCCACGCCGTGATTGCCGATGCCGATTCACCTTTTGCCAAGAATAACCGCGGCTGTGAATCCTGCCACGGACCGAGCGCCGGTCACGGTGCCAACCTGCAGGATGACGAGGTGCGTCCGGCTCCCGCCATCAACTTCAACACCAGCCTGGGGCTGTCGCCGGTCAAAGATCGTGAAGAAGCCTGTCTCAATTGCCACCAGAAACAGGGGCATGTGGCCCAGTGGCAGGGCAGTGCCCACGAACAGGCCGATGTCAGCTGTACCAGCTGCCATGAGCTGCACACCCAGAATGATCCCATGTTGGATAAAAAGCTGCAGGCCGAGAAGTGCTACAGCTGCCATACCAATGAGCGTATCGACAGCAACCGTGCCAGCCACCATCCGATGAAGGAAGGCCTGGTGACCTGTACCGATTGCCACCAGGTGCACGGCAGCAATGGCCCGTCGCTGCTGACCGGCTTTACCGTCAACGAGACCTGCTACAGTTGTCACGCCGAGAAACGCGGTCCTTTCCTGTGGGAACATGAGCCGGTGACCGAAAACTGTCTCAACTGCCACCTGGCCCACGGTTCCAACAATATGCGCCTGCTGAAGGTGCGTTCACCTTACCTGTGTCAAAGCTGCCACATGCAGAAGGGCGGTCACGACTCCGCACTCAACCTGCCAGGGGATTCCAAGTTTGACCAGAAGGGCTGTGTGAACTGTCACTCGTCGGTCCATGGTTCCAACCATCCATCCGGCATCAAGCGGCACAGATAAGGAGCGAACAAGATGAAAACTTCAAAACTGGCTTCCTGGATCCTGCTCGCCCTCTACGGCGCCCTGCCTTTGTGTGCCAGTGCTGCCGATGACGATGAAAAGTCTGATTTTTATGATATTCCCTATGAAACTACCCGTCTGGTGGAATTCACCAACTGGATAGATATAGGCACCAAGTACATCTTTGATGACTCGCTGCGCTATGGCCAGTTCAATGGCGAATCTGAAAAGGGCCTCAGTGCCATACTCAACGGTCACATCTTTTCCCTGAACACTGAGGATGAAGACAAGGCCCGTTTCTACGAGATGGACCTGCGGGATCTCGGCACGGATGCACAGCAGCTGCAGCTGGCCTTCGGTTCCCAGGGAACCTACAAGGTGAACCTGGATTACCAGGAAAACTATTACCGCGAGCTGTTTATGAACGGTGCCCAGAGTCTGTATCACGCCGCCTGGGGCACCACCAACCTGGGTGAACCCGGCAGTGAACTGGGCGAAGTGGATTCGGCCCTGAGCCGGCAAAATCTGGAACTGGGCCTGAATTGGGACTTCCTGGAACATTGGAATCTGGCACTGAGCTACAACCAGACAGACAAGGACGGCTCCCGTACCCGTGGTATATACGGCGGCCCCGTGTTTCTGGCGGAAGCCATTGACAGCCTGACCACTGAACTGACCACCAAGCTGCAGTATTTGGGCAGTCACTACCAGTTCTCCGTGGGTTACCTGTATTCGGGTTATGAAAATAACTTTGACTTCCAGGACATAACGGTACTGAGCAAGGGCAAGTCTATCGCATCGCGACTTGGAGTGGATCCGGATAACCAGTTCCACCAGGTCAATGCCGATCTGCTGTATAACCTGGGCGATAACACCCGTATTCAGCTGTACGCTGCCAAGGGTAAGGCGCGCCAGAATGCTCAATTCCTGGCGGCTTCCATCAATGCCGACATTGAACAGCCCGCCGACAGCCTCAACGGTGAGGTGGATTACCGGGATCTCAAGTTCTATTTAAACCACAGGTTCTCTTCGGCCGTGGGCGTTAACCTGCTGGCGCGCGACACCGACAGGGATAACCGCACTGCGCCGCTGGACATCACCTACGTCATGATTGATGGCACAGCGCCAGCGAAAGGTAATCCCTACAGCACCATGCCCCTGTCCTGGAGTGAGCGTGAGTATGCCATTGATGCTTACTGGCGCATCAATCAACTGGTGAAACTCAGCGCCGGTGCCCAGACCAAGGCCTTCGAGCGCACCAGTTCTGTGGCCAAGGAAAGCGACACCGACAAACTGTGGCTCAGGGTTAACCTGAGTCCGGTCACCAGCGTGGATGCCGAGCTTAAGCTCAGCCGTGAAGACAGGGAGGCCAATGAATACATTGCCCCCGAAACCAGTGTGTTCGGTCAGCCCATCAATCCGCTGCTGCGTCAGCGTCACAAGGGCGATGTCGAGACCGACAGGCTGCAACTGAACCTGAGGTATAACCCCAGCGCCGAGTTTTCCATCGGTTTGACGGGGGACTACAAGGACCTGAGTTACGGTGAGCCGGATAACTTCGGCGTCAAGAACAGCAAGACCAAGAGCTATAGTTTGGATTTTGCTTATATGCCTACAGCTCAGAGCCAGATCACAGTTTACGCGGGTCGAAATGAGTATGATGAGGACCAATATGGCGAGCGCAATGGCACCTGGCGGGTATTCTTCGCCGATGCCGCCAATGTCTACGGTCTGAATGCCAAATGGGAGCTGGTTGAGGACAGTTTGGCCCTCGAAGCCGATGTCAATTACACCGATATCAACCAGGATCTGGATTCGCGGATCCTGACCGGTGATGACGCCGGCACAGAGAAAGACTATGGCCTGGTAGACAGCCGTGAAGTGTGGGCGACCGTGACCCTGATCTATCGTCTGGATCCCACCGCCGAAGTCAGATTGGGTTACGAGCACATGACCTACGATAACAACGACGAGCAATACTTCCAGCTCGACGATGTGGTCGGTGCCTTCAGCAACCTGGCACTGGCCGATTCGGTGGACACAGTCTCGCTGAGTTACAAGAAGTTCTTCTGAGGATAACGGGAGCCTGAGGGCTCCCGACTACCCTGGGGGAGATCCTGCTTAGGAGAATCAAACATGATATCCAATCTTATCCATGACTATGGCTACAAGATAGCCAGGCTGTTGCACTGGATTTGTGCGGTGTATTTTATCATTCTGCTGTTTTCCATGCCCATAATGCTGGATTTCGCCAGTAACTCCAGCCAACGGGCGGAGGCGACCCTGTACCACCAGAAGTTTGGTGGCTGGTTTATTCTGTTCCTGTTGCTGCGTTCACTGTGGCTTTACATCATGGACAAGCGTCCGGTGCAAACCCATTACCGCCACAAGTATCAACTTGTGCTGGCAAGACTCAATCATCTGACCCTGTATTTTCTGATGATTGCCATGCCGCTGACGGGGCTGGCCCTGGTGCTGGCCGATGGCAAGCCACTGGAATTGTTCGGTGTGCTCTGGTGGGGCGGCAGTGACACTCCCTTCAGTGAAGACCTGGCCTACTATGCCAAGGAAGCCCACCTGTGGGCGATAGATCTGATCTACTTTGTGTTTGGTCTGCATATCCTCGGGGTGCTGGTGCACTTCTTCGAGGAGAACGATGCCGGCGAGCTGGCTCAGCCCGCCGAATCAGATACCACATTGGATATGCCGCCCAAAGCGCTCAAATAAACCAAAGCGCTCAAGTGATCTTGGATCCGGAAAAGCCGCCAGTGGGCGGCTTTTTTATTGCCGGGCATCCGGCATTTATCGGCCTTAAGCCCGCGCTCGCCACCCGCACCCGCTATGGGTACAATAGCCGCTGATTATTTTTCTGGATGAGGCGCTTAAGGCTTTGCCAAAGCGCCCGGAATGGGGTCTATGCACGTACATATTCTCGGCATTTGCGGTACTTTCATGGGCGGCCTGGCGCTGCTCGCCAGGGCCATGGGGCACAAGGTGACAGGGTCCGATGCCAATGTTTACCCGCCCATGAGCACCCAGCTGGAGCAGCAGGGCATAGCCCTTATCAGCGGTTTTGACCCGTCACAGCTGGATCCTGCACCGGATCTGGTGGTCATAGGCAATGCCATGAGCCGCGGTAACCCCTGTGTCGAGGCCGTGCTGGACAAGGGCCTGGCCTATACCTCGGGCCCGCAGTTTTTGCGGGATCATATTTTACCCGGTCGCTGGGTGTTGGCCGTGTCCGGTACCCATGGCAAAACCTCCACCTCCAGCATGCTGGCCTGGATTTTGGAAGATTGCGGCTATGAGCCGGGCTTCCTTATCGGCGGCGTGCCACAGAATTTCGGGATCTCGGCGAGGCTTGGCAATTCGCCTTTCTTCGTGGTTGAGGCCGATGAATACGACAGCGCCTTCTTCGATAAGCGCTCCAAGTTTGTCCACTACCAGCCGCGCACTTTGGTTATCAACAATCTGGAATTCGATCATGCCGACATCTTCGATTCCCTCGCCGATATCCAGCGTCAGTTCAATCACCTGATCCGTACCGTGCCCGCCAGCGGCAAGGTTATCTGGCCCAAGGACAGCGAGGCGGTGCAGCAGGTACTGGACAAGGGGCTGTGGAGCGAGCAGGAAGGCTTCAGCCATCAGGCCGGCGCCGACTGGCAGGTGCGCGCCCTGAGCGACGACAGCCACAGGTTTGAGGTGTTGTTCCAGGGCGAAGTGCAGGGCGTGCTCGACTGGAGCCTGCTCGGCAAGCACAACATGGAAAACGCCGCCATGGCCATAGCCGCCGCCCGCCATGTGGGCGTGGCACCTGCCGCCGCCATCGAGGCACTGGCCAAATTTGCGCCGCCGAAACGGCGCCTTGAGCTGCTGGGTGAGGCTGGTGGGGTCAGGGTGTTTGATGACTTTGCCCATCATCCCACCGCCATTGCCACTACCTTGCAGGGGCTGCGGGCCGCCGTGGGCGAGGGCAGGATCATTGTGGTGCTGGAACCGCGCTCCAATACCATGAAGCGCGGGGTGCACAAGGACACCCTGGCGGGCTCCATGGCGCTGGCGGATCTGGCCTTCCTGTACCAGGCCGACAATATCGGCTGGGATCTGGCCGCTGCCATGGCCCAGGCACCGCTGCCGGTGCAGGTGGACTATGATATTGATACCCTGGTTGCCAGGGTAGTGGCGTCCAGCCAAGCCGGTGACAGCATAGTGGTGATGAGCAACGGTGGTTTTGGCGGTATTCACGGCAAGCTGCTCGACGCGCTCAAACACAGGGCCTGAATCGGGACTTAATTACAGGGACACACAGTGATCACAGCCAACCCCAAAAGTATCAGCCTGGCCTGGACCGGTGCCTCGGGCGCCCCCTATGGTCTGCGCTTGCTGCAATGCCTGCTCAATGCCGAATACACTGTGTTCCTTATGGTGTCCAGCGCCGCCCGGGTGGTGCTGGCCACCGAAGAGGGACTCAAGCTCAGCAGCGACAGCAACAAGGCCGAGGCCCAACTGCGCAGCCTGCTGGGCACAGATGCAGGTGAGTTGCGTCTGCTTGGCAAGGAAGAATGGTTTTCACCCCCGGCCTCGGGCTCGGCGGCGCCGAAACAGATGGTGATTTGCCCCTGTTCCACCGGCACTCTGGCGGCCGTGGCTACCGGCATGAGCAACAACCTGCTGGAGCGGGCGGCGGACGTGGTGCTCAAGGAGCGCGGTCAGCTGATCCTGGTGCCCAGGGAAACTCCCTTCAACGCCATTCATCTGGAGCACATGCTGTCATTGACGCGCATGGGGGCCACCATAATGCCGGCGGCACCGGGTTTTTATCACAATCCCCAATCGGTGTCAGATCTGGTAGACTTCATGGTCGCCCGCATACTGGACCACCTGGGCATAGACCAGCAACTCCTGGGGCGTTGGGGCTATGGCAAACTAGCCAGCCCGCAGGTATCTGATAATTGAGAGTAATATGAAACACACCATTGAAGAGATGATCTCGGCCGAGGCCATTGACCAGAAACTGAACGAGATGGCTGAGCGCATCAATGCCCACTACGCCAACAGTGAGCGCCTGCTGATGGTGGGCCTGCTCAAGGGCTCCGTGGTCTTCATGGCGGATCTGTGCCGCCGCATCAAGGGCCATGTGGAAATCGACTTTATGTCAGTCTCCAGCTATGGCAATGCCATGACCAGCTCCCGTGACGTCAAAATCCTCAAGGACGTGCAGTCTGATCTGGCCGGTCGCGATGTGCTGATAGTGGAAGATTTGATCGACTCAGGCAACACCCTCAACAAGGTGCGGGAAATGCTGTTGCTGCGTGAGCCCAAGAGCCTGGCCCTGTGCACCCTGCTGGACAAGCCGGAGCGCCGCGAGGTCAATGTGCCGGTGGATTTCGTCGGCTTCACCATTCCCGACGAATTCATCGTCGGCTATGGCATAGATTACGCCGAGCAGTACCGCAATCTGCCTTACATTGCCAAGGTTATTCCGCTGGAATAAGCTGCTTGTCTGCTGCACATTAACGGGGGCCTGGCCCCCGTTTTTCATCGGGATACACAGAGATAAACCAAGCCTACAGAGAGAAAGCATGAGCTCCATTGCCGCACTCGAAATTGCTGAATTGCGCAAGACCTACGCCGGCGGTACCGAAGCCGTCAAGGGCATCAGCCTCAAGGTTGAGCAGGGGGATTTCTTCGCCCTGCTGGGACCCAACGGCGCCGGTAAGTCCACCACCATAGGCATCATCAGTTCCCTGGTACACAAGACCGGCGGCAAGGTGAAGGTCTTCGGCCACGATATTGACCGGGAGCTGGAGCAGGCCAAGTTGTGTATCGGCCTGGTGCCCCAGGAATTCAACTTCAACCAGTTCGAGACTGTGCTGCAAATCGTGGTCAACCAGGCCGGTTATTACGGGGTGCCGCGGCCGCTGGCCCTGGTTCGGGCCGAGAAGTATCTGAAGGAACTGGATCTGTGGGACAAGCGCAACACCGCCTCGCGGCAGCTGTCCGGCGGCATGAAGCGGCGCTTGATGATAGCCCGGGCCCTGATGCACGAGCCCAAGCTGCTCATTCTCGATGAGCCCACCGCCGGGGTCGATATCGAGCTGCGGCGCTCCATGTGGACCTTTTTGCAGCAGCTCAACCGCCAGGGGGTGACCATAATACTCACCACCCACTACCTGGAAGAGGCCGAGATGCTGTGCCGCAACATAGGCATCATAGATCAGGGCGTTTTGGTGCAGTGCACCAGCATGAAGAAACTGCTGGCGACCCTGAATATGGAGACCTTTGTGCTGGATCTGGGGCAGGACCTTGAGGCCGTGCCCGAGCTGGGTGATATACCCGCCCGCCTGACCGATCCCCACACCCTGGAAGTGGACATCGCCAAGTCACACAGCCTCAACAGCCTGTTTGCCCGTTTGAGCGAACTGGGTATCGAGGTGATCTCCATGCGCAACAAGGCCAACCGCCTGGAAGAACTGTTTGTGGCCCTGGTGGAGAATAAAGGAGCACGCCCATGAAGGCCCTGTACCTGACCGCGTTCAAGAGTATTCTGTACAAGGAAATCACCCGCTTTACCCGTATCTGGGTGCAGACCCTGGTGCCGCCGGCCATCACCATGACCTTGTATTTCCTGATCTTCGGCAATCTGGTGGGCAGCCGCATCGGCGAAATGGGTGGCGTTTCCTACATGGAGTTTATCGCCCCCGGCCTTATCATGATGTCGGTTATCACCAACTCCTACTCCAACGTGGCCTCGAGTTTTTTCAGCGCCAAGTTCCAGCGTAACCTGGAGGAGCTGATTGTTGCCCCCGTGCCCCACTATGTGATGATTGCCGGCTACGTTGGTGGCGGTGTGGCCCGCGGCCTGTGTGTGGGCCTGATAGTGACGCTGGTGGCCATGTGCTTCGTGGATTTGAGCGTGCAGCATTTGGGGCTGGTGGCCCTGACAGTGCTGATGACCTCTGTGCTGTTTTCCCTGGGGGGGCTTATCAATGCGGTGTTTGCCAAGAGCTTCGATGATATCAGCATCATCCCCACCTTTGTGCTGACGCCGCTGACCTACCTTGGCGGGGTGTTTTATTCCCTGTCACTGCTGCCGGACTTCTGGCGCGGCGTGTCGTCGCTGAACCCCGTGGTCTATATGATCAACATCTTCCGCTACGGCTTCCTCGGCTTTGCCGATATAGGCCTGGGCCTGTCCTTTGCTGTGATGTTGGGATTTTGCGGTGGCTTGTGGCTGCTGGCCTATTATTTGATTTCCCGCGGCATAGGCTTACGTACCTGAGGCTATTTCCTCGGCTGTAGCGGCAGGGTCTCGGCGGCGATAAGATCCCGGCGCAGGCTCAACTCGGCCATGGTGTCTTCGTTGAGCTTGATAAGGGCGTCAAAGCGGTCATTGAGTTCTTTCTTGTCCGCCAGGTATTGGGTGTCGTCGTCGCGCTTCTCCTGCCAATAACGCTTGCGCTCCAGTTTCTGCATCTCGCTGGCGCGCAGGATCTCATAGTAGCTGTTCTCCTGCTTCAGCCGGTACAGCTCGCTGTCGAGCAACTGCAGCAGCTTTTCCGGCGACAGGGCGTGTTTGCTCAGCAGCGCCTGCAGCGGGTCGTTCATCTTGGCATGATCCGAATCCACCTCTGTGGTCACACCCAGTTGGTAGCTGATTTCGTGTTGTTTGAACTCACTGGGACACACGGATTGGGAGAACACCACCTTGTCGTCCTTGATGCACTTGTAGATGGTATTGGCCTGAGCGGCCAGGGGCAGTAAACAGAGGATGCAGGTGACAAGTTTTACCATCTGGCCTGGGTTCCTTTGCCTGTGTTTGGAGCCGGCGATGCGGGTGAATGTGTTTAATATGGCCCAATCATTATCTAAAAACCAGTTTTTTTATAAGGGTTTGGGTGGTTAGGGCTGGCGTGTTCCACCACGCAAATAACAAGGGGGAGCCAATGCTCCCCCCTTGTTGATAGCCTGTGGCTCAGCGATTAAAGCACAGATTGTCTATCAACCGGGCCTTGCCCAACTGGGCGGCGGCCAGTACCACCAGTTCCCGATCGGCGTCTGTGGCCTCGGCCAGGGTCCTGGCACTGCGCACTTCCATATAGTCGGGGGTGAATCCTGCCTGGCGCAGGCTGTCATTGGCCTTGTTGCAGGCATCCGTAACGGCCATACCGGCCTGAATGTCGCTCGCCAGTTGGTCGAGGGCGCGCTTCAGGGCCGCGGCGCGCTGCTTCTCGTCGGCAGTTAAATAGCCGTTGCGTGAACTCATGGCCAGGCCCGAGGCTTCCCGTACTGTGTCTATGCCGACTATCTCCAGCGGCAGCGACAGATCTTCCACCATGGTCCTGATCACCAGCAGCTGCTGGAAATCCTTGCGGCCAAACAGAGCCACATCGGGCTGCACTATGTTGAACAGTTTCAGCACTATGGTGGCCACACCGCGGAAGTGCCCCGGACGACTGGCACCGCAAAGCACATCGGAAATACCCGGCACTTCCACAAAGGTCTGGGCGTCGAGGCCCTTGGGATAGATGATTTCGGGTGTCGGGGTAAACAGCAGTTCACAACCTGCGGCGGTCAGGGCCGCTTGGTCATCGGCCAGGGTGCGTGGATAGGCGTCGAGATCTTCATTTTTGCCAAACTGCATGGGGTTGACGAAGATGGATGCCACCACGTGGTCGGCACGCTTGCGGGCTTCATTTACCAGGTGAATATGGCCCGCATGCAGGTTACCCATGGTGGGCACAAAGGCCACGGTTTCGCCGCGGGCACGCCAGGCGCGAACCTGGGCGCGGATTTCATCAATTAAGGCTGTGGTGTGCATCTGGATCTCAATTAAATGTGTGTTCTTTGCCGGGGAAAGTGCCGTTGGCGACTTCCTCCTTAAAGGCTTTTACCGCGGCGCGGATTTCACCGGTTTGCGCCAGGTAGTTCTTGGAGAACTTGGGTATGTAGCCGCTGGAGATCCCCAGAACATCGTGCATCACCAGGATCTGGCCATCGGTGTCGGCACCGGCGCCTATGCCGATAACGGGTATGGTCAGGGCCTGTGTGATGGTCTTGGCCAGGGAGGCGGGGATACATTCCAATACCAGGAGTTGGGCACCGGCGGCCTGCAGGGCCTTGGCTTCCTCAAGAATGCGTTTGGCATTGGCCTCGTCGCGGCCCTGGATCTTGAAGCCGCCGAACACGTTGACCGACTGCGGCGTCAGGCCCAGGTGGGCACACACGGGGATGCCGCGCTCGGTCAACATGGTGACGGTTTGCAGCAGCCACTGGCCACCTTCAAGCTTGACCATGTTGGCACCGGCCTGCATCAGGATGGCGGCATTGTGCATGGCCTGCTCAGGGGTGGCATAGCTCATAAAGGGCATGTCGGCGATCAGCAGTGATTGCTTGATGCCGCGGCGCACCGAGCGGGTGTGATAGGCGATTTCGTCCGTGGTCACCGGCAGGGTATCTTCATTGCCCTGCAACACCATGCCCAGGGAATCCCCCACCAGTAATATTTCAATGCCTTCGGCATCAAAGGCGCCGGCAAAGCTGGCGTCATAGGCGGTCAGAGCCGTGAATTTTTTGCCTTCCTGCTTCATTTTCAGCAGGCTTGATGTAGTCACTTTAGCCATATAGGTCAATCTTATACTGCGTGTGGAAGTGGAGTTATATGCCAACTCTGGTCGGACTTCAATCCTCTTGGCCCAGTTGGTGAAGCTCGTCCCGTAAGCCCTGGTTGACCAGGTCTCCCAGGGACGTGCCGCAGGGCAGGACCAAATCCGGTGTCAGCTCATGGAGCGGCACCAGCACAAAGCTGCGTTGTTTCATACCGTAATGGGGCAGGGTCAGGCGCTCGCTGTCCATGGTGATATCGCCATAGAGCAAGAGGTCCAGATCCAGGGTTCTGGGGCCCCAGCGCAGCAGGCGCTCGCGGCCCTGGTCAAGCTCTATGGCCTGCAGCGCGTCCAGCAGCGCCAGCGGTGCCAACTCTGTCTCCAGGCTTGCCACCGCATTGACATAGTCGGGCTGGGCCACCTCTCCCATGGGGCGGGAGGCGTAATAGGATGACACCCTGAAGCTACCGGGGGCCGCCAAAGCAGACAGGGCCGCACAGGCCCTGTCCAATTGTTGCTTGGGTTCGGCGAGGTTGGCGCCGAGGGCGATATAGACCCGGGTCATTCGCCGCTGGCCGCCTGTTGACCACCCTCTGAGGGACCACGGCGACGGCGGACCCGCGACTTGCGGTTCTTGCCGGCACCCTTGTTGCTGGCGCGGGCAATGTCACCGCGCTCTTCTTCGTCGGCTTCAACAAAACGTTGCCACCAGGCAGCGGTTTTGGCCAGCGGGCCACCCTCGGCCTCGGCCCGAAGCAACAGCAGATCGTAGGCGGCGCGGAACTTGGGATTTTCCATCAGCTTGAAGGCACGGGTGCCCATGCTGCGCTCGAAGCGCATCTGCAGCTGCCAGATGTCCTTGGCCGGGGTGCTGAAACGGCGGGGAATACTGATGGTTTGGCATTGTTGCTCCATCACATCACCCATGGCGGCGAAATAGGCATCATAGATACCCAAGCCGCTTTCCAGGGCGATTTCCTCGGCGCGGGCCCGCAGCGGATACCAGAGCAGGGCAGCGTAGAAGAAGGCCGGGGTTACGGGCTTGTCTTCCAGCACCCGCAGGTCGGTGTTGCGCATCACCAGTTGCACCATGCGGGCCGCGGGCCCCTTGGTCGACTCGTTGATGCTGTTTTGCAGCAGCGGGAACAGGGGCTCGAACAGCTGATAGTCCTGCATCATCTGGTAGTTGGCCTGGGCCTTACCGGCGAAGAACAGCTTGAGCACTTCCTCGTACATTCGGGCGGCGGGAATGTCACGCAGCAGTGGCGCCAGGGTACGGATCGGGGCCGCGGTGGCATCTTCGATGCGCATGCCGAGCTTGGTGGCAAAGCGCACGGCACGGATCATGCGCACGGGATCTTCGCGATAGCGGGTCTCGGGATCGCCAATCAGGCGCAGCACGCCGTCATTGAGGTCTTCCATGCCGCCGCCGTAGCTGCGAATGGAGTAGTCGGCAATATCGTAATACAGGGCGTTGACGGTAAAGTCACGGCGCTCGGCGTCTTCATCTATGTCGCCGTAAACGTTGTCGCGCAGCAAGCGGCCCTCGGCGTTGGCCTTGGAAATCTTGTCGCCGTCTTCCTCACCGTGGTGACCACGGAAGGTCGCTACCTCAATCACATCACGGCCAAAAACTATGTGGGCCAGCCGGAAGCGACGGCCGACGATACGGCAGTTGCGGAACAGTTTCTTGATGTCTTCCGGGGTGGCGTTGGTCACCACGTCGAAGTCCTTGGGTTCCATACCCAGCAGCAGATCGCGCACACCGCCACCGACCAGGTAGGCCTGATAGCCAGCCTTATTCAGGCGATACAACACCTTAAGGGCATTTTCGCTGATGCTCTTGCGGGAGATGGTGTGGGCATTTCTGGGAACGACGCTGAGACTCAATCCCGAACCGGATTCGGTCTGGCTGACCGCCTCAACGGTTGGAGCGACGCTTGGGTCTACAAACAGCTGTTTACAGAACTGACTGATACGGCGAAAAATGGGACACCTCGGAACGTCATGTTATCGGGTTAAAAATCTGGCGGGTATCATATACCAAATGACCGCCGATGAGTATATCAGCGGCCAAGCAGTATCTCTCTGCCCGGGCAATTGTGTGAACAGGGCCAATGTGTGACAGCGGATCTGTTGCCGGCCCGAGCCAGGCAGCAATCCGCCACACTGATGACCGCCGATGAATATATCAGCTGCCAAGCAGTATCTCCCTTTGCCTGGGGATGGAATCCAGGGTGAACTGGCTGACCGCCTGGGCCAACATGCGCTCCGGGCTGTCGACAGTCACCGGCGCCTGCCCCAGAAAGGTCAGAGCCCTGAGCAGCGCCGGGGCCGGGTTGTCATCATCCACCGGCTGGGCGCGGTTTTGTTTCGACAGTTTGAAACCGGGTTCGGCACAGGCCAGGGGCAAATGCAGAAAGTCGGGCTCGGGGGCGCCGAATTGGCGGAACAGGCTCAGTTGGCGGCAGCTGGCCTCAATCAGATCGCAGCCACGCACTATCTCGGTAATGCCGCTCATGGCATCGTCCATCACCACCGCCAGCTGGTAGGCATAGAGACCATCGCTGCGCTTGATAATGAAATCTTCACCGGCAAAGCCGGGCTCGACCTGCACCAACCCCATGAGTTTATCTTCAAAGCTGGCCACGGCCGCGCGGTTGTGGATGCGGATGGCTCCCGACGTCAGGCCCAGATCCCGGCAGTGGCCATCATAGATACCGCCTGCGGCCTGGATTTGTTTGCGGCTGCACTGGCAGAAATAGGCCTCGCCTGCGCTGAGCAGCCGGGTTATTCGCTCCTCGTAGGCCTCGGTGCGCGAGCTTTGGTACAAGACCTCGCCATCCCAATGCAAACCGAAGGCCTCCAGGGTGCGCAGTATGGCATCGCTGGCGCCGGGCACTTCCCGTGGCGGGTCTATGTCTTCGATGCGCAGCAGCCAACGGCCTTGCATGGCGCGGGCACGCAAATAGCTGCCGAGGGCGGCAATCAGGGAGCCAAAATGCAGGGCACCTGAGGGTGAGGGCGCAAAGCGGCCTATGTAGGGGTTGGATGCGGCTATCGGAGACATAAGTGGACGGGCGGAACTATCAGGGGCAGAAAAAGCAGGGGCAGAAAAAGCGAGCGGGGCCTTGGCCCCGCGCTGGATGTCACCGGCTTAACCGGCCATCTGCTTTTCTTTGATTTCGGCCAGGGTCTTGCAGTCGATGCAGAGATCGGCCGTTGGACGGGCTTCCAGGCGGCGGATACCGATTTCCACGCCACAGGAATCGCAGAAACCAAAATCATCTTCTTCGATCTTTTGCAGCGTCTTTTCAATCTTCTTGATCAGCTTGCGCTCACGGTCACGGGCACGCAATTCCAGACTGAATTCTTCTTCCTGGGCAGCACGATCGACGGGATCGGGGAAGTTGGCGGCTTCGTCCTGCATGTGGCTGAGGGTGCGATCCACCTCTTCGCGCAGTTGGTTGCGCCAGGCTTCAAGGATCTTCTTGAAGTGGCCCATCTGCAGGTCGTTCATATACTCTTCACCAGGCTTTTCCTGGTAGGGTTCTACACCTGCGATAGCGAGTACGCCAAGTTTTTTAGTGCCTTCAGGCATAACGCATCTCCTGTAATCATTTGCGTTGTCGGGCGTCTGTAAGATCGGCCGCTATCTATAGCAAAATACGCCAAGGCTGGCAAACATTTTACTCTGTCAATGGCTAATTCTTTGACTATGTGCTTTTTAGCCACTGATTTCAATTATTTCGACCGGCATTTTTTCTATGCCGTCAACATTCTACCGGCAGTTCTTTGATGAGCTTCACTTCCCGGGGCGAAAGTTCGGCAGCCCAGGCCAGCAGCTCGACTCCGGCCGATTTTGCCTCACGCAGCAGCTCGCCGTAGCGCGGGTCTATATGGTCTGCGGGCATTACTTTTTCTATGCCAGAATGCTGCACCACAAAGAGTAAAACCGCCCTTTTTCCGGCTGCACGTACCGCCATCAGCTCGCGCAAATGTTTCTGGCCGCGCTCGGACACCGCATCGGGGAAACAGCCAGTGCCGGGGGCGAAATCCGGGCCCTGTTCCAGCAGGGTGCAGCTCTTGATTTCGATAAAGCAGTCGGGCTTGCTGCCCTGGCTCAGCAGAATATCAATGCGGCTGTTTTCCTCACCGTATTTAACCTCCCGCTTCAGGCTTTGATAACCGCTGAGGGCGGCAATGCGCCCGTCCAGAATCGCTTCTTCGGCCAGGGCATTGGCACGACCGGTGTTGATGCCGATAAGCTGCCCTTGGTCGTTCCGGGCCAATTCCCAGGTATGGGCGTATTTGCGTTTGGGGTTGTCTGAGGTGGAAAACCACACAGGCTCACCGGGAAACAGACAATGGCGCATGGAACCCGTGTTGGGGCAGTGCAGGGTGATTTCGCTGCCGTCCGGCAGCTGCACATCGGCCAGGAAACGCTTGTACCTTCTGAGCAGTATTCCCTGTGACAATGGCGGGTCGAATTGCATCTTGGCTCCTTGATTTTCAGACCATGGCGGTGACGCGGTGTCGGTGCGGCAGATTTTATGGGGCTTATGTTATGGGGCTTATTTTATGGGGCATAGCCAGTGGGGCAGTGTACTGGAATTTGTCCGCCGCGTAAGCCCGGGTTCAGATATAAGCGTTCCGTTGGGGGCTTGGGTTAACCGGCGTGGATGCAGTACACTCTTGCCATTTGCGGCATCCCGGTCCTGCAGTGGCAAAGCCGCACATACTCAAGCCAAATAAAGGAATTCCAATGACACAAGCAATGAGCGTTCTTCTTACCCAGGAAGCAGCCGCCCCCCAATGGGGCAAGGCCGATGTGACCTTTGACGGCGGTGCTGCCCGCATTCATCTGGGCAATGGCGATGAACTGCGCCAGATCCAGATGGCGGCCCGCAAGCTGCGCAATCAGGGCGTGACCACGGTCAACCTGGAAGGGCAAGACTGGGACCTGAATCGCCAGTGGTCGTTCGCCCAGGGCTTTGTCACCGCCAAACCGGGCTGGCAGCTGAACTGGACCGGCGATGCAGCAACCGTTGCCACCCTGGAACAACGTATGGAAGCGGCCCGTTTTGCCCGTGGTCTTATCAACGAAACCCCGGAAAACCTGCCACCACAAAAATTGGCGACCCAGGCCGCCAACTGGCTCAAGACCCTGGGTGGCGATGCCGTCAGTTTCCGCATCATAGAAGGCGAAGCCCTGCTGGAAGAGCAATGGGTGGGGATCCACGCCGTGGGCCGTGGCAGCGAGCGTCCACCCGTGATGCTGGAGCTGGATTATAACCCGCTGGGGGCCGACGCCCCTGTGTCCGTGGCTTTGGTGGGCAAGGGCATCACCTTCGACTCAGGCGGATACAGCCTCAAGGCCTCCGAAGGCATGCTGAATATGAAGTGCGACATGGGTGGCGCCGCCACCGTGACCGCCGCTCTGGGCCTGGCCATACGTCAGGGCCTGAACAAGCGGGTCAAGCTGTTCCTGTGCTGCGCCGAGAACCTGGTCAGCGGCCGTGCCTTCAAACTGGGTGATATCCTCAGCTACAAGAACGGTGTGACAGTGGAAGTGGTTAACACAGATGCCGAGGGCCGTCTGGTGCTGGCAGATGGCCTGCAGGCCGCGTCGGCCTCGGGCGCGCCTTTCATCATAGATGCAGCGACCCTGACCGGCGCCGCCGTCATGGCCGTGGGTGGCAACTACAACGCCATCTTCTCCCCCGATGAGACCGTGCTGGACCTGGCCCGTACCAAGGCCAAGAGTGTGGCCGAGAAGGTATGGGCCCTGCCGCTGGAGCCCTGGCACAAGGACATGTGTCCTTCGGCTTATGCCGATACCGCCAACAGCCGTCCGGTCAAGGGTGGCGGTGCCGGTGGTGCCTCCAATGCCGCCGGTTTCCTGTGGCGCTTTGTCGCCCCCGAGGCCAAGTGGCTGCACGTGGACTTGGCCGCCGCCTTTGAAGACAGCGCCGGTGCCCTGTGGGCCGCCGGTGCCACCACCCACGGGGTGCTGACCATAGCCGAGCTGCTGAAGGACTGATTGAGTCTCAGCCGCTGTCGGCACTGAAAAGACGCCCCGCATTGTCGGGGCGTTTTTTTATCAGGGTTACCCGTCAGTTGATTCCATGGTAGCGTGAAACTTGGATTATTCAGGGAGTACAGGCATGCAGAGGGAAACAGAGCTGAAAATTATCAAGGCCACAGCGGAAGACACCCAGGCCATTTGGAACCTGCGGGTGGCCTCCATTTTGGCCGGTTGCCCTGGTCATTATCCGGACGACCTGCTGGCCAGTTGGACCGAGGGCCAGCCCAGCGCCGGCTTCAGCGAGGTGGTGGCCGGGCATTTCTATATCGCCTGCCGCGACGAAAGGAGTCAGGGTTCCCAGGTGGTCGGCAGCGTGATGCTCGATTGCGATAACCCTGAACTTTTGCCCGGTGAAGGTCAGCTGGAAGCCGTGTTTGTGGCCCCGTCGGAAATGGGCCGGGGCACGGGGCGGGCGCTGGTGACCTTCGCCGAAGCGCTGGCGAGAAACAAGGGACTTAAGCGTCTGCGCCTGGAGTCCACCCTCAATGCCATCGACTTCTATCGCCGCTGCGGCTTCGGTGAGGAGCGGATGGCCAGTTACCAAAGTCCCCGCGGCATCAGCCTCGACTGCTGCATCATGTATAAAAATCTCTGAGCCGGGGCTCTTCTTTAAGCTGGCGTTCTGGGTTCCGAACCAGAACGGTCTCAGCCAAGATCCCAGCTGTGCAATATCCGGTAGCGCACCCCGCCAGGGGTTGATTCCGACCAATATAGGTGCAGCAGCTCAGGTTTCAGGGTTAACGGCTCGGGCGACAGCGTTGGCAGCTGACCGGCCTTGGCCTTGCGAAACAGGGTAATGTGGGGATGGAAACCATGTTCGCTCTGCTGCAGCCCCAAATTGCCCGCCAGGGTCTGGCTGTCCCGGTAAAGCCGCAGCAAGCCATCATCTTCGGCGTGCCCCCCAAGGCACAGCACTCCCGGGCCTCGCCAAAGCTGCAAGCGCTCGAGTCGCTGCACAAATCGCGGTTTATGTATCTGGCCTATGCCCAGCTCCAGTTCCCGTCGCTGCTCCGGACTGGCATTGCCAAGAAAAGCCAGGGTCAGGTGCAGGTTATCCTTCAGCACCGGGCGCCATTCCTGGGGCGTCGTTTGCTGGTGCTGCAACTCCCTTTGCAGTGCCTGTAGTTGCCGGCGCTGGGACTCGTCCGGAGCGAATCCCAGAAACAACCTCTGTTTCAGGGTATTGGGGGAAGTACTCATGGGATTTTCCATCCAATCTTTATGATCTGGCTCTACTTATCATTGGGTTAGCTTTGCCTATACTGAATGCAGATTGCAACAATCACTTATGCTTCCGGGAAGACGCCACTGATGCAAGCCGAATCGATTTCTTCACTGCAAACCGCCCTGGCCGGGATCTTTGGCGACGCTCCCCTGGTGACCCTGGAGCAAAATGTCGACCGGGCGTTGAAGACCATCACGGCCCAGCTCGATTGTGACGGGGTGTTTGTGCTGTCGGCCTTTGCCGGTATCGGCGGCATCCGGCCCCGCAACCTCTATCTCAGACCCGGGGTGACCGGCGGTGCCAATCCGCGCCACTGGCCCCTGGAACGGATGCCTTTTTTCCGCCAGCTGATGCGCCAGCCCAAATTATTGAATGTTAAAGATATCGCCGAACTTCCTTTGCAGGCCAACGCCGAGAAGCAATTGCTGCGTCAATGGCAGGTCAAGAGTCTGCTGGTGCTGCCGCCGGTGCAGTTCGGGGAAACCCGCATCGCCGTGGGGGCGGTCAATTGCCAGCGTCCGCGGGAGTGGGATGCAGGTTTTATCAACGAGTTGGGCACAGCTGCCACCCTGATAGGGGCGGCCATGGAGCTGACCCGCATCGCCCAGGCGCTGCTGGTGAGTGAGCATAAATACCAGGAGTTATTCAACCAATTACCCCTGTCCTGTTGCCTGGTGGACAGGCACAACAGGGTTAGCATGCTCAATGCCATTGCGCGCCAGAATCTGCCTTTGGTGGAGGGCACGGATTTGCTCGGCCTGATAAAACCCGAAGAGAGCGCCATTTTGCTCGACACCCTCAAGGTGGTGCGCGACGGCGTGCTGCACCAGGCCTGGTGTGAGGTCTCCTTCAATCGTCCCCATCCCCTGTGGCTCAAGCTCAGTTTCAGCCGCATGAGCGACGATCCCCAGCACCTGCTGATGCTGGCGGACGATGTCAGCGAACGACACAGGCTTGCCGATGAGCTGTCCTTCCACGCCAACTACGATGCCCTCACCGGCTTGCCGAACCGGTTTCATTTTGAGGCCCTGCTGGCCCGGCAGCTGCCGGTCAGCGGTGAGGAACCCGTGTGCGTGGCCTTTTTGGACCTCGACCAGTTTCAGGTGATCAACAATGTCAGCGGCCATCAGGCCGGGGACAAGCTGCTGTGCCAGGTGGCATTGCGGCTCAAGCAGCTGGTGCGCAAGGGTGATACTGTGGCGCGGTTGGGGGGCGATGAGTTCGCCATCCTGATGCACTACTGCAACCTGGACACGGCCAGGGTCATAGCCCAAAGGATCTGCAGCCAGCTGGCCGGCCATGATTTCAGCTGGGAGCAGAAGCGCCACAATGTCAGCGTCAGTATGGGCATAGCGCCCCTGGATGCCGAGGCCAGCGACATTTATACCTATATGAGCCGCGCCGATGCCGCCTGCCGTGTGGCCAAGGAGCAAGGCCGCAATGGCTGGCATATTTACTGCCCGACGGATCCCCGAATGCATAGGCTCTACACCGAAATGGCGGCCTCGGTGGATATAATTGATGCGCTCAACCAGAACCGCTTCCAGCTGTATTGCCAGCCCATAGAGCCCCTGACGGGGCAGCACAGGGGCGCCCACCTGGAAATCTTGCTGCGCCTGGAGCAGGAACCCGGCAAGATGCTGTCACCGGGGATCTTCCTGCCGGCGGCGGAGCGCTACAACCTGGCGCCCCGTATCGATCGCTGGGTGGTGGATCACATGCTGCGCTGGGGCGGCTGTAATCTGGCGCTGTGGCAGGAGCTGGAACTGGTGTCGGTGAACCTGTCGGCCACCTCCCTTGGCGACAGTGAATTCATGGATTGGCTGGAGATGCGCCTGCTGGCTGAGCCGGAGTTGGTGAACAAGCTCTGTTTTGAAATTACCGAAACCGCCGCCGTCAGCCAGGTGGAGCAGGCCCAGCAACTTATCGAGCTGCTCAGGCCCCTGGGCTGCAAGTTGGCGCTGGATGACTTTGGCTCGGGCTTTTCCAGTTTTGCCTACCTTAAGCGCCTGGATGTGGACCTGGTCAAAATCGATGGCCAGTTCGTGGTGAATCTGTGCGACAACAAGGCCGATCAGGCCATAGTGGCCGCCATCTGCCAGCTGGGTCGTGAAATGGACTTCGAGGTGGTGGCCGAATTTGTCGAGTCCAGCGCCATAGGCGAGCGCCTGATGCAGCTGGGGGTCGATTATGCCCAGGGCTATGCCATTGCCAAACCCTCGCCACTGGACCATTTAACCACGGGCCTGCGCCGGCCCTGGCACAGGAACTGAGCAGGCCGAGTGCCTGCCATGGCACTCGCTGCGGAATCTTAGTACACTGGCCGCCATCCATTTGCACACCCAGAGCGGATTTGAACCAAGTTCCCATTACGGCCCTGCTGGCGCCGCTGCGTCAGGCCCTGGCAAGCCATAAGCAAATTATTCTCGAAGCTCCCACAGGTGCCGGTAAATCCACGGCGCTGCCGCTGGCCATGCTCGATTGGCCGGAACTTGATGGCAAGATCCTGATGTTGGAGCCCAGAAGGGTGGCGGCCCGCTCGGTGGCGCGTTTTATCGCCGCCCAGCGCGGTTGTGAACTCGGCGCCGAGGTGGGTTACCGGGTGCGCGGTGACAGCAAAGTCAGCCGCCATACCCGCCTTGAGGTGGTGACCGAAGGGATTTTGACCCGGATGATCCAGGACGATCCCGAACTCTCCGGCATAGCGCTGATCATTTTCGATGAAATCCACGAACGGCACCTGAGCACGGATCTCGGTTTGGCGCTGGCGCTGGAGGTGCAATCCTCCCTGCGGGATGATCTTGGCATTCTGGCCATGTCGGCCACCCTCAGCGGCTTGCCGCTGACGACCTTGATGCCGGACGCCAAACTGCTGCAAAGCGAGGGCCGCAGTTTCCCGGTGACCCTGGGCTACAGCGCTCCCGGCAAGCGGGACTGGCTGGAGCACATGGGCGCCAGTCTGCTGGAGCTGCTGAGCGGCAAAGTCATGCTGCCCGAAGGCGTGGCGGCGGGCACAGTGCTGGCCTTTTTGCCCGGCAAGGCGGAAATCGAGCGCCTCGCGGGCTTTATCGCCGAACGCCTCGGTGAACGCCTGAACGATATTGCCATCTGTCCCCTTTACGGCGAACTCGGCAATGCCGAGCAGGACCGGGCCCTGAGCCCGGATCCCTCCGGGCGGCGCAAGCTGGTGCTGGCCACCAATCTGGCGGAATCCAGTTTGACCATAGACGGGGTGACCCTGGTGGTGGACTCGGGCCTGGTGCGCCAGGCCGCCTTCAATCCCCGCACCGGGGTATCGCGTCTGGCGCTGCGGCGCATCAGTCAGGCGTCCAGTACCCAGAGGGCCGGCCGTGCCGGGCGTCTGGCGCCGGGCTATTGCCTGCGGCTCTGGAGCCAGGAAGAGCAGGATCGCATGGCCAAGGCCGAGGAGCCGGAAATCGCCCGCGGCGAGCTGGTGTCCATGGCGTTGGAATGCGCCGCCTGGGGTGTGCGCGCCTTCGGTGAGCTGCCGCTGCTGAGCCCGGCACCGTCTGTAAACGAGACCCTGGCCTGGGAACTGCTGCACAACCTGGAGCTGGTGGACGCGGAGCGCAAGCTGACGCCCCTTGGGCGCGAGGCCCACAAGCTGGGTTGCCATCCGCGTCTGGCGCACATGCTGCTCAAGTCCAGGCTGTTGGCGCGGGAACTGGATGACCCCCTGTTGGCACCGCTGGCCTGTGTGCTGGCGGCGATCCTTGAGGGCCGCGGCCTGCCAAGGCTCGGGGCCGATATCAGCAACTACCTGCGTTTTGGTACCACGGGCCAGAGTGCCCAGCAGGTGCGTCAATGGCTGGCCAAGCTGGGGCTGAGTGCCGATCTGGCCCAGGTGCAGCGCGAAGCCCACCCAAGGGACATGGGCCTGCTGCTGGCGCTGGCCTTCCCCGACCGCATTGCCCTGGCTCGCGGTCAACAGGGCTTTTTGCTGGCCAACGGCACGGGTGTGTCCCTGGATGAGAGCGACCCCTTAAGCCAGGCCCCCATGCTGGTGGTGGCGGACTTTGGCGAGACCGAGGGCCGCAGCAGTGGCCGCATCTGGCTCGCCGCCGATTTTGACCCGCGCTGGCTCGATGGCCCGCTGGCGTTTTTGACCCTTGAGCACGACCACAGCGGTTTCGATGAGGCCAAGGGGCGCTTTGTCGCCGAGCGGCAACTGAAACTCGGGCAGTTGGTGCTGAAGCGCACACAGCTGCAGTCTGTGCCCAGGGCGCTGAAAACCGCCGCCTGGCTCGACAGGATCCGCAGCAAGGGCCTTAGCCAGCTGAATTTGGACGAGGATTTTCAGCAAATTTGCCAGCGCCTGGTTCTGGCCGCCGAGCTGCTCGGCGGTGATTGGCCCGATTGCAGCGAGCAGGGGCTGCTGGCCAGGCTGGAGCAATGGCTGGCGCCCTATCTGGAGCAGGTCAATAACCTGGAGCAACTCAAGGCCCTGAACTGCGCCCGGTTGCTGGAACAGGGGCTCAATTGGCAGCAAAAACAGCTGCTGGACGAGGTGCTGCCGACCCATTACCCCATGGCCACCGGAACCCGGGCACCAATCCGCTACGAGGCCGACGGCCGGGCCCTGCTCAGGGTCAGATTGCAGGAGGCCTACGGCATGGCCCAGACCCCTGTGCTGGCCCAGGGGCGGTTGAAGCTGACCATGGAACTCTTGTCCCCGGCCCAGCGCCCCCTGGCACTGACCGCCGATCTGGCCAGCTTCTGGGCCGGACCCTATGTAGAGGTCAAGAAAGAGATGCGCGGCCGCTACCCCAAACATTTGTGGCCGGACGATCCCGCCGGGACGCTGCCGACCAAATTTACCAAGAAAAAGACCCTGGCCAATTCCGCCGACTGAGGCGCAACGGACAGGGAGATGGCGATGGGCATATGCCGGCATCGCAAGCACAGTAACGCATTGACAGTGAACAAATGACAGTAAAGAAAGTGAGCAAAAAACGCGGCCGCACCAAGGCCGCAGCCAAACCCTCCTGGCTTAAGCGCAGCTGGTCCCTGAGTTGGAAGCTGGCCCTTGTCGCCATGGCGGCCCTGGTCATGTACAGCATTTATCTCGACCAGATCATTGCCCGCAAGTTTGAGGGCCAGAAATGGTATTTGCCGGCCCAGGTCTTCAGCCGCTCCATGGCCCTGTATCCCGGGGCCGCCGTGAGTCACGCCCAGTTGATGGACGAACTCAAGCTACTGGGTTACCGCAAGGTGGCCAATCCGCGTCAGGTGGGGGAGTTTTCCGCGTCAAGCACGCGCATCGACCTCTGGCGCCGTCCCTTCCGCCATCCCCAGGGCAGCAAAAGTGCCGAGCGGGTGATGATAAGCTTTGACAGTGACGGCGTGGCCTCGGTGGCGCGCCAGAGCGATAAGCGCGAGTTGGCGGTATTCCATCTGGAGCCGGTATTGCTCGACCGAATCATCGCCGGTGACGGTGAGGACAGGTTGTTTGTGCCCACCGCCGAGATCCCCAAGTCCATAGTGGACGCGCTGATCCTGGTGGAAGATCGCAGCTTCTACGATCACCATGGTATCAATCCCTTTGCCATTTTGCGGGCGGCCTTCGTTAATATCAGTGCCGGCCGCACGGTGCAGGGCGGTTCGACCCTGACCCAGCAGCTGGCGAAAAACTTCTTCCTCTCCAGCGAGCGCTCCCTTATCCGTAAGCTGCGCGAAGCCCTGATGGCCATCATCATTGACTTCCGCTACAGCAAGGACGAGATCCTCGAGGCCTACCTCAACGAGGTCTACATGGGCCAGGACAAGTCCCGCGCCGTCCACGGCATGGGGCTGGCGTCCCAGTTCTATTTCGGTCGCCCCATAGCCGAGCTGACGCTGGCGCAGCAGGCGTTTCTGGTGGCGGTGATCAAGGGCCCGTCCTATTACAATCCCTGGCGTTTTGCCGAGCGGGCCCAGGAGCGGCGCGATCTTGTGCTGCGGCTCTTGATGGAGGCCGGCAAGCTGTCGGTACAGGACTATCAGGTGGCGGCCGAGTCGCCGCTGGGGCTGCGCCGGGCCGATAAGCCGGTGCACCAGAAGTTGCCGGCCTTCTTCGCCACTGTGAAGCAGGAACTGGCACAGCGTTGGGGCGACAGTCTGCTGAAAACCTCCGGCATCAAGGTTTACACCACGCTGGATCCCGTGGCCCAGGAAGCGGCGGAGCAGGCGGTGCGTGACACCATGAAGCGTCTGGGCAAGGACAGTCCCCAGTTGCAGGCGGCCATGGTGGTCACCGACAAGTATTCCGGCGGCATAGCCGCCATGGTCGGCGACCGCCATCCGGATTTTGAAGGCTATAACCGGGCCAGCGAAATGCGCCGACCCATAGGTTCACTGATAAAGCCTTTCGTCTATGCCACCGCGCTGGATCAGGGCGACAAGTATCACTTGCTGACCCCCATCAAGGATGAGCCCATCACACTCACCAACGAGCAGGGCAAGACCTGGTCACCGCAAAACGTCGACAAGCAGTTCAGCGGCCAGGTAAGCCTGCTCACCGCCATCAGCAAATCGATGAACGTGCCGACGGTGAACCTGGGCATGGCCATAGGGGTGGATTCGGTGGCAACCACAATGGACAAGGTGGGTTGGACTGAACCCGTGAACCCTTATCCTTCCATGCTGCTGGGGGCGGTCAACGGTTCGCCCTTGATGGTGGCGCAGATCTATCAAACCCTGGCCGACAATGGTCGTTACCGATCCCTTGTCGCTGTGACCGATGTGCTCGACAGCAACAATGAGCCCCTGACCGCAAGCCGGCCTTCGGCCAGCCAGGGCTTGACGCCCGAAACCGCCTTCCTGGTGCAATACGCCATGACCAAGGTGGTCAGTCAGGGCACGGCCGCCAAACTCGGCGCCGCCTTCCCAGGGCAGGTGTTGGCGGGCAAGACGGGCACCAGCAACGACAGCCGCGACTCCTGGTTCGCCGGTTTTGACGAGCGTAACGTGGCGGCCGTCTGGGTCGGCCGTGACGACAACGGCAAGACCAGCCTTTATGGTTCCAGCGGCGCCATGGCCATCTACCAGGCCTTCCTGCAGCAAAGGCCGCCGGTGAGCCTGAGGATGACGCCGGAGAACGGCATAGTGAACGGTTACTTCGATCCCGCCACCGGTAAGGCGATGGAAAAGCAGTGCCGAGGGGCAGTGGCGGCCCCCGCCCGGATGGAGAGTTGGCATCCCGCTGCCAATTGCGGTGATCCGCTGCCCTGGTGGAAGCGGATCCTGGGTGGCTGAGCCCGCGCCTTGGCGGTACTGCGTTTTTGGACAGCCAAGTGTGATGAGTAGCATCAAGGAATTGATGCCGAAGCAGGTATAAAGATAGCCGCTGTGCCAGCGGCAGAAAGTCGTGGGTCTCCAACCCACACCCGGGGAAAGGGGGCAGTGTCGACTTGCCCCCTTATCCAATCCCCCAGCGACCCCCAACCGGAGCCGAAAGCCCCTCGGGTTTATGGGCGAAACGGCCAACGCGACAGACTCTCGGATTTACGTCCATGTAAATCCACCCCAGCTCGGCTCCATGCCTCGCGTTCGTGAGCTTGTCGCTGCGCGACACTCACCCTGCTCGACCGAAGTAGCCTCGGTATCCTTACCTCGGCTACGCGCCCAAGCTCATCGACCTCAGCGGCTCCGAAGGGGGAACGGTGCAACATTTAGACTTCGCAATATCTCTTTGAGTTGCCTCGCCTGTTCCGCCATGGCTAGAGTGGAACACCTTTCATCAATCACTGCCGCACTTTGGCACCCCTAATCCTTGGTTGAAATGACCCGGAACGAGGTGTCAGCACAGAGGTACGGAAAGCAAAATTCCGCGACAAATTCACATTTGACCTTTGTGTAAGACACAGGTCTATGCTGAATACACGGGTAAGAGAAAAAGTCCTGCAGATGAAAGTATTGGAGTTTGCCATCGCCCTGTCTTCCATGGCCGTTACGGCAGCGCTTCTGCACCCGCTTGAGGCTGCTGCCCCCGCTTGAGGCTGCTGCGGCCGACATGGCAGGCAAACAGCGACAAGCGACAAGCCTTATTGGGCCTGGGAAGCGGAGTCTTTGCGCTTTATTTTAAGCGCCCGGCGAACAGGCCATTTGCCATCTGACTGGCCAGTTTAACGGCGACGAATCGGGGCCATGATGGCACTGCGGGCGATGTCGGACGGGATCAACGGCAAGGATAATTGCACATGAGCAAATCAAGGGTTGTCACCTCAAACGAATGTCAATTGATCATCGATGGCGCGAGCTGTGCCAGCTGCGTTGGCAAGATTGAACGGGCCCTGACGACGGTCAGCGGTGTCAGCAAGGCGGAAATGAACTTAGCCGATCGGACCGTGACCGTCAGCGGCACAGCGGCAACGGAGGCCTTGATCCGGGCGGTGGAAGCGGCCGGTTATCACGCCAGCTTGTTGGAACCGGCGGTGGATGCCATGGCCGAGCGGGAGCAGGCGGACTTGGCCTATTACCGCAAGCTCATCCGCGACATGACGGCCGCGCTGGGGCTGGGGGTGCCGCTGATGCTCTACAGCCTGGTCGTCGGCGACATGACGATCAACTCAGGCGCCGAACAACTGGCCTGGCTGGTGGTGGGGCTGTTGACCCTGGCGGTGATGCTGTTCTCTGGCCGGCACTTTTATGTGGGTGCCTGGCAATCTTTGAAAAATCATACCGCCAACATGGATACCCTGATAGCCCTTGGTACGGGCACGGCCTGGCTGTATTCCATGACAGTGGTGCTGCTGCCGCAGCTGCTGCCGGAAATGGCCCGCCATGTGTATTTTGAGGCCACGGCCATGATCATAGGGCTGATTGACCTGGGACTGGCGCTGGAAATCAAGGCCCGGGGACGAACCTCGGAAGCCATCAAGCGCCTGATAGGTTTGCAGGCCAAAACCGCCCGGGTCATACGGGATGGCGTGGAACAGGACATAGCCATAGAGCTGGTCAAATTGGAGGATAGCGTGCGGGTGCGCCCGGGGGAAAAAATTCCCGTGGATGGTCAGGTTATCGAAGGCCACAGTGCCATGGATGAATCCATGCTGACCGGCGAACCCATGCCGGTGGAAAAAGGCATCGGCGACGAAGTGGTGGCCGGTACGCTCAATAAGACCGGCACCCTGTTGTTTCGCGCCACCCGGGTCGGCAAAGACACAGCGTTGGCACAGATCATTGAAATGGTCAGGCGCGCGCAAAACTCCAAGCCTCCCATAGGCCGCCTGGCCGACGTGATCTCGGCTTATTTTGTCCCCGCCATCATGATCATTGCGGTGCTGAGCGCCCTGGTTTGGCTCAATGTGGGCCCTGAGCCATCGGTCGCCTTCGCCATGGTGTCGGCCACCACAGTGCTTATCATTGCCTGCCCCTGCGCCCTGGGGCTGGCGACCCCCATGTCGGTGATGGTCGGCGTTGGCAAGGCGGCCGAGGCCGGGGTCCTTATCCGTAACGGCGCTGCGTTGCAGACGGCATCCAGGATCAGTGCCATGATCCTGGACAAGACAGGCACCATCACCCTGGGATCACCCAAGATCACCGATGTCCTGCCCCTGGGCTCATTTGAGCGCCAGCACGTGTTGAGGCTGGCCGCCAGTTTGGAGAGCGGCTCTGAGCACCCGCTGGCACTGGCCATGGTGGCGTCGGCCAGGGAGCAGGGGATCACTCCGGGCAAACTGAGCCAATTCAACGCCCTTGCCGGCCATGGGGTAGAGGGGGAGGTCGAGAAACACAAGCTGCTGCTGGGCAATGAAAAGCTGATGCGCGAACGGGGCATCAATCCGGATAAGCAGCTTGAGACAGTGCAGGCCCTGGCCGATGAAGCCAAGACCCCCATGTATTTGGCTGTGGATGGGCAGTTGGCGGCCATCATAGCCGTGGCCGATCCCATCAAGCCCGATTCGGTTGACGCCATCAGGCGGTTGCAAAAGGACGGGATCCGCGTGGTGATGATCACGGGTGACAATCGCGCCACAGCCCGGGCCGTGGCGGCCAAGGTTGGTATCAGCGAATACTTTGCCGAGGTGCTGCCCCAGGATAAATCCCGCAAGGTGCAGGAGTTGCAAATGGCGGGGGAAATCGTCGGCATGACAGGGGATGGCATCAATGATGCCCCCGCTCTGGCGATGGCCGATGTGGGGTTTGCCATTGGCACGGGCACGGATGTTGCCATTGAAAGCGCCGACATCACCCTGATGCGCGGCTCGCTGCACGGCCTGGCCGATGCCATCGCTGTCAGCAAGGCCACCCTCAGGAACATCAAGCAAAACCTGTTTGGCGCCTTTATTTACAACGCCGCCGGGGTGCCTTTAGCCGCCGGCATTCTGTACCCGGTTTTCGGCCTGCTGCTGAGCCCCGTCATCGCCGGTGCGGCCATGGCCTTCTCGTCCCTGACCGTGGTCAGCAACGCCAACCGCTTGCGGCTGTTCAAGGCCCAGCGCCACTGAGAGGAAAAGCATTATGTGGATGGTAAATCTTGGCGGTCTGCTGCTGATAGCCCTGATAGTCTGGTGGTTCTGGCTCTATCACCCCGGGACAGACTCCCTGGCCTCGGAGGAGTTGGTGATCCTGGTGGAAAACGGCACCTACTCGCCGGCACGGATTAAAGTCGCGGCCCAAACGCCGCTGCGGCTGACCTTTATGCGCAAGGATCCCTCTCCCTGTGCTGAAACCCTGCTGTTCCCCGCTTTGCAGCTCAGTGAGACCTTGCCGCTGAACAAGGCCAGAACGGTTCAGTTACCGGCGCTGGCTCCGGGGGAGTACGCCTTTCATTGTCAGATGCAAATGTATCGCGGCACCCTGCTCGTTGAACAACAGGGCTGACATTACCGGGGGAGTGTAGGGGGGTAGGGGTCTATCTCTGCCGTAGCAGCGACCAGCGGCGATTGAATGGGGATTATGCCGTTACCGCCATGTCTTTGTGATCGCAGTAGACCCGGTTTCCGCCATCCTGTTTGGCCAGGTACATAAGTTGGTCGGCATGGCGGATAAGGCTTTCCACCGGGGTGCGGCAGCCGGTATCGACGCACAGCCCCACGCTGGCACTGACACTGAGATCGGCGCTTTCGCCGCCGATATTCAGCGCGGCAATATTGGTGCGGATCCGCTCTGCTATGGTTTCGGCGGCATGGAGTCCGGTTTCGGGCAGGAGGATCACAAACTCCTCGCCACCCCAGCGCCCGCAGATGTCCTGACTGCGAAGTGACTGCTTGATGCAGGTGGCAATATCGGTCAGCACCTTGTCACCGAGGGCATGCCCCAGGGTGTCGTTGATGGTTTTGAATCTGTCTATGTCCAGCATCAGCAGCGCAGGTCCCAGATGGCACTTGTGACCCTGGGCGACCCAGGGGCGGATCTGCTCATCAAAGGCGCGGCGATTAATGAGTCCGGTCAGCGGGTCAATTCTGGCCTGCTGCTCCGCCGCCAGGCGCTGGCGCTCAGCAATACGGAATTTTTCCGCCAGCGCCAGTGCCAGCAATATCATGTCTATCAAGACTCCGATTTCGGCTATGCGGAAGGTGAACTGGTTGAAGGGGATAATGCCACGCACCGCCAGCCCGGTAATGGCGCAGCCCACCATGGAGGACAGGGACGCCAGTAAAAACAGCCTTGCGGTGTAGTTGCCCGAGGCCAGAGAAATGGCACCGAGCAGGGGCATCAGGAAGGAGAAAAACAGCACCAGATCGAAGGCCAGGATCAGCGACAGGCTGCGGCTGTCAAAGGCCAGTGCCAACAATTGCATCAGCCAAATCACCCCCAGCAGACCCAGGACGATAAGCCGTAACTGGGGCCTGAGTTTGCCTATCTGCAAAAAGCGCAGCGCAAACAGCAGGCCCATGGTGCAAAAGAGGGTCATCAGCAACGGATTGAGCCATTGCTGCCAATGGGGACCGGAGGGCCAAAGCCAGAGCATGCCATGGCCGGTATAGCTGAGATTGGTAAACAGAAAACTCAGTAAGAACAGCGAATAAAGTAAGTAACTGCGGCTGCGCATGCCCACGTACAGCATCAGGTTGTAGCCCATCAGGATGCAGATGGCGCCATAAAAAAAGCCATAACTGTACTGATAGAAACTGTTGCTTTGCCGCTGGGCCTCAGGGGGCTGCAGGGTCAGGGGCAATACCAAAGGATCCTTGGACTCGGCCCGCAGCATCAACAGGGTCTCGCCCGGTGCCAGGGTGAGCGTCAGGGTTGGTAAACGGTCCCTGTAGGGAGTGCCGGAAAAGTTATCCCCAAAAACAAATTCCCGGTCCTGGTCCGGCCCCAATTGCCACAGCCGAATTTCATCGGTCCAGGGAACCCCCAGTTGCAGCACGCGGGTGCTGTCCCTGGTTCCCGGATTTATCAGCGGCAGCAGGAGCCACACCGGGCTGGAACCTATGCCAAAGGCCGGCACACCCTTGCCGACCGTTTGCATTAAGCCGCTGCGATAGTAGGCCAGCACTTGCTCGGGCGTCAGCCGTTGCTGTTCTTCGCGAAGCAGCCACAGATGCTCGGCCATGATGGCTTGCGGGTTGTTGATATCCAGGTATTTGGTCGGCGCAACCTGGCTGTCCGGCGCTCTGTTGGCGAGGGCACAGAGGGGCCACAATAGGCAAAATAATAGAAAGAGGCTGCGCATCATTGTTTGGTTATATGGGTTGTGCCATGGAATTCAGTGGATTAAGTATGGCAGCCCTATCGCTTTGTGGGTAAATATTCTTGCGGGGTAAGCCTGAGTCCGGGGATTGGCTGTCGCGGTATGCCAATCTTTGTTATCTTGCCAGCAAGTACTGAGCCGAATGGGTTGTGACCATGGCGCCCGAAGGGCATGAAGCGGCAAGGGGGCAAAAGGCCCAAATAAAGTTGGCCAGCCTCAACTTATTCAACTTTATCGAGCCGCCCCTGGCGGCCTATGAATTCGATCGTATCTACAGCCAGGAGCAATGGCAAAAGAAGTGTGCCTGGCTGCGCCACTGCTTATCCTCTTTGCAGGCCGATGTGCTGGGACTGCAAGAGGTGTTCAGCCCCCAGGCCCTGGAGCGCTTGCTGGGGGAACTCAACTATCCGCACTTTGCGCTGGTGGACACGCCAGCCGGAGATGAGCATGTGCTCCACAGTCCTGTGGTGGCCCTGGCAAGTCGCCATCCCATAGTGGAGTTGGCGGCGCTGCAACCTGAACCCAAATTGTTGCCGCTGCTGGGACTGGCCGCCGATTTTCGCTTCAGCCGCACTGTGCTGCGGGGGACTGTGCGGCTGCCGGACCTTGGCAAACTGGATGTCTACGTGGTGCACCTCAAATCCCAAAGGCCCGGGTTTGAGTTGGCCGAGCTGCCTGCCATGACAGACAATGCCGTAACCGACAATGCCTTGCCCGAAAAAAACGGCGCCAATGCACACATAGCCCGGTTGCTGACCCACAGCGCCCTGGGGCGTTTTTCCTCTACCCTGCGCCGCGGCGCCGAGGCCATGCTGCTGTACCACAATGTGCAGAGCCGTCGCCTGGAACGCGGTAATCCCTTTGTTATCCTGGGGGACTTCAATGGCGAGCTGACCCGCCCCGAGTTTGCCGGGCTCAACACCTGCGCCGCCGACGTTCATCCCAGGGACAGGGCCGAATTGACCTCGTTGAGTGAGGCCGATTTTGAGGCCGGCGCTGCTGCCTTTGCGCTCCATGACGGTGCCGCGCTGTTCCTGCACTGGCTCAGGCAGCAAAGTCCCGGCACCGACTGGCAAGTGCGGCCAACCCATTACCTGGGCCCCAGGGGCAGCGTGCTGGATCATATTCTGCTGTCGGCGGAATTTGACGGCAGCTTAAGCTCGGCCCTGGCGGATGTGGTGAATTTTGAGCTGTTCGATGAGCATCTGCGCGCTCCCTTGTATGAGCGTGACAGCCAAAGCTCGGATCATGCCGCCGTCTGTGTGACCTTAAGCCCCAGGGAAAAACGCTAAAAAATAAATGGCCCCACACGCCCCATGGGCGGTCAAAGCGGGTAAAATGCGCCATCCTGTTTGGACCCCACTTTTTTGCTGCCCGTTGCGACACGGGCCGCAGTCAGTTTTTTAAGGGCAAGGCCATGGCTATCCGCATCAAACTTAAACCGGGACGGGAAAAGTCCCTCGAACGTCACCATCCCTGGGTATTTGCCAGCGGGATCCACAACATCAAGGGCCAGCCCGGCTTGGGTGAGACTGTGGATGTGGTGGCCCATGACGGCAAATGGCTTGGCCGCGGCGCCTGGTCGCCGGAGTCGCAGATCCAGGTGCGGATCTGGAGCTTCAACCGTGAAGAAGAGATAGACAGGGACTTCTTTGTTCGCCGAATCCGCCGTGCCCAACTGGGCCGGGATGAGCTCATCGCCGAGCAGGGCCTGACAGGTTATCGCCTGATTGCCGCCGAGTCCGATGGCCTGCCGGGGATCACCATTGACAGATACGCCAATGTGTTGGTGTGCCAGTTGCTGTCCGCCGGTGCCGATTTCTGGCGCGATACCCTGGTGTCTGTGCTCGCCGAGCAATATCCGGACTGCGCTATCTATGAGCGCTCCGATGTGGATTCCCGCAAGAAGGAAGGCCTGCCGCTGACCACTGGGCTGCTGCACGGTGAGCTGCCGCCCATGCCTGTCATCATTGAAGAGAACGGCATCAAGATTTCGGTGGATGTCACCAAGGGCCACAAGACGGGCTTCTATCTGGACCAGCGCGACAACCGCGCCATGGCGGCCCGCTTCGTCAAGGGCAAGTCGGTGCTCAACTGTTTCTGCTACACCGGCACTTTTGGCCTTTACGCAGCCAAGGCCGGTGCCGCCAGCATTGAAAACGTCGACGTGTCGACCCTGGCACTGGAAACGGCCAAGCACAATATGGCCATCAATGGTCTCGACGACAGCATGGTGAACTACCATGAGGCCGACGTGTTCAAGCTACTGCGCCAATACCGGGACGAGGGCCGCACCTTCGATGTGATAGTGCTGGACCCGCCCAAGTTTGCCGACAACAAGGCCCAGCTCAATGGCGCCTGCCGCGGCTACAAGGACATCAATATGATTGCCATGCAGCTGCTCAATCCCGGCGGTGTGCTGCTGACCTTCTCCTGCTCCGGTCTGATGCCGGCTGACTTGTTCCAGAAAATCGTGGCCGACGCGGCCCTGGATGCCAAACGCGATATTCAGTTCACCGAGCGTCTGTCCCAAGCGGCGGACCATCCCATAGGCGGCGCCTTCCCCGAAGGTTTCTACCTCAAGGGGCTGGTGGCCAGGGTTTGGTAACCAGGGGTTGGTAACCAGGAGCTGGTAACCATCATCTGCTTGCGAGCAAGAAAAAGGCGGCCACAGGGCCGCCTTTTCTATTTCTGCCTATTTATGTAGACCGCTTATTCAGCTCACTTAAACCGGATTAAACCGGGGCACGCATGTCCTGCAACAGCACGCCGGCTGCCGCCGCTTCCGCTTCGTGGTCGGCATCGCGCCAGGGCTCTGCCAGGGCCGCCTTGTACCAGGCCTGCATACCGGGCAGGGCCAGCATCCGCTGTACCCAGGCATTGGCTTCCATGGACAGGCTGGGCTGGTAGCTTTGGGCCCTGAAGGCCAGTGGCGCAAAAAACGCATCCACGGCGCTGAAATGCTCACCGGCCAGGAAAGGGCCGCCAAAATCCCGCAATCCCTGACGCCACAGGGCATCGATGCGCTGCCATTCGGCTGAGAGCTCGGGGCTCCAGTGGTGCAATTTAACCCGCAGGCCGCAGTTCATGCTGCACAGGTTACGGATTTGACCAAAGCCCGAGTGCATCTCGGCGCTGGCGCAGCGGGCCCAGGCCCGGGCCTTTGGGTTCTCGGGCCAGACACCGGCATATTGCTCATTGAGGTATTCCACAATTGCCAACGAGTCCCATACCAGCAGCCCTTCATCATCCAGGCAAGGCACCTTGGCGGTGGGGGAGAATTGGCCGAAACTGGCACGGTTGTCGTCGCCAAAGGGCACCAGCCGTTCCTCAAAGGGAATGCCGAGTTCGGTCAACAGCAACCAGGGGCGCAATGACCAGGAAGAGTAATTTTTGTTGGCAATGTAGAGGATGGGCATGAAGGGCTCCTTTGTTTGCAGGAGCTCCATTGTTCACGCTTTAGGCGGCCTTGGCTAGCCCCGGAAAGTCTGGGATTTGTAAAAATTTTCCTGCACAGTCAGTGTGCTGGCTTACTCGCACTTTTTGCTGGGGAACAGGGTGGTTTCTTCCGGCTCGCCCAGGTTGCCATCGGACATTTGTCGACGGTAACTGACGGTAATTTCTGAAAAATTCAGGTTCAAACTTTCCGTCAGCCGGTTCTGCTCGCCATTGACCCCTGAGCTGTAATCACTGACGGTGACGTTTTTTAACCTGAGTTCGAAATAGTCGCGTTTGTCACCCTGACGATTCATGCTCAACTTGGCCTCGGGAAAGACGGTATCCGTCATCTGTCCCAGCAAGAGATCCACAGTAGCGCTGTCGGTGTACTTGATGATGTGCAACTCTTCAATGCACTTGGTCTGTAAATTGCCGTTGGCGCCCCAGGACCAGGCAAGCAAATCAATCTCATCCTGATGGGATGGGGCAGTGCTTTCTCCCTTGATATCGCCAATTTTAAGAAAGGCGGCACCCTGGGCATTCGTGATTGTCAGCGCCAGCGCCAGCAGCCCTAAAGACAGTTTCATTATCAGATCTCCCTACGTCTGTAATGCGGTTCTGAATTGCTGCTAAGTATAGCCAAAGCTCAATGTAGAAATTGATAAAACCCAGATATAAAAGATTTTTTAAGACTTGGTCACAAAATGCGGTACCTATTTCAAACAAAAGTCCTTTGTGCGGACTTGGTAAATCCTGATTAAGGCTGTATTGGCGAAGGCCATACCTTGCTTCACTTGTCATGCCAGCAAGCCTGGGGCAGTATTGATCTAACTGATTTCACAGGAGCTTATTCATGCTGGATGCCCGTTGCCAGCCCGAGAACGGGCCGGCTGTTACCTACAGTGTGTTTGGTTTCCTGGCTCTGACGGAGGCAGAGCAGGAAAGTTTGCGCCAGTCGCTGTTTTGCCCCGGTTGCGGCGCCAAGGCCTATTTTCGGCGGGCGTCCAGTGATGGCAAGCAGGCTTGTTTCGGCTCCCTGTACCACGCCGATGACTGCCCTGAGTTCCGGCCTTCGACCAGTCGCACCGAAGCCGAGCAGGCGCTGCGCGAACTGGCCCAGGCCCTGGATGAAAGCGACGCCCTGCGGCTGGATTTCTCGGCCCCGGTTACCGAGCCCGTACGCAGGGACAGCCAACAGAATGAGGGCCAGGGCGCTGCTAAGCGGGAAGCCGAAGCCAAACCCAAAGGCGGTGCCAGGGGTGTTGAAGACGTCAGCCCAAAGCTTGCCGATGCTGCCGCACCCAAGGTGGCAGCACTGGGGCTTGGCAAGATCCTCAAAAGTCTGCTGCGGGGCAGTGAATTGGCCTGCTCGGATCTGTGGGTCTACACGGATGAGAAATACCGCTGGCGGGCCAAAAACCTGTTCGTCAACTTTGCCGACGCCGAGCCCAACGAACGTGGCAGCCCCAAGATGTATTGGGGCACCTTGTCCCATGCCGACAAGGCCATGGCCTGGCTGAATCCCGCCGATTGTCGTGACCTGGGGATCCCCATAGACAAATTCAGTGCTGCACTGCTCAAGCGTTTTGGCATCAGCGACAGGGCAGAGCTGGAAGGGGCGGGCATTATCCTGTTCGGAAAATGCTTTTGGAATAAGGATAAAACCAGAAAGATCATTCGCTTGTGGAATGATGATCTCAGCCGGATTTTGATTCTTCCCTCAAAAGACTAGTCTTGCCGTCAGTGGCTGGCGGCTTGCCGATACAGGGCCTTCAGCTCCGGCGCCAGCAGTCTGGCCTCGGCATCGCCAAAGTATTCCAGATGGAACCTGAGTTGTGCCGCCTGCATTTGTGGCAGCTCAAATACCTTGTCAATCTCGTCTATGATCGCCTGCCCCCGGGCGGTTTTACTGCAAACTATATAGCCCTTCATGCTTTGATCGACGTACTTTATGGGTGCGGCTGTGTATTCAAAACCACTGTGCATCCGGTTCAGGTAACCTGTGACCGTGCGGCTGTATTCCAGCAGTGCCTGCAAATGACCAGCGACCAGCATTTGCACCTGCCTGTCGGTGGCATCCATGCTGCTGCGCACGTAAAACCATTCCGGATGGGTTTGGATAATGCGGTCCAGATAAACCCCATAGGAGCGCCCCCTGATGATGCCAATATGACCCTGGGGTTCAAAATGCTCCAGATCCACAGGCTGCATTTCGGCATCATTGGTTTTCGCCTGCACCAGACGTAATGGCGGGTACAGTATCATGGGGTAGCGACTGTAAATGCCTTTTTGCTCCCGCTCGGCGTTTTTTATCTGGTTGAACATGCAGCTGTTGTCGGTTTTGGTCAGTTCAAGCCAGGCACGACTTTGGGGGGCAAACTGGTTTTCAAACTGCAACTTGCCCTGACTCAAACGCTCCAGCGCCGCCAATATATGTATTGCCAGGGTGTCCGATTCTTCCTCATTTTGGAGGGTATAGTCGGCAATCAGTCTTGCCTGCAATGGATAGGCATGCTCGGCCATTGCCGTGCCACTTGCCAGCAAGGTGCACAATGCTGTGATGCGAACAATGCCGGCGACCGGGGCATGAAAGGACAGAGACATAGAGGCCTGAAGCGGTACTAAAGTATTAGCTGCAAGCCTAGTCGAAATGGCGGTTTATGTCTGCTCAAATTTGTATCCGGCCAAAACTGTCAGCCAAGACAAACGCCATTAGGCTGGAACTTTCTACTCCTGGCTGGGTCGAAAACAAACTTACTAATTTCCAAGGAGTTGGAATGAAAATACCGTTTGCGTTATCGCCCCTGATCTTGGCACTGTGCTGGCCCTTATCCGCGTCAGCGCTGGATCTCTCTGAGGCGGAGCAGTTGTGGCAGGCCAAGGATTACCCTTCGCTGCTGGCCATTGAGAGCAATGCCGGTGCAGAGTTATATGGTTACCGCCTTAAGGCCTTGGTGCAATTGGAACGGGAGGATGATGCCGAGGAGGAGCTTGCCCCTTTTCTGCTGAAGCATGCCGGGGAGGCCAAGGCCCAGTTTCTTGCCGGGAACATTTATATCATATTGGCCCAGAGGGCTTCGATCTTTTCCGCCCCCGGGTTGGCGGGCAAGGGGCTGGCAGCCTACGAACAGGCTCACGCGCTGGCACCGGAAGATCTGGAGGTCATGCAATCCCTGTTTGGCTTCTATCTGCATGCTCCTGGGATGGTGGGCGGCGACAGGGATAAGGCCCTGGCGCTGGCCAAGCAGATACAAGCACGCTCAGCCCATGAGGGCCAGCTGGCCATGTTGCAATACCTGCAGGTAGAGGAAGACAAAGCCGGCTTTGAACGCCAGATGGCTGAGGCCAAGCGGGCGTTTCCCCAGGATATCCAACTGGCACTGCTGGAGGCGCACTTCCATGAAGAAGATCACGGACGCGCCCTGGCCATACTGAGCGAGGCCCTGACCTGGCCGCAACAGGATCCCGAACAGCACACGGACTTGCGTTACCAGCTTGCCAAGCACGCGGTGAAAGGCAAGCTGAACACTGAGCAGGCCATACAGGCATTGGCGCCATTGTTGCAGCAAATCCCGGAGCGATACCAGGGCTGGGTGCAGCTCAGACGTGCCCAACTGGCGGAGCAACTCGGAGATAAAGCCGGTGCCAGGGACTGGTTGGCCAAAGCGCAGGCCGAGAAGCGTGAAGATGGAGAGCTTAAACGGGAGCTCAAGGCCTTGAAGAAAAGACTTAAGGCCTGAGTCGCTGGCAATTCAGAGTTGTTGTCCGTATGAGTGCTTTGGCGGCCAGGCTGCTGGCTTGAGTTTGGCCGCTGTGGCCCCATATCAATGTCATAACCCTGTCCTCGCCTTATCAGGAGCCCTTATGCTGATAGCCTGCCCCCATTGCTCTGCCCTGAACCGGGTACCCGACGAGCGCCTGACCCAGGGCCCCAAGTGCGGAGGCTGTAAACAGTCGCTGTTCCTGGGGCGGCCCCTGGAGCTAACCGAGGCCAATTTTGCCGCCCATGCCAACCGCTCGGAACTGCCGCTGCTGGTGGATTTCTGGGCCCCCTGGTGTGGCCCCTGTCGCCAATTCGCCCCCATCTTTGAGCAATGCGCTGCGGAAATGGAGCCTGGATTACGGCTCGGCAAGCTCAACACCGAGTCGCAGCAGGCGCTGGCCGCCAGGTTTGGCATACGCTCAATCCCCACCCTCATGCTGTTCCAACAGGGTAAGCTGCTGGCAAGCCAGGCGGGCGCCATGCCCAAACAGGCATTGCAGCAATGGCTTAAGCAACATTTGCCCGCCGCTTGACCGTAGCCCATCGCCTTAACACCCCGGACTGGCTATTATGTGACGGCATTATTTCCCGTTCGGGATAAGCGTCGGTCAAAAGTAGGTTGATAAAGTGGCAAGCAATTTCCAGGGCGGTTTCAGAACTATCAGGCGTTGGTTTTGGCGGGCGGTCATAGCCGGGATGCTGCTGACCCTGCTGCCGCTTTTGGCACTGAAATTTATTGACCCGCCCAGCTGGAGTTGGCGCCTGCAGAGGCACTGGTTTCCCCCTGCGCCCATTACCCGGGTATCGCACCAATGGCGGGATCTTGCCGCCATCTCCAGTCGGTTGCAGCTGGCGGTCATTGCCTCTGAAGATCAACGATTCCCTGACCACCTGGGGCTGGATTGGCAGGCCATTGAGAAGGCATTATCGACCAATAAGCAAGGTCGCAAGGTGAAGGGCGCCAGCACCCTGACCCAGCAAACGGCCAAAAACCTGTTTTTATGGCCGTCCCGCAATCTGCTGCGCAAAGGCCTGGAGGCCTGGTTCAGCCTGTGGATGGAACTCCTGCTGGGCAAGCAGCGGATCCTGGAGCTGTATCTCAACATAGTGGAGTTCGGTCCCGGCATCTACGGTGCCGAGGCCGCGGCGCAGCATTATTTCCATAAGTCCGCCGGGGCCCTGTCGTCCCATGAGGCGGCGCTGCTGGCGGCGGTATTGCCGAATCCCTGGCAATATCGCATTCGGCCGCCCAGCGATTATATGCAGCAGCGGGCCGATTGGATTGAGATGCAGATGCGTCAGTTGGGCACTCAAACCTTAAGAAGGCTCGATTGAGCCGATGCACCAACGAAGAAAAAACAGGGCCCAAGAAGGGCCCTGTTTGATTTACCAGGTGCTGAGTTCGGTGATTTTCAGTTGCAGCAGTTGCTTCTGCCAGCGGGATTTATCCAGTCCTTCGACCCAGATGATGTCCGAGCGTCTGTGCTGCCCCTTGCGCAGGTAGGTGTCGGGTAACCGCTTGATGGCGCGCCACACCTGCAATTCTTCTTGTTTGATCTTTTGTCCCTGATCGTCAAAAAAGCTGGCCTGCACCAGCACTTCCACCAGTTCTTCATTATGTTCGCTGCTGATATCGAACACCAACCCCAGGCGATCACCCTGCCATTGGGCCTCGGCAAAACTGACGCTGATGCCGTCCTTGCCCGCCTTGCCGAGCAATTCCGGCATGGTCATGGCGGTACTGTTAAGTTGCACCGGCGCCGCCTTGGCAACGGGTGCCGCCGGTACTGCCGGTGCTGCTGGGGCCGCAGCAGCCAAGGGGGCGCTTGCCTCGGGAACCAGCTCTGTGGCGCCCGCTTCAGCGGCCTGTGCTGAGGCGTCCGGCGTTTCAATTATCAGGTATTCCCAGCTGAAATCGTCTTTCAGTATCACCCGGGCGCCGTTGTCCAGGGTGACTTCGGCAACCTTGGATGCTGCAAGGGCGGTTAAAGGCAGGCAGAGCAGGGCGGCTGTCAGGGGAAGTAACAAACGGCCTTTCAGTGTAGTCATGGTTTTCATTGGCAAATTCATCGATTTAACAAATAAAATAACAGGCTAAACAATAACTGTAGCCGTGATATCTGGCAATGCCGTTGCCGCTTGTTATGACCGGCTAAAAAAAGTGATATTCCTGCTTGCGTCTCACGTAACGTGAGACTGCAGACTGCTTTCTGTGCCCCCAAGATCGTGCCGAAAAAAGCATGTCCATGGCGGGTATCTGGACCTTCAAACCGGGCGCAAGTCGCTCCGGGCAGCAAAGGAGAGCATTGTGGCTCAATACAATGTCAGCGAGCTGGCCCGCCTGGCCGGTGTCAGTGTCAGAACCCTGCATCACTATGATGAGATCGGTCTGTTACCCCCAAGCGGTCGCACGCTGGGTGGTTATCGGCTCTATGGTGAGCGGGATCTGTTGCGCTTGCAGCAGATCCTCATGTATCGGGAGCTGGGGCTTAAGCTGGCCCGTATTCGCGACATAATGACGGATCCACAACATGACTTGCTCACCAGTCTGAAGGAACAGTACAGCCAACTTGGCCAGCACATAGCCCACTTTCAACGACTGCGGCGTATGTTGGACCTGGCCATAGTTCAATTGGAACAAAGAAAGGAGTCAGATATGACCACAACACCGGGCAAACTCTTTGCCGATTTCAGTGAAGCCGCCCTGAAGGATGAAGCCATAGACAAGTGGGGCCAAGACGCGGTAAATCGTGGTGGCGCCGGCCGTGAGGCCATGGATAGCGAGGGCAAGGCTGCCCTGGATGCCGAAGGGGAGGCCATTTCCAAAGAACTGGCCACCCTGGTGGGACAGGCTGCCGACAGCGATGCAGTGCAGGCCCTGATGGCGCGTCAGCATGCCTGGCTGTGCGCCCATGGCGATTGCCCTGCTGCTCGTTTGCCCATGTTGGGGGAAATGTATGTGGCCGATGAGCGCTTCCGCCACTTTTACGATCGCTTTGCATCCGGGACGGCCGAATTGATGCGGGACGGCCTGGTGCACTACGCCGCCAAACTGACCTGATGTGAGCGCCGGGTCGACTTATGTCAGCCCGGCATCTGAGGGAAAGGAAAGAAGCAGTCTCTACTGCTGTGTTTGGCTAATCCGGCTTTTGTGAGGCCTGGCTCTTATGGGCAAGAGCATGGGCGTGTTGCTCCCAGTTCTGGCCATCGAATTTGACTATGCGGATATTGGCCGGTTTTTCATCAAGGCAGCGCAGGTTGATGTCTATGCCGTCGGGATTGGATCTCGGGGTGTAGAAGGGCTTGATACCGCAGATGCGACAAAAAGTGTGCTTGGCCACATGGCTGTTGAAGCTATATGTGGTGAGTTTGTCGGCACCTCTCAGCAGGGTAAATTGGCTCAGCGGCACGATAAGGTGTAAAAATCCCGCCTTGCTGCAAATGGAGCAGTTGCAGTCTTCCACCTCGACAGTATCGGGGCACTCCACTTCAAATTGCACCGCCTGACAATGGCAGCTGCCTCGGTATTTCATGGTCACTCCTTGCGGTACTGGTGCTGGTATCGGCGATAGCACAGATGTCATAGTGCCAGGCTACTCTTGCAGCTTGGGCTGCGTTTGTCCAGCGAAGCACCATGCTGAGTCAGGCCCGCTTCTTGAACCAAAACAAATGAATACTTATGTCTGATGTGCGCATCGGCGACTGTCATTTATGTTCTATTGCCCTGATAAAGAGACGTTTTCATGGGCTAAACGGAATTGAGGAACCAAGGATGAAACCACTGTGTATTGCTGTCTTGTTGTCATTGTCCCCCCTGGGCTGGGCCATGGGTGAGTTACCGCACATGACCGAAGAACAACAACAGCAGATACTGCGCTTTGCTGTGACCCAAATGCGTGACAAAGGCGATTTCGATCGCCTGGCCCGATGCAGCGGCAGTTCGGCGGCCAAGATGGAAAGCTTGTACTCCAAGGTGTTACGCCGGTGCCAGGTATGGGATGAACGTGAAGAAAATGCCGTGGAGCGCTGCCTCATTGAGGGTATGTCCGAGGGGACTGGGCTGACTCCCGAGCAGCTGCATGACTGTCTTCCGGACGATCCCGAAGATATCGCCGCCGACAGGGTGGAGGCATTGCAGCGGCAGGTGGCAACGCTGGAGTCCCAGCTCAATGAGCTGATGGACAATGATCACCTGAGCGAGGCAGAGGAAAATAAGCTCGATGTCATGCAGGCGCAACTGGATGGGCTGCGCGACGAACTGCTTCAGGCCGAAGAGGCCTTGGATCAGCTACAGATGACCGACTCGGAACGCGAGCTCGACGCCCTGATCCAGGCCATAGGAGACAATGAGCCCACTGCGGCACAGGCGCAAAAAATGCAACAGTTGCAGCATCAGATGCGCCAGGAACAGCAGCAGGAGGTCAGGCAGCTGTTTGGGCAATAGCCTTTGTCAGTCGGCCTGGTCCAGGAAGTAGTTGGCCTGACCGTTTTCGGTCGATCTGAAGTGGCCCTTACCCGACAGGTCGGCCAGGGCCTCTGTGCCTGAATTGGCCACTATGCTGAAGTCGCTGCTGGCAACACCGGCTTCAAATTTACCCTGGTGTTGCAGGATCAGGCTGCCGCGTTTGCCCCGGATCTCAGCGGTGATCTTTTCCATACCAACAAACACCGCCGTCCCATCGGCCTGATAGGACATCAGGTAAGTAATTTCGCTGCTGCCGCTGATGTCACCCTGGTATTGCTGGGTGATTTTGGCCAGGGTTTGCTTGGCGCCATTGGGACTTTCGGCATAGGGCGCTTCGTCCCAACCGGTTATTTGAAACACACCTTCCAGCTTGTGCATTGGGCATTCCTTTTATTCAGGGATAATGATGGATTCGCCTGGCCACAGTCGCAGAAAGGCTCGCACAAGTCCAGTCTCTTGTCCTTCTGGCGGGCTTGGCAAGCGCTGCGGGATCAGCTAGTTTGAGGCCAAAGCCCAAGCCAGAGCCCATGCCCAGGGTGTCAGAGACATGGGGCTAAGGCGTAATCCGGGGGAGTGAATATGACGGCTAAGGATACACAGGGAAAATGTTTGTGCGGTGCGGTCCGCTTTGAGATGGCGTTTCCCTCAAAATGGGTGGCCCATTGCCATTGCAGCCTGTGCCAACGTGCCCATGGCGCCGCCTTTGTGACCTGGGTGGGTGTCGAGGAAAGTCAGGTCAGTATTGAGGATCCCGAGGGGCAGCTTTGCTGGTTCGCCTCGTCTGCCCCCGCCAGCCGTGGCTTTTGCCGCCGCTGTGGCAGCAGTCTGTTTTTCCGCTCCAGTCGCTGGCCAGGGGAACTGCATATCACCCGGGCCAATTTCACCGGTCCCCTGGACAGGGAGCCCCAGGCCCACGCCTTCTACGACAGCCATGTGGACTGGTTTTTGGTGCAGGACGAGTTGCCCAAAATGCCGCAGCCCAATTAGCGCCGTTATGTCATCCAATCAACAGGCCCCGCTGCCAATTGACCTTGGCTGACAGCCAAGTTAGTTAGCTGCGGGGCTTTCGCCCTTGCCGGCCTTGTAAACATTGAAATCAATGTCCTTCACTTGCAGCTCGTTGAGCATGATCCCCATACCCAAGAGGGCGATGGCTTGCCAGTAGAGGCTATTGAACAGAATCTCATATCGATCGAGTGCAAAACTGTTGGTGCTGATATTGATCATCACGAAGGTGCTTACTGCAATGCTGGTATAGATCAGAGACTTGATACCGACCTGGATTTGCCTGTATCTGTCCTCAGATGCTTGCAGGGGGTTAACTTTCCTGCCGCGTAAATTTCGATGAATAATAAAGATAAACAATAGATTGCACAGGATCAGGCTGATACTTCTGGCAAAGGTGTCCACATCCAGTTGAAAGCGGAAATCCGGCATAAAGGCATCATAGAACAGACAAGCGAAAAACATCAGTACGGCCACTGTGACGGCTGTGGGGGAAATAAAATCAAACAGGCGTCGGGGTTGTAGTTCCGCTTTCCTGCTGGTGGAGCGATGCAATTGGCGCATCAGCTTGAATTGTTGCAGACCGGACAACTCCATGAGTGCAATGGGAACAAATTGCAGCATGCCATAAAGTAGGGGCATGAATTTGCCGAAATCTGGGGTGCCGAAGGTGTCTGGCCCCAAGGGGCCGAAGAATACCAGCACCAGGGCACCTATCAGCAGATTCAGCAGGTTAAGCTGCCAAAATCTCTTTACTCCTTTTTGTGCTCTTTCTTGACCTGCCGGATAGAGCTTTGGGTGACTGGAAGCTGGAAAGTGATTGAATATATAGTGGCACCTGGCGACTATTTTTCGTGGAAAATAAAGCGAAATCAACAGTATCTGACTAAGAAATACGGGGTAGAACAGTATGGCTTCTGACATAATTAATCCCTCAATTACCTAGTTATTCATGGCATTGCTGAAGGCAATGCGAATTTCGGAGTCCGTTACCCCGGCCTCTTTCAAGGTGGCTATCAGCTCGGCGATTTGTGCATTTACCCACTGATTCAAATCGGTCTGGCAATTGCTTCTCGCCTCCGGGTGGACAAAGGTTCCCCGGTAGCCCTTGCTTTGGATCACTCCGTCGCGCTCAAGCAGCCGGTACGCCTTGGCAACCGTTTTGCTGTTTAATTCCAGGTCGTTGGCTAACTGGCGAATCGAAGGCAATTGAGCTCCCGGTGCCAGGTGGCCGTCCAGAATCGCCTGTTTCAACTGCCTGATCAGCTGAGTAAACAGCGGCTCAGGATCATCCACATTGATAGTGACATGCATAAATCCATTCTCATGTTGTACCACTTGTGGTGATGGTACAAGTGGTTTTTGTGTTTTGCAAGTTTCATCAATGAATTTGAGCTTGACCCCTTGTATGGACGGATGGCGTCCGGTGTAAGTTGGAAGTCGCCAGACTGGATAGCTGCGAATGGAAGGAGCGCACATGCCGCCGAATACTTGAGTCACCGGTTGGTTGGCATGGGTGTTATTTTCTGGGATCAGGACAGTTTTTGCTGCCAGGTCTTGATGTCAATCAAGCAGTGTTACATATTCGCTATAACTCAATTAGTGTGACCTGATAAGGAAAAGTCGTGCACAGTGACGTATCCCTCGCACGCTTTAAACAATTTCCCCGCCTGATGTGGGTGCTGCTGTTTGGGGCCTTTATCACCCGCGGCAGCTATTTCATGGTGTGGCCGTTTCTGGCGGTGATCCTCTATCAAAAGTTCGCCTTGAGTGCCACCGAGGTCGGCCTGGTGCTCTCCAGCGCTGCGGTCATTTCCGTGTTCACCAGTTTTGTCGGCAGCTCGCTGTCGGACCGGATAGGTCGCCGCAAGCTTATGTACCTCACGGGAGTCCTGTATATCTTTTCCTTCTCGCTGCTGGCGGAGGTGAACTCGGTCAGTGGCTATGTGGTGGTCATGACCCTGTGCTCCATTGCCACCTCGTTGTGGCGACCGCTGAGTTCAGCCACCATAGGTGACATTATCAGCGACCCCAAAACCCGTGAGCTGGCGATGCAATCAATGTATTTCATTGTCAACGTGGGCTGTGCCGTGGGGCCCATGGCCGGAGTCTGGTTTGGCCTTACCGGTGAACAGTCGAGCTTCTATATCACGGCCGCCGCCTTCGCCGTGCTGCTGGTACTGCTGCATTGGGGCTTTGGACAGCAGAGGCAAAGGCAGGTCGAAGCGCCGGAGTCAGGTGCCGGGAAACCCAAGGTCAGCCGCCAGCAGATAATGTCCATCCTGATGCAGGACAGACTGTTACAGTGCCTGATCCTGGCCAACATACTGTGCATGTTTATCTATGCCCAGATGGACAGTTCCCTTATCCAATACCTGACCCGGGCCCAGGCGCCGGATTTGCTGGCGCTGATCTCGGCCATGATCTTTACCAATGCCCTGGTGATCATCTCCAGCCAGTTTATGTTGCTGCGACTGATGGCCGGGTACAGCCTGACCCGACGCATTCAGTTTGGTCTGTTGCTGCTGATAGTGTCGCAAATTTGGCTGGCCCTGAATCCCATCGCCCTGTTTTGGGGCTGGATTGGCGCTGTGGTGGTGATGAGCGTGGCCGAAACCATACTCTTTCCCACCATGAACGTGCACATAGACCGCCTGGCGCCGGACCACCTGCGGGGCGCCTATTTCGGTGCCGCTTCCTTCTATGAATTTGGCTTTGCCTTCGCCCCTCTGGGCGGCGGCATCATCCTGGATCATTTCGGCGGTTTCTGGTTGTTTATGACCGGCGCAGCCTTGTCTGTGCTGGTGATCTATTTGTATGGCATCCTGGACCGGCTGCCACGGCCGGACTTCGGCCAACAGCTCAGCCCCCGGGAAAAGTCGGCCTGAGTCGGCTTTTCCCTGGGATAATCACTATTGAACGGACAAGAGGGAGAGCATATGGATATCAGCATAGAGCAATGGATAGCCGCGCCGCTGGAGCACGTTTGGCGCGCTTGGGTTAACCCGGAAGACATCATCCACTGGAACTTTGCCAACGACGATTGGTGTTGTCCCAGGGCCGAGCTGCAATTGGCGGTGGGCGGCAAGTTCAGCTATCGCATGGAAGCCAAAGACGGCTCATTCGGGTTTGACTTTGAGGGGGAGTTTGTCGCTATTTCCCCCAGGGAAGAAATCAGCTTCACCATAGCCGATGGCAGAATGGTAAAGGTGCAATTCCAGGCCTGCGATGGCGGCACCAGGCTGGTGGAAACCTTTCAGGCGGAAGACCAAAACAGCGCCGAGCAACAAAGGCAAGGCTGGCTGTGTATCCTGCAAAATTTCAAAAAACACGTGGAAAGTCAGCGGGATTAAGCTGACTTTTGGCCTCGGGGCTGGGTGAGACTCCCAGCCCCGCTGCCCGTTCTAGGGCTCTGACTCAGGCGCCCTGATCCAGCTTGTCCTTGGCCGCTTGCACCTTGGCGAAATCCAGTCCCAGTTCGGTCACCGCATCCTTTATCAGGGTGGGGTTTTGCATCACCATCATCATCAAGCCCTGTAACTTTTCGGGCGCAATGCCCAGCTGGCCCAGGGTGCCCATGGCCATCAGGGGATTTTCGGTCAGGCTCTGGAACAGGGCGTTAATCTGCGCATCGCTGATGTTGTGCTCTTTCAACAGGGCAATAATCGGGTTCATGGGAATGTCCTTGCTGCTGCAAAATTCAAAGAACGCCGATTTTAGCAGACTGGCGCCGCTTAACCAGAGCTCAATTGCGGCAGCTGAGAGCGGGTTTGGTGATGGCTGTTGGCATGACACCTGTTCCTGTTGCCGGGCCTGATGCAGCAAAGAGCAATGCCTTAGTGCTCCTGTGCCTCGCCCTGAAACACTTGTCTGGTGGTCGGGCGCCGAAAGGGCTCGCTGAAAAAACGCTCCACCGCGGCATTGAAGATGTCCGGCGCCTCGCTTGGCAGCATGTGGGTGGCACCGGGGAAAATCGCCAGCTGCGCCCGCGGGAGATGCCGGTAAATAGCGAGAGTGTGTTCGGGGCGGATCACGTCTTCATCGCCGGCCATGACCAGTGTGGGGGCGCTGATGTTTTGCAACTGCGCGTGGCTGATGGGAGTTTGCTCATCCATTAATTTGACCCTTTGCAGCAACAGCGGCCAGTCTTGGCGGCGGTCACCCAGTGCCAGTTGGTGCTCGATTTGCTCACGGTAGGCCTTAAGTGAGTCCAGATCCCAATCATAGGCGCCGTCCGGGGCTATGTTGACGCCCATGATAGCCATTTGGCTCACGGCATCGGGCTCGGTTAATGCCAGCCACAAGCCGACAATGCCGCCATCACTCCAACCGATCAGCTTGACCGGGCCAAGCCCGAGCTGTTTCAGCAGGGCGGCAATATCGCTGGCGATGAGTTCATAGGTTAAGGCCCCGGTGGCCAGCGGTGTCTGGCCATGGCCGCGACTGTCCACGGCGATCACCCGATAACGTTTGGCAAAGTGGGCTATCTGGTGCTTCATGCCGGCGAGACTGTCACCATTACCGTGAAGCAACAGCAGGGGCTCGCCTTCACCATAGGTTTCAACGTACAAGGAGGTCCCATTGACGTTATGGCGACTGGCGGCCGCAGCGTTGTGGCCGTAGGGTGGGCTGTCGGTGGCCGCAGGCTGGAAGGCACAGGCACTGAGCCACAGTGTTGCCAGGATAAGTCCATGTTTCATCTGTTGTTCCTGAGGTGGTATCCGCTTTGGGGACCATGTCAGGGTTATACCACGGTTTCGCCCGGTTGGGGCAGTGGGATGCTGCCTAGTCCGTTTATCCCTTGTACCGGCGCAGACAAGGGCTCTGGAGGCCGAAAATGGCGGCCGTCAAGGGGGTAAAAAATATATTGCCAAACCCTTGGTGGAAGCTGGTTTGCCGGGCAATTATTGCGTATAAATGCGGCAATTGCCGCACGTATCCGGCGCTGCCCGCCTCTGTGAGTCTCACCATGTCATCATCCAAATTATCTTCCCCGTCAGCAGCATCATCGCTGGACAGTCAGCGCTCGTCAGAGTCGGTTTCCGGCCGCAGTCGGGCGCTGCTAATCTCCATCCGCACGCCCCAGGTGACCACCGAAGAGGTGAACAGCTCCCTGGCGGAGTTGGCGCGGCTGGTCGGCACTTTGGGATTTTCCGTTTATTCCACCCAAACCCAGAGGCAGAATTCCACCAAACGCCTGTCTGTGCTGGGGGCCGGCAAGTTGGAAGAGTTGGCGCGCATGACGGGGGAACTGGATGAGGACACTGAGGACTCGCTGGCCAATATCGACGAGCAGGGGCTGGAGGAATTCCTCAGCAAGGCGCATGGTTCGTCAAACAGTGCGAAACACAGTCAGCAGGCCAACGTGGTGGTGTTCGATTGCGATCTCAGCCCGATGCAGCTGCGCAATGTCGAAGATGTGCTGGGGGTGCAGGTGTTCGATCGCACCGGCATCATAATCGAGATCTTCAGCCGCCATGCCAGCAGCAAAACCGCCCGCCTGCAGGTGGAACTGGCGCGGCTGAATTACCTCAGCCCCAGGGTGCGCCGCGAACACGGCGGCGATCGTCAGCGCCGTGGCGGCCGGGATGTGGGCGAGAGTGCGGTGGAGCTGGAACGGCGCAAAATTCGCGACAAGCAGGCCGAGCTCAGACGCGATCTGAAAAAGGTTCAGGAGGTCATGCTGGAGCAGCGCAGCTCGCGCCTGGAGACCCCCTGCGCCGCCCTGGTGGGTTACACCAACGCCGGCAAGTCGTCCCTGATGCGGGCCCTGACCGGCTCAGATGTACTGGTGGAAAACAAGCTGTTCGCCACCCTGGATACCACGGTGCGGGCCCTGTCACCCCAGACCCAGCCCAGGATTTTGGTGTCCGATACCGTCGGCTTTATCAATAAACTGCCATACGATCTGGTGCCCGCCTTCCACTCCACATTGGAGGAGGCCAAGGATGCCAGTGTGTTGCTGTACGTGGTGGACGCCAGTGACAGAGACTTCCGCTTGCAATTGCACGTGGTGCAGCAGGTATTGGCTCAGCTCAAGCTGGGCAGCAAAGACAGTCTGTTACTGCTCAACAAGGTGGATTGCCTGACCGACGCCGAGCGCCAGGAGTTGGCACATGAATTTCCACAAGCCATGCAGATCTCGGCCCTGGATCCCGCCGATGTCGCCCGGGTGCATCAGGCCATAGTGGCCGCCATCGCCGCCCAGATGCTCAGCGCCTGCTTCGATATCCCCTATGCGGCCAGCGCCATTATGGGCGAGATCCACGGCAAGATGCAGGTCGTCGAGGAGGAGTACCATGAGTCGGGGATTCGGCTCACCATCAGAGCCCGAGGGGCGGATCTTGATCGGTTGATCAAGATGTTGCAACGGTAATGAGTAGCCGCTTTGCCAGCGGCGGCAAGTCATGAGCTTGCTGACGGGGGCGCCTAATTGGCACCTGAAGGTAGGCCGCAGTGTCTACTTTCCCCCTTTTATTCAATCTTCAAAGTTCAATGAACGTTTTGCTAAAGGGCTGATATCATGCGCCAGTCCTACGGAGCCAGCTTGGGCCGGTAGAGTAAACTTGAGCAATTGGCTGTTGAGCATAATTCGCCAATTAAACCCTATCTAATTGGGTAAAATTGAAAATTACCGACAGGGTCTACTTCAAAACTACCGGTGATTACTTTATTAAATAAGTACAGAAATTTTACTCGGGTTGATAATTCGACTCTTAATGTCCCATTCATAAAGAAGCTAGGATAAACGTGTACACGAGTTCCATTGATGTCAATGTGATAAGCTTCTTGATTCTCTGCCTTTGCTTTAAGATTTTCTATTTCACAGTCATTCGTTAGTGACTGATAAAGCTGTTCTAATAGTTGTTTTGTTGGCATGTTACTTAGCCTTATAACGCCTGAATTTAGCCAAGCCCCGAAGTGGCATCGGCTTGAATGATTTGTTGGGTGCTAGCTGCGACCGACAATGCGCCGAGCAACATCCCAAGCCTTGCGCCACAAAGACGCCTCCCACGCTATGAGCCGAGCTGCCCAGTCCGGCATGCCCGCATCCTTCGCCGCAGTCAATGCCGCTGGAGCATCGTCTTGATCCTTGCTAAAGACGGAACGATAGATCACAAGCGCGAGCTTGAGTTCAATTGCGAGGAGTACAGCAAGTCCAATGTAGCGAACAAAGCCGACAGAGCTCAAAATGTGATGATACTCGCTTGGTACAACGTGCCCCGACACCCACATGCCAAGGCAGGACAAGCTCAAAGCACGCAGCATGGCGGCCTTTCCTCTAGTGCGATAGCACCAGAGATACAGCGCCGGCATAACAACACTTAAGTCGAGGATTAGGCACACCTCAAGTAGTGCCGGATTTGACCAATTGTCCAGTGATACAGCCGAGATGTCCGCGGTGGCAACAGCTATCGCTGCAGGAATGAACCAGTGCGCGCGAAGAGCACTTCTTACTTTTCTATCAGTTGCGGCCATTGTTTCTCCTAGAACCTAACGCCGCTTAAGTAGTGAGCGACGCCTGCCACCTAACCTAATCCATTGTGCCGTAAACACAAAAATCGACCTGAGCTCAAAATGCCGAGCTTTGCGAATTTGTCTTAAACGCTTTGTTATAACTCATGTGCACCAATGAAATCAGAGAACTTTGTGGAATGTTCTTCAATCAAACCTTGTACCTGCATTTCAATAAACCAATCATTAAGAGCTTGCTTTTCAATGTTACTAGCACAACCCTTAACAGGTTTCATATGTTTTACCCATAGATCTACTTCTTTCTTTGAGTAAGTACGATCTCTGCATAAAATCCGAGCTATTTTTAGTATATCTGTAGCTGCACTTTCATCGATAACCTCATTGGGCACAGACCAATTTCTATTTCCGAGGCAATCTGTATAAAACCCAATTTGTTTTAAATCATCTAACATGACGGTAGCTTCCGAACCTCTTTCAAGCTGGTCAGTTAGACTATCCAGTGTATTTTTGCCACTCTGGACTAATGAGGGAAACATCCACATTACATTTTTATGTGTATGTGAACGATAAGATCTCCATGATTCTTTAACGTCTTCACCATCACGAGCTACAGATAACTCCCTAAGAATTGAAATTTTACCAGCTTCTTCGATTGCTAAAATTGCAATTGAGCACGCGGTTGGAAAACTACCAGCCTGAAACAAAAGCTCAGCATCTTTTAACAGTCTAACGGCATTCGCTGTAGCTACGTTCATCCCATGAGCTATCTGCTCTGAATTGAGCGTATTCTTCCATTGTTTCAAGTTTTTACTCACGATTTACCTCTGATGAGTTATAACATTTTATTATTGCGAGCTTGTAAGGTCAGTTACCTTACAAGCTATCCGACCTTACAGATTTTGTATAGCTCGAACAGTTGACCTTAACTGTTTGAGCTATATGCGTTAATGGATAGCCGCTGTGCCAGCGGCAGAAAGTCGTGGGTCTCCAACCCACACCCGGGCAAGGGGCTTTGCTCATCCAAAGCCCCTTGCAACCCAAAGGATGCCCCCAGCCGGAGCCGAAAACCCCTCGGGTTTATGGGCGAAACGGCCAACGCGACAGACTCGCGTCCTGCTCGACTGTCGCTACCTCGGCATCCTACCTCGGTTGTTGTCGTTTCTTGCCCAACACCCTCGGCGGCTCCGAAGGGGGAATCAGTGCAACAGTCCGGCATAGCGATATTTCTTTGAAATTTAGAACAGTTGTGCAATTGCTGGAGAGAAACACCAATAGACTAGCACTGCCGCACCAGTGACCATTGGCGACAGAGATGTCGCCGCTGAGCCTACAAGGATGTATTCACGGCGTGTCACTGGGGTGGCAGTGCTAAAGCGCACCGCAGGTGATTGGTTATCGAAGAGTTGGCAGCCGGTCTTCCTCTAATTGGCAACAGCGGGCTTTACAGTAAGGCCTTGGGCGCCAGCCCAAAAAACCAAAGCCGCTCAATGCGGCTTTTGTTTTTTGCTTCCGAAGAGTACTGACGATTACTCCGGATCGTAATCCAACACCGGGGCCAGCCACTTCTCGGTTTCGGCAACCGTCATGCCCTTGCGGCGGGCGTAGTCTTCCACCTGATCCTTGCCAATATTGGTCACGCCGAAGTAGCGGGACTGGGGGTTGGCAAAGTACCAGCCCGATACCGCCGCTGTGGGGTACATGGCGTAGCTTTCGGTGATCTTCAGATCTATACACTCATCGGGTTTGAGCAGCTCCCACAGCAGGCCTTTTTCTGTGTGATCGGGGCAGGCGGGGTAGCCGGGGGCGGGGCGTATGCCCTTGTACTTTTCCTTGATCAGCGCCTCGTTGTCGAGGTTCTCATCGGCGGCATAGCCCCAGAATTCCTTGCGTACCCGCTCGTGCATGCGTTCGGCGAAGGCTTCCGCCAGCCGGTCCGCCAGCACCTTGAGCATGATGGCGTTGTAGTCGTCGTGGTTGGCTTCGAAGCGCGCCAGGTGCTCATCTATACCGTGGCCGGCGCAGACCGCAAAGCCACCCATGTAGTCGGCGACGCCGCTGTCCTTGGGGGCAACAAAGTCTGACAGGCAGAAGTTGTGGTTGCCGACCCGCTCCAGCTGCATCCGCAGGTGGTGGGTGGTTTGCAGCACTTCGGTTCGGGACTCGTCGCTGTAGATTTCGATATCGTCGAAGTTGACCGTGTTGGCCGGGAACAGGCCTATGACCCCCTTGGCCGTCAGCCACTTGTCGCGGATTATGGTCGCCAGCATGGCCTTGGCATCGGCGAACAGCTTGCGTGCTTCGACGCCCACTACTTCGTCATCGAGAATGCGCGGGAAGTGACCGTGCAGTTCCCAGGCGCGGAAGAAGGGGGTCCAGTCGATGCGATCGACCAGATCCTCCAGCGGGTAGTCGTCAAACACCTGAATGCCGAGCTTATTGGGTTTAACCGGCGGATTGGCGGCCCAATCCTGCTGGCAGCGGTTGTCCCGCGCGGCTTCCAGGGAAACGATTTCCTTGCGCTTGGCCTGGGACAGACGCTTCTGGCGCATATTGTCATAGTCGGCGTATTCGGCGGCTATGGTGGCGGCGCGGGTCTCGGGGTTGATGAGCTTGGACACCATGGGCACGGCCCTGGAGGCATCGGCAATATAGATGGCGCCATGGGGGTAGTGGGGCGCAATCTTGACCGCGGTGTGGATCCTGGAGCAGGTGGCACCGCCGATGATGGCGGGCAGGCTCAGGCCCTCGCGCTCGAAGGCTTTGACGTTGTGCACCATCTCATCCAGGCTGGGGGTGATAAGGCCCGACATGCCGATAATGTCGACCCGCTCGCGCTTGGCCACCTCGATGATTTTTTCCACCGGCACCATGACCCCGAGGTCAATCACCTCGTAGCCGTTACAGGCCAGCACCACGCCGACTATGTTCTTGCCAATGTCGTGCACATCGCCTTTGACCGTCACCATCAGCACCTTGCCATTGCTCTGGCCCTCGACTTTTTCCGCCTCGATAAAGGGGTTGAGGTAGGCGACGGCCTTTTTCATCACCCGGGCGGACTTGACCACCTGGGGCAGGAACATCTTGCCGGCACCAAACAGATCGCCGACCACGTTCATGCCGTCCATCAGCGGCCCTTCGATCACATCCAGGGGACGACTGGCCTGCAATCGCGCCTCTTCGGTGTCGGTGTCGATAAATTCGGTAATGCCCTTCACCAGGGCGTGCTCCAGGCGCTTGTTCACCGGCCAGCTGCGCCACTCGAGATCTTCCTTCTTCTGGGCGCCGCCACCGTCACCGCGAAAGCGGTCGGCGATTTCCAGCAGCTGCTCGGTATTGCTGGAGCCCGGCACCTTGCAGGGCAGGTTCAGCACCACGGCCTCCACCCGCTCACGCAGCTCGGGGTCAATATCGTCGTAAATCGCCAGCTGACCGGCGTTCACTATGCCCATGTCCATGCCGGCCTTGATGGCGTGGTACAGGAACACCGCGTGAATGGCCTCGCGCACCGGGTTGTTGCCGCGGAACGAGAAGGACACGTTGGACACGCCGCCGGAAATCATCGCGTGTGGCAGCCTGGCCTTGATGTCCTCAATGGCGCCGATGAAGTCCACCGCGTAGTTGTCGTGCTCCTCGATGCCGGTGGCAATGGCGAAAATGTTGGGGTCGAAGATGATATCTTCCGGGGCAAAGCCCACCCGGTCCACCAGGATGCGGTAGGCGCGGCTGCAGATTTCCGTCTTGCGGGCGCGGGTATCGGCCTGGCCCTGCTCATCGAAGGCCATGATGATGGCGGCGGCGCCGTAGCGCTTCACCAAAGTGGCCTGCTCGATAAACTTTTCTTCCCCCTCCTTGAGGGAGATGGAGTTGACTATGCACTTGCCCTGAACACACTTGAGGCCGGCCTCGATCACCTCCCACTTGGAGGAGTCGATCATCACCGGCACCCGGCTGATGTCGGGCTCTGAGGCGATAAGGTTGAGGAATTTCTGCATGATCTCGACGCCGTCGAGCATGCCCTCATCCATGTTGATGTCGATGATCTGGGCGCCGTTTTCCACCTGCTCCCGGGCCACATCGAGGGCGGTTTCGAATTTGCCTTCCTTGATAAGCTTGAGGAATTTAGCCGAGCCTGTGACGTTGGTGCGCTCGCCCACGTTCACAAACAGGGAGCCGGCATCTATGGTCAGGGGCTCCAGGCCCGCCAGACGGCAGGCCACCGGCAGCTCCGGCAGGGGGCGGGGGGCGTGCTTGATTACGGCCTCGCGGATCACCCGGATATGCTCCGGGGTGGTGCCGCAGCAGCCGCCCACTATGTTAAGCATGCCGTCTTTGGCCCACTGGCCGATGATGTCGGCCATTTCTGCCGGGGTTTCATCGTAACCGCCGAACTCGTTTGGCAGACCGGCATTGGGGTGGGCCGAGACAAAGGTTTCGCTGATGCGGGCCAGCTCCTGCACATAGGGCCGCAGCTCCTTGGGGCCCAGGGCGCAGTTCAGGCCTATGCTGATGGGCTTGATATGGCGCAGCGAATTGTAAAAGGCTTCCGTGGTTTGGCCGGTCAGGGTGCGACCCGAGGCATCTGTGATGGTGCCCGAAATCATCACGGGCCAGCGCTGACCCAAATCGTCAAACACAGACTCGATGGCAAACAGTGCCGCCTTGGCGTTCAGGGTATCGAAAATGGTTTCCACCAGTATGATGTCGGCGCCGCCCTCCAACAGGGCTGTGGTGGACTCGCGGTAGGCCACTACCAAGTCATCAAAGTGAATGTTGCGGTAACCGGGATCGTTCACATCCGGGCTGATGGAACACGTGCGGTTGGTGGGGCCAAGCACCCCGGCCACAAAACGCGGGCTGCCGGTTTGGGTGGCCACTTCATCGGCCACCTCGCGGGCGATGCGGGCTCCGACCCGGTTGATTTCGGCGGCCAGACTTTCCATGCCATAGTCGGCCATGGCGATAGTGGTGGCGTTGAAGGTGTTGGTTTCTATGATGTCGGCGCCGGCCAGCAGGTAGTCGCGGTGGATCTGCCTGATGATCCCGGGCTGGGTCAGCACCAGCAGATCATTGTTGCCCTTGACGTCGCTGGGCCAGTCTTTGAAACGCTCACCCCGGTAGTCGGCTTCCTCCAGTGAGTGGCCCTGGATCATGGTACCCATGGCGCCATCGAGCAGCAAAATGCGCTCCTTGAGCAGTGCCCTGAGTTGAAGCTCCAAGTGGCCGGGTGTTGCGGAAGTCGCCATAACTGATACCTGTATACTGGGCCGCCGTTCGCAAACGTTCGCAAAAAACGCGGCTGAAATTTTGGACATATAAACGTATAGACGTCCATAATATGCGAAACCGACGCCCAAGGGCAAGGGCGCTGCAGGCATTAGCCGGCGTCGCCGCGCTTTAAGTCAAACTAAGCTCAAATCGATTTAAGCTCAAATCGATCTAAGCCCAAGTCTATGCCAGATTGGCCCACCTGGGCAGGCACAAACCCGCTGTCCTCTCCGGTGGAAAATAAAAGGAATGCCATGTCAGAGCCAATAGCCGAGAAACAGACCTTGTATTTATTGCGCCACGGCGAATGCGAGGGCGGCGCCATATTGCGCGGCCATAGCGACGTGGCCCTCACTGCCAAGGGTTGGCAGCAAATGCGCACCGCGGCGGCAAAAGTGCCAGAGGTAGCCGAGGTTATCAGCTCGCCCCTGCGCCGCTGCCGTGAATTTGCGAAGACGCATGCGGCCGAGCGCAGCCGCACCTTGACCCTGGACTGTGCCTGGCGGGAGCTGGGCTTTGGTGCCTGGGACGGTCAGCCCCTGGCCGAGCTGTGGCAACAGCAGGCCATGGGGGACTGGTGGCAGGATCCCTGGACCCACACTCCGCCCGGGGGCGAACCCTTGAAGGCGTTTGAAGCGCGCCTCGACGGGGCGCTGGGAACCTTGCTGGCACGCCGCCCCGGGACTGCCCTTATCGTCTGCCACGGCGGGGTGATCACCCATTTGCTGCGCCGCGCCCTGGGCCTGGGGCCCGAGGCCAGCTTTTACCGGCGCTTGCTGTTGCCGCCGGCGGCGCTGGTGCAGTTGGACTTTTATCCTCAAAGCGCTGCCTATAACAGCGGAGGCATCAGCCATGACAGCCAAAGCGGTAAGGGCGAGCTTGAAAACTGGTTGCCGTCGGTTAACTGGCCGTCGGGATTGTGATTTTTTCTAAACAGCCACAGGCGCGCCTTGCCAGTGTCAACAAAAGTCGGATAATGATCAGCTCGCGAAACAGCTGTGGCTGTCGATCTGCAGGTGCCGGGGACTTAGGTCAACCCGGCCGAACAGGGAACCGGGATAAGCCCGGACTGTGCCCGCAACTGTGTGAAGGCCATGCCTTCGAGTCAGGATACCTGCCTGTGGATTGTGTTTTTTGGTCTTAAACCCGGGCGGGTTACCCGGTGGAGCCTGAGTAAATGCTACCCTTTTTCGGCCCTCGTGGGTCAAGACTCTGTTTTCCTTGCCTTTTGAGAGGCGAGCGATGACGCCTGCGCTCAAGGTCGACGGCCTCTGTTGGCACCCCAAGGGCAATCGGGTGCTCGATGATGTCAGTTTTGAACTGGCGTCCGGGCAGATGCTGGGCCTTATCGGCCCCAATGGCGCCGGCAAATCCAGCCTGCTGCGCTGTCTCTACCGCTATCTCAGGCCCGACTCGGGGCTCATCTGTCTTGAGGGGCAAGACATCAGCCAGGTCTCAAGGCGCGACTTTGCCCGCAGCGTGGCCGTGGTGCAGCAGGACACGCCGCACTTTTTCGATCTCAGTACCCGGGCCCAGGTGGCCATGGGGCTCATTCCACACAAGGGTTGGTTCGAGCAGGACAGGGCCGCCGACGGCGAGCGGGTGGACGCGGCGTTGGCTCAGGTGGGACTCAGTGACAAGGCCGACACTCCCTTTGAGCAGCTGTCCGGCGGCGAGAAGCAGCGGGCGCTCATTGCCCGCGCCATAGTGCAGCGGCCTGGGCTGCTGCTGCTCGATGAACCCACCAACCATTTGGATGTGCGCTATCAGATCCAGATTTTGGAGTTGGTGCGCTCCCTTGGGATCAGCGTCATCTGCTCCATCCACGATCTCAACCTTGCCAGCGCCCTGTGTGACAGCCTGTTGCTGCTGGAGCGGGGCCGTACCGTTGCCTGGGGTACACCGGACGAGGTGCTGACCGAGGCCCGTCTTGCCGCCGTGTTCGGCGTCTGTTGCAGCGTCTCACCCCATCCCCAGCACGGCAAGCCGCAGCTGCAGTATTTTTACGGTTACCGCGACAAGGGGAGGCGCAACTAAATGCAAGGTTTCCTCAGGCTGCGCCTGGCCAAATGGCTGACCCGACCGCTGGGGCGGGAAGATTATCTGCTGCTGGCGCTGTTGCTGCTGGCCGTGGCAACGCCACTCGCCGCCAGCGCCTTTGGCGCCGCCAACATAGACTGGTTGCAGGTGGCGAGTGTCTACTGGCACAAGCTGCTGGGGCTGCCGCCGCCCCAGGATGTGCCCTTTGTGAACCAGCGGATTTTGCTGGAGCTGAGGCTGCCGCGGGTAATGCTGGCCTTTATCTGCGGTGCCGGTTTGGCCCTCTCCGGCTGGGTGCTGCAAACCGTGACCCGCAATCCGCTGGCGGACCCATTTCTGTTCGGCATCAGTTCCGGCGCGTCCCTCGGCGCCATTGTCGCCCTGACCGTTAGCAGTGCCCTCTTTGGCAGCTCCCTGCTGTGGCTGACCTTGCCCCTGGGGGCCTTTGTCGGCGCCACCCTGTCGGTGGCTCTGGTGCTGGCCCTGTGTGGCATTGGGCTGCAAAGCCAGGTGGAGCGTATGTTGCTCGCCGGGGTGGCCACCTCGTTTTTATTTGGCGCCATGGGCAGTTTGCTGCTGTATTTCTCCACCCCCGAGGCCACAGCTTCCGTGCTGTTCTGGACCCTGGGCAGCTTCGCCCGCGCCAATTGGACCATGTTGTGGCAGCCGCTGCTGGTGTTCTCCTTGTTTGGCCTGGCGCTGTTCGCCGGGCGGCGGAGGGTGCAGGCGTTGGCGGCGGGGGATGAGACGGCCCACGCCCTGGGGGTGGATGTGGCCCGGCTGCGGCTTGGCAGTTTGCTGGCCTGCTCGCTGATGACGGCCACCCTGGTGGCCAGTTGCGGCGGCATAGGCTTTGTTGGCTTGATGGTGCCGCATCTGGTGCGGCAGTTGTTTCCCGGCCGCACCCTATTGCTGCTCACTGCCTTGGTTGGGGGCCTGTTTATGGTGTGGGTCGATGTGCTGGCTCGCTGCCTGCTGCCGATGCAGGAGCTGCCGGTGGGCATCATCACGGCTGTCATCGGCAGCGGTTTCTTCCTGTTGCTGCTTTCACGGCGCAGGCAGGGTTAATTCAATTCGGACAGGATGCAAGATGTTTACTATCGAGGCGGTCAGCGACCAATTTGACCAGCAGATCCAGCAACGTATCGATGACAAGACCAAGCCCCTTGGGGCCCTGGGGCGGCTGGAGTCCCTGGCGCTGACCATTGCCAGGGTGCAGGGCAAGGAGACACTGGAGATAACCCGGCCCACCATGCTGGTGTTTGCCGGCGATCACGGTATTGCCGCCTCCGGGGTGTCCATTGCCCCGAGCGAAGTGACGGCGCAGATGCTGCTGAACTTTGCCCGTGGCGGCGCCGCCATCAATGTCTTTTGCCGCCAGCTGGGTTGGGAGCTGGAGCTGATTGATTGCGGTATTTTGCAGCCCCTGGAGGGACTGAAGCCCGGTGACGGCGGCAAGGAGATAGTCAACTGCCGTCTGGGGGCGGGCACCAATCCCATACATCGGCAGGCGGCCATGACCCTGGGCGCCGTGCATCAGGGCTTTGAGCTGGCCAAGGGGCGGGTGGTTCATCACCACAGCCTGGGTTGCAACCTGCTGGGGCTGGGGGACATGGGCATAGGCAACAGCAGCAGCGCCGCGGCCTTGATGGCCGCCATGCTGGGGTTGGAGGCCGGTGATTGTGTCGGCCGCGGCACCGGCATAGATGCCGCCACCCTCAAGCGCAAAACCATGCTGGTGGAGCAGGCTTTGGTACAGCATCACGATGAGCTGACCGATACCTATAATAAACTGGCCTGCCTTGGCGGCTTTGAGATAGTGCAGATGACAGGCGCCATCCTGGCGGCGGCCGAGCTGCGCATGCTGGTGCTGATCGACGGCTTTATTGCCACCGCCGCGGCCCTGTGCGCCGTGGATCTGATGCCCGCCTGTCGCGATTACCTGGTGTTTGCCCATGCGTCGGCGGAGCGTGGCCATCAACGGATGCTGCAACATCTCAAGGCCGAGCCGCTGCTGGATCTTGGCATGCGCCTGGGGGAAGGCTCAGGGGCCGCGTTGGCGCTGCCTCTGGTGCAGGCGGCGGTGAATTTCTATAACGATATGGCCAGCTTTGCCGAGGCCGGTGTCAACAAGGTGGTTTAGGAGCGCGTTATCTATCATGGGCGGATTCAAGCAAGAGCTGGAGTTGTTCCTTATTGCCGTGAGTTTCTTTACCCGCATTCCGGTGCCGCTGCGGCTGGAGATGAGCCCGGAGCGGCTTAACCGTGCCAGTCGCTATTTCGGCTTGGTGGGCACCCTGGTGGGCCTGGTGTCGGCGGCGGTGTTCTACCTGGTGCAATGGCTGCTGCCTGCCTCGGTGGCGGTGATATTGGCCATGTTGACCTCTGTGCTGCTGACCGGCGGCTTCCACGAAGATGGTCTGGCGGACACCGCCGATGGTTTCGGTGGCGGCTGGAGCGCCGAAGAAAAGCTGCAAATTATGAAGGACAGCCGCATCGGCAGTTACGGCGCCATGGCTTTGGTGCTGGCGCTGCTGCTGAAGTTCCAGCTGCTGGCGGAACTGGCGCTCTATTCCCCCGCCAGCGCCGCCTCGGCCCTGGTCTTGGGCCATACCCTCAGCCGGGTGATGGCCGCCAGTATCATTATCAGCCAGCCCTATGTGCGCCTGGGGGAGGACAGCAAGTCCAAGCCCCTGGCGGAAAACATGCACTGGGATGAACTCCTGGTGCTGCTGCTCTGTGGCTTTGTGCTCAGTCTGCTGCTAACCGGCGTCGGCGCCACCCTGGTGCTGGGGCTGGGACTCTGGCTGGGGCGCATGCTGAGTGTGTACCTGTTCAAGCGTCAGATAGGCGGCTACACGGGGGATACCCTGGGCGCCGCCCAGCAGGCGCTGGAGCTGTGGGTCTACATCATGTTGCTGTGGCTCTGGAGCCAGACGTGATAGGTCTTATCCTCGGCGGGGCCCGCAGCGGCAAGAGCCGCTATGCCGAGCAGTTGCTCGCCGGTCGCGCCGCCGTGTATTTGGCGACCGCCACCGCCGGCGATGCGGAAATGGCCGAGCGCATTGCCCGTCACAAGCTCGACAGGGCCGGCGGGCAGTGGCAGTTGTTGGAAGAACCTTTGAATGTCGTCGCCGCCCTGGATAAGCTCTCGGGCCGTGGCACTCCTGTGCTGCTGGACTGCCTGACGTTGTGGCTCACCAATGTGTTGCTGGATGAGGGCCGCGATGCGGAGCTTGAGTGCCGCGAATTGGTGGCCGCGCTCAAGCGCTTCGATGGCGAGCTGCTGCTGATAAGCAACGAGGTGGGTTCGGGCATAGTGCCTTTGGGACAGCTGAGCCGGGATTTCGTCGACAGAGCCGGTTGGCTGAATCAGGCCATAGCGGCTGTGGCGGACAAGGTGGTTCTGGTGGTGGCAGGTTTGCCGCTGCCGCTCAAGGGAGAAGCCCTATGAGCTTCAACATCAATCCAAACTGCCACGTGCTGATGGTGCAGGGCACCACCTCCGATGCCGGCAAGAGCACCCTGGTGGCGGGCCTTTGCCGCCTGCTCTGGCGCCGTGGCGTGAAGGTGGCGCCCTTTAAACCTCAAAACATGGCCCTTAACAGCGCTGTGACCGTCGATGGCGGCGAGATAGGCCGTGCCCAGGCACTGCAGGCCATGGCCTCTGGCCTGGCGCCACACACGGATTTCAATCCAATACTGCTCAAACCCAGCAGCAACAGCCGTGCCCAGGTGATAGTGCAGGGCAAGGCCCTGACCGAGCTGGAAGCCGCCGCCTTTTTCGGCCCGGCCGCTGCCCATTACAAGGGACTGGCCATGGAAGCTGTGCTGGACTCCTTCTCCCGACTGCAAGGGGAATATGCTGCGTTGGTGGTGGAAGGGGCCGGCAGTCCGGCGGAAATCAATCTGCGGGCCAACGACATAGCCAACATGGGGTTTGCCGAGGCAGTGGACTGCCCGGTGATACTGATTGCCGATATCGACAGAGGTGGCGTTTTTGCCCATCTGGTGGGCACCCTGGCGCTCTTGTCAGACTCGGAACGTGAACGGGTCAAAGGACTGGTGATCAACCGTTTTCGCGGCGACCTGTCGCTGCTTGCCCCCGGGATTGACTGGCTGGAGCAGCACACCGGCAAACCCGTGCTGGGGGTGCTGCCCTATATCGAAGATCTGCAACTGGATGCCGAGGACGCGCTGCCCCAAAACTTAAATCCAAACGAGTGCCAGCCAGAGGCAAGGGTTGGCCTGAGAGTCGGCATCCTGGTCTATCCCAGAATAAGCAACCATACGGATTTCGATCCCCTGTTGCAGCACCCGGCGCTGGAATGCCAATTCCTGGCCATCAACAAGCTGGAAGTGGAAGACTTGCGGGGTTTTGACCTGCTGATCTTGCCCGGCAGCAAGAATGTGCGCGCCGATCTGGAGCTGCTGCGCAGTCGCGGCATGGATAAAGCCATAGCCAGGCATCTGAGGTACGGCGGCAAGCTTATCGGCATTTGTGGTGGCTACCAGATGCTGGGGCTGGAGCTGGATGACCCCCTCGGAGTCGAGCACGACGCTGGCGCCTGTGAGGGGCTGGGCTTGTTGCCGCTTATCACTGAATTTAAACGCGACAAGACCCTGCTTAACGTCAGCGGTGAACTGCGACTTTCTGGACAAATTGCGGCCATTCAGGGCTACGAGATTCACTGTGGCCAGAGCCAGCTGTTGACCCAGGGCCCGCGGCCCTTATCCCTTTGTGACAGCGACGGAACGCCCTCACCGGATGGCGGCTGCCTGAGCCAGGATGGCGCTATCTTTGGCACCTATCTCCATGGCCTGTTCGACAGTCCAGAGGCCTGTGATTTATTGCTGGCCTGGGCCGGGCTCTGCGAGCAGGGAAAGGCGGTGGATCTTGCCGCCCGCCGCGAGGCCGAGCTGGAGCGCCTGGCGGATGTGTGCGAGCAGCATCTGGATCTGCAGCGCCTGGCGACCTTGCTGCCCTTGGCACTAAATTGAAGACAAGTTGAACATAAGCAAACAGAGACAAGCATGACTATTAACACTGAGCAGCGCCAACAACAGCGCCACAGGGAAAGGCAGCAGAAGGTCAAGGAGGCGGTGGATGCCAAAGTGGCGGCCGCCACCGAGGAGCGCGGTGTGCTTATGGTGCTGACCGGCAATGGCAAGGGCAAGAGCACAGCAGGTTTTGGCACAGTGGCCCGGGCCGTCGGCCATGGCAAGCAAGCCGCCGTGGTGCAGTTTATCAAGGGCAACTGGGACTGCGGTGAGCGTAAACTGCTGGAGGCCAACGGTGTCCCCTTTGAGGTGATGGCCACAGGTTTTACCTGGGAAACCCAGGACAGGGAGGCCGACACAGCTGCGGCGCTCAAGGCCTGGGAAGCAGCCGAGCGTTGGCTTGCCGATCCCTCCATCGACCTTGTGTTGCTCGACGAACTGACCTACATGGTCAGCTATCACTACCTGGAGCTGGAGCGGGTACTGAGCGCTTTGCGGCAGCGTCCTTTGCATCAACACGTGATCATCACAGGCCGAAATTGCCATCGGCAACTGATTGAGCTGGCCGATACCGTCACCGAGCTGGAGTGCGTTAAACACGCCTTTGAGGCCGGGGTCAAGGCGCAGCCGGGCTTTGATTTCTGACGCTGCCCGTAACGGCAGCCTACAATCGCAATAAAAAAGGAGCCCAGGGCTCCTTTTTTATTCTCAACTTAAAACTTAACCCACGGCGAGGGTGCCTTCGGCTTCGGCCTCTTTACGGGCATCCAGGCGGGCTATCACCTTGCCATAGATCACCAGGGAGATGGCTGACAGCAGGGCGATGGCGGCGAATACGTACCAGATGTAGTGGGCATTGGCGGACGCCGCCTGCCACTCGGCCGCGGTGGCGAATTTCTTCGGATCCGGGCAGTAGGCGCTCAGCAGGTAGCCGGACAGGCCAAAACCCACCAGGGAGCTGATGAAGGAATGCAGGTGCGAGAAGCCAAGGTACAGGCCTTCCTCACCCTTGGGCGCCTGCAGCGAGAAGAACTCCAGGAAGCGCGGTGAAATAAAGGACTCCGCCAGACCCTGGAACACAATGCCGAGGATCATCATCACAGCCACCGGGTGCATCTGCACAAAGCCCAGGTCGATATTATTGCCATCGAGCATATTGCCCGATGCCATCAACAGCGCCGACACCGGCATGATGAACATACCGACAGTCATGGAAAACAGCGAGCTGCGGTGCTTCATCATCGAGGTCACCAGGCCCACTGTCAGTACCACCACCAGTGGATTCACGTTGGCGTACCAGGAAGGAGAGGCGCCTTCACCGGCCATACGCAGCACATATTTGGGCATGGTGGCATAGAGCTGGTGTTGCACCATCCAGAAACCTGTGATGATCAGGATCAGGATGAACAGGCGGGCATTGGTCACCACCTTGACCAGTGCCTGCCAGATCTCGGCCACGGACTTGCTGTCCTGACGGCGCTCGGCATTTTTGTAGAACAGGTAAATACAGAAAAAGGCGATAGCCGTCATGGCGGCGGCAAAGTAGTTGAGGTTCACCAGACCCAGATCGCCCATGGATTCCCGCAGCGGTTTCACCACGGTTTTACCTGAGAAGGAGCCTATGTTGACCATCATGTAAAAGATGGAGAAGCCCTTGGCGCGGTTGGATTCACTGGTTTCGCAGGCCACAGTGCCGGTGATCACCGCCTTGATAAAGGAGCCGCCAATCATGATGACCACCATGATAGGGATAATGGCCCAGCGGATATCCGCCGTATCCAAGCCCTTGAATACCACTTCGCGGCCATACTCCACCAGGCCGTGGCTTTCCAACAGCGCCGGGAATATGGCCAGGCCGGCGTAGCCTATGGTCAGCAGGCCAAAGGCCAGCAGCAGGGCGCTGCGAAAACCTATCTTGTCGGCCAGGGCGCCCGAAAAGGTCGGCAGAAAATACAGACCGGCGGAAAAGCTGCCCGCCAGCCAGGCGGCTTCTATGTCATCAAAGCCGAGGATGCGCGACAGATACAGGGTGATCACCACGAACACACCGTAGTAGGCGGCGCGTTCCAGCAGTTCGACCGTGTTGGCAATCCAGAATGCCCGGGAAAAACCCTTGGGGGCCTTGTCTGTCGTATTGGAGAGAGTGCTCATTGTTGCTCCTGTCATCGCCATGGTATTCGCGCTTCTCCCCCAAGAAGGCGGATAAGTCATGACTGTTTTTTTGGGATCTTTGTTCATCGGCATGCCAATGTCTGGATGGCAGACTAACAAAAAGCGTTGGGCAAAGGAAATGCAGGCTGGGCAGACCAGCGTCGGGGCCAAAGAAAAAGGGGCTTGCGCCCCTTTCATTTACTTGTGGCCATATCAGGCCTTGGTCTTTTTGCTGTCGACCTTTTTCTTGGGTTCAGCCTTGGCCTTCAATTCTACGGCGTCTTTGGGCAGGGAATAAATGGCCCCCACGGTACGGATATTCACCCTGTCTGCGTCGGCCGCCAGTTGATCGCCGACCATTTCAAATTTGAACCTGGGGCTGACAAAGTCAGAGATAAAGGTGATGGCCTGCTCTGTTTTTATGCCGCCTTGGCGTTCAGCAAGGAAGAGTTGCACCAGTTCATCAAAGCCCTGGGTCAGGGCTTGCTGCAAGCTGGCGTGCTCGGCTTCGGAAATGCCGTCGGCCATGTCGGCCTTGGCCATTTTAAGCCCTGTTTGGTACATATACTTGCCAACCCAGTTGCTCTTTTGGCCCGGATGGGTTTCCACTATCAGGGCTGTGCCTATCAGCAGCTGTTCTTCATCCGTCTTGGTGACATAGATGTAAGGGCTCAGGGACAGGGCCTGGGGATCAGTGTCAGTCAGGGTTTGTCCCTGCCCTTGTACCGCCTGGGTAAAGAGCGTTTTGGGATCAAAGTCCAGCTTGCCTTTGAGCAGTTTCACATCTTCTTCCGTTGCCGAACTGATGGCGGCGGCATTGGCTGCAACGCCGAGGGGGCCAAATAGCAGTCCCACTGTCATGCCACCACCACCGAAGTTTTGCTGGTACAAAATGTCCTGGGCATCGTTGAGGTGCATCAGGGTGCCTGCGGTTTGAGACAACAGCTCGGAATGAGCCAATTTAATTGAGGTGACATTGGACTCCACAGGTGGTGGCATTTGGTATTGCACCGTGGCACAGCCACCGAGCAAGCTGCCAATTAATGTGGCCATTAATAGATTTGTTTTCAATTTCATTGCCTAATCCTTTATTGCATCAGTGTTATTACATCAGTGTTATTGCCAAGGGCCATGGATTCTGGCCAATTCACTTTCTGTCATGACATCTTGGCTCTGTATTAATGGCTGCTTGGGCCTGAATTGTTGTTGCTCTTGGTAAATCAATTTAAATCAAGGTGTTGTTATTTTTAGTCAGCCCATGTCTGTATGTTCAGGGCTATTTCAGCCTTGCCTGTGGTTAACCAAACAGGGTTTCAATAATTACCGTATATTGTTTTAATAATTGCGGGTTATTTGAACAAACCGCCCCAATGTAGCTAATGGCAATATTCAAATGCAATAGGAATGTAAATTATTTTTGCAACTTTAGTTGCATGGGTTTGATGGTTATTTTTACCGGTTGAAATACGTTATTTAAGTGTCTGTTTTTACAACGTCGAATATTCAGGAAAAAATAAAAAAAGAGCCGCGGGCAATAAGGCCTGCGGCTGTAAAAGGCAGTGGTTTAGTGAGAGCGTCGTGAACTACGACGATTTACAATCCCGTGGTTACAAGCACGGGGTTGGCCTTACTCCTGTTCGGATTCGGCCGGGTTATGGGTTTGCACTTGCTGCTCGCCCTGTTCTTGCTTGGTTTCGGGTTTGGCGTCTTGATTTTGTCCGCCACATGCTCCGCAACAACTCATTTCTGCTTCCTCGGGTTTGGATAACTGAGCGGATAATACCTGAGTAAAATGCTCAAATATTTGATCTCGATCATACTTGAGTAATTTGCTCGGATATTTGTGGTGCGTTGGTTGCGGCGCAGCCAAGGGGCTGGTCCTGACTCTGCTGCTCAATCGCACAGCTAACAACCTATGGATACGGGCTTTAGTGTGGTAAAACTGGCCAAGGGCCGCTACAGTAAACAGAAAGCCAGGGACAGCATCAGCGGATCCGGGATCCTTAATAATAATTAGAGCTGCTCTCTAGCCATGAAATCCATATTTTTCAGTTGTATATTATTCCCTCTATGGCTGGTGTTTGCCGGTAACGCCAACGCAGAAATACAGGGGCAAGCTTTGGTGGCAGAACTGGCTGCCGAACGTCTGAGCCTGGATCCCTATCTGAGCCTGCTGGAAGACCCCCAGGGTGAGTTGAGCTTTGAGCAGGTACAACGCCTCGCCGCCGAAGGACAATTTTCCCCCCTGGGGAATCGCTCGCCCAACTTCGGTTTCAGCAAGTCGGCCTGGTGGGTGCAGTTAACCCTGCATAATTCCGGTCGCAAGCAGCAGGACTGGTATCTGCGCCAGGACTATCCGCTGATTGATTTTCTTGACCTGTGGCAACCCCAAGAGCAAGGATGGCTGGTGACCTCCACCGGCGACAGACGCCCCTTCCACAGTCGGCCGCTGGATAACCGCACCTTTGTGTTTCCACTGACCCTGGCCCCGGGTGAGACTAAAACCCTATTCCTGCGGTTCCAGACCCAGGGCTCGCTGAATATCGGTCTGGAGGCACTTTCCGCCGAGGGCCTGGTCAGCCAGGTGGGCCATGAATACCTGTTTATGGGCATTTACTACGGCGGCTTTGCGGTGCTGCTGGTCTATAACCTGATCCTCTTTATGACTGTGCGTGAGCGGGCCTTTATCTTTTACGTGCTCTATGTGTTCAGCTATGGCCTCTACATGTCGGTGCACAATGGGCTGAGCTTCCAGTTTCTGTGGCCCGATAACAGCTGGTTGGCCAACAAGAGTTTGCTGTTGTTGCTGGCATTGTCACTGTTTGGCGCCCTGCGTTTTACCCGGGAGATCCTGGGTTCGGCCCAGTTGCTGCCACGGGCCGATCGCCTCACCGCCATCATGGAGTGGGTGGCTGTGATTGCCCTGTTGCTGAGTCCGGTACTCAGCTATCACCTGGTGATAGTGCCTTTGTCGCTGCTGACCACGCTTTTGTGTGTGCAGCTGTTTGTCATGGGCGTGATGGCCCTGATGCGTGGTTCGCGTCCGGCGCGCTATTTTCTGGTGGCGTTCTCGGCACTCTTGCTCGGGGCCTTTACCTATATGCTCAAGAGTTTTGGCCTCTTGCCCCACAATGAATTTACCCAGAACGCGTTCCAGATAGGTTCTCTGGTGGAAATGGTACTGCTGAGTCTGGCCCTTGGCAGCCGTATGGGCGATATCAAGCGCCGCAACCATATAGACGTGCTGACCGGGCTCTATAACCGGCGTTTCTTTGATGAACAGTTACCACTGGAATTCCAGAAGGCCCAGCGCCGCTCCCAGCCTTTGTCGCTGCTGGTGCTGGACATAGACAAGTTCAAGGCATTCAATGACAGCCGCGGTCATACCCAGGGCGACAAGGCGCTGCGGGCAGTGGCCAGGGTGCTGGCATCGGCGATTCGCAAGCCGGGCCTCGCCTGTCGTTATGGTGGTGAGGAGTTTGCGCTGATCCTGCCGGAAACCGGCTCAGGCGATGCGGCCGTGCTGGCCGAGCGCATCCGCGCCCGGGTGGCGGAAGAAACCGCCGGGCGCTTCGATCTCAGCGTCAGCATAGGTCACGCGACCCTGGGTGAAGGCAGCTTTGCCAGCGGTTATGGGCTGTTTGATGCGGCGGATGCGGCCCTGTACCAGGCCAAGGCGGCGGGCCGTAATTGCGTGCTGGCCTTCTCGGGCACCACTATTCCCTGACTGTCCGCATACAGATTGAAAGGGCGGGAATAATCCGGCCAACAAAAACGCCGCCCAAGGGGCGGCGTTTTATTTTGGCGGCTACTGCTGCTGTCAGTCCTGCAATTGCCAGTGGATCTGCTCACCGGCACGGATGGGCACCACACCGGCGCCGCCCAGTGGATAGGACTCGGGCACCTGCCAGCTGCGCTTCACCAGGGTGATCTTATCGCCGTTGCGTGGCAAGCCGTAGAAGTCAGGACCGTGGAAGCTGGCAAAGGCTTCCAGCTTGTCCAAAGCGCCGGCGGCCTCGAAGGACTCGGCATAGAGTTCAATGGCGGCGTGGGCCGTGTAGGAACCGGCGCAGCCACAGGCGGCTTCCTTCTTGTCCTTGGCGTGTGGCGCTGAGTCCGTGCCGAGGAAGAACTTGGGGTTGCCACTGGTGGCGGCCTGGATCAGCGCCTGCTGGTGGGTATTGCGCTTGAGGATCGGCAGGCAATAAAAATGCGGGCGTATGCCGCCGGCCAGCATGTGGTTGCGGTTGTACAGCAGGTGATGGGCCGTGATGGTGGCGGCCACCTTGTCCGATGCGGCCATCACAAAGTCCACCGCATCCTTGGTGGTGATGTGTTCCAGCACAATCTTGAGCTCGGGGAAGTCGGCCACGACCTTGCTGAGGATATTCTCGATAAAGATGCGTTCCCGATCGAAAATGTCGATGGCGGAATCCGTCACTTCACCATGAACCAGCAGCAACATGCCTTCTTCCTGCATGGCCTGCAGCGCGCCATAGATGTTCTTCACATCGGTCACGCCGGAATCCGAGTTGGTGGTGGCGCCGGCGGGGTAGAGCTTGGCGGCAACGATTTTTCCCGTGGCCTTGGCGGCGCGGATTTCCTCGGCGCTGGTCTTGTCCGTCAGATACAACACCATCAGCGGTTCAAAGGCCGTGGTGCTGTGGGACTTGATGCGTTGGTAATAACCCAGGGCCTGCTCGGTATTGGTCACAGGCGGTACCAGGTTGGGCATGACTATGGCGCGGCCCATATAGCGACCGGCGTCGCGGACCGTATCGGCAAGGGCGTCGCCATCGCGCAGGTGAATATGCCAATCATCGGGACGGGTAAGAGTAATAGTGGTCATTATGGGGTTCCGTTGCAGGGTTTGGGGGATCTTATGTGTCCCGGCCCTTGCTGTAAAGGGGCCCGGGGACGCTGTTTGTCGCCGTTTTGCCATACAGGGCTGACACTGTTGGGCTTTGCCCGGCCGTGGCATTGGGCTATGCTCGGCGCTATTGCCAAGGGGGAGACTTTGCGGCCCCATAATCCGATAAGGACATTGTCTTGAAATTACTGTCTATTTGCGCCGCTTTGGGCTTGAGCCTTTACCTGCTGACGGGAAGGGCCATCGCGCTCGACCTTGCTATCGACAGCAAAACAAAGGAGCCGGCCAATGGTGCGCAGCGGATCATTGCCCTGTCGCCACACGCGGTGGAATTGCTGTTTGCCATAGGTGCCGGCGACAGGATAGTGGCCACCACGGACTACGCCGACTATCCGGAGGCGGCCAAGCAAATCCCCAGAATTGGCGGTTATTACGGTATCCAGCTGGAGCGGGTACTGGAGCTTAAGCCGGATCTGATAGTGACCTGGTCCGGTGGCAACCGTGCCGAGGATATTGCCCGCCTGGAAGAACTTGGTCTGCCGCTGTTTGCCAGCGAACCCAAGGCCTTGGCAGACGTTGCCGATGAGCTGGAGGCATTGGGCAGACTCACGGGGTTGGAAGCCAGGGCCACGGCCCAGGCGGTCCAGTATCGCGACCGTCTGGAGCATTTGCGCCTGGACAACAAAGACAAGGCCAAGGTGAAGGTCTTCTATCAGCTTTGGTCCGAACCCCTGATGACAGTGGCCAGTGGCAGCTGGGTGGCGCAAATTCTGGAAGTCTGCGGCGCCGACAATGTGTTCGCCAATGCCAAGGGTGAGTATCCCCAGGTCAGCCTGGAGGCCGTGCTGCAAACGGCGCCCGAGGTCATTATTCAAACCGGGGATGCGGGCAATGTGCAGTTGCTGGACTGGAGCCGCTGGCCCGAAGTGCCGGCGGTGGCCAGGGACAGGATTTATCAGCTTAATGCGGATCTGTTGCACAGGGCGGGGCCGAGGACAATTGAGGGAATTGCCCAGGTTTGCACCACCCTCGACCAGGCCCGCTCATCTGCTTTGTGAATGGCGGAATTGCTTCATTGTCTGCGTCTCGCCACCCCATCACATACTGATGTATGCTCAGGGGCCGGCTCAACTTGACGGCTTCGCACTGCCACCATTCACTGTGCAGCTAAATGTGAGTTGGAATTGCTTCACTTGCTTTCATTTCATCAATGCTCAGCGGCTTTGTCCTGGCCCGGATCGGATTGCGGGCCAGGATGTCAGTTGAAGTGCAGCTGAATACCTGGGTTACAGGCTTGCTTGCACTACCAAATTGTTTTCAACATTTCCTGGACAAAAAGCCTGTTACTTAGTGTTTGATCCGACTTAGCAATTCTGCGGCTTCGGCCACCACCAGCTCGGGTTCTTCGAATTGGGTGTAGTGGTAGCTTTTGTCGGTCAGCACGGCTTTGCCCTGGGGGAAGGCTTTGGCCCAGTCGCTGTGGAGCTTGCCCCATTTTTCCCTACCGGCATCGCTGAAAAACAGCACCGGTGGATTGTCATATTTCTTGATGGAGGCTATCACTGTCACCGGGATATCCGGGATTTGTGGATAGTCGGGCAGGGGGCGTTTGGCCCAGAAATCCAGATACTGGTTCGACATACCATTTTGCAAATCGTCCATTTGTACCTGGGCAATTTCCTTTTGCGCCTTGGCCAGGTCTATTTCGCCCATGATGTCGACATCATGCTCGGATGCCGGCTCCACCAGCATCAGGGCCGCGACTTTTTGTGGATAAGTTGCGGCAAAGGTGCGGGCGATATAGGCGCCGTAGGAATGGGCCATGTAGACCACGGGTTCTTTAATCTTCAGGTTGTCCAACAGCAGCATGGCCTCTTCGGCATACTCTTCGCTGCTGTAGTTCTTGCGCAGCTTGGTCGAATTGCCGTTGCCAATGCGGGAGTAGCGAATGACCTTGGCATGTTGGGTTAATTGCTGGTAAACGGGATCCCAATCCGACATCCCGGCGGAGCCGCCGGCTTCCAGAAAGATGGTGTGCTCTCCCTGACCCGAGATTTCATATTCCACCTCGTAGCCCTTGATTTTCACCATGGCGGGAGTCGCCAAGGCGCTGAGGGGGAAAACCAACAGCAAAGATAACCAGCGAAATTTCATCTGCTACTCCTGTAACTCATCCGTGTGCGCAGCTGTGTTCAGGCTGGCCGTATCTTTGGTATTAGCCGGCCGGCAGAGATATCCGTGCTTGCTGCTGTTGAAAATGCAAAGGGAAAATACAGATATTCAATTGCTTATACAAGAAAGGTCTGGGGAGAGCCTTAGTCCCGGGCGGAAACAGTGCCTTCCGCCCAGGTGAAGCTGTGTCATTTTGACGTGCCGCATCATGACCGAATGGCAATGGGTTGCGGTCGAATCACTTACCAGCGCAGCGCGGCGGTCTTCTTGCCAAGGACTGTGTCATCAAAGATGAGTTGGGCCGTGCCACTTTCACTGTCCATACCGGCACCAAAACAGACGTGCAGCGGCAGCAGGTGCTCTTCCCTTGGATGACAATGGCGGGCACCGGGGGCGCTCTGCCAGTTTGTCAGGGCCCTGGCCTTGTGGCTGGCATCCGTCGCCGCATTGGTACAGATGTCGATAAGCCAGGCCTCGAAGGCGAGGTTATCCCTGTCAGGCTCGCTGCCACGGCCAAAGGCCCTCAGGTTGTGGAAGGAAAAACCCGAACCCAGGATAAGCACGTTATCAGTACGCAGCTCGGCAATGGCCTTTCCTATGGCTATGTGCTGCGACGGTGACAAGCCCTTGACCAGAGATAACTGCACGCAGGGGATCTGGGCCTCGGGATACATGAGTTTCAGGGGTACGAACATGCCATGGTCGAAGCCGCGTTTCGCATCCAGTCTGGCGTCAATGCCTGCCCGTTCCAACAGCGTCTTCAGGCGAGCTGCCAGGGCCGGATGCCCCGGGGCTGGGTAGCGGATCCGGTAACTTTCAGGTGGAAAACCAGAGTAGTCGTAAATGAGCTCCGGGGCCTCGGCCGAGGTAATTGTGGCCACTTCTTCTTCCCAGTGGGCGCTGATGATGACTATGGCGTCAGGGGCAGGAAAGCTCTGCGGCAGTGCCTTAAGAAAGCCGATAAGCTCCCTGTGACCGGGTTCATCTAGCAGTGGCAGCGGGCCACCGCCATGGGGAATAAAGATTGCGGGTGCGTTCTGGTTCAAGCTGAATACCTCTATTGTGATTCACAGTCCTGAGTATGAGCTGTGCTTCGGTCTCTGTCTGTCGATATCATGGCGCTTAAACGTTCAATAATCACTTTGGCCACCCTGCGGCTGGAGGGCAGCAGGGTATGGGGCAGGGGCAGTTCGATGCATTCCCCCAGGCGGTCCTCAAGCAACCAGGGGGCCGTCACTTCGCTTTTGGCCACTATGCCGTCATTGCTTTCCCCATAGAAGGGCGGTATGCGGCCGCCTATGCCACGGGTGCCTATGATGGCGGTACAGGGAATGCCAAGCAGTAGATTGGGGGCGCCTATGGCGGCCATGCGCTGTGCATTGCCTAGCAGTTGCCCGGCGTCACCGGCAAACAGCCGGAACAGCGGATGATGTTGCAGCTTGTGGGCGAGCCTTGAGACTCCTGTGGGAGAACCGAGCAGAAATACCCATAAGGGCAAACACCTGGGTGCTTGGGTGCCTGTCAGCAGCTTACGGATAATCACCCCACCGAGGGAGTGACCGATAAGGACATAGGGCGCCTGGTCGAGTTTGTCTATCTTGCGTTTTAACCGGGCCGCCACCCGGTCCGTATCTTCGGCTGCCGCCAGATAGCCCAGCACATGGCAGGAAATTCCCGCTTTCCTCAGGGGCAGCAGCAGGGGCAGGGCAGACAGGGGCGTGCGCCCAAGGCCATGAACGAAGATGGCGTGCATTAACAACTCCCGATACATTCCCTTGAAGCCTTTGTTTTTAGCTGGCTAAATGGGCTAACGCAAATGAATCATTGTCCATGTTGGACGACTCGGGAGGAAAAATGACCACACTGCTCGCTTGCCTGTTACTCGCCATGCTGCTGCCCTATCTTGCCAAGGCGCCGGTGGCCCTGGCCATGGCCAAATTGGGCGGCTACGACAATCATCATCCCCGCAGTCAGCAGGCCAGGCTCGAAGGCTTCGGGGCCCGGGCCCTGGCTGCCCATCAGAATGCCTTTGAGTCCCTGCTGATATTCGGCCTGGCGGTACTGGCCGTGCTGGCAACCGACAGTGCCAACGGCATTGCCGAAGGGGCCGCTGTGGTGCATATAGTGGCGCGGCTGGGCTACCAGCTTGCCTATCTGTATGACAAGGATAAACTGCGTTCAAGCCTTTGGTTTGTTGGGATTATTGCCAGTTTCACCATATTGGCTCAGGCATTGTAGTACTTTAGTCCGTTTTAAAGCCTTTTTACCGGGCGACTGCCGGAGAATAGTTCCCAAGTTGCATAAGAATGAGAAAAAAGGGCCGTTGTTCGTTGATTGACCTTGATTTAGCTTGGTTTGTGCTCAGGAATGAGCGCTGAAGTTAACTAATAAGGCAAGATAAACAAGGGATTAAAATGAACAAGACTATGAGTAACATGCTGAAGGCTATTGGGGTAATGGCCGCTTTGGGTTTCGGTCAATCCGCGTTTGCGGCCGATATGGTTTGCAATCTGAACGTGAAATCAGGCGGTTATGTGGATGGCAACGGTACCGCTCACTGTATTGGCTTTGATTACAGTTTCGGTAGCAGCACCTCAGGCACTTACTCCATTGAGAACGTCACCAAGCCTATTTCCTCCGTTATCTGGAGTGGCAACGCCAAGTGTTCTGGTGGCGTATCCTGCGGAGTGACAGTTCGTGCCTATTCCATCAATAAGGCCAGCGCAACTATCCTGTACAAGGACGGTACCTGGGAGCAAACCAATACCGCCAACATGAGTTATGAGACGGGCTACTAAGCCGAACCTGGTTTGATAAAAAGAGAGGCTTAGGCCTCTCTTTTTTGTTGAGTAATCTCGGTCAGGTGTTTTACCGCCACGCAAGTTGTTTGTTTTTTAAAACGCCACCTTTATCCCCCCTGCCATTGCTTGAACAATCCTGCCGTACAAGCTGCTGTCCGTGTCCGTTTAACGGACACGGAACATCATGGGACATCGGACACTTTTCATCGTGTCCGCGGACAGTTTTAACTTCCCCGCTAATGATTAAGGTGTTGTATATAAGTAAAAAAATATCTTGGCACGATCCTTGATTGTTTATGCTCAACCAGATTAGGGCGGACGGGCCGGACAGGCTCGGTCAGACAGACCCGGAACCAGATTGACAGGAGAAACAAATGATCAGGGATACCAGCGGACAGGACCAGATAGTGGTTTCCAACCCAAGTCGCAGCAAATGGTTATGGCTCGGCGGCGGCCTGGTGGCTTTAGGGCTGTTGGGCTCCTGGGCCTTGGCAAGTGGCAACGATGGGGCGGCGCTGTCGGTCAAGCGCAGCGAGCTGGTGACAGCCACCCTGACCCGCGGCACCCTGGTGCGCGACATCATCTCCAGCGGCAAGATAGTGGCCGCCAATGCGCCTGTGCTCTATGCCAATGCGGAAGGCATGGTGACCCTTATCGCCAAGCCCGGCGATAGCGTCGCCAAGGGCCAGGTGCTGGCGCAGATTGACAGTCCACTGCTGGCCAACACCCTGGCCCAGGAGCAGGCCCGTCTGGCCGGACTGGAAGGTGAGGTGGAGCGGGCCACACTCAATGCCCGTCGCGAGCAGCTCAGTGCCCAGCAGGTCATGGATACGGCGCAGGTGGAGCTGGACGCCGCCGAGCGTGAGAGCCGTCGTGGCGATCTGCTGATAGCACAGTCACTTATCAGCCGCATCGATTTTGAAAAGACCAAGGACGATTTCAAGAAAGCGCAGTTGAGATTTGCCCATGCCAGGGAAGAGGTGGCCCTGATGCGGGATACCCAGGCCTTTGAACTCAAAAACAAGGGACTGGAACTCAAGCGCCAGCAACTGGTGGTGGATGATCTGCGCCGTCAGGTGGCGGCCCTGGAAATCAAGGCGCCGGTGGACGGCATCATAGGCAACTGGCTTACTGAGCAAAAGGCCCGTCTCAGTCGCGGCCAGGCCATTCTTACCGTGGTGGACCTGACCGCCTTTGAAGCTGAACTGGCGGTGTCCGAAAGCTTTGCCGATGAGCTGGGGCTGGGCATGGAGGTGGAGCTGGATCTGGGCGGCGTCAAGACCCGCGGCACCCTGTCATCCATATCCCCCGAGGTCAGCCGTGGTGAAGTCTTGACCCGGGTCCGTTTTGACAATCCCGAGGGGCTCAAACTCAGACAAAACCAACGTCTCAGTGCCCGTATCCTGCTGGAAAACCTTGAAGATGTGCTTATGGTGCGCCGCGGTAGTCTGGCCAGTGACGGTGGCACCTTTGCTTACCGGATAGACGGTGACCTGGCCAGTCGTGAAGCCATCAAGCTTGGAGCCCGCAGCGTCGCCTATGTTCAGGTGCTCGAAGGCGGGCAGGCCGGGGATGAGTGGATTATCTCAGGCACGGAAAAACTGAAGAAAGCCGAACGAGTCCGCCTCTACTGAGCATCGGGAACCCAAATCATGACAACCCAAGTAATAGACAAGGCCGGCCCTTGGATGGCAACGGCACTGATACTGTCCCTGGCATTGCTGGTCCAGGGGCTGACGAGTAACCCCAGCCTGGCACTCTTGCTGCTGCGCTGAGAACCCATTTCGATTAACAAATAAGGGAATAATCACATGTTAACAATGAAGAATATCAACAAGCTGTATCGCACCGAACTGGTGGAGACCCATGCGCTGCGCGATTTCAACCTGAACGTGGCCGAAGGGGAATTTGTGGCCGTGACCGGTCCCTCAGGCTCAGGCAAAACCACCTTTCTCAACATTGCCGGTTTGTTGGAAAATGCCAGCGGCGGCGAGTATCTGCTTGATGGCGTCAATGTGGCCCAGCTCAGTGACAGCGCCGCCGCCAAGGTACGCAACCAGAAAATCGGTTTTATCTTCCAGGGCTTTAACCTGATCCCCGATCTGAATCTGGCGGAAAACGTCGAACTGCCACTGCGCTATCGCGGTTTCAACGGTGCCGAACGCAAGCGCCGCGTCGAACAGGCCCTGGCCCAGGTGGGCTTGGCCTCAAGGCAAAAGCATCTGCCCTCCCAGCTGTCCGGTGGCCAGCAGCAAAGGGTGGCCATTGCCCGCGCCCTGGCCGGTGAACCGCGCTTTCTGCTGGCGGACGAACCTACGGGTAACCTCGACAGCCTGATGGCCCGTCAGGTGATGGAGCTGCTGGAAGAGATCAACCGCGCCGGCACCACCATCATCATGGTGACCCACGATCCCGAGCTGGCCCGCCGCGCCGCCCGCAACATCCAGATAGTGGATGGCCAGGTGTGCGACTTCAACAGCTTCCAGGGCGCCCCCCGTGCCGTGGCCAATGCCTGAGGAGTCAGTCATGTTTATGCATTATTTGGATCTCGCCTGGCGCTCGCTGCGCAAGACGCCGCTGATGTCGTTGCTGATGGTGTTCGCCATCTCCATCGGCATAGGCATCACCATAATGACACTCAACGTCCATCAGGTGATGAGCACCAACCCCTCAGGTGAGCGCAGCGATAAGCTGCTGGGTGTGCAACTCTGGACCCAGGGACAGGATACCTGGCGCAACTACAGTGCCATTCTCACTTACCAGGATGTGATCAACCTCAGGCGCGGCACTGTGCCCGTGCGCCAGGCCGCCATGTTCCGCACAGGTAAGGCCATTACCACGGACAATCCGGACATTGAGGCCGAAATGCAGTCTGTGCGGATAACCGACAGTGACTTCTTCGCCATGTTCTCTGTGCCCTTCCTCTATGGCAACGTGTGGGACAAGGCGGTGGATGAGGTGCCCGAGCACGTGGTGGTGATTGGCAAGGAGCTGAACGACAAGCTGTTTGACGGTCGTAACAGTGTCGGTGAGACCCTGTATCTGAACACCAAGCCCTATCGTATCGTCGGCGTGACCGACCATTGGTCACCCAAGCCCAGATACTATGATCTCACCACCGGCAGTATGCAGGATGCTGAGTTGCTGTTTGTGCCTTTCTCCCTGACCCCGATAGAAGAGTTTGAGGTATGGGGCAACACCAATGGCTGGAAGTTTGAACCCTTGCGCACCTATCAGGACCGGATGGCGTCGGAAAAAGCCTGGTTGCAATTCTGGGCCGAGGTGGACACGCCGGAGCAGAGAAAAGCCTTCCAGGATTACCTGAATGCCTATGTGGACAGCCAGCAACAGTTGGGGCGTTTTACCGACAAGAGTCGTGACTCCTGGGCCAGAACCATGAACGTGGCTGAACTGCTGGAGTTTCATGAGGTGGTGCCGGAAGACAACAAGATCCTCATCGGCCTCAGTCTGCTGTTCCTGCTGGTGTGTCTGGTAAATATTCTTGGCCTGATGCTGACCAAGTTCCTTAAACGGGCCCCCGAGGTGGGGGTACGCCGGGCGATCGGCGCCAGCAAGCGGCAGATCTTCGCCCAGCACCTGGTGGAAGTAGGCTGTATAGGTGCCATAGGCGGTGCCTTGGGCCTGTTGTGGGCCTGGAGTGCACTGCAATACCTGGCCAAAAAGTTTTTCCTGGAAGAGGCCATGACCAATCTTGACCCCAGCATCTGGGTGATTGCCCCCTCCATAGCCATAGTCTCGGCCATGCTGGCCGGCATGTATCCTGCCTGGGTGATCTGCAAGACCAAGCCCAGCGTTTACCTCAAGAGCCAATAAGGAGCGGCCATGACAGCCATAAAACCCATACTCAGCGCCATGTTCAGAAGCCGCAGCGCTCCTTTGCTGTTGCTGGCACAGATCATCTTGTCGATAGCCATAGTGGCCAATGCCGCCTTTATCATTCAGCAGCGCATGGAGCTGATGGCCAGACCCTCTGGCATCACAGAAACCGAATCCTTTGAATTTTCCGTGTTTAACTTTGGTGAGGATATGGATCTTCTCGCCAGGGATGAACGGGATCTGCAAATTCTGCGTAACCTGCCGGGGATCAAGGCCGCGGCGCCCACCAATATGGTGCCCTTGAGTGGTTCGGGCTGGAGCGATCGCTTCGTCGATGGTCCGGACCCTGAAAATGCCAAGTCGTTGCCCATATTTGCCTTTTATCTGAGCGATGAAGAGCTGGTAAATGCCCTTGGGCTCAAGCTGGTGGAGGGCCGAACCTTCCACAAGGGACAGATCCTCAGGGCCTTCGACGACAAGAGTGTCCAACGTGAGGTGATTCTCAGCCAGACAATGGCCAAGGCCTTCTGGGGCGAGGAATCCCCCATTGGCAAGGTGGTGTATCAGGGCGACGATGAACCCATTACCGTGGTGGGAGTGGTGGAACGCCTCCAGGGCGCCTGGGTTGATGATATGCATCTGGAAAACAGCGTCATCATGAACATAGATTTCAACGGCCGTTCCAATAATGCCAGCTACATTATCAGAGCCGAGGTGGCGGATATTCCCCAGCTGCAGGAGACCATCAAGGCGGCCTTGCTCAAGGACGAGCCGCGCCGGGTGATCCGCGGCTTCAGCACCATAGCCGAAAACCGGGAGCAGAATTATGCCAACCACGCCATGATGGCCTTTGTGCTGGGCTGCATGATTGTGCTGCTGCTGGTGATCACCGCTCTGGGCCTGTCCGGTATGGTGATGTTCAATATTGAGCGCCGCACCAAGCAGATAGGCACCCGCCGGGCGCTGGGGGCCAGCAAGGGCGCCATACTGAGCTGGTTTCTGACCGAGAACTACCTGATCCTCGGTACGGGGGCCCTGGTGGGCGTGTTGTTGGCCTTTGAACTGGGTCGTCGCCTGATGAATTTCTTCAGCCTGCCGGCACTGGACTGGCGCTACCCCGCCATGACAGTGGCCCTGCTGTTTGTGGTGACCACGGTGGCGGTAATATTGCCGGCCCGCAAGGCCGCCAATATCTCTCCGGCCACAGCGACCCGCAGTGTCTGAGTGAGGTAAACAGCCTGACCCGGGGCTCGCAATTGCGGGCCCCTTGGGTTAAGGTGTGCGCAAAGGAATTATTGCAAAAGAACAAAGTATTCAAATGGATAAGATTCTAATCGTCGATGACAACCTGGATGTGTGCCAGGCCTTGGCCCTGATGCTGGAATTGAATGGCTACAAAAGCCACTTCTGCCTCAACCCCGAGGCGGCCCTCAAGGCCATGACAGAGCAGGATTTTGCCCTGGTGATCCAGGACATGAACTTCACCCGCGACACCACCAGCGGTGAGGAAGGCCGAGAGTTGTTCCATGCGCTCAGGGCCATACGTCCGGACATTCCCATTATCCTGCTGACCGCCTGGACCGAGCTGGAAATGGCTGTCACCCTGATGAAGGCCGGTGCCGCCGATTATCTCGGCAAGCCCTGGGATGATCACAAGCTGCTGACCAGCATTGCCAATCTGATTTCCCTGCACAAGCTGACCCTGGATAACCGCGAACTCAAGCGCCACCAGGCCGAGCGTCAGTCTGTGTTCCGGGAAGCGGATCTCTGCGGTCTGGTGTTTGGCAGTGCCGCCATGGAGCGCTGTGTCGACCTGGCGTTGCAACTGGCCAAGTCCGATGTATCCGTGCTGATCACCGGCCCCAACGGTGCCGGCAAGGATCGCCTGGCGGATATACTGCACGCCAATTCCCCGCTGCAAAACAAACCCTTTATCAAGGTCAACGTTGGCGCCCTGCCCATGGAACTGATGGAGGCCGAACTGTTCGGTGCCGAGGCCGGTGCCTTCACCGGTGCCACCAAGGCCCGTATTGGCCGCTTCGAGGCCGCTGACGGCGGTACCCTGTTTCTCGACGAGATAGGTAACCTGCCACTGTCCGGTCAGGTTAAACTGCTGCGGGTGTTGCAGACCGGCGAATTCGAGCGCCTTGGCAGCCACCAGACCCGCAAGTGCAAGGTGCGGGTTATCAGCGCCACCAACGCCGATCTGCGCCAGGACATTATCGATGGGCGCTTTCGTGAGGATCTCTTCTATCGCCTCAATGTGGTGGAGCTGAATCTGCCACCACTGGCGGCCCGTAAGGACGACATACTGCCGCTGGTGGACCATTTCACCGGCAAGCGTGAACTGAGCGACGATGCCCGCCGGGCCCTGCTGGCCCATGACTGGCCCGGCAATGTGCGCGAGCTGGAAAATGCCTGCAAACGCGCCTCCATTCTGGGGCGGGGCGAGAGCCTCAGCGCGGCTGATTTTGGCCTCGGCAGTCTGGCGGCAGTCGCCAACAGCAATGAAGCGCTACAGCCAATCGCCAGGGGCGCTTCCCAATCCCAGGAGCCGCTGCGCGGTGAACCGGACAGGGATGAGATTGAAGCAGCACTGGCCCGGCACAAGGGGGTCATTGCCAAGGTGGCCAAGTCCTTTGGACTCAGTCGTCAGGCCCTGTACCGGCGCATGGAAAAGTTCGGTATCGACGGCAAAAAGCCGGATTGAGGAGGCGCCATGTTGAATGCGGTGGGCCTGAAAGGGCGCTTGCTCCTGTCACTGCTGTGTGGTTGGTTGCTGGGTATCGGCCTGATCCTGGGGCTGGAAACCTGGCTGGGTCAGGGCTGGCACTGGGTTGGCCTGGGGGTGGGTATGCTGCTGTCGCTGTGGTTTTCCGCGCTGCTTATCAGCCCCCTGGGGGATGCCCTCAAGGCCATGGAGCTGGGGCTGCTCAATCTTATCGACAATGACTTCAGCGTGTCGCTGCCTGTGGGCCGGGGCGGTGAGCTGGGGCGCCTGTCGGCCCTGTTCAATCAGGCCTCGGCGGCACTGCGGAAGGAACGTCAGCACATCTACCAGCGCGAACTGCTGCTCGACAAGGTGATCCAAAATTCCCCCAACCTGATGCTGCTGCTCGATGGTTCGGGACATATTATCTATGCCAACGATGCCGCCCGGCATCAATTCAATCAGGGCAAGCCATTGAATGGCATGCTGTTCCAGGAGTTATTGCAACAGCAAAGGGATGATATCCGTGCCATGCTGCAATCGCCCACCGATGGCCTGTTCAGCCTGGGTGAAGCGGGTTCAGATGCCGAAACCTGGCACCTGAGCCGCGGCCAGTTCAACCTTAACGGCGAGCAACACCAGTTGCTGCTGCTTAAGCAAATGACCCGCGAGCTGAGTCGTCAGGAAGTGGCGGTGTGGAAGAAGGTGATCCGGGTCATCAGCCATGAACTCAACAACTCCCTGGCGCCCATCTCCTCCATGGTCAATTCCGGCCGCATGTTGGCGGGCCAACTGGCCGAGCCACGGCTCAATATCATCTTTGACACCATAGACAAGCGCACCCGCCATCTGAGCGAATTTATCGAGGGCTACGCCCGCTTTGCCCGCCTGCCCAGGCCCATCAAGGCGCAGGTGGATCTCGCCCAGCTGTGCCGGGAACTGAGGTTGCAGTGCCTATTCAACATAGAGGGGGAGCTGCCGGACTTGCCCCTGTGGGCCGACGAGGTGCAACTGGAGCAGGTGCTGTTGAATCTGCTGAAAAATGCCGCCGAATCGGGTTCGGACCCCGAGCATATTGTCATCCATGCCAGGCGCGCCAGGCTGGGTGGCCAGGGGATGGCCGACGAGGTGGGGCTGGAAATCGAGGTGTTGGATCGGGGGCCCGGCATGTCACCTGAGGTGTTGTCCCAGGCGCTGCTGCCCTTCTATTCCACCAAGCAGCAGGGCACAGGTCTTGGCCTGGCCCTGTGCCGGGAAATCATTGAGGCCCACGATGGGCGCATCAGTTTGCAAAACCGCGAGGGCGGCGGCCTGAGCGTGCGACTGTTCCTGCCGTCTGCGGGTGCCTGAGCGCCCAGCTGCGTCACAGCGCCAGTGCCCGCCAGAACAGGCGGAAGCTGGCCTCCCTGTGGCCATGGTCCTGGCCAAGCGCGGGATGATCGAGGAAAAAGCGGGTCGCGGCCAGATACTGGCCGTGGCAGTTTTCCAGCATCAAGGCCAGCGGCAGTTCGGCCACCAATCCCAGCCTTTGGCCCTCGGCTATCATGGCGCTGATAAAGCCCAGTATCTCCTGCATCGCCTGCTCCCTGAGTGCCAGCGGAATTTCCACCGACAAAGAGAACTGCTGGAAAAATTGCTGCTTGTCCGGGTGCTCCAGGGCCCAGTCTATGGCTCCCAGCCACAGGCGCCGCGCCTGCTGCTCCAGCGGCCCGTCGGGGGAGGCCATGGCCTGGATGGCCGCGGCAAACTCCTGTTTCACCGCCAGGAACAGGGTCTGTAGCAGGGTTTCCTTGTTCGGGAAATGATGGAACAGGGTGCCGGTGGCGACCCCGGCCGCCTTGGCTATGCTGGCGGTGGAAGTGCCGTGAAAGCCCTGAGCATTGAACAGCATCAGGGCCGAGTCCAATATCTGCTGCCGCTTGTCTTTAATGTCCATACTCAATCACCTCAGCGCTGGAACCAGCCCAGCAACAACCTTTGCAAGGCCTTGCCATAGGGAGGATGCACCAGTTTGCCGGTATGCAGCCGCCCGCTTTGCAGCACAGTGCGGGCATGACTGAAGCTGCGAAAGCCTTCCTCGCCGTGGTAGTGACCCATGCCTGAAGGGCCTATGCCGCCAAAGGGCGCATCGTCGGCAGCCACGTGCAGCACGGTTTCGTTGATACACACTCCGCCCGAGTGGGTCTCTTCAAGCACCCGCTGCTGAAGCTTGGTGTCGAAACTCATCAGGTACAGGGCCAGCGGCCGCGGCCGGGCGCGGATGAAGTCCAGTGCCTCATCCAGGCTGTCATAGGGCAGCAGGGGCAAGAGGGGACCGAAAATCTCTTCCTGCATCACCAGCATCTCGTCGGTTACCCCCAGCAGTAACTGGGTGGCCAGTTTGCGCTGTGCATCCAGGGGCCCTTCGCCGGAGGCGCTGACAACCTCGGCGCCCTTGGCCTCGGCATCGTCCAGCAGATCCAACAGCCGCTGCCATTGGCGCTCGTTGATGATGGCGCTGTAGTCGGCATTATCCGCCACCTTGCCATAGAGGGCGGCAAACTTCTTCTGAAAGGCCGCGACAAATTCCGGCACCTTGGCCCGGGGCAGCAGTACATAGTCAGGCGCGACACAAATTTGTCCGGCGTTGAGACACTTGCCGTAGATCAGCCGTTCCACCGCCGCCGTCATGTCCATGTCCGGGGCCACCAGCACCGGCGACTTGCCACCCAGCTCCAAAGTCACAGGGGTCAGGTTGGCCGCAGCGGCTTTCATCACGTGGCGGCCGACGGCGGTGGAGCCGGTAAACAGCAGGTGATCGAAGGGCAGGGCTGAGAAGGCCGCCGCCTGTGCCGCTTCGCCTTCCACCACACACACCTGCTCTTCGTCAAAAACACTGCCCAGCAGCGCTTTAAGCACCTTGTTGGTGGCCGGGGTGAACTCCGACAGCTTGAGCATCACCCTGTTCCCGGCCGCCAGGGCCGTCACCAGGGGCCCCAGGGACAGTACGATGGGGAAGTTCCAGGGCACTATGATGCCAATCACCCCCTTGGGCTGGTAATGGACCCTGACCTTGGCCGGTGCCAGCAGCAGGCCGGCGTGGCGGCGGCTGGGCTTCATCCAGCCCTTGAGTCTGGCGAGGCTGTAATTGAGCAGGTTGAAGGTGGGCAGTATGTCGGCAATCTGTGAGTCATGGCTGCTGCGGTGGCCATAGTCCAGGCTCAGGGCGTCCACCAGTTGCTGCTGGTGCTGCTTGAGCGCACTTTTTAGTGCCAGCAGCGCCTGACGTCGCTGCTCGTAATCGGGGTAAGGTGCGGCATCAAAGGCCTCTCGTTGCGCCTTGAACAGCAACTCCATGGCTTTGATTTTCGCCACTGCCGGGGTCGCCGCTGGCGTGGGGCTGGTATGCAGCGGGCTGGTCGGTAATGGTTGGGCACTGGGCATCTGGCTTTCCTTGACTTGTCCTGTTATCGGCACTGTTTAAATTGAGCCGACTGATTGGTCGGTCTAGTATGGCGCCGGGGTGAAAAATAAGCAACAGCATAGGGAAATGTGAAGCGGATCATGGGGTGGTCCTACACCGGCGACTACACTCAAAAGAGGGCCACAGAGGGAGATAGGCGATGAAAGTCACAAGACACGGGATCAGCATAGGGGTCGAGCGCCATGGCGATGACGACTTCTTTGTGGTGATGAAGGTGGTGGGTAAGTTAACCCATGAGGATTATGAGCAGATGGTGCCCGTGCTGGAGACCGCCATAGCCGGGGTCAAGGATCCGGCCCTGTATGTGATCATGGATGCCACCGAGCTGGAGGGCTGGGAACCCAGGGCCCTGTGGGATGACCTCAAGCTCGGCCTGCGCCATGGCCGTCACTTTGAAAAAATTGCCATAGTGGGCGAGCCCGGCTGGCAGGAATGGCTGGCACGTATAGGTAACTGGTTCACCGCCGGTGAGGTGAAGTTCTTTGTCGACTACCAGGACGGCGTTGACTGGCTGGGGGACTAGGGCTTGTTGACGTCTCAGGGTTATTTTTGCAGCAGCCAGGCCGGTTTTTATGCAAGGTTGTGTGAGAGTAGCGTAGTTATTCTGAATAAGCGGCGAGTGGCAAAGTGAAGGTCGCCGTCATACGAGCAAAATTTCAATTCGCGACGCCAACAAGCCCTGGGAGGTAATTATGCGTGGCAAAGACATACTCTGGCCAACGGACTTTTCCGATACTGCCTCACACGCCCTGCGATACGCGGTGGAGATGGCCAACCTATACAAAGTAGGCATTCGCATTCTGCACGTGGTGCCAAGGCCCATGGGCGATGAAAACTTTATGATTTTGGCCATCACCCCGGACGAACTGGCCAAAAGTATGGAAGAGGCCGCTGCGGCCAAGATGAAGGCCTTGCTGGCCGGGCTGCACACCGAACTCAAGATAGACACCCGCATCCGTCAGGGGGATGCCATAGAAGAAATCGTTGCCGAGGCCAACAGTGGCGAGGTGGGCATGGTGGTCATCGCCAGCCACGGTTACACCGGCTTTGCCCACTTCCTGCATGAAAATGTGGCCGAGGCCGTTGCCAACCAGGCCCATTGTCCAGTGCTGGTGGTCAAATAACGCAGGTGGTTAAGTTACAGCCTAAACAGTGATAAGCCGGGCCAGGCATGGCCTGGCTTTCTTGTTCTCGGTTGCCTGAGTGCAATGCTTTATTTTTCTTGGAATTTTATATAGATTGGCTGTTTTAGGGACTATTATTCAAAGCATTACTCAAAGGATATGCCATGAAATCTTCTGCATTTTTGCTCAAACCCGCTCCCCTGATGCTGGCCCTGCTGCTCAGTGCCTGCGGCTCAACCCAGAAAACCACTACTCAGGCCGAGACCAATGCGCCCAAGGCGGAAGCAGGCCAAAGTGTTCCGTCAGTGCCAAAGCCGCCAGCTGCATCGGCAGCCCCGGCTGTTCCAGCTGCTCCAGCCGCTCCGGTTCAGGTCGAGCAGGGCGTCATCTATGTACTCAATGACATTCCCTACAACCCCGACAAAACCATAGATGAAAAGGTGGAAAACGAGTGTGTGCAACTGGGGCGCCAGTTCAGCGATTCCCTGGTCAAGTATGCCAATGGTCAGAAACTCAAGGTCAAGCGGGTCGAGAGCCTGCCGGAAGAAGGTGCTGTGGTGAAACTGACCATAGATAACGTCTTCAGCGAGGGCCATGCCGGTGTGCCCTTTAATGGCCATCAAAAGTCCGTGACTGTGACGGCCCACTATTGGCTCAATGGCAAGGAAGTGGATAGCAAGGAGTTCAGCCGTAACTCCACCGGTGGCTTCTGGGGCGGTTTCAAGGGCTCCTGCTCTGTGCTGCAACACACGGTCAATACCCTGGGCAATGACGTGGCCAAGTGGCTTAAGACCCAGGCCTGAAACGCAGTTGCAATGAAAATAAAAAGGCTGCCTCTGGCAGCCTTTTTCATCTCTAGCGATTATTTCAAGCAGGCCTCTTAATCAAGTATTTCAGGCGGGTTGCAGCTGCGCCTGCTGGCTGCGCTGCATTCCCAGCAGCCACTTGCCGTAGATGAAGATCCCCACGGCAGACACCGTGCCTATGGCGCCGATTATGTACCAGGCAAAGCCGATGTTGTGGGCCTGGTACAGCGTCTGGGTCAGCACTTCCGGGGTCTGGCCGGTAAATTCCACCAGGCGATGGAAGGCTTCGCCCTGAGGAATAGCGCTCACCTCATCGCTGCCCATGCCCTGTTCCGCCAGCATCAGGCGGGAGAAACGCTCCTTGGAGGCAAAAATCTCGTACAGTTTGGGACCGAAATAGCCCTCCAGGCCCCAACCCAGGCCCTGGGGCAGCATCACAAAGCCCAGGTACATGGCCTTCTTGCCTTCGGGGGCAATGTTGCTCATGAACTCGTTCTTCTTGGGGCTGATCATCATCTCGCCCAGGGAAAACAGCGCTATGGCCAGCACTATCATCCAGGCGGCATGGAAGGCGCCAATCAGCACAAAGGCCAGGATAGACAGCAGGCAGCCGGCCAGCATGGCGCTGGTGATGCGGTATTTGGCGGTCAGTGCCGCCACCAGGAAGCAGCTGGTCATGATCATCCCGGCGTTCAGGTTCAGCATGCCTTCGGGCATCACCTTGGTACCGGCGTTGTCGAGCCCGAGCCAGAATTGCAGTATGCCATTGCTGGTGCCTTCGGGGCCGAACAGGCCGTTGACTATCACGCTGGTGTCGACCCATTCGGCAATGTGAATGGGCAGCACATCAAACAGCGAGTTGTACAAAAACCAGAAGGCCGCGAACACCAACATGTAGTAGATGACCACAGGCTTTTTCAGCTCGTTCCATGCGTCCTTCCACAGCATGTCCTGCTTGAGTTCACCGGAGCGGATTTTACGCTTGCGCTCCAGACGCTCCTCCTTGCCGGGTTCCTTGTAGGTCATCAAAAACAGCAGGTTGAGGGAGATAATCGCGGCGCAGGCGTAAAACACATTGTCCCAGGACAGCTGGCGCATGTGCACCGCCACCAGGGGGCCGAGGAAGCCGCCGATATTGACCACCTGATAGAAAATCCCCCAGGCCATGGAGCTGTTGCTGCGGTTGGTGGACAGGGCCAATGTGCCCTGAATGCCGGGCTTGAATATGCCTGTGCCCGTGGCCAGTAACATGGCACCAATCAGGAAGCCCCAGAAATTGGGCATCCAGGCCATGCACAGGTAACCGCTGATCTTCACCAGAGTGGAGGCAAAAATGGTTTCCTTGTAGCCGATGCGGTCGGATATACCGCCGGAAAACACAGGGATAAAGGTTTGCAGCAGGGCCCAGACCGAGATGATAACCCCGTAGTCGCTGAGGCTGATCCCAAGGCCCCCCTGGGAGGCAGGCGCCTTGGCATACAAACCGGCACTGGCCTTGACGCCGTAGTAGGCGATACGCTCCACCAGCTCCATACCGCCCACCAGCCAGAATACATAGCTGAGGCTGGCGATGGAGGCCCACATCCCCAGTTGCTTGACTTCGGTCATGTCATTGCCCGAATGATGATTGGATTGATTCATAGTCGTTCCATATTGTGAATGGGATGCCACAGGCATCCTTGAGTCTCCCCCGTCCCCCACGCACGCGGGCCAAAGGCCACACTTTACCTGCTTTGGCCACAAAGACCAAAAATTAAGGCCACCAGGCTGGTGGCAGCAGCTAGGGTTGAGCCCAGTCCCCAGGGCATTAGGGTATACGTTTGCCCCTGCTCAAAGTGACATTCAATGTTTGAGTGTTGCACTTGTTTCCCCCTTCGGAGCCGCCGAGGACGTTGCTGAAAATGGCGTGGCGAGGCATGGATGCCGAAGCAGCGTCAGTCGAATCATGGATGAGCGTCTGACGCGCCAGCCAATTTTCAGCATAAGGCCGAGGGGCTGTCGGCTCCGGTCGGGGCATCCTTTGGGTTGCAAGGGGCTTTGGATGAGCAAAGCCCCTTGCCCGGGTGTGGGTTGGAGACCCACGACTTTGTGCCGCTGGCACAGCGGCTATCTTATGCTTTTGTGCAACGTCCTACGCGGGAAGTACTACATCACCTGCGGTGGGCTTTCGCACTGCCACCCCAGTGACACGCTGTGAACCCATCCTTGGGCGCTCACCGGCGACGTCCTGTCGCCGATGGTCACTGGTGCGGCAGTGCAAAGTAGTGGTGTTTCACTCCGGCTTAGGTGAACCTGACAATATGAACTTAGAAACGTATCTATTGGCGCCGGCGCCAATGAAAAGGCCACCTTGGGGAGGTGGCCTTGAGTAAGCGTCAATGCAATCTGACGCTATCAGGATTGCAGGACTTCTTCCTGTTCACCGTCCTGATAGATACACACCTTATTGCGGCCGCTGTGTTTGGCGTCGTACATGGCGCGGTCGGCGTTTTGCATCAGCACGGCGAGGTCATAGCCGGAGCTGTTGGAGCTGCTGACCCCAAAGCTGGCGCTGAGGTTGAAGTCGTGGCCGCTGCTGCTGGTGTCCACCTCGGTCAGGGCCCGGCGCAGGGATTCGGCCAGCTGGGCGGCATTCTCCTCGCTGCATTCCGACAGCACAAAGCAGAATTCCTCGCCACCGATGCGGCCTATGACCTCGTGTTCGCGGCAGGTTTCACGGCACACCCTAGCGACGGTTTGCAGCGCCCAGTCGCCGGTGGCATGGCCCAGGGTATCGTTGATGCGTTTGAACTTGTCCACGTCCAGCAGTATGCAGCTTACCGGCGCGCCCAGCACCTGGGCATAGGATACAGCGGCCTGGGCCACCTGGCTGAAGTGGCCGCGACTGAACAGGCCCGTGAGGCTGTCATATTCCGCCAGTTGCCTAAGCCGCTTCTGGCTTTGCCAGGAATGCCAGCCCCAACTGCCGAGCCCCAGGGCGGCACATAACAGCGCGGCGATCAGCAATCGGTTGTTAAAGGCCTCGGCCTGATCCAGCTGCTGCTGCACCTTGAGTACTTTATTCTGCTCATCGAGCAGGGCTATCTTGTTTTGTTGTTCAATGCTCTGGTGTTCCGCAATCTGAAACGCCAGGGTCTTGGTCTTTATTTCATCAAGATAAGCTTTATCTGCTTCAGAATATTTTATATAAACATCTAAGGCTAACGATAAATTAGATTTTTCCCTGTAATACTCATACAAAACATAATAAGCACGTATATTTGGTTCGCTACTTGGAGCTTGTTTGTTTTCCTTTAGTGTTTTTTCAGCGTATTCAAATGCCATTGAATATTTTTTTAAATTTAAATATATTTTGCTTAGTAAAGAATAGTATTGGGCGAGCATTGGGGCATAGTTAGCCCTCTTTAGTTCTGCTAATTGTTCTTCTGCTATTTTTTGTGCGATGTCAGGTTGCTTGTTAAGATATAGTTCTGTTTGGTACGCTATTATCGCACTAGTCATGACAGTTTCATTTGCACTTCGGCACGCTGTAATTGCTTTTTCAAAAATATCTGACTTTTCGTCAATAATCTCAAGCTTAATTCTTGACTGTAAGTTTAATTGCTGTGCAAGACATTGGCTTCGAGGATTATCAGTAAAATCCATTAGCTGCTGACTATAGTTTTTTCCTAGTTGATATTGGCCGAGATTATTATAAAATACAGCAACAATTGCCAGCGCATTTTCATAAGTTTTCTTGTCTTCTATATTAGGGAGAACTTCAAGTATCGCCCTTAATTGTGCAAGACCTTTTACCCACTCCTGATTAACTGCGTAAATATTAACCATGGATAATTTAGCTCTCAACTTCAAATTTTCATCCCTAGTTGAATTTGCTAAATTGTCGTATAGATTAATTGCTTGCTCGAACTCTCCTCTAAAGGAATGTTGGTAAGCCGTTAGATAGAGGAAATAATCTTTTTCCTCTAATGAAAATTCTTGCTCATGAACTTTCAATGCATTCAGCTTTTCAGTGAAACTACTAAAGTCGCTTGATCTAAGAGAATCTGCTTCTTTCAGCAGCGGCATAAAACCTCCGGCTTCGGCAGGTACCGAAACCAGGAGGAAAAGTATTATGCTCTGAATGAGCTTTTTTACATTTTTAAGCATTTACAACACTTTGCTGATTTTGGTTTTCACCATCTTCATCTTGATCTGAGTCTTCATCTTCTGCTGGAACCATAACACATACAACATCTGGCACCACATCCAGCTCGGCTTTCAGGGCTTCAATGTCTTTGGCTTCGATCATGGCAACAATGTGTACCGGCAGCTTGGCCAGGGCTTCCTGAGATTGCAGTGAGGCATCGCTGCCGAGTTTTACCAAAAATTGAATGGCTTGGTTCATTGTCTCTTCCTTTCCTTTATTGCAGAGAAGGGCAACACCTGTGCAGTGTCACCCATGGGTTTTCCTTCTCTGCGCGCCTTGGACAGAGCCTCAAGTTTAGCGCGCATTTCGTTGTTGGGTTTGAGTTTGCCGCGCGGCGGCAGCACCAGGGTGGTGTGCAGCTCAAGCTTGGCAAGGGGCAGGTCTTTCAGTGGCAAACGCTCTATACGCCCGGATTGCAGCGGCATGGTGGCGGCCTCATAAAGAATGCACTCGTGCTCCAGCGGGTAGTCCAGTGCCAGCAGGTCTACCAGCAACTGGCGTTCGGCGCGGCCGGTAGGGCGTATTCCCAGTTCCAGATCGCCGGCCAAGGCCGGTTGCCACAGCACCAAGAGCGCCGTGGGATCGATTCGCCTCTGGTAAAGCATCAGCTGGGTGGTCTCGAAGTGCTGACAGCCCACTTTACCGGGGTCGAGTCCCAGATCCGCATAGAGGCAGTCTTCGGAGCTGATGCCAGGCAGCATCTTGGCCTCGAAACCTTCGCTTTTAGCCAGGGCCACCGCCTCGTGTGGCGATTTGGCGAAAATGCCGGGATGACCGTAGAAGGCCCCGACCACTTTTTTACCCAAGCGAACCTCGGCCAGCATCACTTCCACCATCTCGCGGTAGGTGATGTTACGCGACTTGCCCTCGCCATAGAGGGACTGCAGGCTGCGCACATCCTTGTTCAGCTCCTTGAGCCAGAGCTCGACGAAACCGTCGGAGACGCCGGAGAACACCACATCGGCCTGTTCTATATGGCTGCGGGCTATGGGGCTTAGGTGGGCACCGAGCATCATACCGATGCCGACACAGGTGAGGCTGCCTTGCACTTGGGTCATGTTATCTTGTTGTAGTTAATTGTATCGGAAGTTATCAGCATTTAGATGTATTTGAAACTCTTAATTGGCTAATCGAGGGTATAGAAAGCACTGTTGCCAACCTTCTTTGTCGGCCAGCGGCTGCGGCTCGGTAAACTTCAGCTTGCGGGTAATACGTTTTGTAGCCAGATTGCTAGCCATAAATTCCGCCCTGATGTGTGCCAGCCCCATGCTGTTAAATCCATGTTGTGCCAGTAAGACCACAGCCTCATCGGCGACGAGCTTTCCTTGGGCATGGCGACTGAGCATGATGCCAATGTCAGCCCCCAAAGACTTGCCCAGTGCAGAAAAGGAGATAATGCCAAGCGCCTGTGGCTCATGCTTAATGAAAATGGTCCAGCACTTGGTTTCGGAACCTTCAGTTCTGCTGACCTTCAAGGTCTTGGCAAAGGCTCTTTTGGCCCTGTCCTCGCCAAAACTGGCACCTATGTTGGCCATGATGTTATCCGAGCAGAACAGCTCCATGAACAAGGTTTCGTCCGTCTCATCCATGGGCCTGAGGCTGAGCCTGGTTGAGGTCAAAGTACTCATGGTGTCACCTTGGGCTTGGCAAAGCGCACCTGACCGAATTCACCCTTATCGCGCTGGAACAGCACAAAGTAGGCGCTCAGCAGCGGCAAACCCAGTATGCTTTGGGCGGGCCAGTTTGGCAGCTGGCCCATCAGTTTAAACACGGCACGGCCGGGGGCGGGGCTGTTGAGCTGCCAGTAGCAGTGGGGCGGACAGCATAGAATTGCCTTGGGCGTGCTTTCACCTACATTGACGCTTTCTTTAATGCTCGCGCTAACGCTTTCGCTTGGGCTGTCGACGCCCTCAAAATGAAATTGCAGCGTCGGCCATTGGCTGAGATCCAGCTGTTGCATGTCAATGCCCTCGGCCTGGGCTTGCTTTATCTGCGTCATGTCGCCGAGAAAAGGCTCCAGCAGCGCTTCGGCATTGGGCACGGTCTGCTTGAAACCGGCAATGACTTCGTTGAAGGCCTGGGCCGGCAGCGCCAGCAGGGAAGCGCCTGTGTCGAGTATGGCGTTGCTGGAGCCGCGGCTGAGCCCCGCTTCTACTGCGCTCGGTACGCTGATGGCCTCGAACCCGGACACCGGCTTGCCGTGCAATACCAGGCTGAGCCCCAGCAGATTGACGTTGTAATACCTGTCGTGGACAAGTTTGAGGTCGGTGAAGTCGCCCTCGAAGTGCTGGCTCAGGCGTTCATCGCCGCCAAGGATAAGCCAGCCCTGGTTAAGTGGGTCCAGGGCCAATTGTTCGCGGCTCATGTCGGTTTTTGTATAGTGAATGCTTGAGCGGCGGGCGATAAAGGCGAAGCGATTGCTTACCACGCCCTGTTGCTCCATCTGGGTAAAGGCGGTGGGAACATCCTGCTCCGGCATGCCGCTCAGCAACTGTTTGAAGTCATTAAGCTCGGTTTGGAAGAGCGGATGCCCGCTTTCCGGAAAGGGCCAGGGAAAGGTGAGCCTGGGATCGGCGCCGTGCTCTGTCAGGTACGACTCCATGTTATAGCCACGGTTGAGACTGTGATAGGCCATGCCCCAGATACCGTCACAATCGAGGAAGCTGTGCTCGGCTTCGGCATGCACCAGGGCCAGCGGCATGGCCTCAAGCCCGGCGTCCAGGGTCTCAAAGCGGGTATGGATAACCGGCCCCAGCCAACCGCCCTGACCGTAGCAAACCTCCTGGGCCAGCATCGTGGCGCTCAAGTCTTTGTCGTCCTTGGGTTGATAGCGGTTTTCGTGCACCACCAGGGTAGAGCTGCCCGTGTCTATGATGAGATTCACCTTGGTCTGCTGACTGCCAAGGCGCACGGCGGCGCTGTAGCCGCCCTCGGCCAGCACATTGGTCAGCGGCAGGGCAAGCACCCGGGTGTTGGCCTGTGCCGACTGCTCGGAAGAAGCACTATTGTTTTGAAGCGTGTCCGTCATGCCATACTGCCAATGTCTTATTGTCGACTGGTTATCTATTTGAATAAGAAACCGTTATTGCAAAGCTTACCCTGGGTGTCAAGCTATTCGGCGCTGGTCGCGCCAGTACCCCGGTCATGGGCTTGGCAGGCTGCTGAAACTATCGCCAATAAGGGGTGTTGCGCGGTAAAGCTAAACGGGGAAAAGCTAAGCAGTGAAAAAGCAAAGCAGTAAGAAAGCTAAGCAGTAAGAAAGCAAAGCAGTAAGAAAGCAAAGCTTAATGCTGTTCAAAATCCAATCCCAGCCAAATGAGGCTATTTGAAATGTGTGCCCTGGGCACAAACGAATTAGCCGTCTGTTCGCAGGTCGCGAATCATATAGCAGAACCTCTAAAGTACCTGATGGAATTGAAACTGTAACTGTCATGACTCCAGTGCTTGAGCCATTTTTTGATGGGTACTAACCCGATTGCGGCCATCTTGTTTGGCCTGATACATGGCGCGATCGGCATTTTGCATCAGTGCTTGAAGCCGATAGCCCGAAACTGCCGAACTGCTGACACCAAAGCTGGCGCTGAGGTTGAATTCGTGGCCGCTGCTGCCTGTGTCTATCTCTGCAAGAGCCCGGCGCAGGGACTCGGCCAGTTGGGCGGCATTGTCCTCGCTGCACTCTGGCAGCAAGAAACAGATTTCCTCGCCACCGATGCGGCCTATGACATCGTGTTCACGGCAGGTGTCGCGGCAAACCCGGGCGACTGTCTGCAGCGCCCAGTCGCCAATGGCATGGCCTTGTGTATCGTTAATGCGCTTGAATTGATCCACGTCGAGCATGATACAGCTGATTGGCGCTCCCAGCGTTTGGGCATAGGATACCGCCGCCCTAGCCACCTGGATAAAGTGGCCGCGACTGAGCAGGCCGGTGAGGCTGTCATACTCGGCCAATCGGCGCAGACGTTGCTGATTCTGCCAGGAATGCCAGCCCCAAGCGCCGAGGCCCAGCGCAGCGCAAAAGAGCAGGGCTATCAACAGGTGATTGTTGAAGGTTTCTGTCCTGGCAAGATGCTGCTGCACCCGCAGCAGACTGTTCTGCTGATCCAGCAGCTTGAGTTTGTTCTGCTGCTCCAGGCTTTGATGCCGCGCCAACTGAAAGGCCAGGGTCTTGGTTGTGACTTCATCCAGAGAAGCCTTGTCGGCCGCTGCATATTTGACGTAGGAGTTCAGGGCTTGGGCGCTGTCGCCTTGCTTGAGGTAGTAGTCATACAGCACTTTCAGGGCCAGGGTCTGGGCTTCCATGGTGTTGGCGTATGAGGCGTCATTGACGACACCCTGTGCCAGGGTAAAGGCCTGCTCCGCTTCGCCAAGCTGCCAATGCGCCGTGGCCAACAGGCTTTGAAATATGGCGATAATGGGCGCATAGTGGCCTTCCTTCACTTCCTCAAAATTATCTTCCAGCAGCTTTCTCGCCGCCTGCGGTTGCGCCTTGGTCTCCAGTAAGTGTTTGGCGTAATTGTGTGTTATCACGTTCTTTAAGACCTTTTCTCTTGCCACATAGCATGTACGGGCGGCCTGTTGATATTGTTGCCGGTAATCCTCGCTTGGCTCCAGCATGATTAAGGATTCAAATCTTAACTGGGCTGCTATGCATTGATTACGTTTATCTTTAGAGACGTTCGCCAACTGGGCGCTGTATTCCAGGCCCAGGTCATATTGACCAAGCTGGTTGTAAAAGATACCCGCGACCCCTAAGCCAGACTCCTTTAGCTGTTCATTTTTGATGGAGGGCAATAGCGTCAGGGCATTATCTAAGGCCGCGAGTCCTTCATTCCAGCGATGCTGTATGGCATAGACGTTAATAAGGGAAAGTTGTGATCGAAATTTAATCTCTGTATTGACTGAGTTTTTCGCCAGTTTTTCATATATGGCCAGGGCCGTTGGAAAGTCGCCCTTGAAGATCAGTTCGTAGGCTTGCAGGTGCTCAAAGTAGTCCTGTTCGGTAGGGGAAAGCTGCTCTTTATGGGCGCGGATGTCACTCAGTTGCCTGCTGAATTCTTTGGGATCGCTGGAGCGGATCTTATCGGCAGTCTTGAGTCGTGACTGCCAATCTTCGGCCACGGCAAGATTGCCGCCACACTGGAGTATCCAGATGAGCAACAAGAACAACAGCTTGGGCAAAGGCCTCAACTTCAATCAGGTGGTCTCCCAATTTGTTCTCTTCTGCGACCGGAATGAACAGACAAAATACACAGGACATTGTTTTAAGCGCAGCCAGGACAATCTTGGTAATGCCCAGCTGGTTAATCAGAGTGGTATGGCTGCCTGCGTCAATGGCGTGGCGGTCTGCACAGTTGGGACTGGCTTTTTATAATTATTATAAGTTCAACGCCATAATCTTGGGGTAAACAATTGCTGCGAGCAATTGATGTTGGCAAGCAAGTTGATTCAATCAAGAGTCAGACGAACCCAAAACTGCACATCATTCTTTATAGGATTTCAACGGGGCAGAAAACAAGAAACCAGCCCTGGGGCTGGTTTCTTTAAGGCACTAGCTAAGGCCTGATTACTGAATCAGGCTTCCAGCTTGGCCAGCTCGACCTTCTGCTCGGCCAGCTTGTCCATATCGCGCTTGAGATCGGCGGCCTTGGCGCGCTCTTTCTCAATCACTTCCGCAGGGGCCTTGGCCACAAAGCCTTCATTGGACAGCTTACCTTCGATACGGGCCACTTCGCCGGACAGTTTCTCCAGCTGCTTGTCGATACGGGCCATTTCGGCGGCCACGTCGATAAGACCGGCCATGGGGATCAGCAGCTCCATTTCACCAATCAGCTGAGTGGTGGCCATGGGGGCGGCTTCGCCGTCGGCCAGTATGGTCATGCTTTCCAGCTTGGCAAGCGTCCCGAAGAAGGCCTGGTTGGCTTCGATGCGGGCTTTGTCTTCCGCGCTCACACCGCGCAGCAGTGCAGACAGCGGCTTGCTTGGGGCTATGTTGAGTTCGGCGCGGATGTTACGCACGGCCACAATCACCTGCTTGACCCACTCGAGATCAGCCATGGCCTTGGCATCCACCTTGGCGGCATCGAACTCGGGGAAGGACATCAGCATCAGGGTTTCACCCTCAACGCCGGCCAGCGGCTTGACGCGATCCCAGATGGTTTCCGTGATGTACGGCATCATGGGGTGCATCAGGCGCAGCAGTTGCTCCAGTACAGTCACCAGGGTGTGACGGGTGCCGCGCTGCTCGGCCTCGGAGCCGCTTTGCAGTACAGGCTTGGTCAGCTCCAGATACCAGTCACAGAACTGGTTCCAGGTGAACTCGTAAAGTGTGTTGGCGGCCAGATCGAAGCGATAGGCATTGATGTGCTCATCAAAGCTCTTGACGGTTTCCTGGAACTTGCCGATGACCCAGCGGTCGGCCAGGGACAGTTTCATTTCGCCACCCGGCTTTCCGTTTGGAGAGTTGGGGCCACAATCCTGCTCTTCGGTGTTCATCAGCACGTAGCGGGAGGCGTTCCACAGCTTGTTGCAGAAGCTGCGGTAACCGTCGAGGCGCTTCATGTCCCAGTTGATGTCACGGCCGGTGGAGGCCATGGCCGCCAGGGTAAAGCGCAGTGCGTCTGTGCCGTGTGGCTCAATGCCGTTTTCGAATTCCTTGCGGGTGCTCTTTTCAATCTTGGCGGCAAGCTGGGGCTGCATCAGGTTGCCGGTTCGCTTGGCCACCAGGGACTCAAGGTCGATACCGTCGATCATGTCCAGCGGGTCCAGTACGTTACCCTTGGACTTGGACATCTTGTTGCCCTGCTCGTCGCGGATAAGACCGGTCACGTACACGGTTTTGAACGGCACCTGGGGCTTACCGTCTTCATCCTTGATGAAGTACATGGTCATCATGATCATCCGGGCAACCCAGAAGAAGATGATGTCAAAGCCGGTCACCAGCACGTCAGTGGGGTGGAAGGTCTTGAGCTCTGGCGTATCCTCCGGCCAACCCAGGGTAGAGAAGGTCCACAGGGCGGAGGAGAACCAGGTGTCGAGCACGTCGTCGTCCTGGCGCAGCTTAACGTCGGCGCCGAGGTTATGGTTCTGGCGCACTTCGTCTTCGCTTCGGCCCACGTACACCTTACCGGCTTCGTCGTACCAGGCGGGAATACGGTGACCCCACCACAGCTGACGGGAGATACACCAGTCCTGAATGTCGCGCATCCAGGAGAAGTACATGTTTTCGTACTGCTGGGGCACGAACTTGATGTCGCCGTTTTCCACCGCTTCGATGGCGGGCTTGGCCAACTTCTGTACCGCCACATACCATTGGTCGGTCAACAGCGGCTCGATCACCACCCCGGAGCGGTCGCCGTAAGGCACCTTGAGGGCGTGTGGGTCGATTTTTTCCAAGAGGCCCAGGGTTTCAAATTCGGCCACCACGGCATCGCGGGCCTTGAAGCGGTCCAGACCGGCATAACGCTCGGGCAGGGTAGCGTCCAGCTCGCTGTTGTGGCTGCCGTCGCTGTTCAGCACCTCGGCCACGGCGCGGATGGCGGCATCTATGGTGAGAATGTTGAACATGGGCAGGTTGTGACGCTTGCCCACTTCGTAGTCGTTGAAGTCGTGTGCCGGGGTGATCTTCACGCAGCCGGTACCGAATTCCTTGTCGACGTATTCATCGGCAATGATGGGGATACGGCGGTTAACGATCGGCAGTATGATTTCCTTGCCAATCAGGGAGGCATAACGCTCGTCTTCCGGGTGTACGGCCACGGCGCTGTCGCCGAGCATGGTCTCGGGGCGGGTGGTGGCCACTACCAGGTAGTCTTTGCCATCGGCGGTCAGCTCAGTGCCGGCCAGCGGATAGCGGAAGTGCCACATGTGGCCTGCTTTTTCCTTGTTTTCCACTTCCAGATCGGAAATGGCGGTGTGCAGCTTGGGATCCCAGTTTACCAGGCGCTTACCGCGGTAAATCAGTTCATCCTTGTACAGGCGCACGAACACTTCCTGCACCGCGGCCGACAGGCCTTCGTCCATGGTGAAACGTTCGCGGTCCCAGTCCACCGAGGCGCCCATGCGGCGCAGCTGGCTGGTGATGGTGCCGCCGGATTGGCCTTTCCACTCCCATACCTTGTCCATAAAGGCATCGCGGCCGAGATCGTGGCGGCTCTTGCCTTCTTCGGCTTCCAACTTGCGCTCAACCAGCATCTGGGTGGCGATACCCGCGTGATCCGTGCCCACCTGCCACAGGGTGTTCTTACCCTTCATGCGCTGATAGCGGATCAGGGTGTCCATTATGGTGTCCTGGAAGGCGTGACCCATGTGCAGGCTGCCGGTGACGTTCGGCGGCGGGATCATGATGCAATAGTTGCCTTGGGACTCGTCACCGTGTGGCTTGAAGTAACCTTTCTCTTCCCAAACGCGGTAGAGGGCCTGTTCTATGGACTGCGGATTGTATGTTTTTTCCATGGGAGCTTAATTTCTCAAACTAAATTAAGGGGTTGTGTCGCCAGATCCTGGGTGGACAGGGCTATGCCCAGATCCCGGTACGCCTTGTAGCGTGCCCGGGCCAGGGCCTTGGTGGCCTCGTCACCGGCGACAAAGTCGATAATGTGGCCAAAGTTTACCGCAAAAGCGGGGATCTTTTCTGCAAGATTAATCAGTACGCCGCGGTGTTTGCCCGGACCCAGGCGATCGGCACCGATTTCCACCGGCGCGCCGCCCTGGGGACCTTCGCCTTTGAGGTTGTGGGGCACGAAGGCATCGGGCTCAAATTGCCACAGCAGCTCGTCGATGGCGAAGCTCTGGGCCTCGTCCCGGCAATGTATGTACACCCACTGACCCTGGCGATATTGCTGCTCCGCCAATTGGCAGGCCAGGCGATCCCGTGCTGCCATCGCCTCATCGGCCGGGCCATTATCCGGCAGCAGATAAAACAGGGCTTGGGTCATGGTGGGCATAGTCCTTGGCTTGGCGTCTTTTGTTAGTGCCTTTTGGGCAACCGGGCATAAAGAAGGGATTCTACCCAAGAAACCCTTGTGGTTAAAGGAAAAGCAACAGCCCGGTGGCCTTTGGGGCGCAACCGGGCTGTTTCGGGGCCGAAAGCCGGTTAACCCAGCTGTTCCAGGGACTGGCCGCCGGGGGGCAACACAAATCTGTCGGTGACCTGTTTGAGGTTTGACGCCAGTTGGTTCAGCTCGGCGCTGGCGGCGGAGGTTTGCTGGGCGCCGACGGCATTTTGTTGGCCCACCTCGTTGATCATTACCAGGCATTGGTTGATTTCTTCGGCGGCCTCCGATTGCTGCACCGCGGCCGTGGCTATCTGACCGGCGCTGGCGGCAATTTGCGCCATGGCGGCCGAGGTCTGGCGGATGGAGTCCTCGGTATGCTTGGCCCTTTCTATGGTGGCGCCGGCGTGCTCTGTGCTGCGCTGCATCACCTGCACCGCGTTGCCCGTGTTGCGCTGCAGGGTTTCAATCATGGACTCGATATGACTGGTGGAGTGCGCCGTCTTGTGGGCCAGCTGGCGCACTTCATCGGCCACCACGGCAAAGCCGCGGCCCTGCTCACCGGCGCGGGCGGCCTCGATGGCGGCGTTGAGGGCCAGCAGGTTGGTCTGATCGGCGATATTGCGGATCACCTCCAGCACCGAGCCTATGTCCTGACTCTGACTCTCTATTTCCTGGATAACCGTCTTGGCCCTGCCGACTTCCTCGGACAGACGCGAGATGACCTCTATGGTCTGGTGCACACTGGCGGTGGCGGCGTCGGAAATCTCAGCGACCCCTGATGTGGCATCGGCCACTTCGCGCGCATTCAGAGCCACATCATTGATGGTGGCAACCATTTCGTGCATGGCGCTGGAGACGCTCTGGATATTGGCCTGCTGCTCCTGCAGGCTGATATTGGATTGTTCGCTGGTGGCGCTGGTCTGCTGGGCCGTGGCCGACAGCTGACTGATGGCATCGACTATGTTGCCTATGACGTGTCGCAGGTTGTGGCTCATGGTGCGCATGGCACCGTAAACGCCCATCAGCTCAGTGTGCTCGAAGTGGACGCTGAGATCGCCACCGGCAATGCGCTCGGTAATGGCCTGCATCACCTTGGGTTCACCGCCCAGCGGTCTGAGGATGGAACGGGCCACGAAATAGGTGGTCAGCAATATGGCAACTACCGCCAGCAACGCCACTGTGGCCAGCACCCAGCGCAAATGGCTGACGGCGGCAAGGGCCTCTGCCTCGTCTATCTCCACTATCAGGGCCCAGTTGACGTCGCGTATGGTGACCGGGGTATAGGAGGACAGCACTGGGTTGCCGTTGTAGTCGATGATGATGCGGGTGTCGGCCAGGCCCTTCAGCGCCTCGCGGGCGGCGACCGTGTCGACACCGTTGCTGCTTACCGTACCGGCAAAACTGGCGATAACCGAATGGCCCTTGGGGTCGAGGAAGGAGTCGGAGCGCATCTTCAGATCCGGGCCCACCAAATAGCTTTCTCCCGTTTCGCCCATGCCGGAGCGCAGCTGCATTATGCCGTTGACCGCTTGCAGTGACAGTTGCAGGGCCACCACGGCCTGCACCCGACCGTGTTTGATGATGGGCTCGGCGATAAAGGCCGCCGGTTCATTGTTACTGGGGGCATAGGGAGCAAAGTCGGCGACGTGGAAGGCTCTGTCCTGTAGCACCTTGCGGTACAGTTCCCCCAGGTTGCTGTCGCGATAGGGACCAGTATTGAGATTGGACTGGAAATCGGCTTCCTTGGCGACGGTAAACAGCACCTGACCCCGGGTATCTATGACGAAGGCATCGTAATACTGGTAGGTGGTGGTAAAGCGTTTGAGGTAGTCCTCGGCGCTAAACGCGCTCTCTTCAAGGCCGTCATTGCTGTCAAATCGCAGTTGCTCCGCCAGGTTTTGGCTCAGCAGCTGCAAGTCACCCTGGCGCTCGGCAAAATAGGTTTCAATCTGGCTCTTTTTTATCGCCTTGATGGAGTCCAACTGGTTATAAGCCTGCTGGGTGAGTGAATTGCTGCCAATATACAGTACGACAACACTGATTAATAAGACGGGTAATATTCCCAGCGATAAAAACGCCAGCAGTAACTTATGTTTCAGTTTCATTTTGTTAACCTTGATCTGTCCTGGTTCTAGAACTTTGTCTATCTGAATCCATTCAACAGGTTGATTGTTGGCAGATATCACCCATTGCTTGTTATTACCCCAACGGGCTTGGCGGCCATTATTGGGTTAATGCATTTAAAAACAGTTGTTTATGTGAAGCTCTTAACCACTAAAGAAAGCCCCGTTGTGGCTTCCAGCGCCTGTCTTGTGGGCTTGTGTTTACATTGGAGTCGGCATAATAGAATAATTTTGTCATCACTTGAATGGCTGACAGCATTAAATTTAGTCATGGCTAAATTGGCGGCCATTAATCTTTGGTATGATTTTTAAATGAGTAAAGCGGTTGTAGGTCGTATTGATTAGCCATGTGAAATTATGTTGGCCTAATTACCGTTTGGCATGTTGAATAGCTATATTGCAGCCCAATTCATAGGCTCTATGAATGACCCAATAAATTACCCGGAAAATAATTGGTTTAATCCTGGTTGTTGATTCCGAGTAATAACTCAAAATAAAAAAGCGAAGCCTTGGCTTCGCTTTTTTAAGTGATGACTTTTTAGGGTCCCGATTACTCGCCCTGCTCGACACCGGCGCGGTTGATCAGGAACTGGCTCAGCAAGGGGACCGGACGACCGGTGGAACCCTTGTTGGCACCGCTGTTCCAGGCGGTACCGGCCACGTCCAGGTGAGCCCAGTTGTACTTCTTGGCAAAGCGCGACAGGAAGCAGGCCGCTGTGATGGAGCCGGCCGGACGACCACCGAGGTTGGTCATGTCGGCGAAGGGGCTGTCCAGCATGTCCTGGTATTCATCCCACAATGGCATGCGCCAGGCGCGGTCGCCACTCTGTTCACCGGCATTGAGCAGCTCATGGGCCAGAGGATTGTGGGAGGAGAACAGGCCGGAGGCGTGTTTGCCCAGGGCAATCACACAGGCGCCGGTCAGGGTCGCGGTATCCACCACCAACTCGGGGTCGAAACGCTCCACATAGGTCAGCACGTCACACAGCACCAGACGGCCTTCGGCGTCTGTGTTAAGCACTTCCACGGTTTGACCGCTCATGGTGGTGAGAATGTCGCCGGGGCGATAGGCGGTACCGGAGGGCATGTTCTCACAGCCGGCAAGTATACCTATCACATTGATTGGCAACTTCATTTCGCACACGGCCTTCATGGTACCCAGGACTCCGGCGGCGCCGCCCATGTCGTACTTCATCTCGTCCATGGCTTCGCCGGGCTTGATTGAGATACCGCCCGAATCAAAGGTCAGGCCCTTGCCCACCAGCACAATTGGCTTGGCGGTGCTGTCAACGGCACCCTTGTATTGCATCACAGTCATGATGGACTCGTTGGCGCTGCCACGGCCCACGGCCAGATAGGAGTTCATGCCCAGCTCAGCCATCTGCTCTTCACCTATGGTGGTGACGGTCAGATGCTCATGGACTTCCGCCAGTTGGCGTGCCTGGGAGGCCAGGTAAGCTGGATTACAGATGTTCGGTGGCATGTTGGCCACATCGCGGCACAGGTGCATACCGGCGGCCACGGCCACGCCGTGTTCAATGGCACGCTCGCCGACAGTCAGTTCACGGCGGGTTGGCACATTGAATACCAGCTTGCGCAGTGGCCTGCGGGTTTCACCCTTACGGGTCTTGAGGGCGTCAAAACTGTAGAGGCTGGCCTGGGTGGTTTCCACCGCCTGGCGTACCTTCCAATAAGTGTCGCGGCCCTTAACGTGCAGTTCGGTCAGGAAACAGACCGCTTCCATGGAACCTGTTTCGTTAAGGGTATTGATTGTCTTGGCGATGATCTGCTTGTATTGGCGCTCATCCAGCTCGCGCTCTTTACCGCAACCCACCAGCAATACGCGCTCGCTCAGGACATTGGGCACATGGTGCAACAGCAGCATTTGGCCCGGTTTGCCTTCCAGGTCGCCGCGGCGCAGCAGGTTGCTGATATAGCCTTCGCTGATTTTATCCAGTTGCTCGGCAATGCCGGACAGACGGCGGGGTTCATAAACACCCACAACTATGCACGCCGAACGCTGTTTTTCCGGGCTGCCGCTCTTTACGCTAAACTCCATGAGCACTCCTAGATTCTTAAAGACAAATTTTTATATTTATTGGATAATGCCTGCTTGTGTCCGGGGTCGGGCACGTGGATTTCTGCCCCCTTGTAACTGCCCGTAACAGAGCTTGCTGTATAAGGACTTTTCCGCCAGCAGCCAAGGGAATTGCAGTGATAGCCTGTGCAGATTTCACCGAATTTCTGTTCAGAAAACTATCAAAAGTAGACAGTTTACATGAAAGTTGGACTGACACCAGTAAAAAGATAAGTTTCGATACCGGATCCTGCCTGTGATTGTATTTAGATATCTGTTCCGTGAAGTTTTAAAGGCGCAAATCGCGGTACTTTTGGTGCTGTTAACTATTTTTATCAGCCAACACTTTGTACGTGTTTTGGCCGACGCCTCCGACGGTGAATTTCCTGCCACTCTGGTTGTGACCCTTATGGGGTTGAATCTGCCATATCTGGCCGTTTTGGTGCTGCCCCTCAGCCTGTTCCTGGGGATATTGCTGGCCCATGGTCGCATGTACGCCGAAAACGAAATGGTGGTTTTCCACGGTGTCGGTATCAGTGAATGGTATGTCACCCGGGTGACCCTGCTGCTTGCTGTAATCAATATGTTGGCCACTGGCTTCCTGTCCATGTATGTGGCCCCCTGGGCCGAAGAGCGCCAGAATCAGGTGCTGGAGAAGGCTCAGTCCGAGGCCGGGCTGGCGGCACTGGTGCAGGGACGGTTTCAGACCAGTCCCAATGGCCGCGCGGTTTTGTTTGTGGAGAAGATTGGCAAGGATAACGAACTGGACAAGGTGTTTGTGGCCCAATTGCCGGAAGAGGGCGATGAGAGCGGCCAAACCAACCTGGTGATGGCACAGGGTGGCCGGGTGGTGGAAGACGCCAGTGGTGCTCAGCAGCTCAGACTGAACGATGGCGCCCGTTATCAGGGGACCCCGGTATCCCGTCAATATCAGGTTATTGAGTTTGGCGGCTACGGCATGCAAATCAAGGAACAGGAAGTGGATCAGCGCCGCCGCAAATTATCGGCCCTGCCGCTGAAGGATCTGATGCAGCAACAGGGGCCCGCGGTGAGTGCCGAGCTGCATTGGCGTTTGGCTATTCCACTGGCGATTCCGCTGATGACATTAATAGCTGTGCCGTTGGCGCGGGTGAATGTGCGTCAGGGTAAATTTGCCAAGATGCTGCCGGCAATCCTGCTGTATCTGGGGTATTTCGGTCTTATGGTGGCCGGTCGCAAGGCCCTGGAGGATGAAGTGATCCCCGAAGTATTCGGTATGTGGTGGATCCACCTGTCGGCGCTGTTTATGGGCATGATGTTGCTTGGCAAGGAAAGGCCTTTGGGGGCACGGGTGACCGGAGTCCTGAGACGCAGGAGGCTGGCGCCATGAAGATCCTTGACTGGTACGTCGCCAGGGCATTGCTGAGCAGTTCCTTCCTGACCCTGCTGGTGCTCACCGGACTGTCGGGCATCATCAAATGGGTCGATCAGTTGCGCCTGGTGGGTCGCGGTACCTATACCATGATGGACGCGGGCGTTTATGTGCTGTTCCTGATCCCCCGCGACATTGAAATGTTTTTCCCCATGGCGGTGCTGATAGGCGCCCTGATAGGCATGGGTATGTTGGCGTCGAATTCCGAGCTGGTGGTGATGCAGGCCTCGGGCTTGAGCCGGTTGCAGATCACCGCTTCTGCCATGAAGACCGCCATCCCGTTGATGTTGTTGGTGATGGCGCTGGGTGAATGGGTGGCCCCAGTGGCAGAGCAGCGCGCCAGCGAACTCAAGGCCAGCATGATTTCCGGTGGCCGGCTGATCAAATCCCACCGTGGCATTTGGGCCAAGGATGGAGACCTGTTCGTCAATATCGGCGAACTGGAAGACACCAACAAGTTGGGGAACCTGACCCTGTACGATTTTGATGACCAGCTCAAACTGACTCACGTGGTCCATGCCGCCAGCGCCGTATGGGATGGCGACCACTGGCGTCTGCAGCAGGTCAAACGTACCCACCTGCAGGAAGACAAGGTGGAGCTGGAGTTGCTGGACGAAGAGCCCTGGCAGTCCACCCTGACCCCCGACAAGCTCAGCGTGGTGTCGGTTAAACCCGAGTCCCTGTCCATTAGGGGCTTGGTGGATTATCTCGAATACCTCAGGGTGAATAGTCAGGATCCCAGTCGCTACGAACTGGCACTGTGGCACAAATTGGTGCAGCCATTGACCGTGGCTGTGATGATGCTGGTGGCGCTGTCGTTTGTGTTTGGGCCGCTGCGCAACGTGACCATGGGCGCCAGAATTCTGCTCGGCGTGGTGGCGGGTTTCAGTTTCTATATCAGCAATGAAATTTTCGGCCCCATGAGTCTGGTGTTCAACCTGCCCGCCATGGTCGGCGCCATGGCCCCGTCGCTGCTGTTTACCGCGTTGGCGCTCTACTACATAAGGCGCTGAGGCGACAGGCAATAAAAAGGCCGCCCCGGGGCGGCCTTTTTATTGTAAACGGTTTGCGAATGAGCGCTGTCTGCTCAGACACCACGCCAGTTGCGCATTTGGTTTGCCGCCTCCGACAATACCACCACTTCTGAGCCGGTCATTCTGTCCTGCAGCGCCAACTTGTCACCATGGATCAGGATCCACAGATTACCCAATCCACCAAGGGACCAGAACAGTCTGGCGAAGGCCGTCAGCAGGCTCAGGTTCTGGCCATTGGGGTGCTGAACCTTGAGGCGCCAGGCGCGCATGCCCAGGGTCTGGCCACCCTTGCTCCAGAACAGGGCGTAGAACAGGCCAACACAAAAGAGGATCCAAGTTAAATTCAGTCCCTTATATACTGGATTGCCATTGAGCACATCCACCACATGCTGCTCACCCTGCATGCCTATCAGGCCGGTTTTCACCAGCAGGGTAAAGATGCCGAAGCTGATACTGCCGGCCAATATCCATACGGCCACCGCCAACAGCAGATCGTAAACCGCGGCACCGAGGCGACGGAAAAAGCCGGCGCGGGGGAAATTGGCGTGTTCTTGATTGATCATTGTGGATCCTTGTTGTCATCATCCCGCAGCATGCGGATATCGCTGAAACCCATGCGGGCAAATTCATTGAGGCGGAAGCTCTTGAGCGCGCCCTTGCCCTTGGCGGTCATGGCCACCTGCTGTTCCATGGCGAGGAAGCGGGCCAGATCGACCCCTTCGGCAGCCGCGGCAGCCTCGTACATGTCGTGATACTTGTCATAGGCAAAGTTAATAACCTTGGCCTGGCCTTTGAAGGTGTAGGCGACCTGACGTGCCATTTGAAATTCCTTTGGGTGAAGTTAACCGATTTCGCTGCGAAAAATAAAATACACAGCGCCGAGAATGCAGAGTCCGGCCCAGAGATAATCCAGCTTGAGCGGCTCTTTTAGGTAGAAAAAGGCAAAAGGCACAAACAGTGACAGGGTGATGACCTCTTGCACTATCTTGAGTTGGCCCACGCTCATCACCGTATAACCTATGCGGTTGGCCGGTACCTGCAGCAGGTACTCGAACAGGGCTATGCCCCAACTGACCAGGGCGGCCACTATCCAGGGTTTGCTGCCCAGACTCTTGAGATGACCGTACCAGGCAAAGGTCATGAAGATATTCGACAGGCACAACAGGCCTATGGTGATAAAGGTGGGTTGCATGTTTCCTCACAGGGGGCGGTTCATATACAGGGCATCCGGGCCATAACTGTCCAGTGGCTTGGGGCAGGGGATGGCGCTGAATCCCTGCCTTTGCCAGTAACTGTCTGCGCCGAGCACGGCCACCAGTGCCAGGGCATCCAATTGCCATGCCCGGGCCTGCTGCGTCAGTTTGGCCAGCGCCTGTTTGCCCAGGCCTTTGCCACGGGCGTGGGCTGAAAATGCCATATCATGCAGGTACAGCTTACCGCGTCGCTCCAGGGGCGGCAGTGTTTGGTACAGGGGCGGTGGGGCGTCCTGCTGCCAGGGATGGGCCAGGCAATAGCCCAGCAGTTCACCTTGCAGTTCCATCACAAAGCAGGAGCCGGGGGAACTGTGCCACTTGCTTTGCATCACCTCCAGGGACTCGGGGCCCAGGGCACCATAGCACTGGGCCTGGATAGCCATGATGCCATCCCAGTCTGCGTCTGTGATCGGCCTCAGTGTCGTCTTGTCGTGTGTCATGCCTGTGTTTGTCATGCTGTAATGAGCCGCAGCTGAGCGGCCGGACGCCGCCTGCTGCAAAAGGCGGCCATTATAGCAAAAGGGGCGTTACTCGCCCAGATACCGGCTGCGCAGGTGGCGCTCGAGGTAGCGGCCGCTGAGGGGCTTGCCTGTGGCTGTCTGGATAAGGTCGTCGGTTTGCAGCAATGAGCCCCTGGACCAGATGTTGCGCTCCAGCCAGGCAAAGACGTCAGCCAGGCGACCCTGCTCCAGCAGGCTGTCGAGGGAAGAGTCCAACTCGGCTTCCAACGCATAGCGCAGCTGGGAGGCCACCATGGCCCCCAGGGTGTAGCTGGGGAAGTAGCCCAGTTCGCCCAGGGTCCAGTGGATATCCTGCATGCAGCCATCGCGGTAATTGCCGTCGGTGTTGATGCCCAGCAGCGCCTGCATCTGGGTTGACCAGAAGTCGGGCAAATCGGCCACCTCCAGGCTGCCGTTTACCATGGCCTTTTCGGCCTCATAGCGCAGCAAAATGTGGCAGGGGTAGGTGACCTCATCGGCATCGACCCGGATAAGGCCGGGGTTCACCCTGCTGTAGATCCGCGCCAGCCCCTCGGCGGACAGCTGCAAGCCCAGATGACGATTGATAAGCGGTGCCAGCAGGCCGAGAAAGGCCTCACTGCCCGCCAGTTGCATCTCAAAAAACAGGCTCTGGCTTTCGTGCAGCCCCATGGAGCGGGCCAGTCCCGCTGGTTGGCCACGCCAGGCCTTGGGCAATCCCTGTTCATAGCGGGCATGGCCTGTCTCGTGGATCACCCCCATAAGGGCGCTGGAAAAGTTGTTGCTGTCGTAGCGGGTGGTCAGACGCACATCGCCCGGCACACCGCCACAGAAGGGATGATTGCTGACATCGAGCCGTCCCTGATTGAAATCAAAACCCAGCAGTGTCATGACCTCGCGCCCCAGGGCTTCCTGGGCCGGGATTGGATAGTGGCCACTGAGCTGTGGCACCGCCTGACCCAGTTGCAGATCCGTCACTTCGGCTATCAGCTCCGGCAGCCAGTTCTTCAGTTCACCAAAGGTGCTGTCGAGCATGGCCTGGGTGACGCCGGGTTCAAACTTGTCCAGCAGAGTATCGTAGGGTGTCATGCCCAGAGCCTGGGAGCGGCATTGGGCCTCTTCCCGGGTCAGGCGTATGACTTCCTCCAGCTTGGGTTTGAATCCCTGCCAGTCGTTGGCGCGGCGCTGCTCGCGCCAGGCATTTTCGCAGCGATAGCCCGCCAATGTCTTGGCTTCCACCAGAGACTGGGGCACTGCGGTGGCCTGACGGTATTGATGGGCCATTTCCCTCAGATTGGCGCGCTCGTCGTCACCTTGGGCTTCAGCCCGGGCCTTGTCCAACGCCTCAGCCAGCCAGGGCGCAGTCTTCAGCGCATGAATATGGCCCGCCAGTGTTGCCATGGCCTCGCTGCGGGTTTCGCCGCCTCCGACAGGCATCATGGTGGCCTGGTCCCAGTCACCTAAAGCGGAAAAATGTTCAAAGTGGGCAATCTGTTGGAAGTGACGGCACAGGCCATCATAGGCAGAGGCGGACATGGAATGCTCCTTTATTGCTTTGGGGTCATTCTAGCGCAAAAGAGGCCCGCTGGCAGGTGGCAAAAGTCGTTTGGCTTTGGCCGTGTCTTTGATATGCTCTGCCAATACAGATTCGTGCCAAGGAATTAGAATCTTAGAGGGTTCAAGGAGTTGAATTTGCTTTCCTTCCTGTTTTCCGATCCCAACCTGCCGTATTCCATCGCCATTGCCATGGTGGTTTTGTTGGGGATTATCGAGGCTTTGGCCATGGTGGCCGGGCTCAGCATCATGGGTGTGCTGGATGATTGGCTGCCCATGGACAATGACTTTTCCGCCGACGTTGCCGGTGGCGGTTTCACCGGCCTGGTGGGCTGGCTGTGCCTCAACCGCTTGCCGCTGCTTATCTGGTTGGTGCTGGCCCTGTGCAGCTTCGCCATTAGTGGCCTGAGTATCAATTTCGTTTCCGTCTATGCCGCCAACGTGCTGTTACCCACCTGGCTGACCCTGCCTTTGGCGCTGTTTGGCGGCGCCCTGGGCTGTCGCCTGTTGGGGCAACCGCTGGCGCGCCTCTTGCCCAAGAACGAGTCATCCGCCGTATCCATCGACGATCTGTGCGGTTGCGTCGGCACTGTGACCCTGGGGAGGGCGGTCAAGGGCAATCCGTCAGAGGCCCTGGTGCACGATAAATACCAGCAGAAGCACTATGTGCTGGTGGAGCCCGAGCACGAGCAGGGAGAGTTTTTGCAGGGCACCTCTGTGGTGCTGCTGCGCCGTCAGGGACGCGTCTGGGCCGCAAGCCCCTTTGAACAAACACAATCCGAGCATTAATAGGGAGATTTATGGAAGCTTTTCAAGTGGATGGTATGGGCACAAGCTTTGTTTTGCTGATTGCCGGCATCATAGTGGTGGGCCTGTTGGTGATAGGTCTCATTTTCGCCAAGCTGTATCGCCGCGCCACCAAGGAAACCGCCTTTGTGCGCACCGGGTTTGGCGGCGAGAAGGTGGTCAAGGATGGCGGCGCCATAGTATTGCCTGTGCTGCATGAGACCATAGCGGTCAATATGAATACCCTGCGCATCGAGGTGGAGAAGACCCAGAAGGATGCGCTGATCACCAAGGACAGGATGCGGGTCGATGTGAAGGCCGACTTTTACCTGCGGGTGGCACCCCATGCCGAAGGCATTTCCATGGCGGCCCAGACCCTGGGTACCCGCACCACCCGGGTGGAAGAGCTGAAAAAGCTGATGGAATCCAAGTTTGTCGACGTGCTGCGGGCCGTGGCCGCCGAGATGAACATGACCGAGATGCACGAACAGCGCGCCGACTTTGTGCAGCGGGTGCAGAATAACGTCGCCAACGATCTGGAAAAGAACGGTTTGGAGCTGGAGTCTGTGTCTTTGACCGGCTTCGACCAGACCGAGCTGGGCTTCTTCAACGAGAACAATGCGTTTGACGCCGAAGGTCGCGCCCGTCTGGCGAAGATCATCGAAGAGAAGCGCAAGGAAACCAACGATATCCAGCAGGAAAACCGCATCAAGATAGAGCTGCGTAACCTGGAAGCGGAAAAGGAATCTTTGGAGATTAAAAAGTCCGAAGAAGAGGCCCGCCTGGTGCAGCAGCAGGCGCTGGAGTTCAAGCGTGCCGAGCAAAAGGCGGAGATCGCCAAGCAGCGTGAGCAGAAGGCCAGGGAAGAGCGCGAGGCGGAAATCGCCAAGGAGCGCGCCATCGAATCGGCCGAGATCGAAAAGACCAAGGACATTGAGACCCGAGAGATTGAGAAGCGCAAGGCCATTGAGCAGGCCAGGATCCAGCAGCAGCGCGACATTGAAGTGTCCGAGCAGGAGAAGCAGATCGCCGTTGCCGCCAAGTCAGAGGAAGAGTCTGCCGCCCGTGCCCGCGCCGCCGAAGCCGAAAAGCTGAAGGTGGAAAAGGAAGAAGCGGTTATTACCGTGCGGCAGGTGGCCGAGGCCAACCGTCGCAAGGAAATCGAAGTGATTGACGCCCGCAAGGAGGCCGAACGTGAGGCCGTGGGCGTAACGGTTGAGGCCGAAGCCGAGAAGCGTGCCGCCGAAGACAGATCTGCGGCCATTTTGACCGAGGCCCGTGCCGCCGCCGATGCCAAGAAACTCAAGGCCGAGGCCGATGAGAAGGTGTATGCGGTGGAAGCGGCCGGTAAACAGGCCCTGTACGAGGCCGAAAACGTGCTCCGTGACGAGCAGATCGCACTGCAAAAATCCCTCGCCATCCTCAAGGCGCTGCCGGAAATTGTCGCCAATGCGGTCAAACCGCTGGAGAACATCGAAGGCATCAAGATTTTGCAGGGTTATGGTTCCGGCAGCGTGCTTGGCAGCGGTGAAGCTCAGGCCCAGGGCGGCATGGCCGAACAAGTGACCAGCGCGGCCCTTAACTACCGTGCTAATGCGCCCTTGGTGGATGCCATGCTGCGGGAGTTGGGTCTGGTGGACAAGGACAAGGGCGAGCTCAAGGACCTGCTGACCGGCAACAACGCGCTCACCACCGATGCGGTAAGGATGGTGAACGAGGCCGGCATTCGTTACAACGGTCACCATGAGGCCAACGACTGACGGCCATCGCCATTGCAATAAGATAAAGCGCCCTTGGGCGCTTTATTTTTTAGTCCGGGATGGATTTTTGGGGGCAGCCTCAGGGCTGCAATCTCTGGGTGTATTTGGCGATAATCGTCTTGATGGTGCCGTCCTTTTTAAGTTCGGTAATTGCCGCATCTATGGCCGGCAGCAGGGCTTCATGTTCCTTGCGCAGGCGAAATACCAGATCGCCACTGGAGTGTTCTGCGGCAATGGCAATGGGCAGATTGAGCTTGGCCGACCAGTAGAGCGCCGGATAATCACCGCTGATGGCCGCCGGGATCCTGTGCTTGTGCAGCGCCTTGATCAGCTCCTGCTCTGAGCGGAAATCGGCGCGAATAAAATCCTTGTCGTCGTGGTACAGGTAGCCCATGACAGTGCCTATCTCGCGGCCCTTGATGGCGCTGATGTCCTGCCAATCCTGCTCATTGCCGGGCAGGGTGATCACATTTTCCTTGATCAGCATAATCGGACTGGATTTAACGAACTTGGGACCGCAACCATGAGCTTTAGGTGACCCAGCCCAGATGTAATCTATCAGCCGAGGGGCCGTCTATTATGAGCCCAAGCCACTACGGCCAGATGAGTAGCGCCCGATGGGCCGTATTGACCGCCTGCACCTGGAGCATCCGTTTGCCGGGGCCAGAATGCAGCGAGATTTATTACGCCTGGAAGGTTACCAAGTCGGCTGCAAGCGGGTGGCGACCGAATGGGCATTGAACCGCTGCACCCTAAGCCCAGGGCGACACAAAGTCATCTGGATCACAGGGTATATCCGTACCTGCTGTGCGGCATGAACATCTGTCGGCTGAACCAGGCTTGGGCAATTGATATCACCTACATCCCGATGGACCGAGGATTTGTTTACCTGACAGCTGTTGGCGACTGGTTTTCCCGTCGTGTGCTGTTCTGGAAGCTATCGGTCACCATGGATGTCCATTTTTGCCTGGAAGCCGTGGAAGAGGCCATCGAAAAACACGGGCCGCCTGAGATCATGAATACCGACCAAGGCAGTCAGTTCACCAGTCAAGCTTTTACTGGTGCTGGTTCGCTAAAACAGCACAACATTCGGAACAGTATGGATGGCAAAGACTCGTGGCGAGACAATGTATTTGTTGAACGGCCGTGGCGCTCGGTCAAGTACGAGGACGTTTACCTCCATGCATACGATACGACATCAGATGCCAGGCTGGGGTTGAAAAGGTACTTTGAGTTTTATAACGGGTGGCGTCCACACTCCAGACTTGACGGACAAACGCCGGAGCAGTTTTACTTTTCCTCGTTGCCAGAGACTGTGGCAGCTTAACTTACGGCAGGGATCCACTTATAAAATGGGATTAGATGTTCAGACTAAAGGGGCTACCTCTGACACTCTGGAGGAGCTGCAAAAAGACTTGGACGAATGGCTGGTGCTGTACAACAATGAGCACTCCCATCAGGGAAAATGTGCTGCGGTCGGACACCAATGGCAACATTAATTGATGGAAAACGGTGTTGGGCTGAAAAGAATTTAGCCCAAATCTAATCTGACAACGATACCCCAAAATCGGGTATCTGTCAGATCAGGTCTGAGCTAGTACATCTCATATTTCAAGATGTTATTCGTGGTGCATTTCACATCAAAGATATCAAGACCACATTACCATCCAGGTCTAGTGCTGTGCGGTGAGAATTCTTCATTAAGTACGAGAATACCGTCAAATAAATTATTCCAATCAGCCACTTGGTAATTGTGGTAAAACATGGCGGCTGGTCTAGGTCCGAGCTCGAGTAATGTATCTGTTCCTATAAAATAGGACTCATTATTCTCACCTTTAATAGCTAAATTTTCTAAAGCATTCTTTGGGGCGGAAGGTAAGGGTTTCTCAATGCCTTTCGACCATCTGTACACGCCTTTTTGTGCAGTGATGGAAAGGGAAAAAAATGTTTCACCAAACCTGTTTTTTAACGCCGTTCCCAAGTTGTCTGCACCATTATAATCAGCAAAAAGCTCAGTGCTTTTTGCTGCATGCGCGTTATGGCACCAAATGATGACCTTGATGTTTTTGCCTTTCCTGTTTATGAAAGTGAAGCTATTCTCAATCATCATTCGAGCTCGGGTCACAAGCCGAACTTGCTGTGATGCGTTATCTGCTTTCATCAGTGCAACAAAGTTCTCGAACATATCAATTCGCTCTTTTTTAGTTTGCTGATCTGGCTCAGATATATTTTTTAACGTATTTTCCATTTGTGATATGCAATTAAGTCGTTCTGATTGAGCCATTTCTTCAGATTCAATCTGCTTTGGAAGTGCTGTGTTATATACCCAGTTTTTGAAAAGGTCTCGGCATAAGACGCGTCTATCGGCAGGTAATCCCTCTGTCAGCTCAAGAGCCAAAGTGTCGTTACTGAAAGGCTGACCGAGTCCTCCCACTTGATAGTCCAGACCTCCAATTTCTAGTTGACCGGCATTCACCTTTTCTGTCATAAATTGAAGAAGAGGTTGCATCTCCTTTTCAAACTTCCACACCCCTCCAACCGCATTTTCGATCAGCTCTTGAGAAATGGTTTCAGCAGTTCGTTGCTTTCTGGCAATGGGAATAAATTCATAGGTGCTAGATTCAAACAACACGGTGTTGAAGCCACATTTTTCAACAAGCGCCTCAACAAGTCCTGCTTTAATTATCAAGCTGTGACCATCGCCATGAGCATTTTCACCTATTGCTACAATTGATTTGTTACACATGGTCTGAATGGCTGAATTTAGGGCGCTTTTGTCCGCTTCTTTTGGCGCAGAGAGTTCAGCAGCTAATGAAACATCTACACACATAAATGATTGTACGAGTATGAAAACAGCTATCTTTAATATCGTATTCATCAGTAATTCTCCCTATTACTTATTGTTAAAAACTAGTTTTTTCGGTTGCTTGGCAAGGTAAAAATCAGCTTTCTATAGGACTTGATGTCATCACGTCCAATGAACTCGACTTGATTACAAAAATTTTTAGATTGTTCGGTGATTTTGTCCATTTCATCATAAGAAAACAAGACAATGCTCTTATCTGGTATTATCGTTTGATCAACAGGGTTTTTTTGCGTCAGGTGCAGTGAAGATAATCTACATCTATAAGTGGTTAGAGACAATATAGTTAGCAAGTTTATGTTTTCTTTGTTTTAGTGGATTCTCTATTTTATCTTGCTTCCATAATTTTAAAATCTCGCGAGCGCCAAATAGTTCAGAGTTAAATATAAGTCTGTTGTTTGTTATTTTGCTTTGTTTCGCTAACGACTGACGGCCATCGCCATCGCCATTGCAATAAGATAAAGCGCCCTTGGGCGCTTTATTTTTTAGTCCGGGATGGATTTTTTGGGGCAGCCTCAGGGCTGCAATCTCTGGGTGTATTTGGCGATAATCGTCTTGATTGTGCCGTCCTTTTTCAGTTCGGTAATCGCCGCATCTATGGCCGGCAGCAGGGCTTCATGTTCCTTGCGCAGGCGGAATACCAGATCGCCACTGGAGTGCTCTGCGGCAATGGCAATGGGCAGATTGAGCTTGGCCGACCAGTAGAGCGCCGGATAATCACCGCTGATGGCCGCCGGGATCCTGTGCTTGTGCAGCGCCTTGATCAGCTCCTGCTCTGAGCGGAAATCGGCGCGGATAAAATCCTTGTCGTCGTGGTACAAGTAACCCATGACAGTGCCTATCTCTCGGCCCTTGATGGCGCTGATGTCCTGCCAATCCAGCTCATGGCCGGGCAGGGTGATCACATTTTCCTTGATCAGCATAATCGGGCTGGATTTAACGAACTTGGGACCGAAGTCACCGTTGGGGAACCAGCTGGGGCTGACGATATCGAAGTCCAGCTGACCGTTTTCCAGGGCCTGGTTGGTGCGCTTGGGGGGCAGGGGGACTATTTCACCACCGACACCGGCACGGGACAGAATTTGCGGTAACAGCTCACTGATGATGCCGGGGCTATCCGGACTGTTGGGAATATAGTAAGGATACCAATTGCTTGAGCCGCTGACGTTGTATTTGAGCCTGACTTGGGGTGATGTTTTCCCTCCAGGCTCGGCCATGACCGGCGGTGGGCCGGCAACAAGAAACAGCGCCGTCAGCAGTGAAAAGATCCTGTTTTTCCTCATGTTGCACTCCACAACGTTCCCTGGGCAACACAGTAACCAATTTTGGTTACTTTGTCAGCAGTGCCAGACAAGGTAACTGATTTCGTGGAAAAAGACGGTAGCTCTTATGGTGTTTTATAAGGGAGGCCTTTTTATCCCCTGCGCTCAGCAACAGACCACAGTCCAGGGCCATTTGTGCCAAAAGCCCTTCATCGGCGCGAACATAGAGGGTCAGCGGGCCCAGAAGTTCGCCGTCCTTGAGCTGGCTACAGTAAGCATCATGGCTGATGACTATGCTGGGCACGCCATCGGCATCGAGCCTGAGCTTGCCGTCGATAACTGTGTCGGTAAAAACCAGAAAGCCCTGCTCTTTGGCCCTGGCCAGCAATTGTTCCAATCTGTGACCCAGACCTGTGCTGATGTCGCTAATCTGACCGTACTGCTGGCTGATGCCTTCAAGCAACTGGCGCAGACCGGCATTGGCACCCAGGCTGCGGCCCTGGCGCACCCATAAGGTCAGCTCATTGGCTATCAACTTGGGATAACGCTTTTCCTTGAGGGCTGTGGCCATGAAATTACACAGGAAATGGCTTTTCTGTGCCTCTGTGGCCTTGGGACCTATGGCACTGGAGGCGGCCAGTGCGGCCAGACCGTCGCGAGCGAGGGCCAAAATGGCCTGGTTATAGCTGATTTGCATATTGGACTTTGCCTCGGGGCCTGGGATGGAAACGGCGCCCATTGTAGGCAGGGTCATGGGCACTGTCCATCTTCAGGCTTTGATGCCTCAGCGGCTTGAATAAAAAAGCCGCCCTGGGGGCGGCTGTTTCTATGTCTGTAGCGTGCTTGAGTCGGCAGCTTGTTTGGGTCAGTAGCTTACTTGATTTTCTTGGTGTTGCCCTGGGAGCCAACCTTAACCTTGACCCTGCGGCCGGCCATGCTCTTCTCCGCGACGATTTGGGCGGCGGCGTTGTCATCGCGCTCTTTCTTCTTGGCAAAGCTGCGGCGTTTTTGCAGCTGCTTGAGCAGCAGATCCCGGTTGCTGACCTCGTAGCCGGGCACCATGATGCGTTTGAGCTTCTGGCCAATCAGCTTTTCTATGTCCGACAGGGTGCGCTCTTCTTCGCGGCTGACAAAGGAAATGGCCACACCGCTCTTGCCGGCACGCCCGGTGCGACCTATGCGATGCACATAGTCTTCCGGCAGGAAGGGCAGGTCATAGTTGACCACGTATTCCAGATCCGGAATATCCAGGCCGCGGGCCGCCACTTCGGTGGACACCAGCACCCGGATCTTGCCTTCAATAAATTCCCGCAGCGCGCGGCGACGGCTGCCCTGGGCCTTTTCGCTGTGTACCACGGCGGCTGTGATGCCATCGAGATTCAGCTCTGCGGTCAGTTGGTCGGCATCTTCACGGGTGGCGGAAAACACCAGCACCCGCTGCCAGTTCTTGCGGCCGATAAGCTCGGACAAGAGTTCGCGCTTGCGGCGCTGCTCCACCGGATACACCACCTGGCTGACGGTCACGGCCGTGGTGTTCTGGCGATCGGCACTGATCACCTTGGGCTTGTTCATTATCTCATCGGCCAGGCGACGCACCGGACCCGAGAAGGTGGCAGAGAACATCAGATTCTGACGCTGCTTGTTTACCGCTTGCAGTATCTTGTTGATGTCATTAAGGAAGCCCATGTCCAGCATGCGGTCGGCCTCATCAAACACCAGCACTTCAATGTCGGACAGGGTCAGGTTGCCGGCCAGTAGGTGCTCTAGCAAACGTCCCGGCGTCGCCACTATGATGTCGGTGCCGCGGCGCAGTTTTTGCGCCTGGATATCTGCCTTGCCGCCACCAAACAGGGTCAGCACTGTCAGGTTCATGTACTTGCCATAGGCATTGAGGTTGACCGCTATTTGCTCCGCCAGTTCGCGGGTGGGGGTCATGATCAGTGCCCGGCTCTTGGTGGGTTCCAACGGCTTGGGATTGTCCAACAGGCGCTGCAGTATCGGCAATGCAAAGGCTGCGGTTTTACCCGTACCTGTCTGGGCGCTGGCGAGCACGTCCTGACCGCGGCGCACGGGAGGTATGGCCTGGCGCTGGATTGGGGTCATGGTCTGGTAACCACAGTCTGCGATGGCGCGCAAAATCTCGGGGGCAAAACTGAAGGATTCAAATCTCATGATATTTCCTGGCATTGGCTTAACACTCTCGTCGCCGGCAGACGACAGCGGTCGTTTGCCTTAAAGCGGGCGCGGAGTATAGCAGATTTTTCCGCCAGTTCCCGAAAAAATACCGCGGATATGCATTAAAGCATGATTGGGCTTTTTGCTTGCTCTGGTTTGACTTGATCCTTTGCTGAACTAGGCTTAATTACCAAGCCTATACAGCATGAATTCAGGGATGTACCGGTACCACAGCACTGTGTGACCTGAATGGCAAAGGAGATGCAATATGACGCTGAACGTGCTTATCATCGATGACTCCCTGAGTACCTGCCAACTCCTCAGCCGTTATTTTTCCGAACTGGACGTTGACCAGGTGGAATATTGCCGTGATGGTCTGGCGGCGTTGCGGCTGCTGACCAAATACCGGGATCATTATCATATTCTGGTGGTGGATCTGCACATGCCGGGCATGGATGGCATAGAGCTGCTGTCGCGCCTGAGCCGCATCGGTTTTCGCGGCGGTGTCATTATAGCTTCCGGCATGGAGAGTCGCATCATAGAAGCCGCCTCCCAGGTGGTGATTAATTCCCGCCTGCGCCTGCTGGGGGCGCTGACCAAACCCGTGTGCCAGACACAATTGCAGATCTGTATCGAACGCCTGATGATGATGGCGCCGGATCTGGGCAGGCCTACATCCAGGTTGTCGGCAGAGCAAATTCGTCAGGCCATCCAGGATGACAAGGTGGTGCCCTATTATCAGGCCCAGGTGGATTCCAAGGGACGTATCGAAGGTTTTGAAGTGCTGTGCCGGTTGCAGGACGGTGACCATTTGCAACTGGTGGGGCCGGATGCTTTTATCGATATGGCCGAGCAGCATGGCTTGCTCAATGCCATCAGCGAAAAGTTGATCAACTGCGCGATGCGCGAATGGTTGGAGATTGGACGGCATCCCGAATGCCAGCACAGTCGTCTGTCCATCAATCTCACACCCAAGCAATTGGCCAGCAACGGTTGGCCGGCCAAGCTGCTGGAATACTGTGATGCCTATGAGCTGGATATCAGCCGTTTGACGGTTGAGATCACCGAAAACCAGGCGCTGGATCAGCACAGCCAACACGCCAGTATCAGCCGTCTCAGGCTGCACAGCGTAGGGGTAGCCATAGATGATTTCGGTACCGGCTATACCAACCTGACCCAACTGTGCCGCTTGCCCATCAGTGAACTCAAGCTGGATATGAGTCTGGTGCGCGGCATTCACATGGATGCCCTGGCCCAAACCATTCTCAAGTCCTTGGTGGAGATTGGTGCGCGTCTTGGCGTAGCTGTGGTGGCCGAAGGGGTGGAAGATCCCCGCGACTATGCCTATCTGGAGCAATACCCCAACATCATTATTCAGGGTTTTCTTATCTGTCGTCCCAAGCCTTGCCAGGAGATTATGCGCTGGCTCGATGCACATCAGAAGGTCGTGCATCTGCATGCGCAGTCACAGCCGGGCATGCTGCACTGAGTGACACTTTTATTGGTTGTACAAAAATACTACTCATGTACAGGTTTGTGTGTCATACTCACAATACCTATACAAGGAGTATCACTATGTACAAGTTTAATCCGCAGCGTATTCAGGTTGGTATCAGTGCCTGTTTGTTGGGTCAGCAGGTGCGTTTTGATGGTGGCCATAAAAGATCAAGCTATTGCGACAATGAACTGGGTAAGCAGTTTGACTTTGTCGAAATATGCCCGGAGATGGCCATAGGTTTAGGGGCGCCGCGTCAAAGCCTGCGTCTGGTGCGTGATCGAGGTGAGATACGGATCCGCAATGCAAACATGGATGTGACCGACAAGCTCCGGGATTTCAGTGAACGTCAGGTCGAAAGACTGGATTTCATCAGTGGTTATATCCTGTGCGGCAAGTCGCCCTCCTGTGGCATGGAGCGGGTCAAGGTCTATAAGGCCGACACCAATCAAGGCGCCAAAGAAGGCACAGGCATTTTCGCTGCGGCTTTAAAGGGCCGTTGGCCACAGCTGCCGATAGAAGAAGAGGGGCGCTTGCATGACCCTCTGCTCAGGGAAAACTTCATTACCCGGGTGTTCGCCTTTCATAAATGGCAGTGTTTGCAGGCAGAGGGAGTGACCCGCGCCGCACTGATGGCGTTCCATGCCCGTTACAAATACCTCCTGCTGGCCCACAACCCGGCTATTTATCGCCAATTGGGTCCCATGTTGGCCCACTCGGACCTGCCATTGCCGGCCTTGGCCGAGGCCTATCTGCAGGGCTTTATGGCTGCCCTGGCACAACCCGCCAGCCGCCGCAATCACAGCTGTGCCCTTGAGCACATCCAGGGCTATTTCAAGCACAGGCTTGACGGCGAAGAAAAGCAGGAATTGTGTGAAGCCATCAGTGCTTATCGCCTGGGGATGCAGCCTTTGCTTGTGCCTTTAACCCTGATCAAGCACCATTTACGGCAACATCCTGATGACTACATAGCGTCCCAGGTCTATCTCAATCCCCATCCCCAGGAGCTTAAACTGCGTTATGGACTCTGAATTGGATCAACCCCTTTACAGTATCGGCGAGGTGGCCACTCTGTGCGGCGTCAACCCCGTGACCCTGAGAGCCTGGCAAAGGCGTTATGGTCTGGTGGTGCCCCTGCGCACTCCCAAGGGCCACAGACTCTATACCCAGGACCATCTTGACCGGGTACGGGAAATACTGGCCTGGCTCGATAAAGGGGTCGCCATCAGCAAAATCAAGCCCTTGCTGTCGGATAGCAGTGCGCGGCCCGAATTTGGCGATGAATGGCAGCAACTCAGCAGCAGCCTGGAGCAGGCGGTCATCCGGCTCGACAGCGACGGATTGCAACGTCTGCTGGACGACGCGCAGCGCTTGTATCCCTTTGGTGTCCTGAGGCGTCAACTGTTACAGCCTTGGCTGAGGCGGCTTGAGTTACTCCTGGCCGAGCGTCAGGACGGTGGTTTGCTGGGGGATTGGCTGGAGCAGGAGTTGCTCAGGCACTGTACTCTGATGCAGCAGCATTTGCCCCCCAAAGCCCCCCGTTTGCTGTTGCTGGCAACAGGACCGCAGCCGCGCTGGCTGGTGACCCTGTGGCGGCTGACTCTGAATCAGTCGGGCTTTCGGGTGTTATTTTTTGCCTTGCCCGATGCCGACACCGCGCAGCTGGCATTGTTACAGGACAGAATAGCCTGCGGACATATGCTGTTATTGCCCGGTCCGTACCGTCAGAAAGCTGAGCTTGCTTCAGTGCTGAGCCTTTGCCAACAGATGGGCATGACTTGTGTCAGTCCGGAGGCTATCGAAGAGGTGACGCAACTGGATGAGGCCGAGGTGGAGCAATGGTTCGGGCGCCTGAGAGCCGAATCATGAATCTGCTTATCTGGTTCCGGCAGGACCTGCGCGTTAGCGATCACCAAGCCCTGTGGGCCGCCTGTGAGGAAGCCAGGGACACTGGGGCCAGGCTGTACGCCCTTTATATCGCGACACCAAAGCAGTGGCAGGCCCATGATGTGGGGCCCATGCAGCTGGATTTTATCGAACGCAATCTCAACTGCCTGGCCGCGTCGCTGGCAGCATTGGGCATTGAGTTGGAATTGATGACGGTGGCGGACTTTGCCGCCGTGCCCGCCGCCCTTGGGCAATACCTGGCGCAGCGCAATATCAGCAAGGTGTTCGCCAGCGAAGAAGTGGAACTTAACGAGCGCCGCCGTGATGCCGGGCTGTTGGCGTCGGGCATTGACCTGCGCCTCTTTGGGGGCCACTGCCTGTTGCCGCCGGGCACAGTCACCACGGACGCGGGGGCCATGTACCGGGTATTTACGCCCTTCGCCCGCCGCTGGTGTGCCTTGGCCAGCCGCCAGGCCATACGCCCTTTGCCGGCGCCACAGCCCTTGGGGCCGGCTCTGGTGCCCTCGCATTTCCGCCTTGACGTGGAAAAGCGCGCTTCCGATTATTGGCCAAGCGGTGAAGTGGCCGCCAGAGAGAGATTGCTAGCCTTTAGCGGCGGTGCGCTTGGTGCTTACGGCCAACAGCGTGACTTCCCGGCCATGGCGGGAACCAGCAGCCTGTCCCCTTATCTGGCCCTTGGGGTGCTCAGTCCCCGCCAGTGCATGGCCGCGGTACTGGATGCGTATCCCGCCGCACTGGTGGAGGAGGGCAGTCCCGGCCGCAGCTGGCTGATGGAACTGGTGTGGCGCGAATTCTATCGGCATCTGCTGCAGGCCTACCCCGGTCTCAGTCGGGGTGAGAATTTCAACGCCCTGGGTGACGGCATACGTTGGCGTAACGATGCAACAGAATTTGCCGCCTGGTGCGAAGGGCGCACGGGTTATCCCATAGTCGATGCCGCCATGCGCCAACTCAATACTATTGGCTGGATGCACAACCGCCTGCGGATGCTTGCTGCCAGCTTTCTTACCAAGCATCTGCTGATTGACTGGCGTTGGGGCGAAGCTTACTTCCGGCGCCAACTGGTGGATGGCGATCTGGCCGCCAACAATGGTGGCTGGCAGTGGTCCGCCGGTACCGGCTGTGATGCCCAGCCCTATTTCAGGATCTTCAATCCCCAGCTGCAAAGTGAAAGGTTCGACCCCGAAGCTCGCTTTATTCGCCATTGGCTGCCGGAGCTGGCCGGCTGGCCCCTTAAGGCGCTGCACAGACCGGAAAAACGTGCCGCGGACTTATTTGCCGAGACTTACCCCGCGCCCATCATAGACCACAGCTATGCCCGGGAACGTGCCCTCAGTGCCCTTGCCGTGCTCAAGCGTGGCTGACCCGGATCACACTTTGGCGCTTATCTGCCGCCGGAAGGCAGAATTGCTTGGCTCCCGGGTGTGACAGCCATCTATGATGAAGCACTTTCCAAGTGTTTTTCCGTGAGTGGGGATCAATATGAACAAAGGCTGGATTGCCGCCGCACTGCTGGGGCTGCTGGCGCCCTGTGCCCATGCCGCCAAGGTGGTGTTTGACGAAGGCCATGGGCAGCAGTTTACCCTGGCCCAGCGCTTGCCGCTGGGGCTGTCGGGCCTGGGGGAACAATTCGGTGCCCAGGAGCTGGTTAGCCACAAAGGTGTGCTGGATAAGGCGGCACTGGCGGATGCCAGGGTGCTGGTGATCTCCGGTGCCTTCGACCCCTATAGCGAGGCGGAGCTGGCTGCCATTAAAGCCTTTGTGGAGCAAGGTGGCCGTTTGGCTGTCATGCTGCACGTGGGGCCGTTGAACGGTGAATTGCTGAACCGCTTCGGCGTCGCCGTGACCAATGCCGCCATTCGTGAGCAGCAGCATTTGCTCGGCGAAAATTCCCAGGATTTTGCCGCGGCCCGCATTGACAGGGAGCATCCCTTGTTTGCCGGTGTGAATAAGGTGGGCTTTTATGGCGTCTGGGCCATCAAGGCCCAGGCCGAGGGACTCATGGATCTGGCCTTCACTTCCGACAGCGCCTGGATTGATTTGAATCGCAATCAGATGGCCGATGCCGATGAACCCCGGGATGCCTGGCCCCTGGTGGTTGCCGGCAAGGTGGGCGCCGGCAAGCTGGCGGTATTTGGCGATGATGCCATGTTTCAGAATGCGTTTTTGAAGGGAGACAATCTGCGTTTGGCGCAGAATCTGGCAGCCTGGCTGCTGCAATAAGGTCTGTTCGCGCCCGTCAGGCTTTCTGCCATTTACTGTGACAGAAAGCCAGGGCCAGGCCGCTCCAGGCGAGTAACAATACCAATCCCAACCGAAACAGCTGGCTTCTGCTCTCCTGCTTTATGTCATCCAGCTGTGTTTTGGGCACCAGGGTGACGGTTTTCCAGATGTTTTGATCAAAAATCATCGGCGTTTGCCCCGTCGGCGCATGTAAATTGGCTGCGAAATCACTGTAGATAAGAAACTGGCTTTCCCAGGTCCACAGACCCGAAGTCAGTGATACCTGCCCCTTGTTGGTGTTGCGGATCCGACTCCAGATATCCGGCTGGCTCTGGGCCAGGGTCAGATCGCTGCGGTTGCGCATAAAGCCCCACTCCTTGTCGGGATCCGGTGCCACAATCCAAAAGCCGTCGGTATTGAGCAACATCACCTCACCGGGAACTTCGCGGGTGGCATCGCGGAAATATTGCAGCAGCAGGGCGGCGCGGTAATTGAGGATCAACATGCCCTTGAGTTGATCCCCTGCAAAAATCGGCGTCGACAGCCGCACCATGGGTTCAAAAGGGGTGCTGACCTTGCCCCGCTCCATATTGAGATCTATGGGTGACACGTAGATGTGGCCGGGGGCTAACCTCAGGGTTTCCTGCACATAGTAGCGATCGGCTTTGTTCTGCAGTTGTGGCTGAGGGGTGATGCTTATCCCCGTATCCGTCAGGTTTACCCTTACCCGTTCCATACCGGAGGCATCCAGCAATCTGAGCTGACTGTAGATAGGTTTATGGGCAACAAATTCGGCCAGTTGCTTCGCCAGTTGTTCCCGGGCCGCCTCAGCATCGTCATTCAAGGCATCGTGGATGGGAGCCAGGGCTGCCAGGTAAGCCACATCCCGGAACAGGGCTTCAAAGTCTTCCTTCAGCGCTTCATTGCCAAGGCGGATCCCCAGGCTTTGTTGTTGACGGAGATGGAGAAAATCCTTGTCGAAGCGATCTTCGGCCAGCAGATGCAGCCAATAACCAATCAGCAGGCTGAAGGGAAGGAGGAGGGCAAGAAACACCAATACAATCCGTTTACTGGTCATGGTCATCCCTGAGAAGTTTATTGCTGCGGCCTTTAATGCCTTTGAGCTTAGACCAAGGCCGATAAACCGGCAAAAAATCCCATCAATTCATTGTCCTGTGAATTGCACTCCCAAGTAGTTAGCCGACTCAGCTCTTGGACGGCTTTTGTGAAATCCACAGTTTGATATGGCCCTTGACCACCACAATGCCCTGATTGTCGTAGGCCGTGACCGGCACCAGCAGATCGCCTTCCCGCCAATCTTCGGGTTTGACTTCGGCCACGCAGCGGATATCGCTGCCGGCCTTGGCCGTGTAGTCCAGGCTCATGCCCTTGGGGATCCAGCGCAGGTGTTTGGGAATCGACGCTTCGGCCATCACGCCCATGGCCATTTCCAGGCCGTTGCAGATGGCGATGACATGGACAGTTTTGATGTGATTGTGCACCCCATGGCGTTTCTTTATCAGGCACTCGCAATAGTTGGGCCTGAGCTCGGTAATAAGGGGCCTTATGGTGCTGAAGTAGGGGGCCATGCGGGCCACCATGATGGAAAAAATCTTCTTGCCCATGGGCCAGGATTGCAGGCGTTGGTAGAGCGCCAGTACTTTATTGGGACGGGTGTCTGTGGTCATGGTGATTGTCCTTTCCTTGGCCACTGGGGCGGGCTGTTGTTCTGAATCAGTGTGTTGAACTATTTTTCTGAACTAATGATGCTGAATCATCGTTCTGGTCGGATGAGTCTAGCATCTTGGCGGCCAAAGTCACCAGTGTCTTGGCCTCGGCTCAAAGCCACCCACAAACTTCATTTTCAGTTGCGCGCCGTGGCACGTATAATCGGCCCCACTTTCAGCTGTGAAAAGGATGTTTTGTGAAGCATTTTCTGACTTATCTCAAGGGCCTGGCCATGGGGGCCGCCGATGTGGTACCCGGTGTATCCGGCGGTACCATAGCCTTTATCACCGGCATTCTCGACACCCTGCTCGACAGTGTTCGCCGCATTAATCCCTCTCTGGTGGGCATATTGCGCCGCGAGGGAGCAAGGGCCGCATTTGCCCATATCAACGGTGCCTTTCTGCTGAGCCTGTTGGCGGGGATACTCACCAGCATCTTCAGTTTCGCCAAGCTGATCTCCTATTTGCTGAACCACCATCCCATACCTGTGTGGTCGTTCTTTTTTGGCCTGATCCTGGTTTCTGTGTGGCACATGCTGCGCCAGGTCAAGGGGTTCTCTGCAGTGCGGTTGGCGCTGTTTGGCCTCGGCGTGCTGGTGGCCTGGGGCATTACAGTGTTGAACCCGGTGGAAGTGGAACCCAGTTATCTGAATATTCTGCTGGGTGGTGCCGTGGCCATCTGCGCCATGGTATTACCCGGGATCTCCGGCAGTTTTATCCTCTTGCTGCTGGGCCTGTATCCGGCGGTATTGGGGGCGGCCAAGAACCTGCAATTTGATATTCTCGGCTGTTTCGCTGTTGGTGCCGTGGCCGGGATACTCAGCTTCAGTCATCTGCTGTCGGCTTTGCTGCGCCGTTTCCACGATGCGACCGTGTTTTTCCTTACCGGCCTGATGCTGGGCACCCTGGGCAAGATCTGGCCCTGGAAACAAACGCTCACCTGGCGCATCAATTCCCATGGTGAACAGGTGCCTTTGCAGCAGCAAAACCTGTCCCCCTGGGGCTATGAGCAACTGACCGGCGAGGCCTCGCAGCTGGCGTTCGCCATCTTCTGCGCCCTGGCGGGTATAGCCCTGGTGTTGCTGATTGAAAAACTGGGTGCCGGACAGGACGCAAGCTGATCTCCCTGTCATTTCAGACAACAACGCCCGCTATCGCGGGCGTTTTTTTAGCTGTTGTGCCTCGCCCGCTGCGCTTGATATCGAGGCTTAGGGGGCAATGGCTGCTGAACACGGATTTTTACAATTGCCATTCCCGTTCCCCCTCGTCAGTATAAATGGCTTAAGTTATTGTGATTTTGACATATATCTATCGGAGCTATGCATGATGCAGGGACGGAAAATTAGACAGGTATTGCTTAAGTTGCTGGTGGCCGCAGTGATCATGGTCGGTGTGGTCGGCTTGTTCCGCTGGGGCCTGCTGCCCCTGACCCAGTGGGCCTTGGCGTTGGATGAGGCAACTATTTCCACTGTGCGCCGCGTCGGGATCCTGTTGTCAGTGGTTTTGGCCTACTGGGTCTATGTTCGCTTCTATGAAAAACGTCCCATGCCGGAGCTGATCCCAGCGCCCCTGGGCATCACCACGGGCGCCCTGTCCGGGGCTGCCATGATAGCCCTGGCTTCATTACCTCTGTTTGCCTTCGGTGTCTATGAAATCAATGCCGTCCGAGGCCTGGACGCTGGGCTGCTGGGTGTTGCCGGGGTGATATTGGTGGCGGCCACCATGGAGGAATTGGTTTTTCGTGGCCTGATATTCCAGACCTTGGAGCGGGCCTGGGGCACTGTGCCGGCACTCTGGCTGCAGTCGTTGCTGTTTTCCGTGCTGCACATTGCCAACCTGGACAGCAACATGGGTGTCCCTGAGCTGGTGATGACTGTCATTTCCGGTACCTTGATTGGCGCCTTCTGGACCGTGCTGTTTGTGAAAACCCGCAACCTGTGGGTGGTGGCCGCCAACCACGCTGCCTGGAATTTTGCCGTGGTGCTGACAGGTTTGCCGCTGTCGGGACTGGACGACTGGCGCGCGCTGGCGCCGTTGGAGAGCCAATATCACGGCCCCAACTGGCTCAGCGGTGGCCTGGTGGGACCGGAAGACTCCATAGTGACTGTGCTTATGGTCGCCGCCGCGCTCGCATTGCTACTGCTGTGGGCACGCCGGGACAAACGTTTTCTGGCGGCGCAGGTGGCGGCGTAAAAACACCTGTGGGCCAATAGGGATTGCCGGGTATGCAGATAAGGCGATCAGTTGAAGCTGCCCGCCACCTGCTCCATCAGGAAGTCGATAAACACCCGGGTGCGCAGCGGCAGATGGGTGTTGCGCGGATACAGCAATGACATGGGCCGACCGGCGCCGGCGAATCCGGGCAAGACCTCCAGCAAGTTTCCACAAGCCAGATCGTCCTCCACCAGAAAGCGATAGGTCTGCAACAGCCCCGCGCCGTGGCGGGCGAGGGTGACACAGCCGAGCAAATCGTCAGTAATGCTGATGCTGCCACGGGTGGCGATTTCCACTTCCTTGCCGCCCTGGACAAAGCGCCAGGGCACGGGTTGGCCGCTGCTCGGCAGCAAAAACTGGATGCAATCATGGCCGGCGAGATCGGCCGGCGACTCGGGTATGCCGCAGCGCTCAAGGTAACCCGGAGCGGCCACCACTACCAAAGTGCCTATGCCCAGTGGCCGGGCAATGAGTTCCGACTCCGGTGGGGTACGCACCCGGATGGCGAGATCGAAGCCGTCGGCGATGAAGTCCACGTTGCGATTGCTGAGCTGCACCTCCAGTTGCACCTCGGGGTAGCGTGCCTGGAATAGCGGCAGAGACGGCAGCACCCGCAGTTGCCCCAGGGGCGTAGGTATGCTGATGCGCACAGTGCCCGACGGGGTCTGTTGTTCACCGGCCAGTTCGCGCTCGGCCTCCCCCAGTTGCGCCAATGCCAGGCGGCAGTGGTGGTAATAACGCTGGCCGGCATCGGTCAGGCTGAACCGGCGCGTGGTGCGGGCAAACAGCTTGGCGCCCAGATGCTGCTCCAGACGGGCGATGGCGCGGCTGACCGCAGGTGGGGTCAGGCCGGCCTTGACCGCCGCGGCGCTGAAACTGCCGCTTTGCACACACAGGCAAAACAGCTCTATGGTTCCCAGGGTGACTTCACCAAACTGCCGCACTATTTGTTACCTTGTGTAATTTATAAAGTGATTTGTAGCGCATTTATTAATAGTTGTGAACTAAATATTCTGCTCTCCAGTGATCCCAACCCAACTGGAGAATGAAAATGAAACTGTATTTTTCCCCCGGCACCTGCTCGCTGGCCCCCCATATAGTGATGCGTGAAGCCGGTTTGGCATTTGACCTGGAGCAGGTGGATCTCAACACCCGCATGACAGCGGGCGGCGAGGATTACCTGCAGATCCACGGCCGTGGTCAGGTGCCCCTGTTGCAACTGGATAACGGTGAGCACCTGAGCGAAGGCCCGGTCATCGCCCGCTTTATCGCCGAGTTGGCCAAGGCCCATGCCCTGGTGCCCCCTGCCGGCAGCCCGCGCCGCTACCGGGTTGACGAGTGGCAAAACTTTATTGGCACCGAGCTGCACAAGGGCTACAGCCCGTTGTTCAACGGCGATCTGGACACCAATGCCAAGTCTGTGTTGCGCGGTGTGCTGCGCAAAAAGTACGAGTGGCTCAATCGCCAGCTGGCCAAGGGCCAATACCTGACCGGGGATGATTTCAGCGCCGCCGACGCTTACCTGTTTGTGGTGACACGCTGGAGTCAGTATGTGGATCTGGACCTGTCCGATCTCGGTGAACTGCAGGCCTTTATGGCCCGGGTGGCCCAGCGTCCGGCAGTGCAGGCGGCACTGAGTGCCGAGGGGCTGGCATGATGGGGCGCTGGACTCATACCAAGGTAACCGAACGGCTGCGAACTGCCCTGCCGATAGTGCAGGGGCCCTTTGGCGGCGGTCTGTCCAGCGTGGCGCTGGCTTCGGCCGTCTCTAATGCCGGCGGGCTCGGCTCCTTCGGCTGCCATCACCTTGGGGCTGAGGGCATAGCCGAGGTGGCGGCAGCCATCCGCGCCAACACCCGAGGTCCCTTTGCCCTCAATCTGTGGCTGCCATTCGATGGCAGCGACGGCCCCAAGATCACAGCCGGGGAATATCGGGAGGTGGTTGACTCCCTGGCCCCCTTCTTCGATGAACTCGGGGTCACGGCGCCGCCGCTGTCCGCTTACTCGGTACCGGACTTTAACGAGCAGATAGAAGCCCTGCTTGCGGCCAGGCCAGCGGTGTTCAGTTTCGTCTACGGGATCCCGGATGCCGCTATCCTGGCCCGTTGCCGTGAACTGGACATAGTCACACTCGGGGCCGCCACCACGGTTGAAGAAGCAATGGCGCTGGAGCGTGCCGGGGTCGACATGGTGGTGGCCAGCGGTTTCGAGGCCGGTGGTCACAGGGTCGCCTTCCTGGCGCCGCCGGAGGACAACCTGATGGGCACCTTCTCGCTGGTGCCCCAGATTGTCGATGCCCTGTCGATACCCGTCATCGCCGCCGGGGGTATTGCCGATGGTCGCGGTATCGCCGCCGCCATGACACTCGGCGCCGATGGGGTGCAGATAGGCACGGCCTTCCTCGCCTGCGCCGAATCCGGTACCACGGATCTGCACCGTGACAAGCTGTTCAGCGAGGACGCCAGGCACACTGGGCTGACCCGGGTGTTCAGTGGTCGCCTGGCCCGCGGGATCCGCAACCGCCTGATGGAAGAGGCACCGCATCTGAGCCTGGCCCCTTATCCGGTGCAGAACTGGTTGATGGGCCAGCTGAAGCGCGCCGCCATTGAGGCGGCCCGCCCCGAGCTGATGTCGCTGTGGTCGGGACAGTCTGCGCCGCTGCTCAGGCACAAAAGGGCCGCTGAGCTGATAGACTCCCTGGTGACCGAAACAGAGGCGGCGCTGGCGGGTTTTGCATAACAGGCAAAACACAGAAACACCAAGGCCCGCGATTGCGGGCCTTGTTTTAAACCTTCAACTTGTCAGCGCAGCACAGATTTCAGCACCCGCTGCCAGTTGCCGCCGACTATCTTGTCGGCCTCGGCGGCCTTGAAACCGGCGCTCTTGAGGGCATCATAAATACGCGCCATGCGCTCTATGTGGTTGAGTTCGGGGATCACCACATGCACCGGCTCATGGTCAAAACCGAGCACCTTCTTGGCCCGCAGGCTGTACCACCAGTCGAGGTATTCCTTGACCCCTTCGGCGTTGTCATTGTTGAGTTTGAGCAGGTTTTCCTGACCCCGCAGCGGATAGTCGTTGGCTATGGCCACGGCATCCAGGCCACCCACCTTGGCCACATGTTTGAGCTGGGCCAGATAATGGTCCGTGGTCGGTACGGGATCATTGGTGAGCCAAAAACTCATCATGAAAATCCCGAATACGCCGCCGCTGTCGGCAATGGCGCGGATCACGCTGTCCGGTGAGCAGCGGGCGTGTGGCACTATGGCACGCACGGCGCCGTGGCTCTGAACCACGCTCTGGCGTGATGCCTTGACCGCATCCAGGGCGGTTTGCTCGCTGGAGTGGCTCACATCCAGCAAGATGTTTTTATCATTGAGCCTGTCCACCAGGGCATAACCCTTGGGCGTCAGTGGCAGGTTAAGACTGCCCTTGGCGTCCGAATCCAGGGCGCCACCGGCAAAGCTGTTGCCGTAGTGGTGGGTCAGTTGCAGCACCCGCAGGCCCAGGGTGTGGAATTCATCCACCTGGGTCAGGGAATCCTCGACGCAATCGGCCCCCTGGATTTGGAAAAACACCGCCGTCTTGCCGCTGCCTCGGACCTTGTCTATGTCGCTGCCCGACAGTCCCTGAATGAGCGACGGCTCGGCCAACACCTTGGCCCTGGCCTCCGTGATGGACTGGATACAGGCCTTGTAGGTGCGTTTGTAGTTGACCGTGCCATCCGGCTGCTCAATGGATTCGATAGCAGAAATATCGCACAGGAAGGCGTCCAGTCCCGAGGCCTTCACATCGGCCATCTCGGTGGGCAGGAACGACAGACCGTCGATAAACAGCGGCTTGTGGGGGACGGCCTTGGCTTGCAGGCCTGACAGGGGGGCCAGCAGGGCGCCTGCGCCCAGGCCCTTGAGTACTTGTCTGCGTACTGGATTCATGGGGTTTCCTTGGCTAGGGTTTGCATCCGTTGCACCAGGGCATAGAGGCCATTGGTGCGTGAGGGGCTGAGCTGATTGCCCAGTCCCAGGCTATCGAAGTATTGAATGGCATCGAATTGGGCTATCTCGCTGCCGCTGTGGCCATTGAGGGCCGCCAGCAACAGGGCTATCAGGCCCTTGACTATGCGGGCATCGCTGTCGGCGAGGAAATAGTGTTTCCCTTCCTGATGGTAATGCCAAAGCCAGGCGGCACTCTCGCAACCCCTGACCCTGGTGTCTTCAGTTTGCCAGATCTGTCCGAAGTCGGGCAGCAACTTGCCGGCCTGCATCAGCTGGCGGTATTTCTCCTGCCAGTTGGGGGCGGCGGCAACGGAGGCTGCCAGGGCGTGCAGCGCATCCAGGCTGTGCTCATAACCGGCTATGAAGTGTTCGGCCCGCGGGGCGACATTTGTCATTACAACCTCTTTCATTGCAGCATCATTCATTGCAGCATGTCGGCACAGGCCTTCATGGCCTGGATAAACTGATCTACGTCGGCCTTGTTGGAGTAGATCCCAAGGGAGGCCCGGCAGCAACCACGCACTCCCAGCAGAACCATCAGCGGCATGGCACAGTGATGGCCACAGCGCACCGCCACTCCCTGTTGATCGAGCAATATGCCTATGTCCTGATGGTGTTCATCGCCTAAGTTAAAGGCCACGGCGCCGATATTATCCGAATGGGCGCCGTACAGGCGGACGCCGGGTATGGCAGCCAGCTCCCGCTGCAAATAGCGCAGCAGTTCCGTTTCATGGCGTGCCATGGCCGCGCGATCCAATCCCTGCAGAAATTCAATGGCGGCCCCCAGACCTATGACCTCGGCAATCGGTGGGGTGCCGGCTTCCAGGCGATTGGGCAGCTCGCCAAACTCGGTCTGTTCGAAACTGACGGTTTTGATCATTTCACCGCCGGTCAGCAGCGGTTCCAGGCCAGCGAGCAAATCATAGCGGCCCCAGAGCACACCGACGCCGGTGGGACCGTACATCTTGTGGCCTGAGAAGGCATAAAAATCACAGCCAAGTTCCGCCATGTTCACCGGCATATGGGCCACGGCCTGGGCCCCGTCTACCAGGGTCAGGGCGCCGTGGGTGCGGGCCTCGGCGCACAGGGCCCGAATGTCATTGACAGTGCCGAGCGCATTGGACACCTGACTCAGGGCCACCAGTTTGGGCTTTTGTGCCAGCAGGGCACGAAAGGCCGCCCGGTCGAGACGCAATTTGGCATCCAGCCCTATGGGCAGTACCCTGGCCCCCGTGGCCTTGGCCAGCTGTTGCCAGGGCACCAGGTTGGCATGGTGGGCGGCGCTGTCGACCAGGATCAGATCCCCGGCGTTAAATTGACCGCGCAGGCCATGGGCCACCAGATTGATGGCCTCGGTGGTGCCGTGGGTAAAGATAATCTCTTCCCGGCGGGCGGCGCCGAGAAAGTTAACCAGGGCGTCACGCACGTCTTCGTAGGCGGAGGTAGCCTTTGATGACAGGGCGTGGGCCGCCCGGTGCACATTGGCGTTGTGGGTTCGGTAGAAGCTTCCCATGGCCTCCAGCACCTGTAGCGGCTTTTGACTGGTGGCGGCAGTGTCCAGATAGCACAGGGGGTAGTCGCCCAGCTGCTGTTGCAGTGCGGGAAATTGGGCGCGCAGAGACTCGTGATCCATGGTGTGTTCTATTGACTTGGGTTTATGGACCGATCTTCAAAGATTTGCCCTGTGAATGCAAGTGCCCGGCCAGGCCGGGCACTGTTCAAAAACCACTGGATGTTTTCCGGTGTTTGCTTATAAGCGTGGTTCGCCGCTTTATGGGCAGGGCAGGCGATAAATCTGCCCCAGGGCGTCAATGGCCGCCAGCACTTCGTCGCTCAGGGTCATCAGGTGGCTGTCGATGTTTTCCTCCAGCTGTTCCAGCGTGGTGGCGCCTATAATGTTGCTGCCAACGAAGCGGCGTGAACTGACAAAGGCCAGCGCCATCTGCGCCGGGCTCAGACCATGTTCCTCGGCCAGGGCAACATAGGCATCCGTGGCCTTGAGTGCCATCTCTGTGCTGTTGTAGCGGGCAAAACGCTTGAACAGGGTCAGGCGGGCACCCTCGGGCCAGCGGCCGCCACGGTACTTGCCGCTGAGCATGCCGAAGGCCAGCGGTGAATAGGCCAACAGCGGCAGCTCCTCACGGTGGCTGATTTCGCTCATGCCCACTTCAAAGCTGCGGTTGAGCAGGTTATAGGGATTTTGCACCGAGACGATTCGCGGCAGGCCGTGCTTGTCGGCCAGATGCAGGTATTTCATCAGGCCCCAGGGAGTCTCGTTGGATACCCCTATGTAGCGCACCTTGCCGGCGCGGATCACTTCGGCCAGGGCCTCCAGGGTTTCTATTATGGGGGTCTGCTGCTCGTGATCATCGGCATTGAACATCAGCTCGCCGAAAAAGTTCGTGTGCCGATCCGGCCAGTGCAGTTGGTACAGATCTATGGTCTCGACCCCCAGACGCTCCAGCGAGGCATCCACGGCCGCATGGATGTTGTTCCAATCCAGAGCCATGTTGGGGCGAATATAGTCGCTCTTGCCACCGGGGGCGGCAATCTTGGTGGCTATGATAAGTTCATCTCTGTTGCCGCGGGCCTTGAGGTAATTGCCTATGATGCGCTCGGTTTCACCTTGGGTTTCAGGCCTTGGGGGCACGGGGTACATTTCGGCGGCGTCGATAAAGTTGATGCCGCGGCCTATGGCGTAATCCATCTGGGCAAAGGCTTCGGCCTGGGTGTTTTGCTCACCCCAGGTCATGGTGCCCAGGCACAGGGTGCTGACCTCTAAACTGGAGTGGGGGATGCGTCTGTATTCCATGGGGACTCCGTTGCCATTGCATCTTTGATTTCGAAGCTATCAAGTTTTGCTGATAAAGCAAGGCACGCCGGGGGGCTCCGGCGTGCAAGCGCGTAAAAAAACGTCAGGATTTGAGTTGTTTAAGCATGGGCATCTCGCAGGCATCGTGACCCGTGTTGCCAAGGGGGCCCGGCAGATGCTCAAAACCTATGGATTCGTACAGCTTAACCGCCTCGGACAGCACCGCCGTGGTCTCCAGATAGCAGGCCCGGTATCCGGCTTCAACGGCAAAGGCCAGGGCATGATTGGCCAGGCGCCGCGCCAGCCCCTTGCCGCGAATTTGCGGCATAAAGTACATCTTCTGCAGCTCGCACACGCCGGGCTCATTGGCCAGCGGCGCTATGCCACCGCCGCCCAGCACCTCGCCATCCAGATTTATCACCCAATAACAGGCACCTTCGCCACCGTAAACCTGACTTAAACAGTCCAGGGTCGGATCGGCCACGCCATAGCCCTTGTCGGCGGTCAGGCCGTATTCGGCTGACACGGCGCGGATCACCGCGGCGATGGCGGCATCGTCACCGGCCTGCAGGGGACGGATTTCGAAGCCCTCCTGGGCCTTGGCCTGCAAAATAGCGCGATGGAACCTGTCCAGTGATTGGGCTATCTGCTGCGACTCTTCCCGGCTCAACTGGGCCAGCACCTGGTGATACAGGGTATCCTGTTGTTGGTCGAGTTTTTCCAACATGGTGCGGCCCCTGGGGGTCAGCTGAACCTGCAGACTGCGGCTGTCCCTGTGATTAACCCGGGTCTGCACCAGGCGCTTTTCCGTCAGCTTGCTGACGGCACGGCTGGCATTGGACTTGTCAATGTTTAGCAGCTGCGCCAGTTGCTTGATGGATAACTCCTGCTGCCCCAGCTCAATCAGAGCATGGGCCTGCACCGGTGATAATGGCAGGGCACCGCAGGCGGAACTCAGTATGCCCAGCTGGCGTACCACCAGACGGGACAGGCCGCGGATCCGGCGGGCCAGGGAAGGAGAGGTAAAGGCTGAATTATCCATGGCGTATCCAATGATAGTTGCGAAATACAACTAAATTAGCCGCCATGGTTCAGTTTAGCAAGTGCTCAATTCATACAACTCGGGGTGCAGCATGGGCGCCAGTGCCAGGATCAGTGCCTGGGTGTAGCTGCTGCCGCGGGTGGCGGCATTGGCCGTTAGCAGGCCTATGGCACCGCCCGCGTGCTTGACGTTGACGGTATTGAACAGGGCATCCATCACATGCCCAAGCTCTTGCCCTTGTTGCAAGGCATGGTAAACCCGCGGCGGCAGCGGCAACTGGGCGCTGCGACCGACACTGAGCCTGCCCTGATGCACTATGGCCACATAGGCGAAGGTGGCAGGACCATCTTCAAAGCAATCCACCCCGCCTTCCATGGCGATGAAGTAGTCGGCACCGCCCTGGCTTTCGCAGAAGCGGGCGCGGTTGATGGCACCAAGACGGGTGTCTTCCCGGGTCATGGGTTGATCGGCCACCCCGGAAGGCGAGGACATACCCCGGCACAGGATCTCGCAGTCTTTGAACACGGCGCCAAAGGCTTCCCGCGCGGCGGCTATCTTGACCGGGTTGGTGGAACCCACCAAGAGGGATATTGAAGCTTGCATGATTATTCCAATTGAGTCAGTGATATATGTGCGCAACGCTCACTTGGCTTGCAGCTTTTCTTCATACATCAGGTAGTAACTTTTGCCCATGCCCAGCGCTTCATAGGTGTGCTGGGCCTTGGTATTTTCCTGCTCTACATAGAGACGGAAGCTGGCGGCGCCGCCATTGGCTTCGGCCAGATCCTTTACCGCCTGATACAGCTGGCGATAGATGCCCTGACGACGATTTTGCGGACGGATGTACACGCTTTGGATCCAGTAGTAATCCTTGGCACGCCAGTCGCTCCACTCGAAGGTGACCATCAGGGAGCCTAGGATCTCACCTTCGGCCTCGGCCACCAGATAAAAGCCCTTGGCGGGAGTATTGAGTAAGGTGGCCACTCCCTGCTCCAGGATGGCGCTGTCCAGCTGCAGGCCTTCTGTTTCATGGGCCATGGCCTGATTGAATGCCACCAGGGCCGCCAGATCTTTCGCTTCGCCTTTACGTATCAGCATGGATTTTTCCTCTTCTAGTTCTTGTGCTGCGGTGCTTGCACTTTAGGGTTTGTGCTGTGGGCGCTTACTCTACCACCCCGTTTGCGAAGTGCCAGTGCCAAAATGTAATCAGATTATCGGACTACGACTTTAGTCGAGTGTGGCTACACTAAAATGAGGTCAGGCAGAACAAGTGGGGACGATCGTGGGCAGATCCAAAACCAAAGTGAGGCGACCACGTCCGGGGATTTATAGTGCACAATCCGGACTTGGGCGGGGGCGCAAGGCACGCGGATACGTATGCCACCCGCTGCATTTTCTACTGACCTTGCTGACACTCGGCGCCTGGGCTCCCGTGTGGTGGTACCTGATTGTCAGGGCCGAGGGACGCAGCTGGTTGAGCGGCTTTGATGACGACTATTGGAGTTATCTAATGGAGCGGGAAATGCCACCGGCGGCATTGCATCCATTGCATATAGACGATGAGCCCAGGGGCTGGTTTGACGCTTAGTCTGGCATTTCGCAGCCAAGATGGACAGCAAAACCGGTGGCGCTGTGCAGCTTGCCAGCGGCTGCAGCAAGGCCCCCTATTTGATAGCCTAACGGCGGCTCAACACCAGTTGCTTGTGACCGCGCTCGTCGAGCAAGATGAGCTTGCCCTGGGTAAAGCGCAACCGGCTTATCCGGGTCAGTACCTGCATAATCCTTTGCTCCTGCTGCATCAGGGCATCGACACAGGCTTTTTTAGTGCTGCCGGCAGGGCTCAGGCGCAGCACAGAATCCTCGTGGACATAGTCGCCGAAGATGTTATTGCAACTGTTATTGCCGCTGAATTTATTGTCGGCGGCAAAAGTTAACTGGGCCGGGCTGTAGTCGATAAGGGGCTTGCCGGCGGCTTCTTCAATCTGCCAGGTACCGATAAGCTCAAAAGGAGGTGCTGCCTCAGGGGTGGACTGGCAGCCAACGAGCAGCATTAACAGGCTTGCACCGAGAGAAATCTGTTTTAACATGATGAACTTCCAACTGTAATGCCCCGGATGAATGGATTGCGGGGGCAGGGGATTATGTGGTCTGAGACATGAAAAGTGTATTAAAAGTTCTGAAAATTCTGCATTGGCTTGGACTGGGAATGCTGCTGGTGGCAGTGGGGCTGTATTTTTTTACCCCCAGTCAGCAGGGGCTGGCGGGCATAATGCTGATCTCTGTGCTGGCCGGATTGGGGTTGGTGCTGATGTCACCTTACCCTGTGGTGCTGTTTATTGAATGGGCCCGCAGCCAACCGCGGGCCCTCGACTGAAACCGCTATTGGGGATATAGCCGCTGCTTTTCCAACTGCAGTTTGGCATTGGCCTCGGCAATCATGGGATCCAGTTCGATATTGGCATCCGGGCTGAAAAAACTGTAGCCGGTGACGACCCGCAATGAAGGTTCTGTCTTGAGGAGTTGCTTCTTCATTCGGCTTTCAAGGCTTTGCAAATTGGCCTCGTTATCGACAAAGGCCAGGATAACCACCTGCTGATTGTCGAGTCTGGCGGCCAGGTCGGCTTCGCGCATATTTTCATGGACCACCCGCGCCAGTTTACGCAGCTGGGTCTGCTGCTCATCCATGCTCAGTGAACTTTGGCAGTTTTCCAGCAGCACTATGCCGGCATGGGAGCCGAGGCGGCGACTGAGATTCAATTGTCTTGGTGCCATCAGGCTAAAGCCATAGGGATTGAGCATGCAGGTGTGCTCATCCTGAAATGACAGCATCTCCAATTGTTGCATCAGGTACATGTGCTTGAGTTCAGCCTGGATCAGTGCCCGTACCGGTTCTGCCAATTTCAGACAGGTGTCGAGAATGGCCGGTTGCTGCTTGCAGGCTATGAGTATCTGACCAAAAGACTGGGTGTCGGGCCAGTGCAGGTCGAGGGCGATTAAGCCATCCTGCCAGGCTGGGTGCTCGCCGGGTTCTCCCTGTTTCATCGCCGTCAGCAATTCATCCCAAGGCAGGGTTTCGCCCGCAGTCCAACGTTCCTGCTGTTGCTTCACTGTGACTATGTGCGCCTGTTCATCCAGATGCTGCACTATCAGGCAGGTCTCAGCCTTAAACAATTGGCAAAGCAATTCAGTGTGTTGCTGCCAACGGCTCAGGCTGATGGCGGGGTGTGATTGGCTGGTGAGCCAGGTGTCTCTCAGGTGTAAAGTTGCCGACATGGAAGTCCTGCTTATCGTTATTCTTGTTCGGCCCAAGCATAACGGATTGCGAATGTAAAAAAAATGTCATTATTTTGTTGGATCAAAGGGCAACACCCGAAAAGCTCAATCACCGGCTTCCTCATCGTCACTGGTATTGGCCAATTCGGCTTGGCGACGCCGGTGTGACTGCAAGTCCTCCCGGGCCATGGCCAGCATGGGGGCCAGCTTTGCGGTGGAGTCCGGGGTGAAGTAACGGAATGAGTAGTCCAAACCCACATTGTCACTTTGTTGCTTCAATTGGCGATCGACTCTATTGACTATGTGCATCAAATCCCGCTCGGCATCGACAAAGGCCAGCACCACAAACTCCGACGGGCTGAAATGGGCGGCAATATCGGCGGTGCGTATGGTGCTTTGCACTATGTTGCCCAGCAGGCGGTTGTTCTTTTCGATTTCTTCATGGGTGGCGCCATCATTGCCCAGCAGTTCGAAAAACAGTATCCCGGCATGGGCCCCGAAACGGCGTCCCAGATTGAGTTGCCGTGGTGCCATCATGATAAAACCGTAATGATTGAGCATGCCGGTGTCCCGATCGCGCATCGACAGGGATTCAATGCGGTGACTCTGACACAGCAGTGCCAGATCCTGTTGCAGCAGGATTTGGAACGGCTCCAGCATCAGGCCGTTCAGGCCGGCATTTTCCATCGGATGATGATTGAGTATGCACATGCAGCCGAACAGGGTGCCGTCGGGCCACAGCAGGGGACGACTCAGCAGGCCCAGGCAACCGTCGAATTCCTTGGGCAGTTCTTCCTTGCTGTAGCGGCTGAGGTTGAGTGACAGACCGTCGGGCGGTGAACTAATCAAGGCATCGAACAGGCTGAATTCCTTGCCAAATACCTGGCCCGAGGTGAATTTGGGGACCCGGGCGATGGCGCTGACCAACACCTCGTAACCCAGCTTGGTTTTTTGCATGACAAATACATAGTCGGCCTGGTAATAGCGCTTAACCAGCTCACACTGGTGCATCCAGCGCACCAGGTTAACCTGAGGGGCATCGCTCTCAAGCAGGCTGACATCCGGGTTGACTGTGTCGGGCAACATAAAAGCTTCCGGTTTGGGGCTGCGGTCTGTGGTAAAGTGTGGGTGCAGTAAGGCGAATTCGCAACTCTACCGCCCTAATGCAGTGATAAATCAGCCTTTGCTTCTTTGACTATCCGGAGTCCTTGTGCCGCAGATCCGCACCGCTACCGCCACCGACATCAGCCAAATCGCCCAGCTGGAACAGCTGCACCTTGCCGATGAACTGAGTTCAGACCGTGGAAATCTCCAGGGGGAGGGCTTTGATATCCGGGCCCTGACCGAACTTGCCACCAAGCAGCAACTGCTGGTGGCTATCGAAGGTGAGGAGATCCTGGGCTATGTGATGGCGGCGGACTGGCGCTTTTACGGAAACAGGCACATCTATGGTGCCATTGGCAAACAATTGCAACGTTTGGGCGGTTTTGAACGCAGCTGCCAATATGGACCCATCTGGGTCAGTCCGGCGGCTCGTGGCACTGGGGTATTCCAACTTCTGGAGGATGCTCTCTGGCCCAGGTTGGCCGAGCGCTTCAGCCATGCTGTGACCTTTATCGCCGAGGACAATGAGCGTTCCTTTGCAGCGCACACCGGCAAGGCCGGGATGCAGGTGCTGGATCTGTTTGGCTTTGAAGGGCGGGATTTTTACCTGCTGGCGCGAAGCCTGAATTCAAGTAATGAGAGCAGGTCATGAGCGCTGAATTATTACCCCTGGCGCTGCAACCTTGGGCCGGGCTGAGATTGAGCCCCTTTGACAACCTGAGGTTCTGTTTCTCGACCCTGTACCATCAGGGCATAGAGTGCCGGGCTTTTGAGGCCAAGGCCTCTGATGGCAAGCGTCATTACTTGCTTGAGGGGGACGACTGGTTGCTTGATTGTGGTGTGGTGACACGCACCAGCGCCGAACTGGTGCCACTGGTATCCGATGAGGGCTGGAGTGAACTTGAATCCCTGGCCCTGGTGCCGGTGGCGGAAAGCCAGTTGGCCTTTTTAACCATCCAGCATGCCCATTTCGATCATCTCTGATCCCGGGCAAAGGCCTGTTTGAACCAGCCAATAAAAAACCGCCCTGAGGCGGTTTTTTTGTGCTTGGCGGACCTTAGAGGCCGGCGTCGGCACGCAGGGCTTCTGCCTTGTCTGTCTGTTCCCAGGGGAACTCGTTACGGCCGAAGTGACCGTAGGCGGCAGTGGCCTGGTAGATTGGACGAGCCAGATTCAGCATTTCGGTCAGGCCATAAGGACGCAGATCGAAGTGACGGCGAACCAGCTGGATCAGCTTGTCTTCGTCGAGTCTGGAAGTACCGAAAGTCTCCAGGCTGATGGAGGTTGGTTCGGCTACACCGATGGCGTAGGACACCTGCAGTTCGCAGCGCTCGGCCAGACCGGCGGCAACAATGTTCTTGGCCACGTAGCGGGCGGCGTATGCGGCTGAGCGGTCAACCTTGGACGGATCCTTGCCCGAGAAGGCGCCACCACCGTGACGGGCCATGCCGCCGTAGGTGTCCACAATGATCTTGCGACCGGTCAGACCGCAGTCACCCATAGGACCACCGATAACGAAACGACCGGTTGGGTTGATAAAGAACTTGGTGTCCTTGTTCAGCCACTGGGCAGGCAGTACCGGTTTGATGATGGTTTCCATCACGCCTTCGATCAAATCGGCCTGGGATACGCTGTCGCAATGCTGGGTAGACAGTACCACGGCGTCGATGCCGACAATCTTGCCCTGGTCATAGGCGAAGGTCACCTGGGACTTGGCATCGGGACGCAGCCAGGACAGGGTTCCGTCCTTGCGCACTTCTGATTGACGCTTCACCAGTGCGTGGGCGTAGGTGATGGGCGCAGGCATCAGCACATCGGTTTCATTGCTGGCATAGCCGAACATCAGACCCTGGTCACCTGCACCCTGTTCTTTGGGATCGGCGCGATCAACACCCTGGTTGATGTCGGGGGATTGCTTGCCTATGGCATTGAGCACGGCGCAGGAGTCGGCATCGAAACCCATGTCTGAATGGGTGTAGCCGATTTCGCGCACTGTTTTGCGGGTCAGTTCTTCAATGTCGACCCAGGCAGAGGTGGTGACTTCGCCACCCACAAGTACCATGCCGGTCTTGACATAGGTTTCACAGGCCACGCGGGCCTTGGGGTCCTGGGCCAGAATGGCGTCCAGTACCGCGTCGGAAATCTGATCCGCAATTTTATCGGGATGACCTTCTGAGACCGACTCAGAGGTAAACAAGTGTTTTGCCATGTTAGGAAAATCTCGTCGTTTAACGTAAAAACGTGTAGCAGCATCTACATCTAGACGGCCATTTTAGTTGAAATCGGGGCCGCGATCACCCGCTTTGTGCAAAATTTCCGTCATATTGTGACCATCCGCCGGACAATCACGGCTTTGGCGCTATTTTCACCGCCCATTGGCGCAGAATTGTAAACTGAGTGTTCCAGTCTGAAATCAGCCTTGAACGCCTGGAAAAAGGGTCGGGATTCCAGGCCCTTGGGCTGGGGCCAATTTAAATTTGCGCCCTGTCCGCAGTTAAGGGAAAATATGCCACCCAATTGCCCTTAAAGCCTCAAAACCAGCAGGAGAGAGCATGTCTTCCCGTAAAGAACTCGCTAACGCCATCCGTGCCCTGAGCATGGACGCAGTGCAGAAAGCCAATTCCGGTCACCCAGGTGCCCCCATGGGGATGGCCGATATTGCCGAAGTCCTTTGGCGCGATCATCTGAAACACAACCCCACCAATCCACAGTGGGCCGACCGCGACCGTTTTGTGCTCTCCAATGGCCATGGTTCCATGCTGCACTATTCACTGCTGCATCTGGCCGGTTACGATCTGGGCATCGAAGATCTCAAGCAGTTCCGTCAGCTGCACTCCCGTACCCCGGGCCACCCTGAATACGGTTATGCCCCCGGCATTGAAACCACCACAGGTCCCCTAGGTCAGGGCATCACCAACGCCGTGGGTATGGCCATTGCCGAGAAGACCCTGGCGGCCCAATTCAACCGCGACGGTCACGACATAGTCGACCACTTCACCTATGTGTTCATGGGCGACGGTTGTCTGATGGAAGGTATCTCCCACGAGGCCTGTTCCCTGGCCGGCACTTTGGGTCTGGGCAAACTGATCGCCTTCTGGGATGACAACGGCATTTCCATCGACGGTCACGTGGAAGGCTGGTTCACCGATGACACTGTCAAGCGTTTCGAGTCCTATGGCTGGCACGTGGTTGCCGGTGTTGACGGTCACGATGCTGGCGCCATCAATGCAGCCATCGAGGCGGCCAAGGCCGATCCCCGTCCATCGCTCATCTGCTGCAAGACCATTATCGGTTACGGCTCTCCCAACAAGTCAGGTTCACACGACTGCCACGGCGCACCACTGGGCGATGCCGAAATCGCTGCTGCCCGTGAGTTCCTGGGCTGGAAGCACGACCCATTTGTAATCCCTGCCGACATCTATGCCGCCTGGGATGCCAAGGAAGCGGGAACAGCCGCCGAGAAAAACTGGGATGCCAAGTTCGCGGCCTACGCTGCCGCCTACCCAGAGCTGGCTGCCGAGTTTGAGCGCCGTATCAAGGGCGAACTGCCGGCCAACTTCCAAATCGAAGCTCAGGCCTATATCGAGAAGCTGCAGGCCACTCCTGCCAATATCGCTTCCCGTAAAGCGTCACAAAACGCCCTGGAAGCCTTCGGTGCCATGCTGCCGGAATTCCTGGGTGGCAGTGCCGACCTGGCGCCATCCAACCTGACCATGTACTCGGCTTCCAAGTCCATCACGGCTGATGATGCCAGCGGCAACTACCTGCACTACGGTGTGCGTGAGTTCGGTATGACCGCCATCATCAACGGTATCGCCCTGCACGGTGGTTTTGTGCCCTACGGCGCAACCTTCCTGATGTTCATGGAGTACGCCCGCAACGCCATGCGTATGGCGGCGCTGATGAAGGTGCAAAATATTCAGGTTTACACCCACGACTCCATCGGTCTGGGTGAAGACGGCCCAACCCACCAGCCGGTGGAGCAAATGGCGTCCCTGCGTATGACCCCCAATATGAGCACCTGGCGTCCCTGCGATCAGGTGGAGTCTGCCGTGGCCTGGAAATATGCCATCGAGCGTAAAGACGGCCCGACTTCGCTGATTTTCTCCCGCCAGAACCTGGCACAAATGCCACGTACTGCCGAGCAGCTGGCCAACGTCAACAAGGGCGCTTACGTGCTGGTTGACAGCGCTGCGGCTCCCGAGCTCATCATCATAGCCACAGGCTCCGAAGTGGAATTGGCGGTGAAGGCCCAGGCCGAACTGACTGCCAAGGGCAAGCAGGTGCGCGTGGTATCCATGCCCTGTACCGATCTGTTCGACAAGCAGGATGCGGCCTACAAGGAAGCGGTTCTGCCGGCCAGCGTCACAAAACGCATCGCCGTGGAAGCCGGTATTGCCGATTACTGGTATAAGTATGTGGGCCTGAACGGTCGCATTATCGGCATGACCACCTTCGGTGAGTCTGCGCCGGCCAACCAGTTGTTCGAAATGTTCGGCTTTACCACTGCCAAGGTGGTTGCCGCCGCAGAAGAACTGCTGGCGTAAGCGTCAAGGGGGCAGGAAGCCCGCTTCCTGCCCACAATCCCGGGTGAGTTCAGGCTCATCCGGGTTTTGTCTATCTGCCTCCTGTGTGGGCTGAATTGAGGATTGTTGGCTGGGTATGATCAGAGTTGCGATCAATGGTTATGGCCGAATCGGCCGCTCGGTGTTGCGTGCCCTGTATGAGTCGGGCAAGCGGCAACAGTTCCAAATTGTCGCCATCAATGAACTGGCCAAACCCGAAGCCATTGTGCACCTGACCAACTATGACACCACCCACGGCCGTTTTCAGACCCGGGCCCAGCTCGATAAAGATGCTGCAACGGGGGAGTCCTGGATGGCCCTCGGTGATGACTCGATACAGCTGCTCTGTGAAGAGGATGCCGCCAAACTGCCCTGGGGCGAGCTTGGCATAGACCTGGTGTTTGAAGCCACCGGCGCCTTGATTGAGCGCAGTGCCTGTGAGGCCCACCTTATTGCCGGCGCCAAAAAGGTGCTTATAAGCCATCCCTCTTCCGCCGATGTGGACGCCACCATAGTCTATGGCGTCAATGAAACCAGCCTCAAAGCCACAGATACCATAGTGTCCGCCGCCTCCTGCACCACCAACTGTCTGGTGCCGGTTATTGATGTGCTCGACCGCCATTTCGGCGTCAAGAGCGGTGCCATCACCACCATACATTCGGCCATGAACGATCAGCAGGTGATTGACGCCTACCATGACGACCTGCGCCGCACCCGCGCCGCCAGTCAGTCCATTATCCCGGTCGACACCAAGCTGGCCCGTGGCATAGAGCGCATTCTGCCGCACATGAAAGACAAGTTTGAGGCCATTTCGGTACGGGTGCCGACCATCAATGTCACCGCCATCGACCTGTCCGTGACCCTGGAGCAGCGGGTGGATATCGCCATGATCAATGACGCCCTGTCACACGCCGCAGGCGGCAGTGCCAGCGGCATTCTGGGCTATACTGATGAGCCCCTGGTGTCCTGCGATTTCAACCACGATCCCCGCTCCAGCATAGTGGATGGCACCCAGACCCGGGTCAGCGCCGGTCATCTGGTGAAGCTGCTGCTCTGGTGTGACAACGAATGGGGCTTTGCCAACCGCATGCTGGACACGGCTCTGGCGATGGCTGGCATAAAAGCGCAATAGAAATAAGAGATTATATCCGGGTGGCAGGGAGCCGCCCGTCGATGACAGAATTGTTTTTTGATTAAAAAGGAAAGATGAAATGGCAATTATCAAGATGTCAGACCTGGATCTTAATGGCAAGCGCGTGCTTATTCGTGAAGATCTGAACGTACCCGTGGCCGACGGTGTGGTCACCAGTGATGCCCGTCTGCGCGCATCCCTGCCCACTATCAAGCTGGCGCTGGAAAAAGGCGCCGCCGTGATGGTGATGTCGCACCTGGGCCGCCCCACCGAGGGTGAGTTCAACGAGGAGTTCTCCATGAAGCCCGTGGTGAACTACCTGGCCGCCGCCCTGGATTGCCCGGTGCGTCTGGTCAGCGACTACCTCGAGGGTGTCGAGGTGGCCGTGGGTGAAGTGGTGGTGTTCGAGAACGTCCGCTTCAACAAGGGTGAGAAGAAAAACGACGAGGCACTGTCGAAGAAGATGGCGGCCCTGTGCGACGTGTATGTGATGGATGCCTTTGGTACAGCACATCGCGCCGAAGCCTCCACCAATGGCGTCGGCCTGCACGCCCCCATCGCTTGCGCCGGTCCGCTGCTGGCGGCCGAGCTCGATGCCCTGGGCAAGGCGCTCGACAATCCCGCCCGTCCTCTGGTGGCCATTGTCGGTGGCTCCAAGGTGTCTACCAAGCTGACCGTGCTGGAGTCCCTGTCCGGCATAGTGGATCAGCTGGTGGTGGGTGGCGGTATTGCCAACACCTTTATTGCCGCTGCCGGCAATCAGGTGGGCAAGTCCCTGTATGAAGCTGATTTGATCGACGAAGCCAAGCGTCTGGTAGCCAATGCCCAAAGCCGTGGTGGCGACATTCCCGTGCCGACCGATGTGGTGGTGGGCAAGGAGTTCAGCCCAACGGCCGTGGCTACCCTGAAAGATGTGAGCGAAGTGGCCGCCGATGACATGATCTTCGACATCGGCCCAGACAGCGCCGAGGCTCTGGCTGCCATCCTCAAGAACGCCGGTACCATAGTTTGGAACGGCCCTGTTGGCGTGTTCGAGTTCGACCAGTTCGGTGAAGGCACCAAGCGCATCGCCCAGGCGATCGCCGAGTCTCCCGCCTTCTCCATCGCCGGTGGTGGTGACACCCTGGCCGCCGTGGACAAGTACGGTATCGCCGACAAGGTGTCCTACATTTCCACCGGTGGCGGCGCTTTCCTCGAGTTCCTCGAAGGCAAGGAGCTGCCGGCCGTGGCCATGCTCAAGGCCCGTGGCAACTGAGCCGCAGCGATAAAGCATTTATAAAAAATTATTAAAAAAACCGCCTCCCGGCCCGACCGGGAGGCATAAAAATCAGTCCAAACGATAGCGACCTCGGTGACCTACTTCTCAGCAAAGTGGATCACCCTATTAATGGAGTAAAAAATGGCCCTTATTTCCCTACGTCAATTGCTGGACCACGCCGCCGAGCATGGTTACGGTGTGCCCGCGTTCAACGTTAACAACCTGGAGCAGATGCGTGCCATCATGCAGGCCGCCGAAGCCACCGACAGCCCTGTGATCCTGCAGGCCTCTGCCGGTGCCCGTAAGTATGCCCGCCCCGTGTTTCTCAAGTACCTGATGAATGCCGCCATTGAGCAGTATCCTGATATCCCTGTGTGTATCCACCAGGATCACGGTACCCACCCCGACGTGTGCCAACGTTCTATTCAACTGGGCATGAGCTCGGTAATGATGGACGGTTCCCTGATGGCCGATGGCAAGACCCCTGCTTCTTACGATTACAACGTCGATGTGACCCGCAAGACTGTGGCTTTCGCTCACGCCTGTGGTGTGTCTGTTGAAGGTGAAATCGGCTGTCTGGGCAGCCTGGAAACCGGTACTGCCGGCGAAGAAGACGGTATCGGCGCCGAAGGTGTCCTGAGCCATGACCAGCTGCTGACCACAGCCGAAGAAGCCGCCCGCTTTGTGGCCGACACCCATGTGGACGCCCTGGCCATCGCCATAGGTACCAGCCACGGTGCTTACAAGTTCAGCCGCAAGCCTACCGGTGATGTGCTGCGCATTGACCGCATCAAGGAAATCCACGCCCGCATTCCCAACACCCACCTGGTAATGCACGGTTCTTCTTCAGTGCCCCAGTACTGGCTGGAAATCATCAACCAGTACGGTGGTGACATTCCTGAGACCTACGGTGTGCCGCTGGAAGAAATCGTTGAAGGCATCAAGCATGGCGTGCGCAAGGTGAATATCGACACCGACCTGCGTCTGGCCTCTACCGGCGCGGTACGTAAGTTCCTGGCCGAGAACCCAAGTGAGTTCGACCCACGTAAGTTCCTCAAGGCCTCAATGGAAGCCATGGCTGACATCTGTACCGAGCGCTATGAAGCCTTCGGTTGCGCCGGTATGGCGTCCAAGATCAAGCCGCTGTCACTGCAAGCCATGTACAAGCGTTATCAGACAGGCGAATTGGATCCCAAGATCAACCGCTAATCGCTTGATTAAAAAAGCCCGCATATGCGGGCTTTTTTATTGGCTGAATTTTGTAATCCAATCGGGCCAGCATTCAAATCATGCGGCAATCATGCTTGCCAATCCTCGCCAAGGCCGTGTGTCACGGCGGCGGCCTGCCTCTGGCCATGGCTATACTTTAAGGGTTATCCAGGATAGCGGGGGTGTTTTATGAGCATGTCAGAGCGATTGACCCATTTCCTCAGTGACAGACATATCAAGTACGATCTGGTCAGGCACAGCCACAGCCAAAGCTCCCTGAGTTCAGCTGCAGCGGCCCAGGTGCCGGTGAAGCAGTTGGCCAAGGCCGTGATACTGGAAGATCATCAGGGCAGAAATCTCATGGCGGTATTACCGGCCATGAACAAGGTCAGCCTGAGCGTTTTGGGGGACAGCCTTAACCGCGGCTTGCATCTGGCCAAGGAAAAAGCCGTATACAACATTTTTGCCGATTGCGATCATGGCGCCGTGCCACCCGTGGGTGAACCCTACCATATGGATGCGGTATACGATGATTTGCTGCTGGAAGGGCGGGATGTGTACTTTGAAGCCGGTGACCACGAACATCTGGTGCATGTCAGCGGTAAGGAATTTGCCAAACTGGCGGCGGATGCCAAGCATTTGCGCTTCAGCCACGAGGTATTCCACTAACAGCTTAGCTGTCGCTTAACAGCTGGTTTAACTGCGCCTCGGCTTCAGGATCATCTTTCATGATCCTCTGGCTGAGGGCTTTTATTTGGCGCATTTTTTTTTCTTCCCGGCGTCGCCAGCCATCAAGATGCTGCAGTACTTCATGATCCGGAGCCGCAGGCAATTGGCTGGCTGATACATCCAGCCTGCCCATGCGGAACAGTCTTATTCTGAAGGCTGAAATGATGCGGCCGATATTCCTTCCCCACAGACCATTGGCTATCAGCAGTGCCACAAAGTTTATCCCTGACATAAACACCACGACCCAGACGAGCTCCAGCAACAGCAGTTGCAAAAAGCTGTCCTGCGCTGCCACATGGATGCTGAACATTCGCTCTTCTATCAGGGCAGAAAAGCGCCAGTAGAGATAGATCATGGCCAATATCACCATCAGAGACTCCAGCAGCACCAGGGCAGCCATCAATTTGCCTTGCAGTGAGGGATCAATAAATTTAATGCGGCGTTGATGTTGAGTCATGGTCCTTCCTATAGATCGTGGCAGCTGAAACAGAGTTGTGAGCCGTCGTTGCTGCTCACCAATTTGCCGTGGGTGTCACCATAGGCGATATGGCAGGAGACACAGCTGAGGCGACCCTGGGGCAAGGCAATATAGCTCGGCAGTAAGGACACGGGTCTATAGCCGCCACCCAGGCTGATCTGTTGATAGTCACTGCCCACGGGATGATTACTGCCACCACTGCTGTGGTTGATAACACCGGCTGCGTTGATGGAAACCGCCAGACTGCCCTGCTCATCGGCATGGCAGGTCATGCATTGGAAGGAAAAGTCGTCTATGGTGCCCGCTTCCACCAAGGTGGCCAGATCCGGCACCAAATGTCCCGATGATACCAAGGTAGTGCCACCGTCCGCCATGGCATCAAAAAAGGCGCTTTCATGGCAGCTTTGGCAATAATCCCGACCACGCAGGCTGGTGCGCATCAGGCCTGCGCGCTCATCATGGACACTGTGGCAGGTGCTGCAGGTCAATTCACCTTTCCAGTCCAGCGGAAAATTTTCCGGTAAGCCGCGGCCGGGACTAAAGCCGGTGGGATGACTGGCGGTCATCGCCTTGGGATGACAGTCCTTGCACAGTTTCTCCTGGCTGGCGAGCAGGCGGCTGGCGTTACTTGGGGTGATTTCCCCCTGTACCAGGTGGCAGCTGCGACAATCGTTGGCCATCAGATGTGGGGATTTGGCCGGCAGCAAACGCCAAGCCAGAATGGCCGTGGTCAGCAGCAGAATATATCCAAGGCGTCTAGTCATCCGTGATCACCTTTGATGCCAAGTGGTTCAGGGTGTGTTTACAACGTTGCAGTTCTGCGTCATCCAGATTCGCTCTGGCCCGTTGTAACGCCTCCACAGTATCCCTCAATTCGGCATAGTGCAGCTTGATCTGCAGCAGGGTTTCGTCCAGCAGCAGACATTCCTCCTGAAGGTAGTCATCACGGCGAATATGTAACAGCGGGGCGTCGCTGCCCATTTCCCGCAATTGCAGATCCTGGGTGAAACGATACAGAGGGCCCGCCAGCCTGAAACTGGAATAGAGGGTAATGAGCCAGGTGGTAGCGGCGGTCGCACCAAGCAGCCAGGTGCCGGCCAAAGCCATCATCCAGCCTAAATTGCGTTGGGTCAGGGCCAGCGCCTGTATGGATTTCTGGTAGTCCTGATGACTATCGTCGATGGCCAGTATCAATAGCAGCAGACTGGCCACGGATAGTGCTGCCACCACCAGACTGATACGGGCGACACGTTTAAAACGGCCAAGGGTTCTGGCGTATTGCTGAAAATCTGCGGGGAGATCGCCGGTGCCGGGCTGAGGCATGGAGTGGTCTCATGATTACATCAATGAAGCTGTAATGTTAAGACAGGGTTGTGGCAAGTCTCCAGTGGCCCGGTAGCAGGAGGGCTTGATAATGTTAACAGGATCACTCTTTATCCCGAATTGCCCAACTCAGGGCAGAAAAAAGCCCCAATCTTTTAGAGACCGGGGCTGCGTCTTTCGGAGCGCTATTGACCGGAAACCATCACATAGACAGTGCCGGATGTGTCTTTGGGGGCGTTGAACGAAATATCCTTGATGATGACTCTTTCATCATATAAATATTTATCTTGGGTCAGTGGTGCCAAATAAGCATAGGTTTTATCTGCACCGTACTTGTGGGCAAACTGAGCCAGACTGGCGCCATTGCATACCACGGTATTGGCGTTGTAGCGGGAAACTCCGTGATCTGAGCTCATTTGCATCATTAAGGCTATGCGGTTATTGCTGCCTGCTGCAATGCACATTTTGGTTTCAGGACTATTGTCTTGGCCAAAAAAGACGTAGTCGGCGGCCTGAACACCAGATGCCAAGCCTGCTGCAATCAGTGACGCTAATATAAGAGTGTTTTTCATAACCAGTTCCTTTTTGTATCAGTTAAAAGTTTTGTATCTAGCCAAACCAAAAATGAAACGTGGGAGAGGCGATGATTTAAGTTAAGGTCAACTCTTAAACGCTCGCCCGTCGCTGAAATCGCAGATTTGTAACTATTAACATGACTGGTATCTGAATGTGTCCTAGCGTAAGAAAGTATGACTGGAAGCAGCGGACAACGAGACGCCAGTGGTGAACGGAGGGCGTGGGATGAAACTTAACCTGCTTGGGCTGGACCATATAGTGCTGTTGTGTGCCGATGTGGGTGTCATGGAGCACTTCTACGTTGACGTGCTTGGTTGCAGTGTGGCGCGACGTACCGAGTCCTTGCTACAGTTGCGTGCCGGGACAGCATTAATCGACCTTAAGCCTGCGACATTCTTGCCAGCCCAGTCCCGTCTCGATCACTTTTGTCTCCAGTACCAACCCGTAGCTGAGCAGGCGTTGTTGGCATACCTTGATGCCCATAAGGTACCCCGTGGCGTGTTTGAGTCCAGATTCGGGGCTCAGGGGCAGGGCCTCAGCCTGTATATTCAAGATCCTGAAGGAAACCGGATAGAACTCAAACCGTCCTCTGGCGCCTGAGGTCATTATTGCCAGCCCCCTATACTCCCTTCCAACAGTACTGACACCACAGGTGGTAGTTGAATTTCGACTTTACCACCATAGGTGGTACCATTGGCACCGAATTCAGGGAATCGTTTACGGAGATACATGATAATGAAGAAGATGTTGACTGCGGCTGCCGTGGTATTGGCGCTGCCATTCAATGCGTTTGCCGGCGCTGATTTCATCAAGGGTGACAAAACCTTTGCCGGAGAAGCTGAGTTGGGGGCCACCCTGACCACGGGCAATACCGAAACCTCTTCCGCCAAAGGCCGTTTGGCGCTCAAGCATGAATTGGGCAACTGGGAAAATCAATACCTGCTGGAAGGCTTGTACAAGGAAGATACCGGAGCCGTGACTGCGAAACGTTACATTGCCGCAGCCCAGGGGGATTACAAATTTGATGATAATGACTATCTGTTTGCCAACCTGAACTACGAAGTCGATCCCTTTACCGGTTACCAATACAAGGTCACGACGGCAGCCGGTTATGGTCACCGATTCTATGAGACAGACACTACCCTGCTCACCGGTGAAATCGGTCCCGGTTACCAGTATCAACTTTTGGACGGCGAGCAACAGGTCCTGCGTGGTTATACCTCGGACTCCAGCTGGGTTGCCCATGGTGTGGTGAACTTTGAGACCGAGATCAGTGACAGTGCCAAATTCAGACAAGTTGTGGTTGCCGATTATGGTGACAAGCTGGAGGCTCGTTCAGAGACCTCGCTCACGGCCAGTATCATTGGTGCCCTGGCAATGAAATTTGCCGTGATAGTGCGTTACAACAGCGAGCCGCTGGACGACAAAACGAGCACTGATACAGAGACCAACATGACCTTGCTGTACTCCTTCTAAGGTTTGGCTGCAATAGAAAAGAGGGCACCCCAAGGGTGCCCTCTTTGTTTTTCATTGAGCAGCAAAAGATCTGCCAACTCATTGAGTATCATTCAAATCAGTTGGAAGAAACCATCACATAGACCTTCCCGGGTTCAGCTTGGGGGGCTGCATAAGAGATGTCTCTGATGATGACTCTTTCGTTATAGCGCAGGCGCTCACGGGTCAGAGGGACCAGGTAGGTATGGGTTTGGTCAGCGCCATATTGGTGGGCAAACTGTGCCAGGCTTTTCCCATTACACAGCACTGTATTGGCGTTATAACGCGCTGTGCCATAGCTGCTTTGATTGAGCTGTAGCCTTAGTGCGTCGCGGTCGTTGCTGCCCGCTGATACGCACATCTTGGTTTCCGGAGTATTGTCCATTGCGACGAATACGTACTGAGTTGCCTGGGCTGTTGTAGATAAGCCTGCTGCCAGGACAGCGGCGAGTATGATTATCGATTTCATAATCCAATCCTTAGAGAGTGGTTGGTTATTCGCGGGTGCTGATATCCCTGTCTGCACAATGGAGAAATGCGATGGTCACTGTTAAGTAAAGGTCAGTATTGCGAATGATGCCGTCATCAAGGGAAGAGATTTGTATCAGTTTGATTATGGTGTATGGGATTGTGTCTGCGGGTAAGCAAATGTGTGAGTCTTGAGGCAGATGCAGCGTCACCGCCAGGTTCGGATTCAGCTTTACATCCTCGATTGAAAAGGGGGATGGCTAATGCAACAACGGGGAGCCGGTCAGTAAGGGACTTATTCATCAAGAGCTGAGGAAACGGGTTGCTGGTATTTTTGGATTAAGAACGGTTTTGTGCTGATCTGTTTGTTTTTCTGCTACTTATTTATGGGTATCAAAGGGCTTTTTTGTTGCAAAAAAGAGAAAAAAGTGTGCTTAAGCTTAAGTGAAATCTCTAAAATTTGCGTTAGTTCAAATAGTGGCCGCCTGAGCCCATGCTAAATTCCCGATGACATCCAAACAATAGGGCATGCTATGAAGAATAATTGGGGAGCTAAAGGGTGGGTCGCCTTATGCGGCGGCCTGTTGATGCCTGTGGCCCATGCCACCGAAGCCGCAACAGAATGGCTGGATTTGACTGCCTCAGGAGCCGGATATGTGGCAGTGGCGATCTTTGTATTGGCCTATCTGCTGGTCATGGCGGAAGAAAAACTGCATTTACGCAAATCCAAACCCGTGCTGGTTGCCGCCGGGATTATCTGGGGGATTTTAGGGTGGATTTACAGCCAGCATGGTATGCCTGAGCTTGCAGAAGAAGCCTTCAAACATAATTTGTTGGAATACGCCGAACTGCTGCTGTTCCTGTTGGTGGCCATGACCTATATCAACGCCATGGAAGAGCGCGGCCTGTTTGATGCGCTACGGGCCTGGATGGTCAACAAGGGCTTCAGTCTGCGTCAGGTATTCTGGCTCAGCGGTTTCCTGGCGTTTTTTATCTCCCCTGTGGCCGATAACCTGACCACAGCGCTGTTGATGTGCGCTGTGGTCATGAAAGTGGGCGGCGACAATAAAAAGTTTATTGCCCTGTCCTGTATCAACATAGTGGTGGCCGCTAACGCCGGTGGTGCCTACAGTCCCTTTGGTGATATCACCACCCTTATGGTATGGCAAAAGGGCTTGGTGCCCTTTGGTGATTTCTTTGACCTCTTTATTCCTTCTTTGGTTAATTTCGCCGTGCCGGCGTTCATCATGAACCTGTTTATTGAGACAGCCTGTCCTATGGCGCTGTCGGAAAAGGTCTACATGCGTCGCGGTGCCAGACGTATAGTTGGGTTGTTTTTGCTGACTATCACTATGGCCGTTACCGCGCACTCTGCGCTGGGCATGCCGCCGGTACTGGGTATGATGACGGGTTTGGGCCTGCTGCAGTTTTTCGGTTTCTACCTGCGCAAGACCTTTGAGCATGGCCTGGCGAGGGCTAAAGCCAAGGCCATAGAAAATCAGGACGATGTCAGGTTGGCCCAGTTGGGTCAGGTTGTGCCTTTTGATGTCTTCAGTCGGGTGGCCCGCGCCGAGTGGGACACGCTGCTGTTCTTCTATGGTGTGGTGCTGTGTGTTGGCGGTCTGGGCTTTATGGGCTACCTGCACATGGTATCAGAGGCCATGTATACCCATTGGGATCCCACCTATGCCAACGTGGCTGTGGGCTTGCTGTCGGCCATAGTCGACAACATCCCGGTCATGTTTGCCGTGCTGACCATGAATCCCGACATGGCCATGGGCCAGTGGCTGTTGGTTACGCTGACTGCCGGTGTCGGTGGCAGTCTGTTGTCTATCGGCAGTGCCGCCGGTGTGGCCCTGATGGGGCAGGCGAGGGGGATTTACACCTTTGGGGTTCACCTCAAGTGGACTCCAGTCATTGCCCTGGGCTACGTTGCCAGCATACTGGCACACATGTGGCTCAATGCTGCCACCTTCTGAGTCGTGCGGGGTCTCAGGACCCCGCAACTATCGACGTATTCGCTTGAATTAAGCTATATTGATTCAATCACTTAATTGCCTTAATTCGCTGCGTGTCGAGGTTATGTGTCCGCTATTCAGATCAAACAAGAAGACGCCCTGTCGATAAAATTCAGTCATCAGATTGCCATGGGGCAGAGTCGAAGCCTGGATCTATACTTTGCTCTGCCAAAAGAGATGGGGATAGGTCCACAAAGCCTCAATGAAGAAGAGTATTACTACAGCGCTATCGTTGGACGCCGGGCCTATTTTTCCGATGGCTTGCACCTGCCTTTGGTGCAGAGTCGTTTTGCCAGTTTTACCAAACGCACGGTGGAGGAGTTTCGCCTTTACCTGAACCTGTTCGCCTATCAGTTTGCGGTAGCGGTGGAAAATGATACCAAGGAGCTGCAACGCCTCACCGAAGCGGAGCAGTTCTATCCGGCCCTGGCCGAGGTAACAGAGCAGCTGAGCGGTCTGCTGAAAAAATTCCGCCGCAGTGAGCCTGCCGATCCCAAATGGAAGTCCTACTTCGAAAATGCCGATAATTACCTGTCCTGGTTTTGCGAACAGAAATTGCTGAAGCTGTTGGCCCATGGCCCCCGCGCCCAGGGATTCAATGAAGTGGCCGAAGCCTGTTTGGCCCTGTGCCGCGCCGAGAACAATTACCGCAATGACAGGCGCTATAACTCGGCCCAGACCAAGGCGGATCACAATCGCATTTCCAACAAGATGTTGTTGCTCAGACGCCTTATTCAGCAGGGCGTGGTGCTCAAAGAGGAGCTAAAACCCCTTGGCGGCGGACTGAAGAAGTTCATCAATGGTCTGGCGACGGGATTGGTGATGCTGGTGGTGTCAGCCCTGGTGATTGAAGCGCAGGGCGTCTTTTCCGGTTTTACCCTGTCGTTGGTGTTTGCGTTGGCGGTGATCTACGGCTTTCGCGAAATCTTCAAGGAAGATATCCGCAATGTTATGTGGCGCAAGATCCAACGGGGACGCCCCCGCTGGAGCAGGATCCTCCGGGACACCACCAGTCAGGAGATCATTGCCCGGCAGCTGGTATGGCTGGAATTTATGCGGCCACAGGATGTGCCCACCGCAGTGACCGAAATCCTCAAACGCCGTCACAGACAAAACAAGGTGGATGTGGAATTCCTTCATTACGGTATACACACCAAGGTCAGCGAAGAAGGTTTTCTTGCCGGCTATGACACTATTTCCGAGCAGGTGGTCTTCAGCCTGGTGCCTTTTGCCCGCTATCTGGAGCGGGGTAAGTCCAAGGTGTATCGGGAGGTGGATGGCAAGATCAGCAACGATTCGGCCGAGCGCCGTTACCAGGTGAATCTGGTGTTGGTGTACCGGGAGGGCAAGGGTCAAAACCACTATGCCCGCTACAAGATTGTTATGAATCGCTCCAGCATAATCGAAATCAGCAAGAGCGAACTACCCGAAGAGCTGTTGGCCGTCAGCGGGTAAAGGCCTGACAGATACGCTGCTCACCGGTTTGCTTGGCGCGCTTGAGGGCAACTTCGGCATTGGACAGGAATTGCTCCAGGCTCTGACCTTCATGGAAGGCGGCTATGCCGATGCAGATACCTTCGCCCAAGCCGTTGTCATCCAGGCGCTCCAGGGTCTTGCTGGCCAGAAGATGGGCATGGTTGGCATGGGTATCGGGCAAGATCACCACCAGCCTGCCCAATTGCCAGTGCGAAATCTGCAAACTGCTTGGTAAATCCCGCAATAATTGCATTTCCACTTCCTGCTGGCGCTTTTCCAGCTGACCTATGTCACTCATGTGGCTCAGCATGCCGGCGGGACTGATATCCAGCAGCATCAGGCTGGCATGATTGCGACTTTTTCCCGGCAGTGACTGGAAATAGTGTTCCAGATCATTGAGGTTCGACAAAATGGTACTGCGGTGGGGCACAAGATCGCCGCTCTCCCGCAACTTCTGCCTTGGAGCCGCCAGCTCCAAAGTGCAGACGATAAACTCCACTTCCCCGTCTTCGTCCAAATGGCCTTTGAGCGTGGCCTGCAGGCAGGACTGCAGGCGACTGCGATCGGTGCACAGTATCTGCCCCTGCCACTGTCCCTGCATGGCGATTTGTTGCACTATTCTCGGCCATTGGTTGCCCAGATCGTTTTCCAGCAGTTCTGCCAGATTGTGACATTGCAGCTCACCGGGTTGCAGCAATTGATCAAAGGCGGCGTTGGTTTTCAGCAGGCTGCCATCGGCGCGGGTGAGGGCCGCGGCCACTGCACTTTCACCAAGCAACTGATTATGCTTTAGTTCCTCCTGGCAATGTGCCAATTCGCTGATTTCCTCCAGGGTGACCAGCGAATAGCTCTTGGCTTCATGGCCTTGCTGGGCGTGACGGATATGGACCCTGAGCACACCGCCTTCCTCGGGCCCCAGATCCACTTCACCACGCCAGCTGCCATTTTGTTGAAGTGTCTGTTTAAGGGCGTCGTAGGCTTCATCATCCAGTTGCAGACAACGCTGCAGACTGCGATCTTTCAACTCATCGGGCGCCAGCATCAGTGCTTTCGCGGCGGCAGGGTTGGCACTCAGAATGCGGCCATTATCATTGACCAGCAGGCTGCCGGTATCGCCGGCAAACAGGGTATTGGCCAGCCGAATCCCCACATGACGGGAGCGCTGTTCAAGACGGAACAGGTGGCTGAGTACTATCACTGCGGCCGCCAGCACAGTCATCAAAATGGCGACCACGAGCAACAGGGTGTGCCATTGGCTGAAGCGTGTGGCTATATCTTCATTACGTATGTAGGACACCAGAAAATATTCCCGCCGCGTTTCATACTGGGTGGTCAACTCCACCTTGAGGTAGACAAAGGTGGCATCATCGCCGTGAAACTGCCCGAAGTTGCTCATGGCCATCTGACGCCACAGTGCCGGATAGGTCTGCCTCAGGCTGCCGCTGAGGGTGTCTGGCAGTCTGGGCAAAGGTGACATGGAGGAGGCACCGGCATACAGCAGGCCCTGGGTGTCAAACATCATCATTGGAGACTGGCTGCCCGATATGGCGGGTTTTATCAGCTCCAGGGTACGCAGCATGGAGTTATAGGTCACCAGATAGCCCCTTACGCTCTGATCGGGATTCTCCAGCCAGGCCAACTGGTACATATAGGGCTCAAGATTGCCTTCCTGATCCAGGAATTCCATCGGCGAAGTGTAAATTTCATTGCCGCCCATGTTGCGATTTTTACCCAGCAAAGGTGCGGGTACCGGCCCCTGGCCAAACACATCGTTGCTGGAAAAGCGGAATTTGCCATTGGCATCAAACAAGGCCACCCCCATGAGTTCGGGAATGTTCTTCTGCAGCGACTGCCACTGAGACAGCAGGCGGGCTTTTTCCTCTTCCCCCGGATTATCCAAATACTGCCTTAAGCTTTCACCGCGGGCGAAGGTCTGGGTTCGGAATTGCTGAAAAGTGACCTTGTCGGCGATCAGGGTTCCGACGGTTTGCAGTTCACTGTACCTTTGGGTCGCCCACTCTTCCTGCAAACGGCGTTCGCCCAGGGTAATGATCACATTGGTGATCAGCACCATGGTGATCACCAACATGGCCAGTTGGCTGCCGAGGGCCAGCATGCGTTGTTGGGACCAATGAACACCCTGCGCATCTATCAAAAGAGATGAAAGTGATGGCAAACCAGGAGAGCGCTTGAGCATGGGAAACAGGATTCCGCTGGGCTGAAATTGACAGGTATGTTAACACGAATTGTCCCGGTTAACAGACGCAAGCCAAGAGAAGCAGAGTCCCGAGATTGCGGGGATGGGCAATAAAAAAGGGGAGCATGGGCTCCCCTTCTTGTCACTTCGTCAATCCAGCGGATCAACCATCAACTCTGACCTGCCAAGTTGCGGCTCAGGTGCTGCATCCGGACTGGTCTTGGCCTTGGGTTGCCACCACCAGCCATAGAAGCGGCGCCACAGCTTGGCGACATCATCCAGCACTATGTACAGCAGTGGTACCATGATAAGTGTCACCACAGTGGAGAACAGGATACCGAAGGCCAGGGAGGTGGCCATGGGGATCACTATCTGGGCCTGCAGGCTGCGTTCCATAATTATGGGCACCAGGCCAACGAAGGTGGTCAACGAGGTGAGGATAATGGCGCGGAAACGGTAACAGCCGGAATTGACCGCTGCGTCCTTGATGGCATAGCCCTGCTCCCGGGCACGGTTAACAAAATCCACCAGGATCAGCGAGTCATTCACCACCACACCCGCCAGGGCTATGATGCCGCACAGGCTGAGGACGCTCATGTCCAGACCCAGCAGCAAGTGACCGAACAGGGCACCAATCATACCGAAGGGGATCACCGACATGATGATCATCGGCTGAATATAGGACTTGAGCGGTATGGCCATCAGGGCATAGATGGTAAACAAGGCAAAGAACAGGCCCTGCACCAGACCGATAATGGCATCGGCCTCGTCCTGGCTGGCGCCATCCAGCGCAGTATCTATCTGGGGGTACTTGCGCTTGAGCTGGGGGATAAAGTCTTTTTCAATTTCGGCCGTCACCTTGGAGGGTTCCACCTTGTCCTTGTTGGCATTGGCCGTGATGCTGATGGCCCTGTGACCATCGACCCGGTTAATGGCCGAGAAGGATTCACCCAGCTCGATTTGGGCCACAGTGCCGAAGGGGACTGCCTTGCCATCGGGGGTGCGGATGCGCATGTTTTCCAAATCGCCCACGGTGCGACGCTGCTCCAGGGGGTAACGCACCATGACCTTGACCTCTTCCTTGTTGCGCAGGATGCGCTGGGCCTCGAAGCCATAGAAGCCGTAGCGTACCTGACGGGCCAGATCCGACAGGGTCAGCCCCAGGGCTTCGGCCTCGGGTTTGATCTTGAGGCGAATTTCGTGGCTTCCGGAGGAGTAGTTGTCGGCTATGTCATACACGCCTTCATAGCTGGCCAGCTTCTGCTTCAGTTCCTTTGACGCCGCCGCCAGTTGGTCCAGATCCGATGAGGTCAGGCGGAAGGAGATATCACCGCCACCGTCATTGGTACGGGCATTCATGCTGAGCTTTTTCACCGCCACCAATTCCGGCAGCGCCTTGCGCCAGGCTTCGGCAATGGCCTCGCCATCCACCTCGCGATCTTCACCCTTGGTCAATTCGGTGAAGATGAAGGCCGATGTGCGGGAGTTCAGGGTAATGAAACTGTGTTTGACCACAGGCGCGCCCGTTTCCTTTTCCATCCGGGCATCCATGCGGTACAGGGCATCTTCTATCTGTTGCACTACCCGCAGGGTGTTTTCTTCCGAGCTGCCCTCGTCCATGTCCAGATGCACCTGGATGAAGTCCGACGGGATATTGGGGAAAAATACCCAGCGCACCTTACCGCTGGCCACCAGGGCAATCGACAGTATGAGCACGCCCACGAAGGCACTGATCACCGAATACCTGTGGCGAATGGCAGTCTCAAGAAAGTTGCGGTACTTGTGGTGAATAAAGAACTGCACCTTTTCGTTGAAGCGTACCTTCCAGCGTCCCAGCGCAGTGCGCGGCTCGCCGGTCTTGGCCTTCATATGGGCCAGGTGAGCGGGCAGGATAAATTTGGACTCAACCAGGGAGAAGGCCAGGCAGAGGATCACTATCAATCCTATGGACTTCCAGATAATGCCCATGGGACCGGAAACCATCAGCATGGGGATAAAGGCGGCGATAGTGGTCAGCACCCCGAAGGTTGCCGGCATGGCCACTTTCTGGGCGCCGCGGATCACGTTGTCCACCGTCTGGCCGTGGCGCTCCACCTCGGTATAGGCACTTTCGCCTATGACTATGGCATCGTCCACCAGGATCCCGAGCACCAGAATAAAGGCGAACAGGGTCAACATGTTGATGGACAAGTTGAAGGGCTCAAAGGGCATCAGCAGCATGGTGCCGAGGAAGCACACCGGCAGGCCCATCATTACCCAGAAAGCGAGTTTGAGATCCAGGAACAGTGCCAGGATAACGAACACCAGCAGGGCACCATAGAACATGTTCGACAGCATCATGTTCAACCGGCCCTTGAGGTAGTGGGTCAAGTCACCCCAGGTGTCGAGCTTGGCTCCTGCCGGTAAGTCGGCCTGTTTCTTGGCCACGTAGTCCTTGACCTGTTTGGCTATGTCCAACGCGTTTTGCTTGTCGACGCTCAGCACCTCAATGATGGCCGCCGGCTTGCCATTGAAACGGGTGTACTCCAGGCGCTCTTCGAAATCGTCTTTGATATTGGCTACCTGGGGCAGCATGATCCGGCTGCCATCTGGACGGGAGCTGACCACTATGTTGGCGAAGTCGTCGCCTGTGTAAGCCTGTCCCTTGGTGCGCAGCAAAATATCACCGTCTTTGGCGCGGATGGCGCCACCGGGCAGGTCCAGGGAGGAGCTTTGTACTGCCGCAGCCACCTGGGAGAAAGTCAGACCGTATTCCCTGAGCTTGTCTTCGGAGACTTCAATTCCTATCTCGTAGTTGCGGGTACCCGTCACCTGGGCCCGGGTCACCGCCGGCAGGGCGTTGATATCATCCCTGACGCTCTTGGCCATTTCCTTCATTTCATGCTGAGTGAGATCGCCGTACACAGACACCCAGATCACATTGTTTTCCGGTTTCAACTGAAAGATGTTGGGCTTTTCTATGTTGGCCGGGAAGGTGGCAATGGCATCGATACGCAGCTTGGCCTCGTCCAGCACCCGTTTGGCATCATAGCCGTCTTCCACTTCAATGCTGACCGAACCGACACCGTCGCTGGCCACAGAGGTCATCTTCTTGATGCCGCTGATGTCCTGAATGGCTTCTTCGATTTTGATAGTGATCCCTTCCTCGATCTCCTGCGGGGCTGCGCCCGGGTAGGCCACGGAAATGCGCAGATAATTGAGATCAAAGCTTGGAAACACTTCTTTGTTAATCAACATGGAGCTGAACAGGCCGCCGATAATCAGCACACACATCAGCAGGTTCGCCGCCACGGTATTGCGGGCGAACCAGGCAATAATTCCCTTATTGGTATCCATCAGTTACTTCCTGCCTGTGCCAGTCGGGTGTCCTTCTGCTCATCCTCGTCACGTTTGGTCTTGTCTTCCTCACCGGAAATTTTGACCAGTTGACCGGTGGCCATGTTGTTGAGGTTGGTGAGGGAGATGCGCTCGCCATCCTTGAGGCTGTCCTTCACAAAGGCAAATTCGGCATCGCTGCGCACCACATTCACCTGGCGTATTTCCAGAGTGTTATCGGCACGCACTACGGCCACAGTGTCGTTCCGTACCAGATGACGCGGCAACTTGACTATTCCGGCAACGGTGCGGCCCTTGATGGTGGCATTGACAAAACTGCCATATTTGAGCGGCAGCTGGCCCTGGGTCTTGTGGGCGCGCAGATAGGGATCCTTGACCTCGGCCACCAGATACACCATGCGGTTGGCCTCATCTATCATGTTCTCGCTGCGAACTATGTTGCCGGTCCAATTGATATCCTGGCCGGCAAGGGAAGCACTCAGGGTCACTTCGGTATCCGGATTGTCAACAGACTCCAGGTAGGCGAGATCGGCATTGGCCAGTGGCAGGCGCACCTCGGCGATGGCGGTGTCGTACAGCTCACCCAGATTGGTGCCCAGGGTTACGTATTGGCCCAGATCCACGTTGCGGGACTTGATAATGCCATCGAAGGGGGCGCGGATCACTGTGCGCTCAAGATTACGCTTGGCGCGGGCCATGGCGGCTTCGGCGTATTTGACATTGGCCTGCTCCTTCTTGAGCTGCGGGATCCGCAGGCCCAATTCAGGCGGCATACCCTTGTCGTAACCCTTGAACTCTATCTTGGCCACTTCACCGCGGGCGATTTCCTCATTGAGGGCGGCAGTGGCCTGGGCCAGGCTGGCCTCGGCCTGCATCAGATCGGCTTCATAGTCCGAGGGCTCAATGACCGCCAGTTCCTCACCCTTGGTGACTATGCCACCGGCAACGAAATTGGCCGAGATGCTCAGCAAACGACCTTTAACCTCGGTCACCAGTTGGGTTTTGTACTTGGGCGAGACCACCCCATAGCTGGGCAGGTTGAGGGAGACAGTTTGCTGCTGAACTTGAGTGACGTCCACTATGGGAACCGGCGCCTCGTCGGCTTTTTGTTCCGGTTTCTGCTTGGAAGCCATCAGCATCATGGCCAGCATGATGAATCCGACCAGGATGAGAAAGGGCATGGCCCGGCGTAATATGAGTTTGAACATGTTATCCCGCTTATCCATTTCAGGTGTAATGGCGCCTAAGGTACCAAAGACGGGCGGTGACATAAATCACTTTTTGTAACGCAAATGTATCAAGAATTAAGAACTTGTCGCAGTCGTTACCCATTTTGCAGCGCGAGGTTTATTGGTTGGGGGCATGGGGCAGTGATTCATAGCGCCTTGGACTGTGCAACTCCTTGTTGTGCAATGGATACAACAAGGCCGCCCCGGGGCGGCCTTGATTGTCAACGGCTGTCAATTTTGACACAAAATCTTACTTTTTCGGCTTCTTGGGCTTTTTCGGCTTTTTGACATCCTTGGCCTTTTTCTTGCCGGGCACCTTGGCTTCTTTGTGTTTGGGCCGCAGCTCTTCGATGATGCGGCGTTTCAGCGGCATCTCGATGTAGCGCTCTATCTTACCCACCACCCGCATATCGTGGGCTTCAACCAGGCTGATGGCGGTGCCCTTGGCTCCGGCGCGGCCGGTTCGGCCAATGCGATGCACATAGGTATCTGCCGAGCGTGGCATGTCGTAGTTGATCACATGGGTGATGTCGTCAATGTCGATACCGCGGGCGGCCACGTCCGTGGCGAGCAGTACATTCACTTCACCCTTGGTGAAGCGGCCCAGGGCCTGGAAGCGTTTCTTCTGTTCCATATCGCCGCGCATAAAGGCGCAGGCAATGCCGGCCTGTTGCAACTGACCTTCGAGGCTGGCGACCACGTCGCGGGTTTTGACAAACACTATGGCGCGCTTAACTTCTTCCTGCCTGAGCAGATGACACAGCAGGGCAAATTTGTGTGCCTTGTCATCGGCCAGATGGATCCATTGGTGGATCTTGGCCTTTTCGCTGCGGGGAGCTTCGACGTCGATAAACACAGGCTCGTTCAGCAACTCACGGGCGAAGCGGGCCACACCGCCACCTTCCAGCGTTGCCGAGAACAGCATGCCCTGTTTGCGACCCTGGGCCTCAATGGCAATTGTCTGTACCGCCTGGGAGAAACCCATGTCCAGCATGCGGTCGGCTTCGTCTATAACCAGCACTTCCACCAGCTGCGCGTCGAACAGGTTTTTGTCCAGGTATTCCATCAAACGGCCCGGGGTGGCCACCAGAATGTCCACATTACCTTTGAGCGCGGCTTCCTGGGGACCATAGGGCACACCGCCGGTGATGATGGCGATATCCAGATCCAATCCGGTCGCCAGATGACAGGCATAACGGTGGATCTGGCTGGCCAGTTCACGGGTCGGGGTCAGGATAAGCACCCTGGCCTGGCCGGCTCTGTGACGGGGAAAGTCGATGAGATGCTGCAGTGCCGGCAGCAAAAAGCTGGCGGTCTTGCCTGTACCTGTGGGGGCGCGGGCCAGCACATCCTGCTGGTTCATGGCCAGGGGTATGGTTTCACGCTGGATGGTGGTGGGGGCATTGTGGCCCATGGCCTTCAGGTTTATGAGCAGGCTGGGGTCGAGCTGGAAATCTTCAAATTGCATGCGTGGCATCTCAACAGGTTCAAGCGCGGTATTATAGGTGCTTTGCCGACGGACTGAAACCGCAATCAGAGATTCAGGTAAAAGTCGCGGGTAAGGGCGGCCATTTCATGGCTGTAATGCCCTGTTTCATCGCGGATACACAGACTGGCATGTTCAAGGATTTGTTGGCCGGGGCCGATTTCAAGCAGCAGACGATTGGGAGCCTTGCCCGGGACACTTTGCACCAGAGTGCGGCGGCTAAGACACAGGCCCGCGCCGTCGGCGGCTGCCAGCAGCGCCCCTTCGGCATCTGTGGGGAGGATGAGGCTTGCCCGGCCCAGGGGCGTCAATAACTGCGCGATGATCCGCAGCAGCTTATCCAGGCTGAGATTGTTATCGTGTCTGGCCTGGGCCCGTCCCTGTTTGCTCGATTGGGGCCCAGAGCTGAAATAAGGGGGATTGCAGACTATGTGTTCAAAGCCGTTTGCCAGGGGAGGCGTGTCGAGCGCAAGTTGTTGTACGTCGCCTTCGAGTAGTTGCAGCCTGTCATTCCAGGGACTGGCAGCAAAATTGCGCCGGCATGCCTCGGCTGCCCCGGATTCAATTTCTATTGCGACTATGCTGGCAGGGCAGCGCTGGGCCGCCATCAGACTCAGCAGCCCGCTGCCGGCGCCAATATCAAGAACCCGTCCCGTGATCGGCAGCCGCGACCAGGCCCCCAGCAATACGCCGTCGGTGCTCACCGGCATACCGCAGTTGCGATCGTCAATATGGAATTGTTTAAAGCTGAAGGGCATAAAATCGCGTCCGCACTGGAGTTTGGGTTGGAAGTCCGGGCCTTGGCCTGATTGAACCGCGCCTATTCTAACAAAAAAGTTGCCGAAGCAAGTCAGCAAAACGTGGCTGGCATAAGCCGGCCTGGCTATTGCCCTGCCTGCTGGTCTGAGCTGTCGGCCCAATTCACTCATGTTCGGTGCCGAAACTGCCTTGAACCTGGAAACCGGGGCGCCCAGCCAGAGAAAAGTGTGGGTACTTTTTAGCTGCTCGGAGGCCGCAAGGCTTGTGGGCAGTGGGCAAGTCTGGTAATAGTCTGAACTTTCCAACCGTGGCAAAGTGCCTGTTCCCCTCGGGAAGTACGCACTTTCAACGGACAATGCTGTCGTACCTGACCCCGATTGGTCAGGAATTGAACCAAGGATTGGGATTTTTGCGGCGCCACCCTGTCATTCAGGGTTTACACCTCAGGATTACGGACTTGAACCTCTGGTCAAGAACCAAATAATTCCGTAGGTTTGTTAAAAAAACATTATAAAGTTGGAATACTTAGTGAAAAGCACACAAATGACACTTTCGGATACGCTGGGGTTGGGCTTTATGACCTTTGCGTTTTTCCTCGGCGCCGGAAACCTGATTTTTCCTCCCTTTGCCGGTATGTTGGCCGGTGAAAACATGTCTTTGGCCATGGCCGGATTCCTGGTCACCGCGGTTGGCATGCCGTTGATTGGCCTGATTGCAGTGGCCAAGTCCCAGGGCAAAGTGATGGGGTTGTTGCCGGCATTTGCGGCAACCGCCCTGGCGATAGCCATCTATATCATCATTGGGCCGGCCTTCGCGGCGCCGCGCACCGGGTTGGTGGCCTATGAAATCGGTGCCAAGCCATTTCTCGGTGATACCAGTGCCGTTTGGCAACTGGGCAATTTGAGTCTCAATGTCTCCCAGTTGCTGTTTACCCTGGTGTTTTTCTTTATCACCATGATGCTGTCGCTGTTTCCCGGCAAGTTGCTGGACAGTGTCGGCAAGGTGTTGACTCCGGTGTTGTTGACCCTGCTGGTGGCCTTGGCCGCGTCGGTCATGCTGTTACCTGCAGGCGAGTTCGCCGCTCCCCAGGGTGAGTACGCCAAGAGCCCTTTGATTAAAGGGATTCTGGAAGGTTACAACACCATGGATACCCTGGCGTCGATCATGTTCGGTATGTTGATCATCGACTTGCTGCGCAAAAAGGGCATAGACACACCGGCCGATCAGACCCGCTATCTTATTCGGGCAGCCTTTATCGCTGCCTCGGGGCTGGCCTTTGTGTACGTATCCTTGTTTTTCCTTGGCGCCAGCGCCGGCGATCTCGCTGCCGGTGCCGGTAACGGCGGCGAAATCCTGACCCGTTACGTTACCCGTGAATTCGGTACCCCAGGTTCGGCCCTGCTGGCCCTGGTGGTCAGCCTGGCTTGCCTGACCACGGCCGTGGGCCTGGTAACGGCTTGCGCCGACTACTTCAGTGAACTCTTGCCTACGGTCAGTTACCGCCGTTTCGTGGTGCTGTTCAGCGTGATTTGCGCCGTGGTGGCCAACGTGGGCCTGACCCAACTCATCAGTATCAGTATCCCTGTGCTGGTCAGCATTTATCCGGTAGTGATAGCCCTGGTGGCTGTGACCTTCCTGACCGAACGCTTTGTCAATGCCGCCTTTGCTCACAGGTTGGTGTTGTCGGTGGCCCTGGTGTTCGGTGCCATAGATGGTCTCAAGGCCGCCGGTGCCGATATGAGCCTGTTCCAGTTTATGCCCCTGTACGACGAGGGGATGGCCTGGTTGTTGCCGACTCTGGCCACCATGGTGCTTTGCCTTTTCATCGGCCGCCGTCAGGTGCAACTGGTGTGACAGCTATAGCGGGAGAAGTCTGTTGTCTGAGCTGAATCCGGCCGGTGACGATCCACTGATAGAACTGTTTCTTGATGACCTTTGGTCCATGCGCGGTCTGGCCGACAATACGCTTGAGGCCTATCGCAGCGACTTGCGGCATTATTCTGCCTGGCTCAGCGGGCAGGGCAGTAGCTTGCTGTTGGCCGACAGCGAACAGATCCGCGACTACCTTGCCCTGCGCTATGCCCAGGGCAAGGCCCGCAGCTCCGGGGCCCGTCTGCTCAGCAGTTTGCGGCGTTTCTATCGCTATTTACTGCTCGGGCAACGTATTGCCAAGGATCCCTGCGCCCTTATAGAGTCCCCCAAGTTGGCGCGTAAGCTGCCGGGCACCCTGAGTGAAGCCCAGGTGGAGGCCCTGCTGGCCGAGCCCAATGAGGATGACCCGCTGGAAATCCGCGATAAGGCCATGCTCGAGCTGCTGTATGCCACCGGGCTGCGGGTGACCGAATTGGTCAGCCTGGATATGTCGGGTATCAGCCTGCGACAGGGGTTGGTGCGGGTAACAGGCAAAGGTGGCAAGGAACGGCTGGTGCCCATGGGTGAAGTGGCCCTGGAGGCGCTGGAGCGTTTTTTTGCCCGTGGCCGGGCCGAGTTGCTGCCCCAGGGGCAAGGTGAGGTAGTGTTTCCATCCCGGCGCGGTCAGCAGATGACCCGCCAGACCTTTTGGCACAGAATCAAGCTTTACGCCCTGAGGGCCGGTATCGATTGCAATATCTCACCCCATACCCTGCGCCACGCCTTTGCCACCCATCTGCTCAACCATGGGGCCGATCTGCGGGTGGTACAGCTATTGCTGGGGCACAGCTCCCTGTCAACCACACAGATCTATACTCATGTGGCCAAGGCCCGTTTGGCGGCATTGCACAGTGAACATCATCCCCGGGGCTGAGGCTCGACACTATTCCGGGTTTGCTTTTAATTGCCCCAGGCTGTAACTTTTCAGCCCTGTTACGGGTCAAATAATTAAATGGTTGCCTAGAGGCTCCAAATAAGGAATGAAAATGAAACTTGCCCTAAGCCTGATTTTTTCTCTGGTCATGGTGCCCGCGACCCTGATAGCGGCCCCCATAGCGCCAGAGCAGCTCAAACAAAAGCTGACCGACACCCTCGGGGTGGACGTGCTTTCTATCGACCCCGCGCCCGTGAAGGGCCTTTTCCAGGTCATCACCAATCGTGGTGTGCTCTATATCAATGAGGACGGCAGCAAGCTGTTCCACGGTAATCTGTATGATCTCGACAAGGGCATGGATAACCTGACCGAAGCAGCGCTTGCCGGGCCGCGTCTGGAAATGCTCAAGCCTTTTGAAGACAAGATGTTGGTATATAAGGCCAAGGATGAAAAGCATGTGGTGACAGTGTTCACCGACATCACTTGCGGCTATTGCCGTAAACTGCACAAGCAAATGGCTGAATACAACGACCTTGGGATCACAGTGCGCTACCTGGCATTCCCCCGTCAGGGTGTGCCTTCTGAAAACGCCGATCAGATGGAAGCCGTGTGGTGTGCCAAAGATCCGCACCAAGCCATGGATGACGCCAAGGCCGGTAAGGCCATAAAGGCCGCCAGCTGCGATGCGAACATTGCCGAGCAGTATAACCTGGGTGCGACGTTCGGTATCAACGGCACTCCGGCGCTTATCCTGGAAGACGGTACCCTGATCCCCGGCTATCAGCCGCCCAAGGATCTGTACAACAATCTCGAACGTCACGCCAAGCGATAGTGACAGTAAGCTTTAGTTGACCAAGGTGGGCCCAGGCTCACCTTTTTCATTATGCCAGTCGAAGGAAATCACTCTCCCGTGTATCACCAGATAGTCCGACGCCCCCAGGTGGATGACAGTCATCTGCCAAGCCATTTACATCCCTTGCTCAAACAGCTGCTGGCCAGACGCGGAACCAAGGCCGAAGAGTGTGAGCCGGAATTAAACCGTTTACTCAGGCCCGAGACCATGAAGGGGCTGGCACCGGCGGCCGTATTGGTGGCCGATGCCATGGCGGCGGGGCGAAAGATTTTGATCGTGGGTGATTTTGATGCCGACGGCGCCACCTCAACCAGCGTCTGTCTGCTGGCGCTGGCGATGATGGGGGCCGGCAACACCGACTTTTTGATCCCCAATCGTTTTGACTTTGGCTACGGCCTGAGTGTGCCCCTGGTGGCGGTGGCGAAAGAGCGCGGGGCCGAGCTGCTGATCACAGTCGATAATGGCATTTCCTGTAGTGACGGGGTGGCGGCCGCCAAAGCTGCCGGTATGCAGGTGGTCATTACGGATCATCACCTGCCGGGCGCCGAATTGCCGCTTGCCGACGCCATAGTCAATCCCAACCAGCCGGGTTGTTCCTTTGCCAGCAAGTCCATTGCCGGGGTTGGGGTGGCCTTCTACCTTATGCTGGCGCTGCGGGCCGAGCTCAGAAGCCGCGATTGGTTTATCTCAAAGGGACTGACGGAACCCAACCTTGCCTGTCTGCTGGACATTGTGGCCCTGGGCACAGTGGCAGACGTGGTCAGCCTGGACGCCAACAACCGCATTTTGGTGGATGCGGGCCTTAAACGGGTGCGCAGCGGTCGTTGTCGTCCCGGAATTACCGCCTTGCTGGAAGTGGCCAAGCGTAATCCCGCCCGGATTGTGGCCTCGGATTTTGGTTTTGCCGTCGGTCCCAGGCTCAATGCCGCCGGTCGTCTCGATGAAATGTCCCTCGGGGTTGAAACCCTGCTGTGTGACGATTTCATGCAGGCCAGACGCATGGCCGCGGAGCTTGATGGTCTCAACGCCGAGCGCCGTGAACTGGAGGCCGGGATGCAGCAGGAGGCGCTGGCCAGCCTCCAGCGCCTGAGCCTGGCAGACAGCGAATTGCCCTGGGGCATAGCCCTGTACCGGGATGACTGGCACCAGGGCGTGATCGGCATACTGGCGTCGAGAATTAAGGACAGGTATCACAGGCCTGTGATTGCCTTTGCCGATGCCGGCGATGGCGAAATCAAGGGCTCGGCCCGTTCCATCAAGGGCCTGCATATGCGCGATCTGCTGGAACTGATCAACAGCCGTCATCCGGGGCTGCTGCTCAAGTTCGGTGGCCATGCCATGGCGGCGGGCTTAAGCCTGAGGGCCACGGATTTTGGCGCTTTCGCAGCCGCCTTTGAACAGGCAGTGCAGCAGTTGCTGGCGCCTGAACAATTAACCGGTGAAATTTTGAGTGACGGTGAACTTGAGCCCCGCTGGTTAACCCTGGAGACTGCCGAGCTGCTGCGCGGCGCCGGTCCCTGGGGCCAGGGATTTGAAGAGCCGTTATTTGACGGCCGGTTTCGCTTGTTGCAACAGCGACTGGTGGGTGACAAACATCTGAAAATGGTGCTGGAGACCCGTTGTGGCAGCCTGATGCTTGATGCCATTGCCTTCAATATAGACACAGCCATCTGGCCCGATGCCGGTATACGCGAGGTGCAACTGGCCTATCGGTTGGATGTGAACGAATTTCGCGGCAATCAGAGCCTGCAGCTGCTGGTGGAGCAGCTGCAGCCGCTGTGAGTCAGACTGTGAGCTTGATATCGCCCAGGGGAATGGCGCAGCAGGCAAGGATTTTGCCTTCGGCCCGCTCGGCGGCGCTCAGTGCCGGAGCCTTGGGTTGATACACTTCCCCTTCCAATAACTGGTGCCTGCAGGCACTGCAGATCCCGGCGCGGCAGGACCAGGGCATGGACAAGCCCTGCTGTTCGGCCTGATCCAATATGGGCCGCTGATTATCACCGGTGAATACCTGCTCACCTATCTGGATCCGGACCTGTTTGGGCGCCTGCTTGGGTTTCCTGCCGGGTTTGCCGAACAATTCCTGCTGAATCTGATCAGCTGCCAGCCCCAAAGACAACAAGACTTGCTCTATCTCGGCCATAAAGGGCGCCGGGCCGCAAAGATAAACGTCTCGCTCCAGCAAATCCTCAATCCCTTGCAGATGATGGCGATCAAGTCGTCCCCTGAGACCGGGCCAGTCGTCACCGGGTTGGCTGAGCAGCAGCATCAAGGGCATGCCAGCGCCGGTTAAGTGCGCCAACTCGGCCTCGGGAACATCTGCCTCGGTGCGGCACAGGTGAATAAAACGGGCCGCAGCCAAGCGCTTGCCGTCATCAAACTTATCCTGCTGCATCAAGGTGCGGGCCATGGATAACATGGGCGTAATGCCGGAACCGGCGCTGATGAACAGCGGCGCCTTGCCGCTGCGCAGCCGGAATTTGCCCGACGGAAGGTCAGCAAGCAGCACATCGCCGGGCTGTAATCTGTCGTGGATGATATTGGACATCACCCCTCCGGCGGCCCGTTTAACACTGATGCGCCAGAGCGGCTCCAGCGGTGAGGCGCTGAGGCTGTAGCGACGAATATGGCGCGTACCTTCGATATCAAAGGCCAGCTTGAGGTGTTGGCCAGCGATAAAGTTTGGCAGCGGCTTGCCATCTTCGGCCTGCAAATGCAGCGAGACAAAGTCCGCTGCCAGGGTGTCCTTGGAGACAAGTCGCAGCCGCCGCTTGGGGGCTGCACCATCGGCATAGTGCTGCGGCTCTTTGTAGCTCAGCACAGTCAAACTGTCACCGGCCCTTATGCTTCCTTCATTGAGCGGGATAAGATTCTGGCCAAAATCCACATCGCCATTGCCACTGCGGCGATACCGGCTGAGGGTGTCCAGTGGCTCCTTCAGCGGATGGAACTCGGTGCTGTCCTGCTCCAGGGTGGTCATCACGCAGCGACCGCAGGGTTTGGCCACCTTAAACTCCACCTCACCGATACGGATCCTGTCCCAGCTATCCTCGGCAAAGGCGTCAACGCCTTCAATGACCAGATTGGGGCGAAACTGTGCCATCCGATTGAGTCGGTCGCTGCGACTGTTGAGATCTTCCAGTGAGGCCTGGCTTATCAGCAGCAAGGGGTAACCATCGGCAAAACTGACCCTGCCACCGGTTTGTTGGCGGAACCGGGCCGATTGTTCGCCAAGCCATAACAGTTTGGCCGGCTCCCCCAGTACCGCCGAGATCCAGGCATCCGCCTCTTCCGTGGTGGTCAGGGCACTGAAGTTGTCTTTCCATACGCCGGTGGCAAAAGGGGCTGAAGCAAACCGGTCTGGCTCCAGCCTGAGGGGAGGCATATCGTCAAAGTGCAACTCAAGGGCGCCGGCATGGACGGCCTGTGGCGAGACGTATTCACTGTGGATCAGTGACAGGCTCGGATGCGTGCGGGCGGTAAAGAAACGGCCATCAAGACCGCACACCATGAAGCGTCTGTCGCCAATCAGGCCTTCCTCTGCCACCCTGGCCTCCGGGAGTGTTTGGCCGCGGATGGATTTGACGGGATAGATATGAATACTGCTCAGGCTGGCCATGGAACGTCCTTATTGAATCTTGAATGCAGGCTGACAAAGAGACATGCGGATAACGGAATTGCGTGGGGGCAATATACCTTGTTGACCCCGGTCGGTCCATGGATGGAACTTAGCCGGACCGGAAGCGTCATACTCAGGTATTTGGAAAGCCTGCTTCACTGAGGCGGAACCTTTTTATCAGCTTGACATTTAATGCGTAAAGGAAATGATAGCTACACAATCTGAGATTAAGATTTGTTACGCTTGGGTCATGTGGACAGGGAAAGTCGGCACACAACAGGGAGCTTAATGATGAAGTGGAATAATATTGTCTGGATAGGTCTGACGGCATTGGTTGCTGCTCAGCTCCCTGCCGGGGCTGAAGAGCTGAAAGTTTACGATACAGTGTTGAACTTTCAATTGCCTGACAACTGGCGCCAGGTAGGCACCGATGAATTGGGTGGTATGTTCAGCGCTGAATTCCTGCCACAGGAGCAGCGTTTGGCCGATTGGACCAGCCTGGTCTGTGTTCAGGGGTTCCATGGTATGGGCGACAGGATAACGCCGCAGGCCTTTTTCGAAACCTTCACAAACAATTACAAGGCCAATTGTCTGGGGGAAATGGTGTATGAACCCCTGGGGGCGCTTGAGATGGCAACGGGTGAACAATCCGGATTTCAGGCCATACTCGGCTGCAGCCGTATGCCGGATACGCATCTTCATGGTGAGCCGTCGTCCCGCGGCGAAATAGGCTATTACGCCGTGCTGGGTGGCGGCGAAGATCTGCTGCTGATGCACAAATCCATGCGCGGCCTTGAGTTTACCGCAGCCAATGTCCCGCTCAACGGCAGCAATTACCGGGAGTTTATTGCGCCCTTGCAGCCCATCAAGCTTAACCAATCCAATTAGACATTTATCCATATAGATGTCTATAATGCGCCGGCCCGCCAACACTCGGCGGGTTGTCAACCTTCCGGGTGCCCGAATGTTCGGGATAATCGGGAAGCCGGCGCAATTCCGGCACTGCCCCCGCAACGGTAAATGGTGAGATCGCGGCGCGCCCTGGCCTTTAAAGCTAATGGGCGTTTAAAGCTGTTGTTCGCAGGCCGACAGGCCCTATCCAAAGTCCGGAGACCGGCCCTCCAGGTTATCCCCAGATTTCGGTGGGCAGATCTGCGGGTGCGACCGGCCTTGGGCCATCGTGGCACTTTTGCCCCGTTTTCCTTGATGGAGTCAAAGGTTAATGGGTTCACATCCAACATCTCTCGCCCTTCTTACCGCCATGCTGCTCGGCACCTTTGCTGTGCAGGCCGAAGAAGGCAATTCCAACCCTACAGATACCCTGGTGGTCATAGGACGCAGCGCCGATACGCCGCTGAACCTGGCCGCCAACGTCAATGTGATTGATGCCGCCGCCATTGCCATAAGCGGTGCCACCCGCCTGGGCGAACTGCTCAGGGGTCAGAGCGGCATTCAGCTCAGCGATAATGGTGCCGGCCCTGTGCTGGCCATGCGCGGCTTCGGCGCCGGTCAGGCCGCGAGCAATACCCTGATATTGGTGGACGGTCGTCGGCTGAACAATATTGATATCGCCGCGCCGGATCTCAATGCCATTGCCCTTAACCAGGTGGAGCGCATTGAAATTCTTTCCGGCAGCGCCGGGGTGCTCTATGGCGATCAGGCCGTGGGTGGGGTGATTAACATAGTCACCAAGGCGCCGGATGCAGGCAGTGGTTCCCTGCAATTGCTGGCTGGTAACTATGCCACCTATGAGGCCCGCGGTGATTACGCCGGAGCGATCAACGACAACTGGCGTTATTACCTGGCGGCCAATCGTCGTGACAGCGATAACTATCGCGACCACAGCGAGAGTGAAACCAGTGCCCTGCTGGCGCGGGTGCAGTACGAGCAGGGGGAGCGCAGCCTGTTTATAGAGGCCGGTTTCAATGATGATGAACGTGAATTGGCCGGGGCCATGACAGACGAGCAGTTCCGCGACAATCCCCGCCAAGCTGCCTATGACGGCATAACAGACAACAACCACAGCATCAGTCGCAATGCCCGCCTGGGCTATCAGCAGGCCTTGTCCAGTCATTGGCGTTTGCTGCTGGATGCCGATTACAGCGACACGGATGTGGATTCGATAAGTTTTGGCTCCAAGGGCAACACTCAAAGACGTCTGTTGAGCCTGAGTCCCAAATTCAGCGGCCGTTATGATATCCAAGCCGGCGAGCTTAAGCTGATTGCCGGGGCCGATTTGTCACGGGGCGAGTCCGAGTTTGATTACTCATACATGGACAGGTCCAACACCCAAAAGCTGGCGGCGGCCTTTGTGCAGGCCAGTGTGCCCTTGAGCTCCAGCCTCAGCTACGTGATTGGCGGTCGCTACGCCGAGGTCAGGGACGAGCTGCGTGACGACTTAACCTATCCAGCCGGTGTGAACCTGGACAATGATGCCCATGCGCTGGAGTTGGGCCTCAATTACCGTCCCAATCAGCAGCAGCGCTTTTACCTGAGGGCGGAAGACAACTTCCGTTTCGCCAAGGTGGATGAGCAGGCCTATACATCCGAGGGCGTATTGGGCCTAGATCCACAAACCGGTCGCTCCTATGAGGCCGGCTGGGATTATCACAGCAAGGGTTACAGCCTGCGCCTGAGCGCTTTCCGTCTCGACCTTGAGGATGAAATCGTCTGGGATGCCTCCGCACCCAAGCCAGATCCAAGCGCGTATTTCAATGGCGCCAACGTCAATGCCGACAGCTCGCGCCGTTATGGTGTGGCCCTGGATCTGGATTGGCAGCCCCTGGATGCTCTGGCGCTGGGGTTGGACTATCAGTTTACCGATGCTTTCTTTACCGCAGGAAGCAATGACGGCAAGGCTTTGTCCTGGGTGGCCCGCCACAGTGGTCGCGGTTTTGCCAGCTATGATCTGGACGACAACTGGCAGCTGTATTTGGATGCCCAGTACACAGGAGAACGCTTTATCGAAGGGGATAACGCCAATCTGGCGGACAAACTGGATGCCTATACCCTGGTCAACCTGGCGCTGAATTATCGCCGCGGTCAGTGGCTGGCCAGTGTCCGTGCCGACAACCTGCTGGATGAGGACTATGTCAGCGCCGGTTATTACAGCGATTGGGGCAATGGCTATTATCCCGGCAGTGGCCGGATGGTGAGCGCCAGCATCAAATACCATTTCTGATCCGCAAATCTGCTGTGCAAATGAAAGGCCGGACTTGTGTCCGGCTTTTTTTTCGGCGATAAATGAGTAAGTTGCAAATTGAACCGGAATTCCTGTGCGGCGAACCTTGCTGTTTCTGCTCTTGCTCTGTGGCTGCTCTGGCCCCAAGTTGCCTTATCTGGGGGAAAATGCGCGCATCCTGGCCTTTGGTGACAGCCTGACCCAGGGCGTGGGAGCAGGCGAGGGGCGGGATTACCCGGCAATGCTGTCGGCCCTGTGTGAGTGTGAGGTGATCAACGCCGGCATTTCAGGCGAAACCAGCGCCCAGGGATTGGCACGTATCGCCGATGTGTTGGACCAGACTCAGCCGGATCTACTGCTGTTGCTTGAAGGCGGTAATGATGTGCTCAGGGGACTCGATAAAAGCCAATTAAAGGCTAATCTTGAAGGTATGATCCTTGCGGCCCGGACCAGACAGGTGCCCGTGCTGTTGTTGGCGGTGCCGGATAAATCCCTGTTGTTGTCGCCCATGCCCCTGTATGAAGAATTGGCTGACCAGTATGGTTTGCCGTTGCTGGACGACACTGTCAGTGATCTGTTGTCGACAGCGGGTATGAAGTCCGATGGGGTGCATTTCAACAACCAAGGATACCAGGCGTTGGCCGAGGCGGTATTTGTCAATTTGCAGGCCAGCGGTGCCTTTTAAATGCGGCTCACGAAATTTAGTGGTAACAATGGAATACAGCTTGACCATAGGCAGGATTTTGTGGGTAAATTCCCCGATAATTAAAAATCGAGGTGGGATGGATGCGGTCCTTTGCCGACGGCATTTGTCAGGGTTCCCCGGATAAAAGGTTTAAAAGTGTTACATGACTGAGCTTGAGCATCAGGTGTTTTCCCAGATCAGGGCCATCATTGCCAATGAAGAGCAGGTGATCGGGCGGCGGGGTATCTTGGTTCCGCTGAAAAAGGCCATCATAGCCGATGGAGACATACGCAATGTGATCGATATAGTGTCCACCGATCCTGCGTTGGCGGCCCATCTGTTGTGGCGCAGCACCACGGCTCAGGTGGCCACAGTCAATCCCGGCAAGACCCGCAGCCTCAAGGATGCCCTGATCCGTCTGGGCCAGATCAACATCTATCGTTATGCCTTCAGTTTCTACCTCAAGGAGAGGCTCGATGAGTTGCCCCAGCCCTATAAGAAGCTGGTGCAGGGCTACTGGCGCCTGACCGAGAGCATTGCCGCGTCGGCGGTAGACAGCTTAATCGAGATGGATGGAGTCAGAATTGACCCGGATGAGGTGCAAACCCTGGCGCTGTTCAGTGTCTTTGGTCAAATCATCGCCCTGACCGCTTTTGCGTATCTCAATGCCGAGTCGGAAGAATCTTTCCCCCTGGGCATCATCAAGAGCATCATAGATACCCAGCAGCAAACCCTGACCCTGGAGGCCTTTGAGTCCCTGGGGCTGGATGAAGAGCTCAAAGATGAATTTATGATTGCCCATAACCTGCGCCAGACCCGCAACCCCAATTCACCGGGTTTGATTCTGCGCCGGGTACTGTCCATGCGTGGCCTGCTGCTCAATCCGCTCTGAGTGAGCTTGGCTTAATAAAACGCCTGCAGTTGCAGGCGTTTTTATTTCACAGGAATTGCTTATCAGCGGTTGCCTTGACGCGCCAAACCTTCGCCGGCTACCAGTTCCAGCCAGTGCTGGATCAATCTGGATGCGCCGGCATCGCGGCGATAGGCACCGAACAGCGGGCGTTTCAGCCCTTCAATCCCCAGCTTGAGACTGCTGAGGCTCAGTCCCTGGGCTTCACTGATGGACCAGTTTGGCAGGGCGGCCACGCCTTCCTGACAGGCGATACGCTGCAGCAGCACAGAGGTCAGATCGCTGCACTTCTGGGGGCCGGGCTCAATGCCGGCCGGTTCCAGAAACAGTCGATAGAAGTCCAGTCGCTCCAGCGGTACCGGATAGCTAATCAGGGGCTGGCCCGCCAATTGCTGCGGCACCACGTAGGGCAAACTGGCCAGCGGATGATCCTTGGCCACCACCAGCTTCACCTCAAAATCGAACAGGTGCTGATAGGCCAGGGTGTGACCGGGCACGGGATCCGAGGTCAGCACTATGTCCAGTTCCCCTGTTTCCAGGGCATTGAGGGAATCAAACAGATGGCGGCTGGAAATATCGAGCTCGGCATGGGGATACTGATCTCTGAACGCCTCCATGACCGGCATCAGCCAGCGAAAACAGCTGTGACATTCAATACCCACCCTGAGCCGGTTGCTGTCTGGATCCAGCCCGCGCTTGAGATCCGTTTCCGTCTCCATCACCCGCGGCAAGATTTCCTCCGCCAGATGTAGCAGGCGTGAGCCCTCCTGGGTGAAAGACAAAGGTTTGCTCTTGCGCACAAACACCGGTGAATTGATCCGGGTTTCCAGCTCTTTAATCTGATGGGATAGCGCAGATTGGGTGACAAAGCGTTTCTTTGCCGCAGCCGCCAGGCTGCCGCTTTCTTTGAGTGCCATCAAGGTGCGCAGGTGTCTCAGCTCTATCATTTTCTCTCCACATGAATGTTGCTCATGTTGCCCGTGAATCCAATTCGATTGCTAGCCCTGAGACTACCACAATAAACTTCTGGACGTCCAGACGCCCATTGAGAATATGTCAACCGGGCCTTGGTTGCAATTTGCTCATATTACATCAATAAGGTATACAATATGCAATTAAATAGTCTAGGTTTTCCAAGAATAGGTCGGCGCCGGGAATTGAAGTTCGCCCTGGAGCAATACTGGCGCGGTGAAATCAGCCAGCAGGCACTGCTGGAGCAGGGGCAGCGGCTGCGCCGTCAGCATTGGCTGTGGCAGGCGGAAGCCGGGGTCGAGCAATTGCCGGTGGGGGATTTTGCTTTTTACGATCAGGTGCTGACCCTGGCGGCGACCCTGAATGTGATCCCCGAGCGTCACCGTGATGGTGATGCCATAGATCTCGACACCCTGTTCCGGGTCGCCCGTGGCCGGGCACCGACGGGCAAGAGTGCCGCGGCCGCTGAGATGACCAAGTATTTCAATACCAATTACCACTACCTGGTGCCCGAGTTGCATCGGGGCCAGCAGTTTGCCATCGCCTGGGAGCAGTTGTTTGATGAGGTGGAAGAGGTCAAGGCCCTCGGCTACGATCCCAAGCCCTGTCTGCTGGGGCCCCTGTCTTTCCTGTACCTGTCCAAGACTCAGGGCGAGCCCTTTGACAAACTGAGTCTGTTGCCGGCATTGCTGCGCACCTATGGCGAGCTGTTGGCGCGCTTTAAAGCCCAGGGCGTAGCCTGGGTGCAAGTTGAGGAGCCCATACTGGCAGTGGATCTGGATAAGGACTGGCAGCAGGCCTTTGCCCCGGCCTACGAGGCGCTGAGCAAAGCGGCTCCCAAGCTGCTGCTCACCAGCTATTACGGCTCTATTGCTCACCACAGCGCGCTGGTGGCTGCTTTGCCGGTCGCCGGTTTGCACCTGGATCTGGTGTCGGCCCCGGAGCAATTGGACGACTTTCTGCCGCTGCTGCAATCCGGGCAGGTACTGAGCGCCGGTGTGATAAACGGCCGCAACGTCTGGGCCGCCGATCTGGATTTGCTTGCCGAGCGCCTGGCACCGGTGGCAGACGCCCTTGGCGAGCGCCTGTGGCTCGGCAGCTCCTGTTCGCTGCTGCACTCGCCGGTGGATTTGGACGTCGAAACAGCCCTGGCACCTGAGCTCAGGCAACAACTGGCGTTCGCCAAACAAAAACTGCATGAATTGAATGAACTGCAGCAGCTGTTGCAAACCCCGGCATCCGAGCCTGCCAGGGCCATCATTGAGCGTTGCAAGGCGCGCCGCGAGGCCAGGCGTCTGGCGGCCGATACCGCCGTCGCCCGGCGCATTGCAGCCCTGAATCAGACCGATTTTGAGCGCGACAGTGCGTTCGTGTTGCGACAACAGCAACAGCAGGCGAAGCTGCGTCTGCCCTTGTTGCCCACCACCACCATAGGATCTTTTCCCCAGACCGCGGCCATCCGCAGTTTGCGCAATCGCTGGCGTAAAGGGGAGGTGGCCGAGGCTGAGTATCGTCATCAGCTGCAGCAGGTGACCCGTGACAGCATCTTGCGCCAGCTCAAGCTGGGCCTGGATGTGCTGGTCCATGGCGAAGCCGAGCGCAACGACATGGTGGAGTATTTCGGTGAGCAATTGGCAGGCGTGGGATTCACCAAAAACGGTTGGGTACAAAGCTACGGCAGCCGCTGCGTTAAACCGCCGCTGATCTATGGTGATGTGTCCCGCCCCAGACCCATGACGGTGGAGTGGGCCGAATTTGCCCAGAGCCTGACCGATAAACCGGTTAAAGGTATGCTCACCGGCCCCGTCACCCTGCTGCACTGGTCTTTTGCCCGGGAAGACATCAGTCGTGAGACTATCTGCACCCAGCTGGCGCTGGCCATCAGGGATGAGGTGGCGGATCTGGAGGCTGCCGGCATAGGCATAATCCAGATAGACGAACCGGCGTTCCGCGAAGGCTTGCCGCTGCGGCGCGACCAGTGGCAGCACTATCTGGATTGGGCCGTGGCCTCATTCAAGCTCAGCGCGGCCTGTGTGCGGGATGAAACCCAGATCCATACCCATATGTGTTACAGCGAGTTCAACGACACTATAGCCGCCATCGCGGCCATGGATGCGGATGTGATCACCATAGAGACCAGTCGCTCAGCCATGGAGCTGCTTGGCGCTTTTGAGGCCTTTGATTATCCCAATGAGATTGGCCCCGGGGTGTACGACATCCACTCGCCCAACATCCCCGATGTGGCGGCCATGGTGGCGCTGATGGAGCGGGCGGCACAGCGGATCCCACTGCGGCAACTGTGGATCAATCCGGACTGTGGCCTTAAGACCCGCAGCTGGGATGAGGTGGAACCGGCACTGCGCAATATGGTGGCCGCCGGTCGGGAATTGCGTCGTCGCTGCCCGCTGCCGGCTTAAGCAACTATACTCAGGGGGTTCCCTCAGTGCACTGGAGGTCCCCATGAATCACACCTACAAAATCATTGAACTGACTGGCTCTTCCGCCATTGGATCCGATGATGCCATCAAAAATGCCATTGAATCCGCGGCCCAGTCATTGCACAAGCTGCGGTGGTTTCAGGTGGTGGAAACCCGGGGCCACCTGGAGGCCGGGGTGATTGCCCATTGGCAGGTGACCATCAAGGTGGGCTTTACCCTGGATCAGCCCTGAGGTTCAGGCGTCCCTGGGTAAGCCCTTTTCAATGCAGCGGATAAGGCGTGCGGTTTTACGGGCATCCAGTGCCAGTCCCTGTTGCTGGAGTGCCTCTTGTTGGCGAGAAAGCGCCCAGTCTATGTGTTCACGCACCATGTCATCCACGTCTGCGCTGTCTCGCCGCGCATTAAGGGCGGCGACTATGGCGTCGCTCGCCGGTGCATTGCCAAGGGCGATGGCTATATTGCGCAGCCAGCGCCTGTGGCCAATGCGGCGGATGGCGCTGCCTTCGGTATTGGCCAGAAACTCTCCCTCGCTCCAGGCAAACAGCTCCAGCAGCTTGGGTTGGCGCAGCTGAGGCCGGATCTGGAAATCACTCTCAAGGCTCAGTGGTGCTTCAGTGTTCACCGGGCAGATCAGCTGGCAGTCATCGCAGCCATAGATGCGATTGCCCATCAGGGGGCGCAGTTCCAGCGGGATGGGGCCGTCAAGCTCTATGGTGAGATAGGAAATACAACGGCGGCCATCGACCACATAGGGAGCCACTATGGCGCCGGTGGGGCAGGTGGTGATACAGGCCACGCAGGTGCCGCACTCTTCCTTGACCGGAATATCCACCGGCAGCGGCAGGTTAACCAGCAGTTCACCCAGGAAAAACCAGCTGCCGGCCTGACGGCTTAAAATCAGTGAGTGTTTACCCGTCCAACCAATACCGGCTTTTTCCGCCAGAGGCCGCTCCAAAATGGGGGCCGAGTCGACGAAGGGGCGGAAGTTGGAAGGGGTTGCTCCCAATTCCGCCAGGGCCCCATCAAGCTGCTCACCGAGCTTCTTTAACCTGTTGCGCATCAGTTTGTGATAGTCACGACCACCGGCGTAGCGGGAAATGTACCCCAGCTCAGGATCCTTGAGGTTGCTGGCAAAGCCGGCGTGCTCGGGTAAATAATCCATTCGCACCGCAATCACCCTGAGGGTGCCTGGGTGAAGCTCGGCGGGGCGTGCGCGCATCATGCCATGGTTGGCCATATAGGCCATGTCGCCATGGAAGCCATTGTCGAGCCAGGCCTGAAATTTCGGCTCTTCGGCGCTCAGGTCGGTATCTGTGATCCCAACCTCGGCAAATCCCAGTGCCTTGCCCCACTGTTTAATCTGCAGGCTGAGTTGCTGCAGCTCACTGCTGTCGGGAACATGGTGCGGTTCTGGGATCATGGGAATTGCTCCGCAAGGGGAAAAAAATAGAGCCGCATAATAGCAGCTTCAGGCCCCGGCGTCAGGCTCACACCTTGTGGGATTGGTCATAGTGCCCCTATGCTGTAGTGTGGGTGCAAGTTCCTGCCACTCCTATAACTCTTCGGGAGCCTTATGCGCACTTTGGCAATCTTGTTACTGGGTGTATTGAGCAGCCTCCCCGGAGCGGCGGGAGAGTTGCCGCAGACGGTTAAGCTGTTAACCGAGCCTTTGCCGCCTTTAAGTCAGTATGTGGATGGCCGGGCCAGTGGTTTTTCGGTGGAGCTGGCCAGGCTAATTCAGCGTCAGCTGGGGGAAGGTGCCGAGGTGGAGGTTCTGCCCTGGGCCCGGGGCTATGCCATGGCATTGCGGGAACCCAATACTGTGCTGTTTCCTACTTCCATTAATGACAATCGGCGTCAGCAGTTCGATTTTGTCGGTCCCTTTGCCGAAGTGCGTATGCATCTGTATGGCCGCAGTAATGATGCCAGTCGCCCCAAGGATCTGGCCGAGGCCGCTTCTCTGGGAACCATTGGTGTTTACCGGGGCTCGCCGGCAGAAAAGTTGTTACTTGATAGCAAGATCCCGGGGCTGCTGATTGCCGCATTTCCGGATCAATCCCTGCGGCAGCTATTGGCGGGGCGCATCCGATTTTGGTGCCACGCGGATCTTTTTATCGGTCCTTTGTTGTCGAAGGCGGGAGTGGATGAGGGACAGATCCAACCCGTGTTGGAACTTAAGCGCATCGGGCTGTATTTTGCTTTTTCGCGAGGTACGGCACCGGCCAGAGTGGAAGCATGGCAGCAGGCACTGCAGAATTTGATGCAGTCTGGTGAGTTTGCCCGTTTGCATCGACAGTGGCTTGGCCGTGAGGCGACTGAGTTATCAGCCAATATCTTATGGCGAGAGGAATAAGCTTTGGGGTTGTAGCAATTGGGGCTGTAGCAGATAGCTGCTTAAATCTCTGCGGCAGGATCTGCGGCCTGGCTATGCGGTCCGTCGAGTACCACCTGATTGCGGCCGGCGGCTTTGGCCTGATAAAGGGCATGATCGGCGCGATTCAGCAGGGCGGAAAAACTCTTGTCCTTGTCCAGGCTGGCTACACCGGCAGAAATGGTCAATGACAGGCCCGTGCTGATGTCATTCATGTCGGTATCATCCATGGCCTTGCGCAGGCGCTCGGCGATCTCACCGGCCTGGGCCAAGCTGGTGCCAGGCAACAAGACCAGAAACTCCTCTCCGCCGATCCGCCCCACCATATCTGTCTTGCGCATTTGGGCTGACGCACAATCGGCCAGTACCACCAAGGCCTTGTCACCCACATCGTGGCCATAATGATCGTTAATCTTTTTGAAATGATCGGCATCAAACAGGATAACCGACATGGCTGACTGTTGCTTTTTGGCTTGCTGTACAAAAAGCTCACCGCGGCGGTAGATATGGCGCCGGTTGGGCAGTTTGGTCAGGAAGTCTGTCAGTGCCAGATGCTCCATTAACTTTGAACGTTGGGCCTGTTTGTAGGCGAACACTGAAACTATGGCCAGGATCACCAGTACCAACACCATGGTGGTCAATTGCAGCAATTTGTTCTGCTGCAATATCTGCAGTTCATGCTCCTTAAGACGTTGGTTCTCCAGCAGTTGGCGGTTTTCATTGGCCATTCTGTCGGTGTCAAAGCGGGTGCGCATTTCCGTGGTACGCTGGCTCTGCAGTTGGTTCTGCAGTTCGTTTTGTAAGCGATTTTGGGTTTCCAGAGCGCCGTAGGCCGAATGCCAATCACCCAGGGCGGCCAAAGTTTGGCTTTTGGTGGTATAGAGCTCGGCCAAACCACGTTTGTTCTGAATGCTGTTAAAGGCCTCTTCGCCTTGATTTAGCAGCTCCAGAGCCTTATCCGGCTGGTTTTCCTGCAGTGCGATCTGGGCCTGATACAACTTCATAAAACTGTAGAAACCGGCATGCTCGATTTTGATCAGTGGTTCGGCCTTGGCGAGTTTTTGTTTGGCTTCGGGGACCAATCCCTGCTTGATGAGGCTGCCACTCATGTTGACATAAATGCTGGCGGCGGCGAGGGGTTCATTGGCTGATTCCCAGTAGTCGGCGGTTTTCCGATAATATTCCAGCGCCATGGCATTTTCGTTCATGGCCTCATAGGCCATGGCGATCTCTGAGTTGACCAGGGTTGCGGCGTTGAACTCGCCCTGGTTGCGGTATTTTTCTTCCAATTGGCGGTAATAGCGGATGGCTGTCTGGGGATCGCCGAAGCGTCGATAGCTGGTGGCCAATTCGGTCAGATTGTTAAGGCTCCAGACTTCCATGCCGAGGCTTTCATATAAATGCTGGGCCGTTATCAGATCTTCCAGTGCCGGACTGAAATTGCCTTCAAAGGATAAAATTGCCCCCCTCAAGCTGCGGGCATCGGCGATTAATCTCGGTGATTCCACCTGATATGCAAGCTTGACCGCCTCATCGTAATCGACAAGGGCGTCCTTGGGTTTACCTGCCAAGCGATTGTAATACCCGCGGCAGAGCAAGAGGTCGGCACGGGTGAGGGTATCGTTTTTGGGATCGCCGAGCAGTTTATTGGCGTAAACAGCGGCGGCTGCCGCAAGTTTTTCTGTGGTGGAGTCCTGATTCCAGCAGTGTAATCTGGACAGACGCAATACCCTTGGTAAGTCGTCCTTGTCTATTGCTGCTTCCAGGCTGGCAATGGCTTCGTTTATGGCCTGAGGCTCACTGATATCGGCCCTTTCAAGTTTGTCGAACAGTTGATCAATTTCGTCCAAATTCATAGCCAAGGCGTCGGCCACGGACAAGAGTGCCGTTATGACCAATACTCCGCTGGCGATGAATTGCCGAAAGAGGCTCATGAAATCGAGTCTACCTTTGTTATTATATTTGTTACCAACCGGTTAAGGATAACCGGCCTGGGTGTTGTTTGGCCAGTAATATCTGTTAACAATTAGGCTTTATCACAAATGTATTTTTGCCTTTGGTGGCCAAAATCGGTATAAGGCACTTTTTATGCCGTATGGGGCAGAGGCCCTAGATTCTGAGGTCAAAATGACAGATATTTCTTCCGCATACCGTGAACAAGCTTTCAAAATTGCAGACAATGTCGCCGGCAAGGTTATAGCTTTGGACAGAATGCCCGAGGCTCTGCGGGATGCTTACCGCAGCCTGTGTGAAGAGCTGTTGGCCGACGCGGACGGCCGTTTTGCTGCGGCCTGGGATGCCTTGCCCAAAAGCGCTGCCGGTTTGTTCGAGCGCGCTGCTTTTCATGGTTTCTACCTGGCCAATGCCTGGTTACAGTTGAGTATTCTGGCGCGGGATATTTCTGAGATGGAAGATACCGATGCGGCAATAGAGGAAAAGGAATACGGCGGATTGTTTGTGAAAGTGGCCGATGCCGCGCTGAAAGAGAGTGTGCGCAAGGTTAAAAAGGCCAGGACAGACAGAAGCATGTTTAATAGCATGCGCCAGGTGATGGCAGAGTAAAAAAACGCCCGGCTAAGCCGGGCGTTTTGTTGTCAGAACGAGGTGCGCTTGTAGCGACGGTATTCGGGATACCAGAAGTTATTTTCGATGGACTGCACCAGCAGTTCATCCGTGGTATCCAGAGCCAGTCCCTGCTGCACCGCCACCTTGGCCACGGCAAAGGCGATATGCTTGCTGACCTGATGAATGTCTTCCAGTCTTGGCAACAGTGCGCCACTGCCATTGATAGCCAGCGGTGAACATTCTGCCAGGGCGCGGCTGGAGGCCATTAACATCTCATCGGACACACGCTTGGCGCCGCTGGCCAGTACGCCAAGGCCAATGCCGGGGAAGATAAAGCTGTTGTTGCACTGGGCAATCTCGTAGGTTTCACCTTCAATGACTACGGGTTCAAACGGACTGCCGGTCGCCACCAGCGCCTGACCATTGGTCCAATGGAGTATGTCCTTGGGCGTTGCTTCGACCCTGCTGGTTGGGTTTGACAGTGGGAACACTATTGGTCGCTCGCAATGGCTGTGCATGGCGCGGATAATTTCTTCCGTGAACAGGCCCGGTGCACCGGAAACGCCAATCAACACTGTCGGTTTGGCGTTATTGACCACATCCAGCAAAGACATATTGTCGCTGAAGTTTTGCCAGTTGCCGAGGTTGGCGCACTTCTGGGCCAGCTTTTGCTGGAAGGGCAACAGGTTGGGCATGTTGTCGAGCAGCAGTCCCCAGCGGTCGACCATGAATACCTGGCGGCGGGCCTGTTCGTCGCTTATGCCTTCAGAGACCATCTGGGCCACTATGGCTTCGGCGATACCACAGCCGGCGCTGCCGGCGCCGAGGAAGGCAATGCGTTGCTGGCTGAGCTGGGTGCCGGCGGCTTTACTGGCGGCCAGCAGTGAGCCGACGGTTACCGCAGCCGTGCCCTGAATATCGTCGTTAAAACAGCAATATTTGTCCTTGTAACGCTCCAGCAAAGGCATGGCATTCTTCTGAGCGAAATCTTCGAACTGGATCAGCACATCCGGCCAGCGACGATAAACGGCTTCGAGGAAGGCTTCGATAAACTCGGCATACTCTTCTCCGCCGATCCTTTGGTGGCGCCAACCCATGTACATGGGGTCTTCCAGCAGATGCGGATTATCGGTCCCCACGTCCAGGGTAATGGGCAGGGTGTAGGCGGGACTGATGCCGCCGCAACTGGTGTACAGGGACAACTTGCCGATAGGGATCCCCATGCCGCCAATGCCCTGATCGCCCAGACCCAGGATACGTTCACCGTCGGTGACCACTATGATCTTCACCTTGTGGCGGGTGGAATTGTTGAGTATGTCGTCGATCCTGTCCTTGTTGGGATAGGAGATAAACAAGCCCCGGTTGCGGCGATAGTTTTTGGAGAAGCGCTCACAGGCCAACCCCACTGTGGGGGTGTAGATGATGGGCATCATCTCGGTAATGTGGTTTTGCACCAGGCGATAGAACAGGGTTTCGTTGGTGTCCTGAATATTGCGCAGGTAAATGTGTTTATCCAGATCGTTGCTGAAACTGCGGAACTGATCGTAGGCCCGCGAGGCTTGCTCTTCAATAGTTTCAATCACATGGGGTAACAGGCCTTCGAGATTGAAGAACATCCGCTCTTCTTCGGTGAATGCGCTGCCCTTGTTGATCAGAGGGGCTTCGAGGATCGCAGGTCCGGCAAACGGAAGATATAGGGGGCGTTTATTATCGTCCATAGGTTACCTTGGTTTGATTTATTCGTTGTTTGTAAGCGGCTGTCAATGGCTCAGAGAGTAACATGTTTTGGCTTTATTGGTGCGCCATGTTGTTGAAAAATTCTCGGGCTTTTGACGAATGGCTGTTTAAAACATCTGATATATATCAAGGCGCAAGCAGGAGCGATAAGGTACGAAAAAGCACGGTCTTGGCCGTGCTTTTTTCCGTGGGGACGGGGGATTAGAGCCCCCTGTGTTTCAGTGACAGGCCTTTGAGGAAATTGCGCAGTATCTGATCGCCACAGGGTTTGAAGTGCTTGTGATCCGGATTGCGGAACAGGGCACCGAGCTCGGACTTGCCAAGGTTGAAATCCGCCAGTTTCAGAATGGCGATGATATCTTCTTCCTTGAGTTCGAGAGCGATGCGCAGCTTCTTGAATATCAGGTTGTTGTTCAGTGCCGTTGGTTTGGGAAGTTCGGCGCCTGGTTTGAGGCCGCGCTTGTCCAATATGAGTCCATCAAGGAACTGGCATAGGGTAATATCGTTGCAGGCGCTGTAACCATCTTCTTCCTCTTTCTTCAACATGGCCAGAAGCCTGTCTTCGGCCATGTCTTGTTGCACCTTGGCAAAAATCTTGATGACCTTGGAATTGCTGAAGTCAAAAATGAAGCGCAAGCGGCGCAGAATATCGTTGTTGGTCATGTCAATCCTGTTATTTTGGCACTGTTATTTGGGGAGACCCAAAAAGCGGGCCATTATAGCACTGAACCTTATTCGCGCCGTTGCATTTATTTTTCCAAAGGGCCTTTTTGCGCCAGATTCAGCACCCATTGATGCAGCGCATCGTGCAGGGCGAAGGTCCACTGTGGATCCTTGAGATCCCAGGCACTGTTTTCCAGCACCACCAATTGTAATTGGCTGTCGGGATAATAAACGGCCGTGGTCATATAACCGGGGACATAGCCGCTGTGGCTGATTTCCCTCACCCCCTGGCCTATCTGCACCCCCAAACCGTAACCCAATTCTCCCCAGCTGTGGGGACGAGTGGCTCTGGGGGTGAGCATATCCCGATAACTTGCATCGGACAGCAGGGCACCTGTGTGCAACTTTTGCTGGAAGTCGGCGAAGCCCCTGGCACTGCCTATCAGGGTTCCCGAGGCCAGACTGACATCCGTACTGCTGAAGTCCGCCGGTATGGGCAACCACTGCCCATCTTTTTGTAACCTTCCCAATGCCAGGCGCGGATGGCGGGCTTTTATCTCTTGCACAGTACCTGTGTCGGCCAGCAAGTCCAACTGGTTAGTCTGAAATAAGGACTGCAGTGTGGCAACAGTACTTTGTCCCTGCAAGTTCGCCAGCCAGTGGGCGGCAATCTGGTAATTGGCATTGCTGTATTCAAAGCCGTTACCCGGTGAGCCGTTTAACTTGTTACCTGACTTGTCTATCCCTGAGGTATGACTCAGCAATTGGGTTATGGATACAGGATTGGTCGATTGCAATGCCTCGGGCAGGGCGCTGTTTACTGAGTCTGACAGTGTAAAGAGCTTGAGGTCCACGGCTTTAAGTGCGGCGGTGGCGAATACTTGCTTGGAAAGTGACCCCAGGATAAAGAGGGAGTCTGCATTGATACCCTCGCCATAGGTTCTGAGGGCCAGCTCCCTGTCACCCTGACGCACGAGAATCACGCCGCTGAAATCCCGCCCATCCTGTTTGACCAGGGCATCGAGCTGCTGCGCCGTGTCGGCGCAAGCTACTTTGGTAGCGAACAGGAATACAAGGGCCATCAACTGTGTTGTCAATTGGGTCCATCCAAGCACATGGCTCGTTGTCTGAATGTTTTTTGTTTGTGAACAGCAGGTTAAATAAGGTGCTGATTTATACATTTGGTTACCGTATGAGTGGGTGGTGTGTTGCATAAATGGATTGACTTTGTATCTTTTGTTATTAACTTAGAGGTGCAAATCAACAATCGTCGGCGGCAGCATGCTGTACTTCGGCGAATAAAACAATAATCAATTCAGTTAGGGAAGATCATGAAAAGACCTCTGTTAATGCCAAGTGCCTGCGCACTGGCCGTCGCATTTGCCATGCCCTCAATGGTGTTTGCTGCGGATGATGGTGCCAAGGTTGAACGTATCGAAGTGACCGGTTCTCGCATCAAGCGTACCGATATCGAAGGTCCTTCTCCTATCCAGTCAATCGACAAAGACGACATTGCCAACATGGGCTTCGACAACCTGCAACAGTTGCTGGAGCGCATGCCCGCCAACGGTTCAGGAGCCTTCTCTACCAGAGGTAACAGTCAGGATTCCACTGCCAACGGCGCCGCCTCTATCAGTTTGCGTGGCCTTGGCCCTGATGCGACCCTGGTACTGATTAACGGTCGTCGTGCAACAATCAGTTCTTTTGCCGAAGGTATTACCAATTCTTTTGTTGATATCAACAACATCCCGGTATCTGCCATTGAGCGTATCGATATTCTGAAAGACGGCGCCTCGGCCATTTATGGCTCCGATGCCATCGCCGGCGTGGTGAACATCATCCTCAAAAAAGACATTGAGGGCCTGGAAATTAACCTGGGCTATGGTGAGGCTTCAGGCACAAGTTATGATGAAAAAACCGCCAGCATGGTTTGGGGTACCAAGTCTGAAAAAGGCAGTGCTTCGGTCATTGTTGACTACTTCAAAAACAGTACTTTAGGAGCCGATGAGCTGGGCCGTTTTGGTACAGCCAATCAAAGCCCCTATGGTGGTGAAGATTTCCGTTCTTCCCGCGGCTTCCCCGGGTATTTCTATGTTGATGGCGAGATTACGATCGACCCTGCATGTCCGCCAAATCAAAATGTTGACGATGAAGTTTGCGTGTTTGATTACGGCCCATACAACCTGGTTATCCCTGAGGCGGAGCGTGTCGGGGCTATAGGTCAATTTGAATATCATTTCAGTGATGATGTGACCGGCTTTATGGAGCTGGCTGCTCAACACAATACCTCCAAGGCCGGCGGCGCAGCGACGCCATTGGATGAAGATGCAGGTCTGACAGTGCCCGGCTCACATCCCAATAATCCGTTTGGAATGGATATCGACATTGGTCGTTTCCGTACAGTAGATGCGGGCCCACGTCGTTGGGATATCGAGTCCGATACCATGCGTATGGTGCTTGGCCTTCGTGGCACCCTGAACGAGTGGGACTGGGAAGTGTCCGCTCAGAAGGGGCGCAGTGAGTCCACCCAAACAGGCGACCGCAGTCAGGGTTGGGTGCGTGTAGACTTCCTTCAGGCTGAAATTGATGCCGGTCGCTACAACCCCTTTGGTGGCACCATTAACTCCCCTGAAGTGATTGATGCCATCACCACCAGCCTGGTGCGTCAGGGTACGTCGCATATGACTTCTTATGATGCCAGTATCACAGGTCAGGCCTTCACAATAGGTGACCGGGACATCATGCTGGCTGCGGGTATGGAGTACCGCGAGGAAGACGTCAGTGACGTACCTGATGATCAGTTCCAGCGTGGGCTGATATTCGGCACCGAAGCTGTTTCTGCTGCGGCATCAAGGGATCAGTGGGCGGCTTACATGGAATTCTCTATTCCTGTTGCCGATAACTTTGAAGTAGATGTCGCCGGTCGTTACGATCATTACAGCGACTTTGGTTCAACTACCAATCCGAAAATTGCCTTCCAATGGGGCGTCACCGAAGACATTACTGCCCGTGGTTCCTGGTCAACTGGTTTCCGTGCACCTTCCTTGGCACAAATAGGTTTGGGCCCTTCAGAAGAGAGTAGCTTCTTTATCGATTCCTATCGCTGTGCTTCAGACAATGTGGATTGTAAGGCTCTTGATTACAACACAGTCTTTGCCGGTAACTCAGATTTGGATCCCGAAGAGTCCAAAACCTGGAACCTGGGGGTCATTTGGGCACCAAGTCAGCGCATGGACATAGGTCTTGACTATTACAGCATTACTCAAGACAACAAGATTGATAAACAACCATTAGGCCAGATTTATGCTGCCAACTGTAACGACCAGAACAGTAGCATTTGTGAACGCTTGACACCTCAACCAGGCCAAACTCTGGGGCCAATTGATGTGATCCACTCAAGCTTTATCAATATCAGTTCTCAGGAAGTGGAAGGCATAGACTTGTCCGCCCACTATGGTTTTGAACTTGACAGCTATGGTGACCTCAAGTTTGGCTTGGAATACAGCTATCTGATCAATTTTGAAAAAGATGGTCGTGACTGGACCGGCGAATACAAGTACCCACTGAACAGGTGGTTGCTCACATCCAATTGGACCATGGATAATTTCGCTGCCAACTTGAACGTCAGTTATGTTGGTGAGTTCGAAGATACACCGGATATTGACTTTGATGGCACTCTGGACTTCGATTGGTATCAGTCACGCATGGTTGATTCTCAGGTGCTGGTGGATGCCTCTGCATCATACCGCTTCAACGACACTGTCAAGTGGACCGTGGGTGTGAACAACCTGCTGGATGAGGAGCCACCATTTGCTATCGGTGATGGAGATACCGATCTCTATGGTTATGTGATTTCTGTGCATAACCCAATGGGTCGTTACATCTATACCAAGGTACAGGTGAACTTCTAACGCGCTACCTGAAGCTGAAAACGGCGCCTTTGGCGCCGTTTTTATTTGTCTCATCTAGACTTGGATATTCTGCGTTAATCAAATGGTTTATTAAGCAAAAGGATGGCAAATATGATTGAGCTTTATGGTACGCCCCGCAGTCGGGCATTGCGGATCTCCTGGTTACTGGAGGAGCTTGGGATCCCGTGGGAGTTTCATTATATCGATTTCGCCAGGGGCGATAACCGCACCGAGTCCTTTCTGGCGCTCAATCCCTGCGGCAAGGTGCCTGTCATTCGCGATGGTGAATTGGTGTTGACCGAGTCCGCAGCCATCATGATGTATCTGGCGGAGAAATATGGTGCCGGCCAGTGGCTTCCTGATGCCGGCACTGCTGCTGCGGCACGTCATTATCAGTGGCTAAGTTATATCATCACCGAGTTGGAACAGCCGTTGTGGACCATGGGTAAGCACAAGTTTGCCCTGCCCGAAGCGCAGCGCGTACCGGCTGTGCGGACAACCGCGGTATGGGAGTTTGATAAGGCAGCCGCAATAGCTGAAGACTGGTTGCCTGACAGCCCCTTTCTGCTGGGGGAGCAGATCCAGGTGGCGGACATTTTGCTAGCCCATACCCTCTTGTGGGCCACTGTATTTGAGCAAGATATTCCGCCCAAACTTGCGGCATATCGCGACAGACTGAGCGCCCGTCCTGCAATGAAAAAGGCGCTGGACAAGACCAGCGCCTCAGCACAGTAAAGGCGGGGATCAGAGCTGAGCCGCGGCCCATTTGGCGCGGCTTTCGCGGCTTTCACCCAGTCCCTGAGCTTCGCGAAAGGCTTTGTAGGAATCCACATTGAGCGGTACCAGGGTGACGTCCACCTCCAGCACCAGCTTGCATTCCTTTTTAATGCGCCAGGCCGCAGTGTTGTACAACTCGGTCAGCGGCAGGGTGCCGAGAAACTCGGGATTATATTGCTGGTACAGGGCCTGAGTGGGGTAGACCACGAAGGCCAGGCGACGTTTGGGTTCTTTCTTGAACAGGGCTTCAATGCCATCACAGGTATTGAGCACCTGCATTTCAATGACGTCGTCCAAATCCAGCAGTTTTTTCTGGGCCAATTCGGGGGCGTCAGCGGACGCTGCTTCCCAGGCCTGTACCTCTGCCTCAGTTGTTTGGGTGAGGTCGGCAACCTGAGCCTGGGTAAGCCCCAGCGACAGGCGCAGGTATTGCATTTCCACGGCGTTCAAGCCGATATCTTTTGCCATTATCTTATTTCCAATCGGATGTCAGCTTGGTAACCAGACGTCTTCGGTCCAGGCCCAGAAGGATTCCCAATAATCTTCGGTAAAGTCACCGTGGGCCCAATAGTGTACCTGACCTTCCTGGTCGATACAGTAAAAGTTGTCGCCCAGCTGACAGATGGGGATCATATCCCGCGGCAGGCCAATGGACCAGGCGTAGGCGGTCACTTCCGGTAAGTAGGTGTGTGAAAAAGGGTCGGCGGCTGTCACCGGCTCCAGACAACCGACAATCACATCGCTGGCGTGCAACAAATACTCTTTCAGTTCAACCGGCAGGGGGATCAGGATTTGTTCCTCTATCTCCACCAGTTGCTCAAAGCTGGGCAGCTCCAGCGGCACAGGCACTGTTTCACTCAGTTCCTGCAATTGGTCTATCAGTTCATGCATCTTCGGCTCCCGGCCTGTGATTCTGGGGCTGGAGTATAGCGGCTTTGTCTGTGCTGGCAATAACCGCGTGTGACCCAAATAGAAAGGGCACCCTGAGGTGCCCTTGGTCGTGAAAAATCCTTACCAGATCTTCACGCGCTTTTCAGGTGCTATGTACATGGCATCGGACTCTTTCACACCGAAGGTGTTGTAGAATTCCGGCATGTTGGACAGAGAGCCTAAAGCACGGAACTTACCGGGTGAATGAGGATCTGTGGCCACACGGTTACGCAGGGCCTCTTCTTTCATCTTGCCACGCCAAATTTGGGTGAAACCGATGAAGAAGCGCTCGTCGCCGGTCAAACCGTCGATAACAGGTGCTTCCTTGCCGTTGAGCGACTTTTTGTACGCCTTGTAGGCTATGGTGATACCGGACAGGTCGCCGATGTTTTCACCCAGGGTCAGTTCACCGTTTACGTTCAGATCGTCAAACACGGCATAGCCGTTGTACTGTTCGACCAGCGCCTTGCCGCGGGCGGCAAACTCTTTCAGATCCTGCTCTGTCCACCAGTCACGCATATTGCCTTCACCATCGAACTTGGCGCCTTGGTCGTCGAAGCCATGGCCCATTTCGTGGCCAATAACGGCACCGATACCGCCATAGTTGACCGCATCATCGGCTTCCATGTTGAAGAAAGGTGGCTGCAGTATGGCTGCAGGGAACACAATCTCGTTCATGGTGGGGTTGTAGTAGGCGTTCACTGTTTGTGGTGTCATATGCCACTCGTCGCGATCGATAGGCGCACCCAGTTTGTCCAGACCACGGTTATGTTCAACCACGGCGGCACGCATCACGTTACCCACCAGATCATCGCCCTTGATGTCCAGCTTGCTGTAGTCTTGCCACTTGTTGGGGTAACCGATTTTGGGATTGAACTTGGTCAGTTTGTCCTTGGCGGCGGCCTTGGTATCTGTGCTCATCCAGCTCAGCTCGTCAATGCTGTCTGCGTAGGCGCCACGCAGGTTTTCAACCAGTTGTTGCATGCGAGCCTTGGCTTCCGGAGCAAAGTGATGTTTTACATATACCTTGCCAACCACTTCACCCAGCAGCTGGTTAACCTTGGCGACACCGCGTTTCCAACGTGGCTCGGGTTCGGCCTGGCCGTTGAGGGTTTTGGCAAAGAACTCAAAGTTTTCCTTGTCCAGGGCATCGCTCAGATCTCCGGCGAAATGGGTCAGGGTCTGCCACTGCATGTAGGTCTTCCAGTTGGCAAGATCCTGGCTTTTCACCAGCTCGCCCAGACCCTGCACAAAGCTTGGCTGGTTGATGATGATGTCGGCCTGCTTGTCTGCGCCCAGGGTACCCAGGTACAGGGACCAGTTGATGTCCGGTGCCAGGGCTGGCAAGTCGGTCAATTGGTACAGGTTGTAGGTCTTGGTGCTGTCACGCACTTCCACTACATCCCAGTGTTTCTCGGCGATGGCGGTTTCCAAAGCCATCACGGTTTCAGCGGCGGCCTTACCGTTTGGCAGACCCGCCAGCTCATACATCTTTTCGATGTGGGCTACGAAGGCCGCGCGGATTTTCTGGAAACGCTCGTCCTGGTTGAAGTAGTAATCCTTCTCCGGCAGGCTCAGACCGTATTGCCAAATGTGAGTGGCGTAGCGGCTGGAATTTTTGGCATCCACGTCTATGTAGAAGGCCATTGGGGTGCCACCGCCGATCATTTGGCTGTGGGCAAAGTACTTTATCAGGTCGTCCTTGCTGGCAATGGCTTCGATGGCATCCAGTTCACCCTTGATAGGGCTGACACCCAGCTTGTTCAGGGTCTCGGTGTCCATGAAGGAGCGGTACAGGTCAGCCACTTTCTGCTCGTCGGTGCCCATGGCCAGGTTTGGTGTGGCAGCGGTTTCTTCAATGATGGCCTTGACGTTGTCCTTGGATTGCTCACGCAAATCATAGAAAGCGCCGACGCTGGTGCGATCGGCCGGGATGTCGGTGTTCTTTTCCCAGGTGCCGTTCACATAGCTGTAGAAATCATCCTGTGGGCGCACTGTCTTGTCGAAGTTGGCGAACTCTATGCCTGAACCCAGGGCCTGGGCCACGGCAGCAGCTGCGGCTGTCTTGGCACTTTCCGGAGCCTTACTGGTCGTGGCAGCATTATCATTACAGGCTGCAAGACCTGCTATCAGCGAGGCGCACAATCCCCCGATAAGTACTTTTTTCATTGTCTATCCTTTGTGAATTAATTTGACGTTCAAGGTCGGCGGCGATACCGCATAACTGCCTGTAACCCAGGCAATTACCCGGGCGAAGTAACGGATATGTTAAATGCAACAGCCCAGAGGACACAAGGCTTGCAGCGGTTTTTCCTCTGTATCAAATGGTGTCAGTTGTAAGCAAAGATTACGGTTTTGCCAATTGGCCAATCTCGGCTCATAATGTCGCCCCTGCAACCTATTTTGACTGGAGTTTCCGTGCGTTTGGATAAATTTTTGGCCGAGGCCACGGGGCTTAGCCGTTCGATTGCCAAAAAGGCCATGCATGCAGGGGAAGTCACCTGTGATGGCGTGATGGTGAAAGACCCGGCATTCAAGGTCACGGCCGATACCCGGGTGTGTCTGGATGGTGAGCAGGTGGCGCTGGTGGGAGTACGTTACCTGATGCTGAATAAACCCGTGGACACAATTTGCTCCACAGTGGATGAGCATTATCCGTCGGTTATTTCCGCCTTGAACATTCCCCGCCCCGATAAACTGCACATTGCCGGGCGACTGGATGTGGATACCACGGGATTGGTGCTGATAACAGATGATGGCCAGTGGTCCCACAAGGTGACTTCACCCAAGAAAGAGTGCGGTAAACGCTACCTGGTGCAACTGGCCGATCCCCTTGATGCAAGCCTCATCGAAACCTTTGCCGCAGGCATAGAGTTAAGAAATGAAGATGGCCCCACCAAGCCGGCATTGCTGGAATTGATTGACAGTCACCAGGCCAGATTGACCATCACCGAGGGTAAATACCATCAGGTTAAGCGTATGTTCGCCGCTGTGGGCAACAAGGTGGTGAAGCTGCATCGGGAAGCCATAGGGACCATAGAACTTGACCCGGACCTGGCTCCCGGCGAGTGGCGCTATTTGACCGCTGTCGAAATAGCCTCTGTTGGTTGATGCGATTGTCTGGGTTTACTGCTTAAGCGTCTGCCGCAGTGCTGCACCAGCGCGAATATCGATAAAATTGTTGACCACATTGGGCGCAGCCGGGACAAGTATTGCGGCTGCCTCTGTGGGCTCGGGGGCTTGCGTCAGTACCGAGTTCAGGTTCAGGGCTTGTGCCAAGCCGGCCTGATACTCTGGGGAGATAAAGTAGTTGGCCGCGATTTCTGCCGCCAACAATTTTCCCGCCTTGAGACGACGGGAAAAGGCCAGGGTATCAAGCCAGGTCATGTCGCCTTCCTTAAATTGTATTTTTTCCCACTGTTCACCACGATTGCGGGCCGCCGCCATTTCCGGTCCCCAACTGCTGACTATGGCTATGCCTGGCTGGTCAAGATTGGGGCTGTCATCCCAAAAGGCGCCGGCCTGGGCATAGAGACGATGAAATTGCTGGTCTATGACTGTGCCCTCTTTAGCCATGCTCAACACCTGATCCCGTCCGCCATCGGCATAGGCTTGGTTCAGGGCCAATGGGCTCAGCCCCAGCGACTGCAAGGTCAGTCCCATGTTGTAAATGGGTTGTGCCCGGCAGAGGCTGAATTTGCCTCGATAGTCTTCAGACCAGAGTTCCGCCACGCTCGCGGGGGCCTTCAACTCGGGATAACGGTTGCGGTTCAGATAAAAGCCATAGCTTCCCTGGGCGAAAGGAATGTAATAGGGCTTGCCGTCTGCGCTGCCATCCGGCAGATGTGTCAATTGAGCACTGATGGCCTGGTATTGGGTCAAGGCCGGTGACTGACTGTTAATGGGCTGCAGTACCTTGAAGAAGTCTCCCTGATAGCCCTTGAAGAAGGACAGGGTGACAAAAGCAATATCTATCTGGGCCGTCCGCAGCAAATCATACATCTGTTCGGCATTGGAGGCATTTTCTGGATGCAGTCTGATGCTGTAGGGTATGTGTCTGCGTTCAAGCTCATGATTAATAGTTATTAAATCGTCTTTTGATACATAACCTTCCCAGGCGAGCAGGGTCAGATATTCCTTGGCCGTGGCTTGGGATGCCAAGAGTAATATAGCCAAAATAAATGCGCTGATTTTCACCTGTGGTACTCCTGGAACCCGAGCAAGCATAGGGCGGTATCTGTCTTCGAGCCAAAATCTTAGCGCATTTCTGTGTGCATATCCTTGAACTAAGGCTTGTTTTTTGTACGAATTTGCAACAGCATACCGACAGCCGGGGCAGGTCAATGACACCGCTGTTGCAGGCATGGAACACAAGCCTGGAGTGAACCATCGGAATAAAGTGAAGGTCATGATAATTAATGACATAGGCCCGACTGCGTGAACTGCACAATTCAAGTTGCCAACATGCGGGAGCTACATAAACAGCGGCTTTGGACCTGCCGGAGCTCATTGGCGCCGAACCTGGCTTCCGAGACCTGGTAAATGAAAAGGCCGCATTAAGCGGCCTGTTGCTGTTGATTGGCTTATTGTTTCAGGGTGATATCGCCGCTGATGGTGGAGATGTCTATCCTGCCCGCACCGCTGCCGGCACTGAACTCGAGTTTGCTGCCGCGACCGTATTTGGGCTTGGCCGGCTTGTCGCCACTGAGCTTGTTGTGAATATCGCCACTGGGACCACCATTGATACTGAAACGGCTGTCGGCCTTGCCATCAAAGCTCAGCTCAAGATCGCCGCTGACGCTTTCAAGTCTTGCATCCAATTTTCCGGGCACCCGCAACTGACTGTCGCCACTGACGGTATTGAAGCGCAATTGTTCGGCCTTGGGCAGGGCAAACTTCACTTCACCTGAGACCTGCTCAATGGTGATTTTTTTGCCTTGGCTTATGCCCTTGAGATCGCCGCTGACCAGTTGGTAATTCACCTCGCCGCTGCTGTCCTCATCCGTGATGGCACCGGAGACGGTAATCAAATACAGCTCGCCCTTGAGCGCCTTGGCCTTTATGTCGCCGGACACTGTATTGAGGGCAACCTCACCGCTTAAGGACTCTGATTGTATATTGCCGCTGACGCTCGACAGTTCCAGCTTGCCGCTGAAATCCTTGAGGCGGTAATCGGTGGCGACCCCCTCGGCACTGAGGCTCAATTCCTTTGGCAGATACAGGGTCAGCTTGGATCCATCCTTGTTATCATTGTGATGCTTGCGGTGCAGATTGGCCTTGTCCCTGATATGCACCACGCCATCACGCTGTTCCAGTTCCAGGCCCTCGCTTTCCTCGTCCAGGGTACCTTCCACCCGCACCTCGGACTTATTCCAGCTGACGAGGTTAACTTCGCCGCGGGGGACTTCCAGTTCCACTTTGGGCTTGCTGTCGACCTTGATGGTGCGATCCACTTTTTCTGCGGCCTGCAATTGCGGCACAATCGCCAATAACAGGGCCAGGGTGCTGTGGGTCAATTTCATATACTCTCTCCTTGTGGCTGGCCTGTTTGCGGCAGGCGCTGGCTTTGTTTCAATAACTCAATTTCGCGGCGCTGGGTCCAAAGCCACAGTTGCCACAGTTGTTTGTCGGTGGGGTGCTGTTTGAGTGCCTGACGTATCTCCTCGGCAGCTCGCCTCAGTTCATCCAGGCCATCATTCAAAGGTTGCTGCCAGCCCACGGTTTGCCATTGGCCGTTTTGCATGGCGGCAACATCCTGTTGGTGACGCAGGGCTATGCCCTCGATCAGGGTTTGCAGGGCCACTTGCTCTTCATCGCTTCGCTCAGCGGGCCATTGACCATAGAGCACCAGCGCCAGCAGCACTGTGGCCGCTGCGGCCAGGAAGCCCTTACCGTGACCTTTGTGGGGCAGGGGCTTATCCAGGCGGGCTGAGATACCGGGCCAGAGATCCCGCTCGGGTGCCAATTCCCGCGGCAGCTTTTCCAACAGGGTATCCAGAGGATCTTTGTCGTTAACAGTCATGACAACATCTCCTTGAGCAGGGTTTTGGCCCTGTGATATTGGGCCTTGCTGGTGCCAGTGGCTATGTTCAGCAAGCGGCCGACCTCGTCGTGTTGGTAGCCTTCAATGGCGCAGAGCACGAACACCACCCGTGCCCGTTCGGGCAGACGCAGCAGCAGGGTATCCAGATCCTTGTGTTCCAAAGGCTTATGTTCTGCAGCGGCGAAGTGAGTTGTTTCCGCATCATCCAGCGGCCGGAAGCGACTCCAGAAACTGCGTTGCTGTTTCAAATGATTCATGGCCACATTGACGGTGAGACTGTGCAACCAGGTACCAAACTGGCTGTCGCCGCGGAACTGGGCCAGTTTATGCCAGGCACGGATAAAGCTGGCCTGGGTGACATCTTCGGCACAATGGCGGTTGCCGCACAGTCGCAATGCCAGGGCGTACACCCGCAGGTGATGGCGCTGATACAGGGTCTCGAAGGCCTGGCGATCGCCTCCGGCCGCCTGGTGGGCCAGTTGCGGATCCGTGATCGCCAGGGCGGGGTTGTCGAGGGGCATATTCACACCGGAGTTTCCATGTCGGTTATGCAATTAATCCTTAAGACAGATTGATAACACTAAAAGGTTTAAACCCGGTGCGAATATTTTTAATTTCCCGTTCCATTGAACACTGTGCGGGCAGCGGCAAGGTCGGCCAGGGCGGAGCCGACGCTCTTGAACAGGGTGCGCTCTTGGGGATGTTTGCGTCCTATGGCGGTGCCGCGGCAAAGATCTGCCAGTTCACCCAGCACATGGGATTCACTGATAAGTCCTTCGGCCATGGGGATCAGTAGTTCACCCGCTTCATGCAGCACATTGGTGCGGCTATCAACATAAACGCTGGAATTCAGCACCAGCTGACTGTCGCATTCGCGGCCGTCTTTGTGGTGATTGCCGACCAGATCGCAATGACTGCCGGGACTGACCCATTCACCGTTAAACAGCGGTTCGTGGGCTCCGGTGGCGCAGCTGATGATATCAGCCTGAGGCACTTCCTCGGCAAGGTCGCCCGCAGGACTCAGGTGCAGATCCGGTCTTTCCCTGGCGACATTCCTGATGACCTCGGCCACCGCTTCGGGGCGCCGTCCCCAGATACGGATCTCGGTCAGCGGTCGCACACTGGCGTGGGCCAGGGCCATAAAGGGGGCCAGATTCCCGGTGCCGAGCAGCAGCAGACGTTTGGCATCCTGACGGGCGAGGAAACTGGCCGCCAACGCCGAGACCGCGGCGGTGCGCCAGTAGGTGACACTGGTGCCATCTATCAACGCCTGGGGCTGACCTGTGTGGCGATCAAACAGCAATATTTGCGAGTACAGGCTGGCCAGGGCCGGATCTTTTTTCGGGTTATCAGGCATATAGGTAAAGGCTTTGACCGCTATGCCCTGATTATCCCAGGCCGGCAGCAGGGCAAAGGCATCCGGCTTACCCTGTTGCAGCGGATACACCTGACGTCTTGGCAGGTCCACGCTGTTGGCAAAGGCTTGCTTCAGGTTGGCAATCAGCAAAGGAAAATTAAGTTGTTGATGAACCTCGGCGGCACTGAATATCTGCATCTGTCACTCCATAATTAGCTTTAGGATAATGTATACAAATTGCCTGTAAATTTCAAAATCCGGTATGTGACAGAAAAATTTCATTCCGGAATAGTTAAAAACTGTAAAAAAGAATAACTTGCGTGATAGTTTTGTCTGACAAAAGCATGTCAGCTATCACAAAAGACTTATTCCCTTCGTTGGGAACCTTGTTTTTTGTTGTAGTCTGCCCAAATGCCCTGAAATGACTATCTTTAATAAAGGCATAACGCCACCTAGAAAAACCGTCCGGAGAAGCCAGAATGCTCATTCGCCAGAAATTGTTGTTAAGTGCCACCTTATCCGTGGCCGCCCTGGTCGCCATGCTCGGCCTGCAATTGTACGCCGGAGGCCAGCAGGAAGAATTGGCTGAGGCTGCACAACAAGTTATTGAGTTGGAAAAGGACATTCTGATATTGCGCAAGGATGAAAAGGATTTTCTCAGTCGCCTGGATTTGAAATATGTGGAAGACCACGCTCGTCACGGTGCTGAGCTGCAACAAAAACTGGAGCAGGTAGAGGAGAAATTCCTGGAATACAGGATGCCACGCAGCGCCATCGACAGTTTTGAGCACGCCATTGACGAATATCTGGCCACCTTCAAGCAAGTAGTGGCACTGCAGCAGGAAATTGGCCTGACTCCAAAGACCGGGCTCTACGGCAATCTGCGTCAGGCGGTGCACGATGTTGAATCTTTGGTGGAAGAGCATAACCGCCCCGAATTGCTGGCGGCCATGCTGCAATTGCGCCGCAATGAGAAGGACTTCATGTTACGCCGTGATATGTCCTATATGGATAAGTTTGACTCCAACGTAGCCAAGTTTAATCAGACGCTTAGCGCTGCAGGTTTGGAAGGGGACGTGGAGAGTCGAATTCGGGAGTTGATGGGCAACTACCAGAGGGACTTTAAGGCTCTGGTTAATAAGGAACAAGCCTTTGGCTTGGGTAAAGAGGATGGCGCCATAGGCAAGCTGCGTGCAGCGGTGTCCCGCGCCGAAGCGGCCAGCACTGAATTGGGCCAATTAGCCTCAGCCGAAATTGCTGCGGCCAAGCAAAGTGCCGTGCGGTGGGGATTTGTGATTTTTGGCCTCATACTGGTCATAGTAGCTGTGACCACTTACCGAATCATCCAAAGCGTTATTACCCCTGTGACCCGAATCAATCAGGTGATCACTGAAATCGGCCGCAACAAAGATCTCACCCGCCGCTGCGATGAGTCTGGTGGTGATGAAATGGCTGAGATTGCGGTTCATTTCAATGAAATGCTCGATATTATCCGTAAGCTTATTGATCAGGTCGTTGAGTCAGTTGCCATAGTGAATCAATCCTGCACCTCACTGTCGAGCAATGCCGCCGCGGCATCAGACGGGGTGATGCGGCAGTTGAATGAAACCGATATGGTGGCCACCGCCATTACCGAAATGGGCGCCACCATAGACGAGATTGCCAAGAATACCGAGCTGGCAGCCGAGCGCGCCGGTCATACCCATGAAAATGCTCAGAGTGGCCAACGTGAGGTGGTGCAGACCATAGACAAGATCCAGTCGCTGGCCAGGCAGCTTAACGAATCGGCCAAGGTGGTGGCGGAGCTTGAGCGTGACAGCAGTACCATAGGCAGTGTGCTGGACGTGATCCGAGGCATTGCCGAACAGACCAACCTGCTGGCGCTTAACGCGGCCATTGAGGCGGCCCGCGCCGGTGAACAGGGGCGGGGCTTTGCTGTGGTGGCCGATGAGGTTCGCAGCTTGGCGATGCGCACCCAGGAGTCTACCGAGGAAATTGCCGGTATTATTCAAACCCTGCAGAGCCGTACCCGTTCCATAGTGCAATTGATGGAGGCCAGCCAGCGTCAGGGCACCGAGAGTGCGGAGCAGGCCGCCAGCGCCGGAGCCCTGTTGGAGCAGATTAACCAGGATGTCACCAACATCATGGATATGAGCACCCAGATCGCGGCCGCCATTGAAGAGCAGAGTTCGGTGGCCGCAGAGGTCAATAAAAATGTGGTGATCATCCGCGATATAGCCGAAATGTCTTCCGAAGCCGCCATGAACAATGCCAAGGCTTCAGATGAGGTCAGGGACAGGGCGGCACTGCTGCAAAAGGCTGTCAGCCAGTTCAGAACCTGAAATTGACCAGCGGCACCCAAGGGTGCCGTTTTTTATTGGATTTTAGCGCTTCCACGGGCGCCACGGACTAAGCTGTAAATAAGATCGGGCGGGGGCGGCGCCATGAAACTAAACCACTTTTCCTTATTGCTTATCGGTGGCTTGACCCTGTTGTCCAGCTTGACCGCCTTTGTGTTATTCGGGGTTTTCCTGCGCCCCGAGTTGGTAAAGGAAATTCGCGATCAGCAGCAGATGGAAGTTCGGGCCCTGACCGCAGGGCTGGATTTTTATAAGCGGCCCCTTAAGACATTTGCTTTTGACTACGCTGTCTGGGATGAAATGGTCGACTTCATTCGCCAGCCCTCCGACACCTTTATTGAATCAAACCTTTATCCGGCAGCCTTCTCCGTGGCGGATATAGATGCTGCCATGTTGTTTGACCCCCGGGGCAAGGTGATTTGGCAGTACCAGGGTATCCCGGCGCCTTTGCCCAAGGACATAGAAACCCATCCACAGTGGCTTGGTGGTTTGTTGCCGTCGGCTGAAGAGGTGGCAAGTGCCCGTCCCAGCACCCGCACCGGACTGTTACGTTCGGGCAATAAAGTGGTGTTGTTCAGTAACGCCGCCGTGCTGCCATCCAATGGTGACGGCCCAGTGGTTGGCAGTTTTATGGTGATCCGGGCGATTAAGCCGAGCCTGACCGACGAGTTGCAACGTTTGACCCTGGTGGACTTCAGTCTCGACTTGGCGCAACCCAGGTTGCACAAGCATCTGCCACTGCTAACAGAAGATTCGCGCATAATGGAGATCCGTGCCAGCCATACCTGGTTGTTGAATGATGTGCTTGGACAACCGGCTATGGTATTGACACTCAGGCATAAAAAGTCCGAGGAACCGGCTTTCTTTTCCAAAGAGGCCTCATTGATTTTCTTCACCTTTATCAGCGTTTTTCTCTGTGGTCTTTTGCCTATCACCCTGGTGATATTGAATCCTTTGCGAGCCATTAACCGGGTGCTGGTGAAGATGACGTCCAGGGGCCGGCTTATCAAGATGAAGCCGCAATTCTTTATCGAGGAGATCTCCCGGGTCGCCCAGTCCTTCAACCAATTGGCCGACATGTTGGAGCGGCACCAAAACTATCTTGAATCCCTGTCATTGCAGGATCCCCTGACCGGGATTGCCAACCGTCGGGGACTAGAAGCCTTCGCCTCCCGGGCCCATGAGGAGTGGCTGGCGGGGAAGGGCACCATAGGTTTCCTGATGCTGGATTTGGATGAGTTCAAGAGTTACAACGACAGCCTGGGACACACAGAGGGGGATAAGGCCCTGCTGACCATAGCCCAGGCGCTGCTGATTGAATGCCGTCGCCGTGGTGAGCTGGTGACCCGTTTCGGTGGCGAGGAGTTTTGCGTGGTGATCCATGGTGACAATTTGCAGCAGATGGAACGTCTGGCCAACCGCATGCTGGAGCGGGTGAGGGAGCTACAGATAGTTCACCCCAAGGGGCAGTATGGTCTGATGACTGTGAGTATTGGTGGCATATTTTACGAGCATTTTCACCCGCAGTTTGTAGGGGTGAGCTGGCATGACATGTTGGCCATGGCCGACAAGCAGCTTTATATCGCCAAGTCCGAGGGCCGCAACCGCCTGTCGCTACGCTATATGCAGGCGGCAAAGCTGGTCAAGTCCGTAAGCTGAGGCATGGCAACAGTAAAAAGGGCCCTTTCGGGCCCTTTTACTTTGGCAGTTGAGGGTTAAAGCGTAAAGGCGGCAACCTGTTTTCGCATATCGCCGGCGAGGCTGGCCAGTTGCCGAACCGAGACGGTAAGCTGGTTGGTGGCGCTGCTGGAGCTCTGGGCTATATCGCTGATATTGATGATGCTTTGATTGATGCTTTCGGCGACGCTGCTCTGCTCCTCAGCGGCGGTGGCTATATGGATGTTCAGTTGCGAGATATTTTCCACGGCACTGACAATTTCTTTGAGCGCTTCGCCGGCCATATTGGCCTTGCTGTTGGCGGCTTCCACTTGCGCCATACCCGTGGCCATGGCGCTGACCGCCTCCTGAACCCCATGTTGCAGGCCATCTATCATGGTCTCAATTTCCCGGGTGGACTCGGCGGTACGTTGTGCCAGGGTTCGGACCTCATCGGCCACCACGGCAAAGCCCCGCCCCTGTTCACCGGCGCGGGCTGCTTCAATGGCGGCGTTAAGCGCCAGCAGGTTGGTTTGTTCGGCGATGTTTTTGATGACATCCAGAACCCGGCCTATGTTCTGACTTTCCAGGGCTAATTGGGTGATGACTTCCGAGGTGGATTGGATCTGCCGAGACAGTGACGACATGCTGTCAATGGACTCCAGCACAATGCGATTGCCCGATGCGGCACTGGCATCGGCGGCCCGGGCGGAGTCTGCGGCGGCGTTGGTGCTTTGGGCCACTTCCGATACCGTGGTGGTCATTTCATGCATGGCGGTGGCGGTCTGCTCGGTTTCGGCTTGCTGCTGGCTCATGCGCTCGCTGGTTTGGGCGGCAAACAGATTCAGATTATCGGCTGACTCATTGATGGTGTTGGCGGCGATGGCGATGGACTGCAATATGCCACGCAAATGATTGATGACGTCGGTCAGATTAGATGATATCTGCCCCAGCTCATCCTGGTTGAATACTTTGAATTGCAGGGTTAAATCGGACTTTTGGCGAATGGTTTTCAACTTGCCGAGGATATCGGTAATAGGCAGCATCACACTGCGATTGACCCAGACGCCGAGCAGGGCGCTGCCGAGCACGGCCAGGGTCGCCAGACTGGTAAACCAGAATACAGAACTGTCGTAGATGCCCTCGACCTTGTCTCTTTCCTCCGCTGCTACTGTCAGCTGCAGGGTCACCAAATCGGCAATTTTGCCGCTGATGGGATCTATTACGTGGTACAGCGGAGCTATGTCCTGGGTCAGCTGGCCGCTGACATTTCCCCTCAGGCTACCGAGACGGTCGGTAAGCTTATCTATGTAATCATTGGCAGGGATAAAGAGTCGCTGGGCATCGTTGGCCAACATAGACTCTTCCCGAGTGAGCTCGGTGGCCATGTATTTGGTCCAACGCTCATTGATGTTGTTTTCGGCCGTTTTCAGTGCCTCGACAGCCTCTTCGGCGCTGAACTCACCCACATTGACCTTATTGATGGCATCGATAACAAATACCGCGTAGTCGTCGCCAATCAGTTTCAGATCCTGCAGTGGTACCACTCTGTCATTGTAAATGCTGACTACACCGCGGTTGATTTCGCCCATCATCTGAAACGCCATGATGCAAATGCAGATGAGCAGCACCAAGGGCATGACAAACCCCAGCAGCATTTTCTGTTTGATTTGTAGATTGAGCATGAGAATGGCCTCAACGAGTGACCAGCCCATCCTTTCCAAAAACAGGTAGTCCATTAGCGGCTGTATAAATAACAGTTATAGCAAAGGATGAGTCTTTTGCCTGAGAGCCTTGCCCGGGCGGAGAAAACGAAGGGAATTTCAGATACAAAAAAACCTCGCATTGCGAGGCTTATTTGTTTGGTACAGGTGAGAAGACTTGAACTTCCACGCTCGTAAGAGCACCAGCACCTGAAGCTGGCGTGTCTACCAATTCCACCACACCTGCACTGTATTTTTTTAGACTCTTTGTGTTAATTGGTACAGGTGAGAAGACTTGAACTTCCACGCCCGTAAGGGCACCAGCACCTGAAGCTGGCGTGTCTACCAATTCCACCACACCTGCACAATGAGTCTATCGTACAGCTAACTATCAATCGCAAAGTGGTACAGGTGAGAAGACTTGAACTTCCACGCCCGTAAGGGCACCAGCACCTGAAGCTGGCGTGTCTACCAATTCCACCACACCTGCCCTGTACTGCTTTGCAATTTTTCCCAGTCGCCTGAGCACCTTAAGTTGAAGGTGGTGCCCGAACCCGGAATCGAACCAGGGACACGCGGATTTTCAATCCGCTGCTCTACCAACTGAGCTATTCGGGCGACGGGGTGCATTAAATAGCTTTTGCGGTTTTGAGTCAACTCTTTTCTGAGGAATGTCTCAAAAACTGTATCGATTGGATAAGATTTGCCCGAACCCCCCTGTGACTGCGGGTTTGCTGTATTTTTTGTGTTCATTTTTGCCTGTTCTCCGGGAGCTGCGGCGGAGGATATCGGCAACAGGATTGCGGACAGCGCCGCGTTTGCGGGTGTTTTTTGACCGCTTGCTGGAGGGAAGAACATGGACAGCGGTTTGCACTAAATTCGATTGGCTGAAAAGTAAACGCCCCGCAGTGCGGGGCGTTTACTTTTTATCAGTGTTGCAGCATTTCGTTGTTGGGGAAGTTGGCTTGCATCACCATCATCACATGCTGTTTAAGTTGATTTTGCCCCAACTCATCGTAGGCCTGGGCCATGATTTCCAGGGCGCGCTCGGTGGCGGGGGTGCCTGAATAGGTTTCCATCACACTTTGGGCCCTGACGGCTGCCGCACTCCAGGCATTCATCTTGATATAGTATTCCGCCACCTGGACTGAATATTGCGCCAAGCGGTTTTTCAAATATTGCATGCGTTTGCGGGCATCAGCGGCATATTTGCTGTTGGGGTAGCTTTTTATCAGCTTGTCGAAATCCTTGAAGGCGCTGATGGCATTTTGCGGATCCCTGTCGGTACGATCGATGTTCATCAATTCATGGAAGAAGTAACGATCGGCCTGCATGTTCATCAAACCACGCATATAGAAGACGTAGTCAATGTCGGGATGGGTTGGATTGAGACGAATAAAACGGTCTATGTTGGCCAGTCCCTGAGCGGCGTCATCCAACTTATAGTAGGCGTAGATCAGATCCAGCTGCACCTGGGTTTTGTGCGGGCCAAAAGGAAAACGCGAGTCCAAAGCCTCCAGGGACTTTACCGCCTTTGCATAATTGCCAAGTTCCATTGAGGTACGGGCCTGGGTATAAAGTGCGTCGGGAGACTTTTGATTGAGCACCAGATCTTCTTCACTTCCGGTACTGCTACAGGCGCCGAGGGCCAGGGTTAGCAAGGCAACTGCGGTGCCTTTGGCAAATTTAGACATACTTGAATTCAATTCTTTTGAAGTTGTAGTTAAGAATTTCTCCATTTCACTATAAAATGGAAAACATCCGATTGTAACAAATAGCACACCACTTTGGACCCCAAATCCGGGGTACGGTTCATATGACTCAAGAGATTAATCTAAAAAGCGAGATTTCAGCAACACTAACCGGGCTGAGATTGGATCAGGCCGTGGCCGAGTTGTTCCCTGATTATTCGCGCACACGGATCAAAGAATGGATCCTGTCCGGCGCAGTATACGTTGATGGCGTAGCCGTAACCAAGCCAAGGGAGAAGGTGCTGGAGTCCCAGATCATTGAGATCGAAGCCACCCTGGAAGAAGAGGTCAGTGCCCAGGCCGAAGCCATAGATCTCGATATAGTCTATGAAGACGATCATATATTGGTGATCAACAAGCCTGCCGGCTTGGTGGTGCATCCCGGTGCCGGCAATGCCGATGGTACCCTGATGAATGCGCTGTTGCATCATTGCCCTGATATAGAGCATGTGCCCCGCGCCGGTATTGTGCATCGTCTGGATAAAGACACCACCGGCTTGATGGTGGTGGCGAAAACGGTCGAGGCTCAAACTCATCTGGTCGCGGCGCTGCAGGCCAGGGAAATTACCCGCGAATACGAGGCCATAGTGCTGGGCACCATGACTGCCGGCGGTACCGTTGATGAGCCCATTGGACGTCATCCCACCAAGCGTACCCATATGGCGGTGCATCACAGTGGTCGTCCCTCAGTAACCCACTACCGGGTGGCGGAGAAATTCCGTGCCCATACCCGTGTGCGTTTGCGTCTGGAAACCGGTCGTACCCACCAGATCCGCGTGCACATGGCCCATATAGGTCACGTGTTGGTGGGTGATCCCGTGTATGGCGGCCGTCCCAAGCCCCCCAAGGGAGCAAGCCCAGAGTTCTTCGAAATTCTCAAGGGCTTCAACCGTCAGGCCTTGCATGCGGTCAAGCTGGAGCTGGTGCATCCCGTGACTCTCGAAGTCATGAGCTGGCAGGCGCCTATTCCGGAAGACATGGTGCTGTTGACCAAGGCGTTGCGTAAAGACACCGAAGAGCACCCGCTGGAGTACCTGTAAGTGTTCCGGCCCGATTGGCCCACACCTGCCGGTGTTCACATCGCCATGACAGACAGACATGGCGGGGTGAGCGCAGCGCCCTTTGACAGCCTCAATCTGGGGCTGCATGTGGGCGATGACGAAGCAAAGGTGTTGGCCAACAGGGCCTTGCTGTGTGAGTCCCTTGCTTTACCTTCCGAGCCCGTTTGGCTGGAGCAGGTGCACGGTACCCGGGTACTGGATCTGGCTTTGGTGACGGATACGGACTCAAAACAGGCTGATGCCAGTTACAGCAATCAAGCTGGCAAGGTATGTGTGGTCATGACCGCCGATTGTTTGCCTGTGCTGCTGACCAGCGACGATGGCCAGGAGATAGCCGCCGTACACGCAGGATGGCGCGGTCTTTGTGATGGTGTTATCGAAGCCGCGGTGGCTCGTTTTCACGCCAAAGGCAAGAACATCACGGCCTATCTTGGCCCGGCCATTGGCCCGGATGCCTTCGAAGTAGGTGCCGAGGTGCGTCTTGCATTTCTCGAGCAGGACTCGGATTGCGGCGATTGTTTTCGTCCCCATGGGGCGGGAAAGTACCTTGCCGATCTCTATCGCCTGGCCGACAGACGGCTCCGGGCTCTCGGGGTTGAGTGGCAGTTCCATGCCCGCCAATGTACCTTCAGGCAGACCGGGTATTTCTCCTATCGCCGCGATGGCGTTACCGGCCGCATGGCCTCACTAATCTGGCGCGATTAATTTCCGACCACTTGAAAAAAGCGTCGTCATCCCCATCTTTTAAGTAACTTGAGATTTCCTCTTGGTGCTTTTAAGGAGGCGCTATGCGACTCGATCGTATGACCAACAAATTCCAGATGGCGATATCCGATGCCCAATCGCTGGCACTGGGACGCGATCATCAATTCATTGAACCCGTGCACCTGATGATGGCCCTGCTCAACCAGGATTCGGGCTCTATCCATCCTTTGCTGACCCAGGCAGGGATCCGCGTCAGCAACTTGCGTTCACTGCTCAGCCAGGAGCTGGAGCGTTTGCCCCAGGTTGAAGGCACCGGTGGTGATGTGCAATTGTCCCAGGCCCTGATCCGCCTGCTGAATCTGTGCGACAAGCTGGCGCAAAAGCGCAAGGACAAGTACATCTCCAGCGAATTGTTTGTATTGGCAGCGCTGGAGAGCGGTGACACCCTGGCCCAGATATTGAAACAGGCCGGTGCCACCAAGGAACTGCTGGAAAAAACCATAGAACAACTGCGTGGCGGCCAGAATGTGGACGATCCCAATGCCGAGGACAATCGCCAGGCACTGAAAAAATACACAGTTGATTTGACCGAGCGCGCCGAACAGGGCCGTTTGGACCCGGTAATTGGCCGCGATGATGAAATCCGCCGTACTGTGCAGGTATTGCAGCGCCGCAGTAAGAACAATCCAGTGCTGATTGGCGAACCCGGTGTCGGTAAGACCGCCATTGTTGAAGGGCTGGCGCAGCGGATAGTCAATGGTGAGGTACCCGAGGGTATCAAGAATAAACGGGTGCTGTCCCTCGACATGGGGGCCCTGGTGGCCGGTGCCAAATACCGCGGCGAGTTCGAGGAAAGACTCAAGGCGGTGCTCAACGAGCTGGCCCAGGAAGAGGGGCAGGTGATCCTCTTTATTGATGAGCTGCACACCATGGTGGGGGCTGGCAAGAGCGAAGGTGCAATGGATGCCGGCAACATGCTCAAACCGGCCCTGGCAAGGGGCGATTTGCACTGTGTCGGTGCCACCACCCTGGATGAATACCGTCAATATATAGAAAAAGATGCCGCTCTTGAGCGTCGTTTCCAGAAGGTGCTGGTGGATGAGCCCAGCGTCGAAGATACCATAGCCATATTGCGTGGCCTCAAGGAGCGCTACGAGCTGCATCACCATGTGGAAATCACAGATCCGGCCATAGTAGCGGCAGCGACCATGTCCCATCGCTACATCTCCGACCGCAAGTTGCCGGACAAGGCCATAGATCTGATTGACGAGGCCGCTTCCAGTATACGACTGCAGATCGACTCCAAACCAGAACCCCTGGATAAATTGGAGCGTCGCACCATACAGCTCAAGCTGGAGGAGCAGGCACTCGCCAAGGAAAATGATGAAGCCAGTCGCAAGCGTCTGGAGCATTTGCGCCATGAGCTGGAGGAGCTCGAGGCCAAATCTGCCGAACTGAATGAGATTTGGCATACGGAAAAAGCGGCCCTGGCCGGCACCCAACATATCAAGGCGGATCTGGAACAGGCCCGTTTGGATCTGGAAGTGGCCCGCCGCGCCAGCGATCTGGCCCGGATGTCTGAGCTGCAATACGGCCGCATCCCCGAACTGGAAAAGCAGCTGGATTTGGCATCCCAGGCAGAAATGCAGGACATGCGCTTGCTGCGCAACAAGGTCACCGACATAGAAATTGCCGAGGTGCTGTCAAAGGCTACCGGTATCCCGGTCGCGAAAATGTTGGAAGGTGAGCGGGAAAAATTGCTGCAAATGGAAAAAGCCCTGCACGAGCGGGTGATAGGTCAAAACGAAGCCGTGGATGCCGTGGCCAATGCCATTCGCCGCAGCCGCGCCGGTCTTGCCGATCCCAACCGACCCATAGGCTCTTTCCTGTTCCTCGGCCCTACCGGGGTGGGTAAGACAGAGCTTTGTAAGTCACTGGCCAAGTTCCTGTTTGACACTGAGTCGGCCCTGGTGCGCATCGACATGTCCGAGTTTATGGAGAAACATTCGGTCTCACGTCTGGTGGGAGCACCTCCCGGCTATGTGGGTTACGAGGAGGGCGGTTATCTGACCGAGGCGGTGCGCCGCAAACCCTATTCGGTGATCCTGCTCGACGAAGTGGAAAAGGCTCACCCGGATGTGTTCAATATTCTGTTGCAGGTGCTGGACGACGGTCGCCTGACCGATGGGCAGGGCCGTACCGTGGATTTCCGCAATACCGTGGTGATCATGACCTCCAACCTGGGATCCGACATCATTCAGGAGCATTTCGGCAGTTTGAGTTATGCCCAGATGAAGCAGGAAGTGATGAATGTGGTGGTACATAGCTTCAGGCCTGAGTTCCTGAACCGGATTGATGAAACTGTGGTATTCCATCCGCTGGATGCGGCCCATATCAAAAATATTGCCGCTATCCAGATTGAATCACTGCGTCGGCGCCTGTTGGAGAAAGAATTTGATCTCCACCTGACCGAAGAAGCCCTGGCTTATATTGCCCGTGCCGGTTTCGACCCTGTCTACGGTGCCCGACCACTTAAACGCGCCTTGCAGCAGGAAATTGAGAATCCACTGGCGCAACGTTTACTGCGAGGGGAGTTCGTGCCGGGCAAAACCATTGAAGTGGATTGTCAGGATTCCGAGCTGATATTCCTGCAATAATGCTGTAGTGAATAAGAAGAAGGGGAGCTTGGCTCCCCTTTTTTATCTTAGTTCGGCTTAGCCCCAGATTAGGGGGCTTATTCCTTGCAATACAACTCGATGGTTTTACGGGTCTCGGCCGTGGCTTGCTGTTTTTCTTCTTCCGACAGCACTACAGGTTCGTCACTGCCCTCTTTGGTTTGGCGTATCCTGGCGTAACTGGTCAATATATCCAGCCTGCGCTTGGCATCCTCACAAACTTCCTTGGCTTTTTCCTCATTTTGTATCTTGAGTATGGCGGCCTTTTTCTCGTCTTCGGTCATTTCGGGTTTGCGTTCACGCGCCTTGGGTGCCACCGAGCCGACCTTGCCCGGCTCTATGTCTTCGCTGTACAGGGTCTTGGCGCCCGTCTGTTCTTCGGTGGGCGGTTGCTCGCTGTAATGGGTGACACCTTTCTCATCAACCCAGGTATAAATAGTGGTAGCCCAGGTTGCTCCAGATAACATTGAAAGCAACAGCAAGGCGATGGGGGTTCTGGCAAACATGGAATTCACTCTCCTTTGGGCCGGCATTGGTCCGTGGCAAAAATATGCTATCTTGTTGGCGATCTTAGCCCATTTAGTGCCAGTGTATGAAAAATCTCGACAAGCCTACAGTAAAAAATCGCGGCATCTATTTATTGCCCAACCTGTTTACGACCGCTGGATTGTTTTCCGGCTTTTATGCCGTTATAGCCTCGATGAATGGGCATTTTGAATCTGCGGCCGTGGCGGTGTTTGTCGCCATGCTCTGTGACGGACTGGATGGACGGGTCGCCAGATTGACCAATACCCAGAGTGAATTT